>NZ_JBZEGJ010000004.1:0-40311 GCF_058310475.1 Microbacterium sp. Z12_35 | reverse complement strand
ACTCATAATCGTGAGGTCGCGGGTTCAAGCCCCGCTCCTGCTACAGGTCCTCTTTCCCAGTCGCTGATTGGGGAGAGGGCCTTTGTCATTCCCGGGTATTTCGCCCCGCAATTACGCGGGTGTAGCCGACACTGTAGCCGATCGTGCGAAGACGCTACATCGGGGGAGTGTCCGACCGGCGGCGGATAACCCGGTGCGCGGTGATCGGATCATGCGCGAGCCCCTCGGCGTTCTCGACCGCTCGATGGAGCAGCTGGTAATACCTGGGCGGGTTGATCCCGAACGCCCGGATGATCGCTTCCTCCTTCACGCCGGAATGGCGAGGCCACGTCGACTCGAAGTCGAGGAGCTCGGCTGGGGTAGGCATCGGTGGATAGTTTCCTCGGGGGTTCCGACATCGGCGTACTCTCCCGGCATGGACGGGCTCGAGGTGGCAGCGTGGCCGCACTGTGCGAACTGCGGGACGGTGTTACGGCCGGTCGCCGGCGGGTGGTGGTGCAACTCGTGTCACGTCGCCGTCGTGGGAGTGTGATGTCGGCGGTGTCGTTTTAGGATCGGGGGTGGCCGGAGATAGGGAGCGCCGGCCATGACGTCGAATAAGCGGTACGCGGTGCAGATTGATGCGATGCAGGATGCACGCCTCGCCGCGTCCACCCCCGGCCCGCAAACCCTCCCCCAGGAGGCGTACGGGACCCGGCCCATCGACTGGTCTGGTGCGCGCTCTCCGGTGTGGGTGTGGGTGCATTTCCCCGACGTGCAGCCCGCGCAACGCCGCAAGGGCTACGTCAAGGGCTCGAATGATCGGGTCTGCGTTGTCTGGGTCGACGGGCCCGGTGGTGGGTGGGAGATCGTCGTCTGGCGTAACGCGGTCACCCACCGCACCGCGGCGGTCTAGACCGCGATCCGGTCGGCGATCGCTGACATGTGCGACGCGAGCTTGTAAGCGGCGTGGCGGTCGAGGTTGTGCCGGTTCCGGTCGTACCGGTCCACCATCCGCGGGTCCGCCCACCGACCGAACGCCTGCACGTCACGCACGCTCGCGCCTGCGTCCAGCGCGGCGGTCGCGGCCGCATGGCGCAGCTGGTGCGGGTGGATGTGGCCCAGCCCGCACTGCCGACCGAGGACCTCGATACGCCGGTACGCGTCGTGCCGGGTCATCTGGCGCCCGGTGCGGGTGGTGAGCAGCGGACCCTCTCTCCGGTCGCCTGCAGCGGCGTCGAGGATGCGGAACACGAGCGGCGGCAGCGGGATGGTCGCGGGCTTCCCGCCCTTCCCGACGAGGTGCAGCACCCGGTGTCCGCGCTCGTACCCGGAGTAGTCCTCGATCCGTACACCGACCGCCTCCGACACACGCAGCCCCAGGAGGCCCAGGAGCGCCACGAGCGCGGTGTGCTGCGGTGAACGGGTCTGCGCGTGCAGGAGTAGCTTCTCGACGTCGTGGGAGGACAGGCGGGTGAGGCGGTTGTCGTCGTAGTAGACCTTCGGCCGGCGGACCATGACGGTCGGGTCCGCGGTGATCCGGCCGTCCGCGACAGCGACCTTGAAGAACTGCGACAGCGTCGACAGGTACCCGTAGACGGTCGAGCGCTTCAGCCCCTCCTCCTCGAGCAGGTGATGGACGTACATCTCGATCTCCGCGCGGGTGGCCTGCAGGATGTCCGGGTGCGGGTACCAGGCGAGGAAGCGGGCAAGAGCGAAGTGCTCCGACCGGCGGGAGTCACCCGAGTAGCGGGCGAGAAACGTGGTGATCGCGGCATCCGTCTCGGTGAGTGCGACGAGAGGGCGCGCGGGGGTACGGTGTTGCATGGTCGTCTCCAGGTAGTGCTGGTTTCGGCTAGCCCTCGTCCGCGGTTGCCGCCGCGGCGAGGGCGCTCCCATCTTCGGGAGACGACGATTCTACGCACGACAAAACGCCCCCGGCAAGCATCCGTAGATGCAAGCCGGGGGCGTTCTTCTGATCCTGATTTGGCGGAACCCTGACAGGAACAATCTGAGCAAGCGAGCGCCTGTTCATTTGCTCATAGGCGACCCATATAAGAGCGGGCTCATGTTCTGCTAGAGTCCCCCAAACGGGGGACAATATGGCGATCGATCACCGCGAGGACGCGGACAGCAGTCAGAGCGTGGAGGCGCGCCAGCCGCTCGGGATTGGGCAGCGGATCGGTATCGCCGTTCTCGCAATCCTCGCCGCGGCCGTGTTGGTCGTGCCTATCGTTCTGATGGCCACCGCGGGCGATGCTCGGGAGTGCCCGCCAGGCGAGACCGCGCTGACGCACTCAGCCTGCACGCACTAGATCGGGACGCTCTCCGCCACCACGTGCCGGCGGAGGTTCGAGTCGATCCAGTACCGCGCCACGTTGCGGTAGAACAGGCGCGGCTCCGGTTCCGGTGGCGTCCCACCCGTGACGTCGAGAAGGAACGCGGTCATCACGTCGGTTTCGAGATAGGAGCCGTTGGTGCCGGAATGGTCACCGCCGACACGAATGTCGAGAAGGTCGATCGCAGGCTGTCCCGAGTAGTGCTCACGCATTGCGTAGCCGTGGTGGGCTGGGGGGACCGTGTCGTCCGCGGTTCCGACGAGCTGGATCACGTTTTTCCCCGCCCACAGTGACGCGGGACGGGTGATCGGGTCGTACCCGGTGATCGCGGCATAGAACGCCGCCTCTGTGGCGGCGTCGTAGGCGGACATCACCGCCGCCTGGTCGATCCCCGCCTCGTACCACGCGGAGAGGGATTGCACGCCGGAGTTGATGATGCACCCCACGGACACGGGAGCAACCACGGTCGACTCCGTGTACAGCCAGGAGGCCACCACACCGCCCATGGAGCGGCCCAGAACCACTACGTCGCCGAGGTCGAGGACCCCAGCGACATGGAGGTAGGAGTTCTCGTACGCGGTGCGGGCGGATGCGTTACCCCACGATTTGTTGCCGCCGCCGACGCCTTCGATCCACGCCCACCCGTTGTCGATCAGCCAGTTGCGCAGGCCCTCCCATGCGGCGAGGGTTTCGAACTGATTGGAAGCGCCACCGGAACCGTGCGCGTACAGCACGACAGGGATGCTGGCGGTTGCCAGGACCGAATCTGCTACGGCCCAGCGGACGGTGCTCGCGCCCGTCACGACGGCCGAATAGGTGGTGTACGCCGTTCCGTTCGGGGTGGTCGGCATGGATCATCCCCCCAACGTGGTGAAGGACACGTCATCAAAGCGGCCGGCCGGAAGGGCGCCAGCGTAGACGCCGTGTTTGGTCGCTGTGGAGTGCGTGGCGTCTGTGCCCGACCAAACCTCGACACCGTTGATCTCGACGGTGATGTCGTTCCCGTCGAGGGTCACGACCACCTCGTCGGCATCGGTCATCGTCGTGGGAACGGTGAGCGGGATGGTGGTGTTCGTGGACGATGACCGGCGGAGGATCTGGTAGGCGAGGTTGCCGGAGGCCGTGCGGGTGAGTAGCCAGTACCCGGTGTTGTCGACGCACCGCCACATCACGCCCATCGCTCCGGTGCTGACGACGGGCATGTGGACGGTCAGGATGCCGTCCGGGGTGCCTGAGTCGATGACAGCGGGGCCGGTGCCAGAGGGGATGTTCATCCGGTTGGAGACGATGGTGGGTGCTGCTGCGGTGCCGTGGACCACCCAGGGGAGGTTGCCGACCTCGGTGTTCCCGGCTGCGCCGTCTGCCCGGTTGAAGTCGTCCGCCCAGATGATCTCAGGAGGCAGTGGCTCCGCGGTCACGTGGAACACCTGATCGCCGGCCTGCACGTTCACCACTACAGCGTCGGCGGGGGCGGTGGTGATCCAGTAGACGGGACCGTCCCATTCGGGCCGCGCGATGGTGAGCACGTCGCCGATGAACAGTTGCCGGGGCACGTCGCCGGGGGTGAAGTCTCCGAGCGCTTCGGTCACGATCGTCACGACCGCGTTGTTCGCGGCGGTCTCCGGGTTCCCGATCTCCTCGGCTGCGACACCAGCAATCGTGTTCTCGAGGGCCTGTGGGGTGAGCGGCCCACTGCCGGTGACGAGCGCCTTGATTGCGTTCGCGATCTTCGCCACGGATCGGCTATGGGTGGAGAGCCCCGACTGTCCCGGGCTCACCGTCTCCGACGCGTCCGGCAGGGTATTGATGTCATCGGCCATGGGCGGTCTCCTCAACGGGATGGGGAAGGCGGGAACAGTAGATGAGGAAGGCCGCGGTCCCCGTGAGGATGACCGCGGCCCAACGGAGCATCAGCGCTTGCTCGGGACGTTCGGCGTCGTCACGGCCAGGCCGAACACGCCAGCGAAGAAGCTCGTCACAGCGGTGGCCGGGATGAGCCACTGCGAGAAGTCGAGTTCCGGCGACGCAGCGTCGAGGATGCTGGCTGCGGGGAACAGGATGAGCGCGACGCCGAGGACGACGCCGGCGACCTTGCGCACGCGAGGGTCGGCAACGACGACGTTCGGCGTCTGGGTGGGGATGGGATCAGACATGGTGACCTCCTCAGGTCGTTGTGGACGGTTTCGCGCGCCACGGATGGTCGGTTGGGATGGTGTCCTCATCGAGTTCGGCGAGGTCTGCCGGGTTCAGGTGGGGCACGAAGTCGGCGGGGGCTTGACGTACGACTGCGCCGATCACACGCCCCTGTGCGGCGGCGGTTCGCTTGACGGACTCGAGCTTCTGGTTCGTCGTGGCGAGGTCGCGAATCAGGCCCGGCTTCTCCTGCCCATCCATGACGCCTCCGTACACAGCGACGTGGAGTTGGTCGAGACGGCTCCACATCTCCGGTTCGGAAGCGCGGGTGCGGAGTTTCTTGACGACGATGTTCCCGATCCACCCGATGATCGCCACAACGACCAGCGCACACGCCGTCCACAGCACGCCGGTCAGTTCGGGGCTCATCGGCCCACCAATGAGTAGTAGCGGATGATCGGGAACCACGTGAGGATCAGCGGCAACCACGCCAGGGGGATGGAATCCCAGTCCTGGGTCACAGCGCCACGCCCGATGAGGACGATGCTGTACGCCAGGAACACCAGGATCAGCGTGGCGGTCGCGTTCTTCTCGAACCGGTATCTCCCGGTCTTCCATGTGCGCACCACGCCGGCCAGCGCCAGACTGGCGAGGAGCGTGACCGCCATGGCCCAGCCGATCGCGAAATAGGTCCCGCCAACGATCACGAAGCTCGGAACCTCAACGAGGGCGGCATGGATGCCGTAACCGATGAGCCCCAGATACTTCAGGAGGAGTGCGAGGGCGATCATGCCCGGCGCGAGACGGAAACTCTCATGCCCTACCTGTGGTCGCTCCGGCTCCGCAGGTGACGCCCGCCACAGGCGGCGACCGACGCTCACGTGTCCTTCTGCTCACGCAGATCAGCGACCTGCGCGTTCGTGGACGCCGCGAACCCGTAAGCACGGAACACGACCGGCTTCCCCGCCTCGTCTACCAGCGGTTTCCCGTCAGCGTCCTGCGCCTGGATCAGGTGCCCCCACACGTTCTTCGGGAGCGCCGCGATCTCCGCACGCGCCTCCTGAATCTGCGCGTTCGTGGACGCCAGGAACCCGCGAGCCACAACGCCAGACGAGCCCGGAATGTACTTCCCGTTCGCGTCCTGAGGCTGGATCAGGTGGTTCCAGACCGCCTTCGCGATCTCGGCCTTCAGCCACGTCTTGTCAGCATCGTTCAGTGGCATGTCCTCGTCCTCATCTCCCGCGAACGCGGGCTCGTTGCGGTGATGGTCGCGCCACGACTGGTACTCGAAGTGGTGTTGCTCGGTCGGGTCGTTCGGGGCGGTGCGAATCCACCCGTGTTCGGCCATGTGATTGACGAACCCGGGAGTGCGCCAGTCGTCGGAATCGAGCGCGAGACCCCGGCAATGCATCGAGTCGTTCGGGTGCAGCGCCCGCGAGTGTCCCGGGTTCAGGGCCGGCTTGAACCCCGAGTCCCTATACCGGTTCCACGCGTTGTACATCCGCAGCTGCGTGTCGTAATCCGCGTACGTGCGGTTGATGTCGATCCACCGACCCCACGCGCCCTCAGCGCGACGGAACGAAGCGCCCGCCTCCGGGGTGAACTGCACCCCCGGGCGAAGCGTCACAATGCTCGGTGCGCCACCCATGATTACGACCCCGGGAAGTACGGGACACCCAGCGGGATCGCCGCGGACCCGGCCACCCATGCACGGTTCGACCCGGAGAAATGGCTCACGACGACGTTGCCCGACTCCCACGAGAACCCGACCGGGTGACCCGAGGATCCGAGCCCACCGAACCGGATCGCATCGGCGGCCGGCGCGATCGCGGACGGCGTCGCGAACAGGGTCGTGTACCCCCCGGAAGGGATGGCGCCCTGCACGGACACCACCAGCGCGAGCCATCCGTCCTTGATTCGATACCGGGAGCCCGCCTGGTACGCGGACATTCCGGTGGCGTAGGACGTGATGGTCACCCAGCCCGGGTCGGACTCCTTCTCCACCCAGCCGGAACCGTTGTGCACGAACTCGGCGTTCAGGGTCGTGTCGTACCACCGCAGCCCCGCCCGCGCGAAGTCGTACCCGGTGCGCTGCGTGGTGGACCCGATCAGGCGGGTGCCAACACTTGCCGCGTATTCCGCGACCTCCGTGGCGTTCTGTGCCACATCCGGGGCGTCACCGTCAGCGAAGATCGGTGCGCCCGTGATCGGGTCGAAGCTGCTGGCCGTCAAGGTGGACCTCCAAAGGAAAAGCCACCCCCGGAGGAGTGGCGGCATGGGACGTGTTGTCGGGGGTGGTTAGCGGGTTCCTTGAACGCGGAGCGCGCCAGACCAGGAGTCCGGGGACGGGGCGCCCCGCCACTTGGTGAGGCCGCCACCGGGCGCGGTGACGCCGATCCCCCGGCCTCCCGCTTTCAGGTACTCGCCGAACGACGGGGGAATCTCCACCCACCCGCCACGAGGGTTCAGGGGGTATTGCGCGTGGATCCCGGGTGCACCCGACAAGGACGCGAGGTCGTGGAGTCCGAGGGAGCAGTTCCCCGTCTGCGAAATCAACGGCAGGTTGATCCACACGCGGGAGATCGTCGCCGAGGGGCCTACACCGTCACGGAACGCATTGCCGTACACCCACACGCCGTTCGTCGTGTTCCCGGCCCACACCTCAGACCCGCCGAAGTAGTTCCCGTACGACAAGGACCACTTCGATGACGCTGCTGCGAGGATGGTTACGTCGAACGGGGTTACGACCGCACCCGGGGTGGCGGGCTCTTCGGGCGCGGGCGGTGTCGTTGACAACGACCCCACGATCACTTCCATCAGCCAATCGACCGACACCACATCGCTGACGGTTGGCTCGTACCAAGACAGGTACGGCAGCAGATAAGCCACCCCGTCGACCGTGACCTCAGCTTTCGGGGAACCTGTTCCCGTGATGACCCCCACCGGAGACCTCGTCACGGCCGGGCCGATCACCGCCGGCTTCCCATCGCGCCACTCAACCTGCACCGTCATCCCCACCCGCGGGGGGTTGTACCCCACGCAGGGGACCCGGATCTGCGTGTCGCCCGTGTTGATAACGGCGAGCCCCGCTTCCATCCGCACCAGCGTGGCCGTGTGTGACCGCACCGAAGGGATTCGGGATATCTGCTCCCGTAGGCGATCACCAGTCATGTCGCCCCTCTCACAGCGCGCGCGTCACACGCAACGTCACCGTCATCAGCTCAGAATCGGAGAGCTTGTATGACACGAGCCGCCCAGTGAGCGGCTGCTTCCACCCCTTCAGCTCGAGCACGTCACCGAGCTCCACGAGCGGATTCACGTGGCACTGAACCGGTACGTCGTACTCCTGCGACCCCACAGACAGCGCAAGCACCTTCGCCACCGCGGACCGCGCCTGCTCACGGGTCCTCACGAAATCGGACGAGTAGTAACGGGTGTTCTCCCCGTAGTCGCCGCCGACCGCCAGATCACCAATGGTCTGCGCGGCAACCTCCCAGATCTCGTTCCGGGCATCGTCCTCGAAGTGCCCGACGACAACGTTGTAGACGGTAGACGTGTCCACCGAGTACCCCACGTCGGTCACCGTTCCGCGCGAGCCCAGATGCAACTCACCAACCGGGTCGCCCATTTCGTCAGGCACGATCGTGAACGCCCCCGCGGAGTTCACCACAGGGACACCGCCGAGAATGTCGGCGAGTTTCTGCACCGCCTCGATCCGGCCGCCCTGCTTCGGCTCCCACCATGTCGACGCGGGAATCGGAGTGTCCGGCACTGTCTCTACGACCGGCATGCCCGTGATGCGGCGGATCTCATTCCAGCAGGAGTCCAACGAGTGGGGCTGCTCCGCAGATCGGAACCCCCACCGTCGGACCCGCTCCTCCAGTGAGGAGAACTGCACCGCCACCCGGGAAGCAACCACCCGGTCGACACCGTTCACTGTCGCCGTCACATCCGACGCCGAAGTCACCGTCGTCAGGTCAAACAACCCCAGACTCACGGACTCTTCGAACGTGCCCGCGGTGATGTGCATGACCAGTTCCAACGTCGCACGGAACGGGGAGAGGACACCCTTCGTCCCCACGGGGACCAGTGACTCGCCGTTCACCGACTCGTAAACGACCACCCCAGACCCAGTCGCGGTGATCTCGTTGTCCATGTCACCGTCCAGCGACCACGACTCCAGGCGCAGCCCCTCCTTGACACGGTCAGACCCGTGGAACACATTCACGGTCACCGAACGGACAAACGACCCCGTGAGGGCGTCCAGAAGCGCTTCACTATGACGACGCATGTCACGCACCTCCCGTGCCGGCCAGCGAGTAGTCACGGTTCACATCGGCGTTGCGAAGGTACGCGGCGTTCAGCGCCGCGTTCGTCGCGTAGTACGCGTTCAGATCCGCGTTCGTCAGGAGCGGGATGAACAGCCCCGGGATGGGCGGTGCGACCTCGTCACCCACCATCAACTGGCGGGTGTCTTCCCCACCCCAGAACACGTTGATCGATTCCTCAACGATGTCCTGCACACCCAGGAACATCGGCTGCGGGATGCGGAGACGCTGCTCATCCCCACCCAGGCGGACGCAGATCACCGGGGGCAGGTTGTTCGTCTCATCCCCGACCAACGCCTGCACCTTGTCGGCGTCCTCGAGCGTGAAGACGCGCACATCGAACCGCAGCCGTGACACCCCGCGGCGGGGTTCTGTCAGCATCACACCCACGCGCCGGCCCAACGGGTACGACACCGCCCCCGGGACAGGCCGGGACAGGGTCTCACCCGTCCCGCCGGACAGAACCACCGCGACCGCACCCTCGGGGCGCAGCGGGTTATGCAGCCACGTCACCGGGGACACCAGGCCAACACCGGTAGAGACCACGCCGCCGGGGAACATGTCGTCGCCGGGGAAGATGTCGTCCTCCGGGAACGCGTCGTCCATGATCTCGAAGTGCTCACCCATCGTGGCGGGATCGGTGAACCCCAACGACAACCCGGCGGCGTCGAACATCTCCGCCCGGTACGTCACCGGCATGTTGAACGGTGCCTCGAAATCGATCCGCGACAACGACCCAGCCGTGCCAGCCCGCACGGCCCCACGGACCTCGTACTCCCGGCCCTTCGCAGTGCGGTACACGGTGACCGTGTCCGTACCCGGTGCGAACTCCTCGAAGAACACCTCCACCCGAGGGCACGGGTCAGCGTCCGTGTAGGGCGTCAGAGTCGGTGCGTACGGCATCAGAACCTCTTCCGCTTCCCGGCGTTATCCACCCGCGATGACGACGACTCAGCTACCGAGATCCGCCCGTCGATGATCCGAGCTAGCCCGTCACCACCGATCTCTAGGCGCCCCGTGATGGATGCACCGTCCAGAGATGGGGCAGGAGCGTTGACCCGGATCACCGGGGACGAGGACGCGTACTGGGGCTGCACGTACCCGACGCCACCACCGCCTGCGAAGCGGTGAATCTCACCCGAGAGGATCGCGCGGCGCATCGCGTAGATCGCACCGTGCCCGCCTGCTGCGGCCACCTCGGCGGCCGTCAGGACGTGCTCACCGTTGGATACCCGCGCGATGATCGAGTCAGAGGTGCCAGTACCCGGCCCGAAGATCGGTCCACCAGCAGCGCGGGCAATCATTGCTTCCCCATTGACCTGACGGCCCACCTGACCATCGACGATCAGATTGATCCGGCGACCGTCGTTCGCCCATACGAACCGGTCGATCGTCTGCTGCGCCGCGGCCGTCTCGGCGATGATCGCGAGCTGCTTAGCATCCGGCAACGCGAATACCTTGTCGGCGAGAATCTGTACCTCGTCAGCGCTGTACCCCGCCTGAGTGGCGGCGTCAATGAACGCTTGCCTCTGCGCGCCGAGGGTCTCGTTGTACTTCTTCGTCGCGTCCTCGGCGGACATCGTCGTCTTGTCCACATCGAACTGAGCTTGGGCGGCTCCCTGGGCTGCACCAGCCACCTCCGCGAGCATGGCGGCGTTAGCGGAACCGGAGTCCGTGTTCTCGTCGAGCGAGAGATTGAAACCCTCAAGCGTCCCGTTCGTCTTCTCGAACTCGTCTCGCTGTCGCTGCACCTCTTCACTGATGCCGGCGAGAGCGTCCCGGTAGTTCGCGTTCGCGGTGACCGCGTCCTGGCCGACGCCGTTCGCTTCGTTGATCTTGTCGATCAGCGCCTGCAGTTCGTCGTTCAGCCCTGATGCCTCGTCAGCCGCCGCGACATAGGCCGCTGCTGCCGACTCCGTCGCGTCTACGCCTTCGACTTCCGCGTCCGCGAGGTCGCCGTGACGGTCCTTTGCGCCCTCGAGTTGCTCGCTCAGGTGGTTCAGCGCGTTCACCGAACCAGCGATGCTTGAGTCGAAAGGGTTACCGTTCGCGTAGTCGTACATCTTCTGACGCACAGCGTCGACCGCGTCACCACCCTCATAGAGAGCGTCGGTGAGCTCCTTCTGCGAGACACCCGCCCGCTCCGCGCCCTCGAACGCGCCCTCGTCCGCGAGCTTCTTCGCGATCATCTTGCGGGTGTTGTTGGTCACCGCGCCGGAGAGCTCGTCGAGTGTGTCTGCGAACTCCGCAGAACCTGCGGCCATCTCGGCGTGACGCGTGGCGACGGCTCCGACGATCGCCATCAGCCCACCCAGGGCGAGCCCAGCCGCCCCGGCCTTCAGAGCGACGCCGCCCATGGAGAGGCCTGCCGTCGTGATTGCCGCCCGCATCTCGAGGAACTTCGGCACTGCGAGGAGAGCGGCACCGCCGGCGAGAGTGACCGCGGCTGTTGCCCCGCCGATGACGAGAACGGACTGCTGCACGGACACCGGGAGGTCGTTGTACATATCGATGAGGCCGGTAAGCGCCTGCACCATGCCGCGGAGGGTCTCGTTCGCCGCTGAACCCGTCTGGATCAGAGCGGAATCCATCGCTCCCGACAGCGCTTCGAGGTCACCCTTGAGGTTGTCGAGCCGCTGCCGCGCCTGCTCAGCGGCGAAGCCACTGTCGTCAACCGCTTCGGTCCACTCCTGCACGCCGCCCGCGCCGGCCTGGTAGAGCGCCGTCGCGGCGGTGACCGTCTCACGGCCGAAGATGATGCCCATAGACGCGTCGCGTGACGCGCCGTCCATCTGGCCATACGCCTTCGACAGCTGCCCGGCGGCGTTCTCCAGACCGAGGAAGTTCCCCTGCGAGTCGTACAGGGTGATGCCGAGCCGCTCGATCTCCTGGCGCGCCTGAGCGGAAGGGGAAGTGAGCGATGCCAGGACCCCTCGCAGCGACGTGCCGGCCTGCTCGCCGATGATGCCCTGCTGAGCGAACAACGCCAGGACACCGGTGGTCTCCTCGAGCGAGACACCCATGGATGCCGCCACGGGGCCGACGAACTTAAGACCGTTCGCGAGGTCTTCAACGGAACCCATCGCCTTACCGGCACCGGCGGCGAGGACGTCGGAGACGTGCGCCGCCTGGTCGCCCTTGAGGCCGTACTGGTTCAGCGCCGTGGCGGTAATCTCGGCCGCGCGAGCCACCGACAGTTGCCCCGCGGCTGCGAGGTCCAGAGAACCCGCCAGGGCCCCGGACAGGATGTCCGCAGTCGAAACACCCGCCTTCGAGAGTTCCTCGATCGCCCCCGCGGCTTCCGTCGCGGAGAACACGGTCGAAGCACCCGCGTCGATAGCCGCCTGCCGCAGCAACGCCATGTTCTCGCTGGACTCTTTCGTCGCAGCCTGAACGTTGCTCATCTGCGCGTCGAACTCCGCGAACTTGGCGATCGCCACTGCGACACCGGCTGCCAGCGCGGCCCCGAGCGCGATACCAGCGCGCCCCACGGTCTCCATCGCCTTCTTCTGCTCGGCGAGCTTCGTCGCTGTCTTCGAGCCCGCGCCGCCGACCTCGTCGGTCGTATCGCGCGCCTTGCGCATGTTCGCGACATAGTCGGCGACTACTGCCTGCAGCGTGACTTTGACTGTCCGGTCGGCCAAGGGAACCTCCCGGGTGTCAGATGTGGAGTTGTAGAGTCAGCGCATGCGAAAGCGAGTGCTGCTGGCCGGTCTGCTTCTGTCCGTCGGGCTCACGGGCTGCGCTTCCCCCGCCGCCCCAGCCCCAACACCGACCCCGACGCCGACGCCGACGACCTCTTCGTTCCTGGACGAAATGCGCGAGACGGGGGCGTTCTTCGGATCGAGCGACGAGCAACTGGTCACGATCGGTGAGTCCGTGTGCGACGCCTTGGACGACGGGTCCACGTTCGACGACACGGCCCACTCGCTCACCGTGTCGGGGCTTGAGCCAGATGAGGCCGAAGCGGTGATCTTTGCCAGCGCGCGGGAGTATTGCCCCGAGCAGGAGCGTTAGCTCCGGCGGAACTCGCGCCTCTCGACGGTGACGAAGACGCCGTTCATATTCGCCTTCTCGCCCTTTTCCTTCTTGATCTCGTCGAGCTTGTCCAACCGCGCCTTCTCCGCCTGGTTGACCTTCTCTTCGCTCGGCTTGTACCGGACTGTGACTCCCGACTCGTAGTCGTTCGGGTCGGCGGTCGCCTCAGGCAACCATTCCCCATTCGACCCGGTCATCCGCTCGACGAGGTCAGCCGCCAACACAAGCGCACGCTGGTCGTCGTCCCATTCCGGTTCGACCGTGGACGAGACGAGCCGGCCATCGTCGTCGTAGGTGTAGAAAGTGGTCGGCTCCCACCCCCAGAACCGCTTCGGTGCGATTCCGAGACGCGCGGAGAGAGCTAGTTGGTCACGGAGCGCGACGTTGCTCCGAAGGTTTTTACCAGGGCCTCACGCTTCTGCGCCGGCCCGAACGTGTTGAGCTCCCAGATGGCGTCGCGGATCTGCGTAGCCTCGCCGCCGGGGAGCCGGTCGTAGAGGACGTCCCAGTTCTCCGGGGTCATCTCCACTGGCTGGTCGCCGTCGAGACGGTGCCCGAACGCCTGGCCGGTGAGCTTGTCGCGGTACCGCGCGGCGGCCTCGCAGACGGCGTCCCAGTTGAACCCGTAGAACTTGTCGATCTCGGATTCGAGCCGCACGTCATGGATTGATGTGAGTTCCATCCACGCGCGCGTTGGGAGGCGGGTGAACCGCAGCCAGACACGCGCGTCCTCAGCGTCGTCCTCCAGTCGGATCAGCCGCTCCCGGATCTTGTCAGCCTCCGAGATCGAGCCGAGGCGCGGATCGTCGTCGGCTGTTTCGAGGGCCGCCTCGAGGCTTGCCCTCTCATCCACGATCTCCTCATCGAAGATCACGGACACGTCGATCGTCTTTCGGGGCTTCGCCGCGACCGCAGCGAGCATCTCCTCGAACGTTGCCATTCTGTGTTCCACCGTTACTCCACCGGGTGAGGAAAGACCTGCGGGGGTGCCCGGTGGAAGCACCCCCGCAGGAGATGGGTCAGGCCGCGAGGACGCCCTGGACGATCGGCCCCGTGATGGACGTGGCCTGCTTGATGCGGTGCTTGCCCTCCGTGTTCATGGGGAAGATCTGCGACCCGAGCGTCACCGGGACGACGATGACCTTCTGGGACGCAGCGGCGAGAGTCCCGTTGGGCACCCCACGCCGGATCACGAAGTACCCCGGCTTGGTCTTGGCGGGCGGGGTCGGCTTGAGCACGACCGCAGCCGACGACGTGTTGTCCGAGTCGACGTACTCCAGCGTGCCGAGGGTGTCGGTCCGCTTGCCCAGCGACTCCAGGTCGACCTCGAGGCCGAGGCGCGGGTCGCTGTTCTTCGTCTGGTCGCCGTCGAGCGGGAACCCGCCCGGGGTGAACGAGTGCGTCACCCGGAACGCGCCAGTGCCACCGAGCTCCGTGGCGGCCTTCGGCGCGGCGAGGTCGGCGATCGCCGGCACCCACCAGATGACGAGGGTCCCGTCGACATCGATGGCCGCGGGGACCACATCAGCTACATCAACCATGGTTTCTCCTTCGTGCGTTGAGCCCTGACGGAGAAACCCGCAGGACCGGGTTACCCGCGGGATTGCGGGTGGAATGGAAAAGGCCCCGCCGAATGGCAGGGCCTCAAGTAGTTGGGGTTACGCGGGTTCGCTCGTGAAGGCGAGTTCGACGATGGCGTACGGCACCGCAGGGGTGGTGTCGTAGTCCCACTGCACGGGGACCGGCTCCGACCATGTGAGGTCCGACGTCACCTCGCCGGCGACTGTCGGCGGGATGCCGCGGCCATTCACGACGAACTTCGCCTTGACCGCGTCCCTGATCGTCTCGACGTTGTCCACTGACGACCCGACGATGTGAAGGGTGAATCGGGGATGCTGGGTCACGCGAGGCCCGGCGAGGCGCTCCTGCGTGTCTGTGCCGCCCGCCGGGTGGATGAGGACGAGCGGTGGCGCAGAGATCGCTCCTGTGGACGTGCGCGGCGCAATCCCGAGGTAGGTCTTCGTCGCGAGGGCGGTGATCTCCTGGATGCGTGCCTTCACGGCCTGCGTGTGGAACCTCACGACAGGTTCCCGTCCTTCAGGGTGTCGCCGGCGGCGAGCCCGATTCCCTTGACGTAGTCGTCCACGTTCTCCTCGAGCGACGCGAGCCCGAACCCGCGGGGCGCGACCGTCGGGGACCCGAACTCCGAGATGTTGCCGAGGTTTCCCTGGCCGGCCTTGTCGAACCCGACCTCACCCTCGACCCCACCGGGGCTGGTCTTCACGTCATACGACACCGCACGCGGCAGGCCCGGGAGAGTGGATGATCCCTGCAGCTTCTTCCGCCACGTGTCCTTCACATGCCGGGCGGTCACCTCGACCGACTTCTTCACATTCGGATGCGCAGCGCGGGCGACTTTGCCGAGGTCGGCGGTGAGTTTGTTGATGTCGGAGAAGTCGAAGTCGGCCATGACCCCTCCTCAGGATGTGTGCTCAACCGGGTACCGGCGCGCGGTCTTCAGGGACTTCAGGAAGTCGCCCGTGACACGCACCCGCTTACCCACGAGTTCCGGGTCCACGGATGCGGTGCACTCGATCACGTCGTCCGTGCGCACCCCGACCGTGTTCACCGACGTATGCCAGGTCAGGGATGTCTCGGCGACCTTCACACCCGGGGTCTGCGCCTCACGGGCCTGCGTCATCCCCGTCTGCAGCTTCCCGGCCACGCCCTCGAGGATCGTCGCGAGCTCGGGAACCTCTGTCCATGTGTCCGGGTCCGTGACCATCTCCCCTGTGGGGCGGTAGACGGTGAACGTGTCCGTGTGGAGGGACTCGGCCTGCGCGCGCAACTCCGGGAGGACCGCGGCGACGTCCGACCCGAGGCTCACCAGTCCGGCCTCTCATAGATCGGGTGGCCGGCGATATCGGCACCGCATGAGCAGTACAGGGCACCGAAGTTGAGGGAGCACCAGGGGAGGTGCATGGTGGACGTGCCGACCATGTCGAGGGAGAACGCTCCCCCGTCGTTGCGGAGCCCCAAGAGTGTCCACCACTCCTCGAGGATCACGACACGGCCCTTGCTGGAGTGGTAGGTCCGGGACGAAGAGGCGTCGTCCACGGAGATCGTCACCTGTGTGGCGTCGTCGGGTCGTTTGACCTGGGCGACGACGGCTTCGCGGACGACGTAGTCGACCTTCGCCTCACCGGGCGCGTCCGCATCCAACTCGGCGCGACGGGTCTCGATGAGCATCTCCGCGTCGGAGATCCACATCTCCCACTGCTGCTCCGTGAGCGAGCCTGATTGGGGGGCGGCCACGCCGAGCGCGACCGCGATGTTTGCGGGTGTCACAGCCATGACCGCCCCCTTCTCTCAGGACTTCTTCGTGCGAGCGCTGGTCTTGGTCTCCTCGACCTTTTCCCAGCCCTCGCCGAAGCGGTCGTCCTTCTCGTCAGCGACGGAGACGACTACCTGCGTGTCGGTGTTGATGAACTTCGACATGTCAGCCTCCGATCAGACGTTGGCGACGGAGTCGGTGACCTTCGCGAACGCGTCGAGGTCCATGACGCCCCAGCCGTACACGACCTCGATGCGGAGAGCGATCTGGTTCTTCCGCTTCAGGTCGCCCAGACCGTCCGGGTCACCGAACTCGATAACCTCCACGGGGATGTACTCCTGCACACCCCAGCGGAGCGCGTCCCACTGCCCGACGATCGCCTTGATGCCCGAGTTCGCCGAAGCCTCGGGAAGACCCGAGACGGTGGTGGTCGAGTACGCCGGCAGGCCCTCGAACGACGTGATGTTCGCGCCGAAGCCGAGCTCGGGGTACTTCTTGCGGCCATCCGCGTACCGCGCCGTAGCGACGGTCCACGAGTAGGTCGGGTCGAAGGCGATACCGTTCGGGATGTACCCGTCGGCGATCACGAGGCCCGCGGCCTGCTCGATGACGAGGTCGGGCGTGGTGAGAGTCGCCGTGGTGATCTCGACCGCGTTGGTGGTGGTGCCGATGCGGTCTCCTGCGACGATCGAGGAGGCGACGGTGCCGGCGCGGGGGTTGATGCCGTGGAAGACGCCGAGGTCGAGAGCACGAGACAGCGCCTCGCCACCCTCCGACGCGAGGGTCGAGAGGACGCTGAGCTGGTACTCCTCGTCGGCCCACTTGACTTCCTGGTTGAAGCGCATCGTCACGTGGAACTTGTGGGGCGTGACGACCTTCGAGCCGAAGGTGGCGTTGGTGTCGTTCTTGTCCGCACCTTCTCCCACGAGCTCAGCGCGGGGGCGGCCGGTGAGGGTCATCTGTGTGACCTCGCCGAACCGCTGCGGCTCCTGCCCGGAGAGGGCGGCGACGGCCGAACCGGTCTGCGCCTTCTTCCAGATGCCG
Organism: Microbacterium sp. Z12_35; assembly: GCF_058310475.1. Taxonomy (NCBI): domain Bacteria; kingdom Bacillati; phylum Actinomycetota; class Actinomycetes; order Micrococcales; family Microbacteriaceae; genus Microbacterium; species Microbacterium sp. Z12_35. Next base: position 23,116 of record NZ_JBZEGJ010000004.1, on the reverse strand, counting down.
GATGCGATGTTCTTCGGGAGCACGAGCCCCGAAGTTGCGAGTACAGCCATGGTTTACTCCTTGGGGTTAGTCGGAGCCGCCGAACAGGTTGCCCACGAATTGGCGGGCGTCGCTGTTCTCGTCTCCTGTGCGTGTGGTCACGCCCTCCTTGGGCGCGACGTTGCCGTTCTTCTTCGAGTCCGCCTGCCGCGCTGCGAGGCGCTGGGCCTGGGCGGTGAGGGTGGCCTCGTCGGTACCGGTGAGGAACAGGTCCGCGTCGGACGGTTCGTCCTTCGCGCCCTTCTCCGTGCTGATCCCGAACCGGGCAGCAATGCGGGTGCGGAGCGCTTCAGCCTTCGTCTGGGTGAGTTCCGATTCGAGTGACCCCAGGCGCTGTTCGAGCGTCTGGGCGGTCGTCTTGACCGTCTCGTAGTCGCCGAATTCGTTCTTCGCCTGCTGCTTGAGGCGGGCGTTGACGATCCGGTTCACCTCTTCTTGCGTGAAGGTCTTGCTCTGTTCCTGCTGCTCTCCGGACTCCGTCACCGTCTCGGTGGTGGCGTCCGTGTTCGTTGCGTCAGTCATTCCGGTATCCCCGTTTCCGTGCCGTCGCACATGACCGCGAAACCGTCGCGTACGGCCCGCCTAGGGGCGGGAAATCTAGTCCGGGTAGTACGTGTCCAGGTACGCCCGCAGCTCGGCGCGCTGAGCGGGCGTCCGGGTCCTCTTGGATGCGAGGTACTGCATCGTGGACGCCTCCGGCCCGGCCGGCTGCCCTTGGAACACGGGCTCAGCGCCACAGTCGCAGTGGGGGTGTGCACCGAACCGTGCAGTGGACTCCTTGTAGACCGCGCCGCGGTCGCCGAGCATGCGGCAGAATCGGCAGCACACGCCAACCACGCGACGCCACCCGACAGAAGCCGGATCCGCCTTACGGTTACCCGTGATCGTGTCCCGGTACGCCCGGGCAACCTCGGGTTGCACGACCTCGGCGAGGCGTTGCTCCACCGTTACCGTGAGCGGCTGGAATAGCGGCTCCGCGGCCCACGCGACCGCGCGGCGGATCTTCACCGTCCGGTCTGCGGCGATGATCTCCGACATGTACGACGACTTCACCCCGGCAAGCTCGCGGCGTTCGTCGTAGAAGTCCGCGGCGAGAGCCCCGGCACCGGCGGCGTAGTAGTCGATGATCCCGGGGACGTTCTCGAGCAGGACCAGCCGTTGAGCCTCAGGGGCACCCTGCAGCCGTCCAGCGAGCTCGTTCGCGACGTCCGCCGCTTCGCCTGAGACGACCGCGAGGGCCTGCCTAGACTGCTGTGGCGACACCATCGGTGCGCGGCCTCAGCGCGGCGACGACAGCCCGTCCGGCGGCCTTCTGCTTCTCCGCCATGGCGCGTTTGATCTGCTGTTCATCGAGCCCGAGAAGTTCCAGCCCGACCTCGGTCTCAGCGAGCCAGGGGACAGCGCCGATCTGCTTCGCGCCGGCGTCCGCCGCAGCGGCGCGGGAAAGGTGAACCGGGTTGCGCCACTTCGTGTCGATCGAAGCCCACGACGCCGGGATCTCGTCGAGGCCGTTCTGGATCGCCAGCGCACGAGTCACCGAACGACGGATCGGGGTAGACCATCCATCGGTCGCGTCTTCGGCCTCAGCGATCAGCGACTCCCGAGCTTCCGAGTAGGAATCAGCGGCGGTGGGGTTCGCAAGGTCGGTGAGAGCGAAGTCAGAGTCGGAAAGGTCCATCTCACGAGCCATGAGCTTCGCTAGTGCGTTCAGGTGCGCCAGGTGAGGCTCCGGGGATGCCGCGTCGAACTGCTTCACGTCAGCGCGCGCGTTCTGAGGGTCCGCGTCAGGGTCGTCGGGGATACCGAACGCTCGCCCGAGGGCGATCTGCCATGACGCCTTCAGTGAGCCGTCCGCGTTCTTGAAGATCGACTCGTCCGCGCCCAGAAGCATCAGCTTCGGGATCGCGTAGATGTCCATGTGCGCTTCGAGGCGGATCAGCGCGCGCAGAGCGGCGTCCTGTGTGGAGATCGCGGCGCGAGTGATCCGAGACCGCCCCATGCGCCGTGACGTGCGCGGGCGGTACACCAGCGGGTCAGCAGGCACATGCCACGGGTGCCCCGATCGATCGAACGCCCACCCGGACGAGTCCTTCTCCGCCGCGATCGTGACGCCGTCGAGGTACAGGTTGAACCCCGTGACCTGGTCGTCTTTCCATGACGTGATCGACAGGAGGTTGTCCAGGCGACGCTTTCGCGCGTTCCACTGGCCGGTCGCGTTCAACGCGTCCTTCGTGTGAACCAGAGCCTTCGGCTCGTCGTCGGTCCCCTGGGTGGTGATCAGGTACGACACCCCATGGATGAGGGAGTCCGTGCGGCCCTGCGATATCTCAGGGATGAGGAAGTTGCTGTCGACGAGCTCCGGGTATCCGAGCGCGTCGAGGTCGCCCCCGGTCCAGATCATCTTCTCCAGCACGCAGCGACGGCCGAGACCGTCCACACCCTTCGCGGCCCACCCGAGAGCGAGACCGATCTTCGCGTACTGCGGCGGGATCACCGTCCCGATCTGCTTCACAGCCCGCTTGCCGTCATACAGCGACGACCGCAGCAGGTTCCGCTTCTGCTTGTCACGCAGCTGCTCGAGGTTCGCGTTCAGGTCGACCGTCTCATCCTCGGAGAGACCATCGATGCGGAGTGCTTCGATCACTAGAGCATCACCGCCGTCCTGGTCCCTTGACGCCGAGTGGGGCGTTCAACATCGTCTTTCTGAGCACCCCAGAGGGCGAGAGTCGCGGCCACCACGGGAGTGATGTCCGATTCGGCGTCTTTCCGGTTCCACGCCCACGCACCCATCAGCGGGCGCTTCCGTGCTACAGACAGGGCCACGTTCATCTGCGGCTGGTCCGTGTGCCGAAGCTTCGGCGTCGACTCCATGACCGCGTCGTAGAACTGCCCGGAAGCGATCGCCATGTCACGGCCCTCCGCGGCGGCGAGAGTCACCACCACGTCGGTGCCAGCGAGATAATTCCGGCCGTTCCGGTTCTCCACCAGACCCGACATCACATCGACGACCACGGCGTGCAGGCGGTTCTTCTCCGCACGGGACTTCACCCACGCGGACACCCACTCGACACCCTTCTTCTGGTCGTCGAGCTCCACATGCCACAGGCCGTCCGCGCGCCGGCCAGCGAGGGCTACAGACGCGATAGAACGGTCCGGGGCTACGTCGATCGCGAGTGTGAGGCGTTCGATCGGCATAGAGGCGGGATCCTTGACGCGGGCCCACGAATCAGCGTCGATGACCTCGGGCGTTCCGGCGGCGTCCCAGATGCCGAGAGCTTCACGCCGGAACGAGTCGTCGTCGGTGAGCTGCTCCCGCATCCGCTCCATCGACTCCACCGGAGTCCGTGAGGGGAAGGAGGGGTTCGCTTTCGCCCACTGGTCGTGGTCGTCCGGGTCGGCGTCACCGTCCGCGGAGAACTCGACGTAGACCATGTTGCGGGCCTTGCCGCTCAACGCCTTCGCGCGACGGTTGGTGAACTCTTCGCCGTTGTCGGTGGGCCGGGGAGGGGTTCCCATGAAGAACAGCAGCGCGCCCGTGGGTTGCTTCGACGCGTTCGCGGCGGGGACCATGTCCTCGAGCGCCTTCTCGGTGAGGATCTGCCCCTCATCGAACACTTCGATGTCCACAGAGTCGAACCCTCGACCGAAGCCGTTCTCCCGGGCACCGAACATGATCACGGACCCGTTCTTGAACCGGATCTCCTGCTCACCGTTGGTCGCGCGGATACCGTCGTTCCGCTCAGGCGCCAGGTGCACGCGGATCTTCTTCCGCCGCACCATCCCCTGCATGGTCTTGAACGTCATCGTCGAGGTTCGGGTCCGGTGCGCCGTCCACAGCACCGTCAGCCGAGGCACAAGCACGCACAGGGCGATGATCATCATGCCAACGAGGAACGTCTTCCCAACCTGCCTCGGGATCGACAGCACCACGCCACCGACAGTCGCCGCGTACTTCCCGTCGCGCCGCTTACCGAGAGCAATCGTGCCGATGCCGTGCTGCCACGAATCGAACGAGACGCCCATCGCCGCGCACTGAGCAACCACCCTTGGCCACGACGTCGAGACGATCCCCTTCGGGTAAACGACGTGACGGGCGACGTCAGATAGCTTCGGCGTCGAAGGCTCCGTCCTCGACATTCGCGCCACCCTCTGCCTCGTCGGACTGTCGAGACATCAGCGCCTCGATCTCCTTCGACGTGATCGAGATCTGACGGTGAAGCGCCGCCAACGCCGGCCCCTTCGTCTCGGGAAGAGAAGCCACCATCTCGGCACGCTGCGCAATCAGGATCTGCACATAGCTGCCCGACTTGATCGCATCCAGAAGCGACATCGGCCTCGGCGGCTCAGGGACCTCGTCAGCCTTGACAGCCCGCAGATTCGGTTTACGAGCAGCCATGGTCACCACCTAGAGGAAACGAAAAAAAGGTCGGGGAGAGAAAACGGCTAGCCCCGGAGGTCCTGGAGGGAGGCTGAGGGGGTGGGGGTCCCGTGGGTCAGTCGAGGGCTCCGCTGCGTCGGATGATGGGCGAGTGGAGTCGTGCCCGTTTGGTGCTGTTGCATCGCCAGTGGGCTGGTTGCGCGTTGCTGGTGTCGTGACGTCCGCCCTTGTCGATGGGGATGACGTGGTCGGCTACGTACGCGTCGGGGTTGGGTGTGCGTGTACCGGGGAGGAAGTAGGGGATCGTGTAGTCGATCGGTTCGCCGCAGAGCCTGCAGTTCCCACCGATGCGGCGGACGTGGGCGCGCATGCGGGCTTGCATGGTGGAGTTGCGTTGCACCATGGTTGTCAGCTGTACCCGCGCCACTCGTCGTCTGCGTCGTTGAGCGCCTCGCAGCACATTGCTGCGGCGAGTGGGCTCACGTACTCCCCACCGCAGAAGTCGCACGGGTACATCTGCCGGGGCATCAGGCGTCTCCTAGGCTGAACAGCCACCGTAGGAACTGGTCGCCGTAGTGCTGGATGGTGAGTGTCACGGTGATGCCGGCGAGGACACCGCCGAGCGTGAGTGCGGTTCTCACAGCAACGCGATTCGGGCGGCCACGAGATGGGGCTCATCGTCGAACTCGGGGTGGCTGCGGAGGAACGCGCTGATCTGGTCGAGGGCGTCGTTGCGGTCCTTGGTCATGTCGCTGATGCAGTCGAGTGCACCGTTGAGACGTCCAGCCCACGTTGTGTCCGTGGTGACCATGGCGTGCCCCCGATCGGGTGGGGAATCTCTCGAAGGGATGTCGTAGCTCAGGTCCAGTCGGTGCGATCCCAGATCGCCGGGGATGGCCAGTTGCGTTCGTAGGTTGCGGTGTTCTTCGCGCCGTCCCACTCTTCGATCTGCGCTATCCGGGCTGACGAGTAGGCGTCGGGCTTGGCAGCTTCGGCTTCGATGTGGTCGCGTGCGGCGATGAACGTGTCGAAGACTCCGTAGACGGTGGAGGCGTCGTACGACTCATGGTTGATGACCAGATAGTGCTTCATGCTCTCCCCCAAGGATTCGAACCTCGACTTCTCGGTCCAGAACCGAGCGCCCTGCCGTTAGGCCAGGAGAGAATAGCGCCCACGCCGAAGCGGCTGCGCTGTGTTCAGTTGTGGGCCGCCAGGCGCTCCCCTGTCGGCATGGTCGACCGCCCGTGGGAAGTGGGCGATCTCCTTCGACCGGCACAGGCCGAGTTGGGGGCATCGGCTAACCGGGAAGAGTGAACCCACGGTCGAGGCACGCGGAGGCGACGCCGCGTGATGGAAACCCGGAGGCTCCCCGAACCGTGGGAAGAGTTGCCCCGCCGACGTCTACGACGTGCGGGATGCCGCGAGGAGGTTGGAGTCGTGCGGCGGCGGGGCGAGAATGCGAAATCCCCCTCGCCTGGACATGGCTGTAGGGGGACGTGACGAATGTACCACGGAATTACACGGTTGTAATTCCTTCCTCGGCGTTTTCCTTCTCGGCGTGTTCGCGGTCCCATTGCAGCGCCCTCGGGGTGGCCCATACGGTTCCGCAGGCCCGGCATCGGGCGCGTGCCCACTCCTCGACTTTGACGGTGCCTTCGCCTTGCCGGTACTCGACAAGGAGGGGGCGGTTGCCCTGCTCTTTGGTGCGGTGATCCCAGTAGAACCAGAGCCCGTCGATCTGCTCCTGGGGGCAATCGGGGCGCGGGCACGGGCCGGGCAGTGGCATGGAACGCCACGGGTCGATGGTCTCCTCGATCAAGGTCTCCCACGATTCGAGCTTCCGCACGCGCCAGCGCTCGTCGGCATCGGGTCTCGATTGCGCGGTCCACGCGGTATACCAGCGCCGCAACTCCACCACCGGATCCTCGGACCGGTCGACGCCGGCTCCCCGCGCCCAGTCGGTGATCATCGAGCGGATGCGGACGAACTGGAAGAGTGCGTCGCTGTTGATCACTCCCCTGGTGAACTTGAGGGACGCGGCCGACCCTTCCGTGTTGCCCATAGCCCCGCTGATCGCGCCCTGAAGTTGCCTGAGGAGCGGCTCGTGGATGAGCTTCACGGGTTTCGTGCCGGTGAGCTTGCGGCGAGGGTTGCCCTTCTCGTCGAGCTTCGGTCTGCCGTCGTCGCCCATGATCGTCTCGTAGACCTCTTGCACGACTCGTGTGTGCCTCGGTTTCGTGAGCGCGTCGACAGCGTCGAGGAGGTCGTTGTCAGTCATGGGGCAGGTGTCCTCCGGTGTAGATGTGGCGGTACGTGGGCTGACGTTCGATCCAGACGTCCTGGCCGCTGTACCGGCTGGCCCACCAAGCGGCGATGATCGCTTGCCACCGACGCTTGTAGTGGCGGCCTTCGGCGTTGCCGCCGCGCGTCCCTTCCCAGACGATGAACGGTCGTGCGGGCTCGTGGTCTTTCTTCCACGCGGCGGCAGCCTTCTTCAGTGCTTGCGCGCGCAGGTAGTCCTCGCGTTGCTTCCACTTCACGGGGTCGTCGTTCTCGTTCCAGCGGTTCATGGGGTTCCCCTTCTGGGATGAAAGAACGCCCACCCCGTGAGACGGAGTGGGCGGATAACGGGTGAGGGTGGGTTCAGTCGTCCTGACCGGTCGAACTGGAGCATAGACGCCCGTCGCGGGCGGGCCACCACACACCCGTCGTCTCGTCGTGGTGCCACACGTCGCCAGGCTCGTGGGAGAAGTTCGGATCATCTACCAGCTCGTGGTCGTCGCGGTTGAGCGTGCACGCGTATGTAGTGCACTCCACCTTCACCGGCTCGGGATGCTGGATTCTCATGAGGCGCCGTTCCCGCAATGGCAGGCGCACCCGCAGGTCTTTCCGACGCAGGCCAGGTGCTGGCCGTCTTCGCAGTCGTAGCTCATCGCTGCTCATCCCTGGTCGAATCGGACACGCGGCGCACGCGCTTCACGTCGCGAACAGTGAGCGGGCGGGCGGGGAGGATGTTGCCTTCCTCCGCATAGACGCCGTTCGCGCGCCGGTCCCCGTCGAGCACCTTCGCCAGCGCTTCGGCCCGCGTCCGGGCCTTCACCGTGTAGATGTTCGCGGTGACCATGGGCTCCACCACTTCGAACTCGTACTCACGCATCGTCGCCCCCATCCGTGTGGACCGGGACCCGCCGGATGGACCACGCGCCCCACAGCGGGCCTTGCGAGTCGACGTACGCCTCGGCGGCCTCACGTGTCGGGAAGGCGAGGGGTAGCGGCAACAGGTCGTGGTGCCCTTCGTCGCGCGCGAGTTCTCCGTCAAGCACGTGAACCTCCCCGGTGGTGACACCGGTCTCGGCGTGCAGGGCGACTAGGGCGCGTAAAGCGCCGAGAACGTCGTAGGGGATTCCATAAGCTTCGAGTGCCTGTCGTTCCCACCAGGGCAGTTCGAAGCTCACCTTGCCGTCGTCAATGGATGCCAGCACGGCACGTGCGTCATCTACAGCGGACATCACTTGCTCCCCTCTGCGTGACGTGCGCGCGGTACATAGCCTGTGGCTTTCCAGGCCGCGCTGCGCGCTGCGGCCTCTCGTGCCTGCTGGCGTCGCTTGGCCTCTATGACTCGGTCGCCGGCGCGCTTAGCGGCCTCCGGCGTCCAGAAGCGTCGCTTGAGGGCTGGGCCCGGGTGGTAGCTGTGGATCGTGCCCTGCACGACGTGCACGACGTATCGACGTCCGAGCCAATCGGGTGTCGAGGCGCCCACGATCGACGCGAAATCTTCCATCACGATGCACCATCCTGTTGATTTGGCCCACGCAATGCCATGTGTCCGGCTGGGGTCACGTGGACGTAGCGCGGTTCGCCCAGGCCTGCGTGCGGGTTCACTCGGATCGGCTCACCGCACGTCAGGCACGGCCAAGGCTCAGGCATCGCTGGTTCCTCCCTCGATCCGGTCAGCCTCAGCGCGCAGCCACCCGAGCGGGCGACTGACGTCCGAAAGCGCCTGATCGATGCGGTCGGCGGCGTCTCGGAGCACCTGGGCGTCATGATCGGCCAGCGCGGCATCGAACTGAGCGCCGTAGAACTCCCGCTCAGAAGTAAGAGACCGGCCCACCATGTACTCGTCGAAGTTGCGGGTGTGGAGGGTGATGAAGTCAGCCCTGATCTCGTTCAAGCTGGGCGTCGGCTCGGTCATGTGTTCTCTCCTTCGGTAGATGTCCGGGCGGGGTTCTCCCAGATGAGTAGGGCGCATCCGAACGGGGGGCGGTCGCCCTTTGGTCCGATGACTGCGTCCGGTCGGCTGAATCGCATGCGTCCTCGCAGGAACTCCACGCGCAGCGGCGACCCTTCGCGGTCGCGGAACGGTTCGACATGGTCCTGCCACCAGCCCTGCTCGACCCGGTTCGCCGGGAGGAGCATGACGATGCCGCGTGTGTGCGGCCACTCCGCCCATGCCTTGGCGAGCCAGTCTCCGAGGTTGGAGTATGGCGGGTTGCACCAGACCCGTTCCCCGGCCCATGACTGGACGAGGCCGTCGTCGGCGCGGGTGTAGAACCGTTCGCACTTCGTGTTGTGCGGTGCCGCGGCGACGTCGAGGGTGAACGGCTGCCCGAAGCGCTCCTCGAGGCCGCGAACGAACCCGGACTCGGTGCCACGATCGTCCACCTCGTCGAGAGCGCCCCGCGCGTCGGTCTGCTGCGGGTGGTTCTGTGCTTTGAATCCGGCAAGCATCAGTCATCCTCCATGTGGTTGTGAGACAGCGCGATGGCGAGGGCGATCCAAAGCCCGGTGTTCGGGTCTTGCGTGACGGTCCATCCGGAACGGCGCGCAGGTTGCGTGCCGCCTTCTCCGCGAGTTTCTGCGCGAGCTGTTGAGCGAGGGCGCTGTACGGTTTGGTCATCGCTCCGACGCCTTCCTGTCCGCGTCCACGAACCCGGTTGCATACCCGGCCTTGAATCCCTGCTCGTAGGCACGGCGCGCGAACCGGAACGTCAGCCGCTCCCAAACGCCCCGTGGGCGGCTGTAGATCGCGTTGTGCATCGCTTCACGCATCCGCTCATGTCCGGTCATTCCGCTACCGCCTCACGCAGTAGGGAGTCCTCAGCGAGCCGCAGGAGGCCCAACTGGGTGGCGATGGGGATATCCCCGTCCACGATCACGTCGGTGAGCGTGTCGCCGTCAGCAGCGATGTCGTACGTGATCGTGATGCGTCCGATCTCGGTCATGTGTTCTCTCCTTCGGTAGATGTCCGGTAGCCGTAGCCCCGGCAGTGTTGGCAGGGGTGAGCTCCACGCGCGCACCATTCGGCCCGGCATCGTCCACCGGACCGGCGGCCCGTTCCTTTGCACTTCGGGCATGTCTCGCCTCTGCCGCTTCCTTCGCAGTGCGGGCACTTGATGCCGCCGCTGCGGATGACCTTCATTTCGATGTAGGTCAGTGGCGCCTTGTCGTCCGTCCGTGTATCCATCTCGTGCCGCAGCAGAGCAACCAGCCGGTCCCACTCGGGGAGAAGTCGGTCCCAGGTATCCGAACGGCCGGCCATGCGCTCTCGCAGCGCGTCGGTGGAGATCCCGGCCCGTTCGCAGTACCTGACGCACCGGAGAAGGTCGCTTGGATCCCACGGGTGGTCCCTGCCGGACCCCGCTATAGCCTGAGCGGAGAGGCCCATCTCGTAGCCGTACATCAGCGCTCACCGTCCTCTGGGATTGGAGCCTGAGCGTTCTTGAGCCACTGAATAGCCAGACTCAGGGCCCGGCGGTGGGAGACCGCGTATATGCCCTGCTCCATGGCGCGACCATGCTCATCCCACGTCGGGCGGCGGCGGAACCCGGCCCATAGCCCGCATCCACAGCGGCACTGCATCACGATCAACTTCGGGCGCGGTGTGCTCATGCTGCTGCCTTCTCTCGGATGTGGGCGGTCATCGGTCTGCCTGGCCGAACAGAGCCGGCTCGCGCTCCTGCATCTGCCTCTCGTAGAACTCGAGGTGGTCGCGCCGTTCGCGGCATTGCTGAGTGTCGAAGTCGTTCCAGCCGGCATCGACGCGGCACCCCGCACACATGCGGCGGGGGTCGTTGTGCCCGAAGGTGATGCCGCAGAACAGGATCACGAGGTTCGAGCGCCGGCCGTGAGCGTTTCTGGACGCTCCGACTGCTACGCGTCCGCATCCGTCGCATTGAACGACCCAGTTCGGGTCGGCCTGCACGATGCCGTGCACGTAGCCCTCGGCATCGGGTAGGAGGTTCTCGGCGTAGGTGATCTCACGTTTTGGTTCCTGCGGCGGGATCCCGCCGGGCCATGCCGCGATCTCCCTGCGGATCTCGGCGTCCCGGGCCTCGGCCCGCTTGAAGGTCTGCTTCCGGTGAGCGAAGGACGCATACCGGGTGGGCATCAGGCGGCCCAGGCGACTATGGAGCGGGAGATGGTGTAGCGGTCGACGGAGAGCTCGGAGCGGACGAGGGTGTCAACACCGCCGTCCGAGCCGATGGTGTAGTCGATCTCCTGGGCGATGAGCACGTCCTTGCCGTCGATCGCGATGACTTCTCCGCCGCCGAGGGTCTGGCCCTTGGACACGAGGATGATGCGCGTTCCGGCGGTGATGGTCTTGGAGGAGGTGTGCTTGCTCATGTCAATAAGTCTACTTTGTAGACGGTGGCGTGTCAACAAAGTAGACGGTAGAGTTGCAGTCATGAAGGCACTCACACAGCTCGAGCGAATCGCCCGCGACATCGAACGCCGGCCCGAACTCATCGAGCAAGCACGCCAGGAAGGTGCCACCTGGGAGCAGATCGCCGTCGCGCTCGGGATGAGTCGAGCCGGCGTGATCAAGCTCCACAACAAGCTCTGAGCACCTATCCAGAAGGACAGTCGGCCGGTCATGCCGCCACCTCGTCGGGTTCGGATCGCCGGTAGCAGCGCGCCTCCTTGTGTGTGCAGTTCGTCCACCCGTCCGGCCCACGGTGCGAGTGGGTGTCGCATTCGAAGTCGTGGGTGACCATGTCGTTGAACGCGATGTCCGCGCCGCAGCCGTTGCAGTGGACTCTCATCGGGAACCTCCGGTGTGGCAGGGGCATGTAACCCATGGGCGGGTGTCGGGGAGGACGCGGCACAGTTCGTCGCCGCCCCAGGCTTTGCCGGGATGGCACCGCGGACAGCGCCCGCAGAGCGGCGCGTCGAACGGTTGGGTGGGTGCGGTGCCGGCGGTGCTGACCTGTAGACGCTTCATGTGAGCCGTTCCTTCGCGATCTGGTCGATGTCGTCGGGTCTGTGGGTGAGGTCGGTGACGATCAGCTCGAACCGCGCGACGTCGCCGTGCTCGATACGGGGTGCGAGCTTCTGGCAGAACTCGTCCGTGTCGTCAGGTACGAGGTGTGCTGACGTGCCCCGGTTGGATGCGAGCGCGTCGGCGCACGCTTTCAGCAGTGGCCAGGCGTTGTCGGCGTCGCGGACCCGGTTGCCGGTGACGTACTGGATGAGCTCGACCTGCATGCGTTGTATCGTGGGGATGCGTGCGGAGCGGGCGAGCATAACGACGAGGTCCCGGACTTCGCGGGTTGACGTGTGTCGTGGGCGCCAGTGGCCGTGGTAGTTCCCGGACAGGCCCTTCGGGATGGACGCGTACGGGAGGGTGAGTGTCCACGTCATGCTGCGTCCCTGATCTCCATCTGGTCGTAGGACGGCAGTCCGAGTTCCTTGCGGATGCGGGTGACCGTGCGGCCGTCGCAGCCGGCATACGTGGCGATGCGCGAAGCGGACCACTTGCGGGCGTTGAGGCGGGTGACCACTTCACGGCGCTCGAGCGGTGACAGCTGGACCCGCTCCCCAGCGACCGCCGCTTCGATGCGGGCCGTGTCGAGACGGGTGAGGCTGTCCTCCACTTCGACGACCGCGGGTTCGGCGTCTGGCAGGTCGATTTCCTCGTCGTCCCAGCCGAGTGGGGGGACCCATCCGGCGCGGGCGGCGCGGTCTTTCGCGCGACGGATCTGGTGGGCGTGGTTCCTATCGCGGGGCACCGGGGGCTTGTCCCAGAGTGCGTCGTAGAGGTCGGCGACTTTCGCCCGGGTGGACTCGTGCACCCGGGCGTGGGTGAGGATGCGGGTCATGTACGCGGGGTGTGTGCCGATCCTGCGCGCGAGCTCGTGGCCGGTGTATCCGATGGCGATGAGTGCTTGCAGGCGGCGGACGGTGCCGGTGGAGTCGACCATGGCCGCGTCCGGCACGGGCCGGGCCTGTTCCGGGGTGACCGCGAGGAGCTTCGTTGCGGAGTCGGCCCGGATCCCTTTGCCGAGGGTGAGGGATGCACGGTTCACGGTGTGCACGGATACGCCTGCGGCTTCCGCGATCGCTTTCACCGGCCACCCTGAGGCGCGGAGCATGTTGACGTGGTCTCGGGCTTTGCCGGCGTCGATGAGTCCCTTGTGTCGGCCATACGCGATGTTGCGTCTGCGACGGTCGACCCTCACCCGGTGTGCTTCACGGCACTGCGAGCACCGGCACCCGTGGTTCCCCCAGCACGTCGCGTTCTCCCCGTGCTTGTGCTCCGGGGGGCAGGTGTTCACGCCTGCTCTCCGTGGTAGCCGGTGATCATTGCCCGCAACCGCACCTTCAGGTCGTCGAGGATGCTGTCGATCTGGCTCCCGACGAATCGCGGGTTGTCCCCGCTCTCTGAGCCTTCGAGCGTGACCTCGAGATGATCGGGACCGGTGTGGTTCTCCAGGAGGAGGGTGATCTTGACGCTCATGTCTGCGCGCCTCTCTGCCCGTGGGCATGACGAACGGAGCCCCCGACGTATCGGAGGCTCGATGAATGGGTGAGTGCTCTAGGCGGCGGCGTCAGCGGCGATAGCTGCGCACTTGTCGCACGGCAGCGGATAGTTCTGGTGCTCGGTGCAGTACGTGGTGGTGTTCCGGTACTCGGGTGCGGTCGGCTTCGCGGGGGCGTTGAGTGCGTCCCATTCGATGCGGGCTTTCTTGCATCCTGAGCAGGCGGTGTCGGTGCCTTCGGGGTGTCTCTTGCAGAACGGGGTGGGGGGCGACGTTTCGTCGCGTTGCCCCCCCTGATCCTCTGTTCCCCTGTTCCCCTGTTCCCCTGTTCCAGGCGCGAGGGTTTCGGGAGCCCTCCCGTAAGTGTCGCGAGCGACCTCTTCGGCGTACTCAAAACTGCCGTCTGGCCTGGGGAATCGACCCTTGCCTGGCTTGTCGATGCGCTGCCAGTCCTTCCAGCGGTCGATATACAGCAGTTCCTCGCCTCCCCGCTCGTATTGGATGATCAAACCGGCCGACGAGAGAGCAGAAATCGCTTCGGACAGCCTCGCGAGAGTGTCGCGAGGGTTGCTGGAAAGATCGCGAGGAAACACGTCGGCAGCGATAAGCGCGATGTCGTCTTTGCCGACCCCGTTGTCGTCCACATAGGACTCCAAGCCCTTGAGCACGAGCCGGGTTCCCCAGTCGAGGCGGCTGATGGTCTTGGACCGCCAGAACTCAGGTTTGATGGATCGGATGCGCATCGGGCACCTTGTCTCTCTTCGCCCTATTGCACGGTCGGCAGGCGAGCACGATGTTTTCTGCTGTCGTCGGTCCCCCCTTGAACTCCGGGAACACGTGATCGAACTCAAGCCCGGTGAGGGAGATGTGCGACCCGACCTTCCCCCTGTATGTCAGGGGCCACCAGATCTGACCGGGGGAACCGCAGTAGTGGCACTCTGCGTCGCTGGTAGACCCGGGTCGGGCTCCAACCCGCTCCACGACTTCGCGCTTCACGGGCCCCGGGATTGCGGCCTTGATGAAGTGGCCGCGATGGTCTGTCCTGCGTTGGATGTCGATCATCGTCTTCCCTCTCTTGTTCAGCAGGTGCATGGTGACCGCCCGCAGACGACGCACCGCACATCGGCCGGCGGGTCCGGGGCAAGCCACGGCGCACACGCCACATGGATGACGTTGTGGGCCTCGTCGTACGTCACGTTCTCGCCCCGCCTGATCCGCATCTCGCAGCCTCCGGGGCAGAGGCCTGTGGAGTCGAACATGGCACGGAAGCTCATGCTGCGTCGCCTCCCCACGGCAATGCGGGCTGCGCGAATCGGGTCTGAAGGGACAGGTCGAGGTACTCCCGGTTCAGATCGATTCCGATGTACTTCCGCCCCTCGAATGTCGCCACCTGGCCGGTGGTGCCGCTCCCGCTGAACGGGTCGAGCACGGTGTCGCCCGGTCGGCTGCCCGCGAGGACGCACGGGCGGATGAGTTCGGGCGGATACACGGCGAAGTGTGCCGCGGGGAACGGCACGGTGTTGACCGTCCAGACGTCCCGCTTGTTTTTCGTGCCACCCGTCAGGAACTCCCGGTAGTAACCCCCGAGCGCAGCTTTCGCTTCGTCCGCGAGCGCCTGCACTTCGGGGGCGTTCTTGCCATCACCTGACTGCACGCTCTTCGCCTTGCCTGCGTCATTCATCCCGACCGCACGGATCGCCGCGAAGTGCTGCTCAGTGAGCCCGTGTTCCTTGGCGAGTGCGAGCGCTCGGCGCAGCTGGGGCCGGCCCTCCCATGGCTCGTCCTGTCCGATGCCGCCCTTGCTGATGCTCTCGGGGCGAGCGAACCCGTTCCCAGACGACTGGCCGGTCGCGGTCTCCGCAATCGCGTCAGCGTCGTAGAAGTACCTCGGGGACTTGGCGAACAGGAACAGGTACTCATGGGCTTTCGTGGGCCGGTCCGTGACGGGCTCGGGCATCGGGGACGGCTTATGCCAGATGATGTCCGAGCGGAGAATCCACCCGTCCGCTTGGAGCCCGAAAGCGACTCGCCACGGAACGCCGACCAGATTCTTGGCCGGCAGACCTGTCGTGACCTTGCCGCGCCCGATGCCGGACTTCCCGTGCAGGCCCGCCGCATGCTTACCTCCCGACGATCCCCCCCACTTCCCATCGTTCGCGAAGCTGTCTCCGAGGTTCAGCCAGAGCGTCCCGTCGTCCGCCAGAACCCTCCTGAGTTCCCGGAACAGCGCGACCATGCCGTCGACGTACTCTTCGACGGTTTCCTCAGCGCCGTATTGGCCCTCTTCGCCGTAGTCGCGGAGCCCGTAGTACGGGGGCGACGTGACGATGGTCTGCACGGATGCGTCCGGCAGGGTGCGGGCGACGTCGAGCGCCTGACCGTGGTGCAGGACGATGTCACCGCCGTCGAAGTAGATGCTCGGTCCCGTCATGGTGTGATCCGTTCGAATAGTCCGTTGTCGAGCGCGTACCCGAACCCGTGGAGGGCGTGTTCGTATGGCACGTCGGTGGGGCGTGCGGTCCCGTTGCGGCGGACCAGCCAGCCGGTGTCGTACGCGAGCGCACGGTTCGACTCGATCTCCCCGTGACACCCGGTGGTGCCGCTGCCGCACAGGATCGCCCCGGCGGAGGCTGCATTGATCCACGCGGCCTTGGAGCCACCCATGCCTCGACCGACACGGTGATGAATGCTCCACGCCACGCCCCGCTCAAAGTGCGTCACCGGCTTGCCGCAGCGGGAGCAGCATCCGCGGTCGCGTTCGATGATCAGTGCCTCCGTCGCGGGCGAGAACCCGGTCGTCCGGGTCATTCCGGCACCGGGCGCGCGGCCCACTCGTCCACAGGCGCGGGCTGCTCAGTGTCGGCGAGGTCCTTCACCCGTTGGTCGTATGCGGCCTTGAGGCGTTCGATACCTGCGATGTCGGGTCCGACACGAGTCCATACCTTCGCCAGCTCGGCCGCGGTGGTGGAGTTGCCGATGGCGGTGACGGCACGGTCGACACGTTCCTGGGTGCGGGGTTTCGGTTCCGCACCGGTCGTGTCCGGTTGCACGGTCGCGTGGACCCGTTCGCCAGCACCGTCCTGCAGGCCGATGTCGCGCCACATCTGCTCGACCGTGAACCCGGGGAACTCCTTCGGGGCGGCGAGCTGGATGCGGGCCGACTTCACACCGGTCACCAGGAACCGTCCGCGTTCACGCATCTCGACCACCACTGCCGCGTCGAACACGAGCGACTTGTGCGCCTGCACCTTCCATTCCTTCGCGGTGGTCGGCTGCCCGTTCTCCATGACGGCGACGGAGTCGAGGCGGGCGGTGAGGATGGCCGGGCCGGTGTGTTCGCGGAGCGCGTCCATCACGTCCGCCCACTGGCCTGCGGCGACGTTCCACAGGTCCGCGCTGATCGTGTAGTCGCCGTTGGCGTTCTTCCTGCCCTTGGCGCGCTGGTTCGCGATCGATTGCATGTTGTCGCCGATGAGGTTCCACAGCCGCGTCATCGAGTCCACGACGATCAGCGTGGGCGTGCCCCCTTGCGGTTCGTTGACGGCCGCGGTGACGGCGTTGAGGATGCCCGGGTAGGTGCCGTCGTGTTCGACGATCTCGAAGTCCGCGCCGGGGATCAGCGCGTACTCGTCCGGGTCGTCCTCCCCGATGCCGATGTACAGGGTGCGTCCGATCATCGGTGACGCGGAGGCTTCAAGGGCGGCCCACGTCTTGCCCGCTTTCTCCCGCCCCGCGAGGAGCATGATCGGCCAGGACGGGACACCGGTCGGGCGTCTTGTGGTGATGGGCATGGGTTACTCCAGGAAGTCGAATTGGCAGTCGGTGCACACGCCTGCCGCGTACACGAGGGTTCGGGCGTCGCAGTGGGGGCAGTTCGCCCACACGCACGGGTTCTCCGCGAAGATCGGGTAGAACGTTGAGGTTCGGCCGGCGCGTAGCTCCCACACGGCCTCGTCGAGCGGGACCTGGTCCCAGGTGAGTTGCAGGCGGCGGGTCCACATGACGCCCGCGGTGAACGCTTCCCGTTGCGCGCCGCCCATGGTGGTGAGGGGCCGCCCGCCGGTGTTGCGTTCCCGGACGTACTCGTCCCACCCGTACCCGGGCAGGTACTTGAGCGCCCGGTGCTGGTTCACCTCCGCGGCAGTCATTGCCTCCCATGCGCCAGTCACGGTTCACGCTCCGCCGCGTCGGCGAGGTCCCCGATACGGGAGTCGTAGTCGAGGAGGACCGTGTCGCGTTGCTCCCGCAGCGCGGCAGCTTCCAGGAGCGCCTGGGCGATCTGGTCCTCGATGTGCCCGACGAGAGTGTCGCGTTCCGCGCGGAGGCGAGCGATACTCGCGTCGACACCCCGATTCACTTCGATCCAGTCGGCGCTCATCGGAGTCTCCAAACCTGTGCGGACGAACCGGTCCGGGTCGGGGCGCGCAACGGCTTCCCGTCGACCTCGACCTCCACGGCCTTGATCTCCTTGCGTGCGCTCCGTCCCCGGGAGGGGGTGAGCTTCGTGATCGCCCTACCGTCCGCGAGACGTTTCTCGTTGAGGGTGAGGATCATGTCGTCCGTGGCTGCACCGAGGACTTGGAGGATCGCCCGGACCTCAGCCTGGGACGCGGCGAGGTCGTTGCGGTCCGCCGCTTCGTGGGATGAGCTCGGATCGGTTCTCCGGGCTCTTGCGGTGTCCCCCACGGGGAAGATCATGGGAATGGTCATGGTTGCTCCGTCTCGGAGGTTGTGACGGGCACGCACATGTCAGCGATCCAGCTGACGTGGCGGCCGTTTTCGGTTCGGATGGTGACGGTGGGTCGGTCGGTGTATGCGATGACCTCGCCGGTGGCGAAGACCCCACCTCCGTTGAACTCGGCGCTCACGCGCTGGCGGGTCTCGACCCAGCCGATGTAGGTGTCTTCGGTCATGGCTGCCCCCTTTGGTGGGTATGGGAAGCCCGCGGCCACCTCCCCAAGGGGTGACCGCGGGCGGTATGGGGGTCAGATCGCAGCGTGCGGCTGAATGAGCGCCTCGGCGTGATCGCCGACCTTGATATAGACGGGGCCGACCTTTGTGCCGCTGCCCTCGGTGAACTTGATGAGGGCGCGGTGCGCGTCGACCCCGAGCGCGCGCACAGATGCGAGCAGATCGGGCGTGAACAGTGCCTCGGATGCGGTGGCTTCCTTGTCGCGCGCGGCGAAAATGAGGTTCATGACGGGCGGAAACTTGCCCTTAATAGCGGCTGTCGTGAAGGTGAGTTCGTCGGCGGCGGTCGCTTCCTTGTCCTCGCGGACCCGGATGGTCACGCGGCCCCCCTCCACTTCGATGACGACGGCTGGTGAGAACACGCCAGATCCCCGCGAGAACGCGCCGGCGTTCTTCTGGATCCACATGAGCGCCGTTCTGGGGAGGATGACCTCGAAGTCGTCCTCGTGGTCGCCAAGCAGGGTGAGCAGCACGGCGTGCACCCTGTAGCGGTCAGTGGTGACCACGCGCAGGTTGCCCTTCTCGATGGACAGATGCGCACCGGTGAGGGTCGGGGTTACGTCGTCCTTCGACGCGGCGGGAAGGACGGCGGTGGCGAGATACTTCGCCCGGTTCGCGTCCAGCATGATCTTGCTCACGGTTGCCTCCTCGGCGTTGGGTGGTCGGAACCGGGGGCGGGTTCCCCGTGCGGTCCTGCCGCTCGCGGGTGGTCCCACTCCAGACGGTCACCCGCCCCCGGAGATTGTTCGAGTGCCCCTGCGCGGTGATGCTCCGCGTCGACCGATTGCAGGCTCAGGGGCTGCCGCGATAACCCACGCGGCGAGGTTCCGGGTGACCAATCCCCAGCCAAAGGCGCTCTAACCCCGCGCCCGGTCCCGCGCCCCGTGGTGCAACGCGGAAGGTCGAAACTTGCGAATCCCTTCGAATTGGATTCCCCACCGCAGCAGTGCACCCCCTCCGTATAAATCGGGTGCAGCGCCAGCGTCCGCTTCGCGATGGTCGTTACCGCTCGCAGTCCTCATAGCCGGGAGTTGGAGTTCCTGGGCTGTCCCCGGTTCCCTTGCGGGCCTAGACGGGCTGTTACTCCTGCGAGTTCTGTTCAGTTGGGTGCGCCGGCACGCCCGAATCCGGGTATGCGGTGGCTGTGCCCAGGTCGCGTGTGACCGCGGCCAGGGCTGAGAAGGTGGGCCGTTACTCCTGCTTGCGTTCCCGCTCCCGGAGAAGCGCTCGGACTCGATCGCGGTCCTCTTGAGTCGGCTCGTCCCAGATGCCCCGATCGAGCCCGAGGGTGAACCCGTTCTGGTCGGTCACGTTCGGGAACCCGCCCCCCACAGGGACCAGGACTGTTTCCATGCCGTTGTCGAACCGGATGTGGGACTGCACCACCCCACCGAACCGGCCGTACGAATGCACATGCGGTGCGTGGTTCAGCTGGATCGGCTCGTTGAGGGCGACGGTGTTCGCGTTACGCATGGTCAGATCCCCACGTTCTTCGCGAGGTCGGCGTAGAACGCGTCCTGTGCGTCGAGTTCCTCATCCACGCAGGAGCAGTACGCGTCGGCCTCGTTCGGCTCCGCGTG
The DNA here is from genome assembly GCF_058310475.1 of Microbacterium sp. Z12_35. Lineage (NCBI taxonomy): Bacteria > Bacillati > Actinomycetota > Actinomycetes > Micrococcales > Microbacteriaceae > Microbacterium > Microbacterium sp. Z12_35. The sequence continues at coordinate 3,389 of NZ_JBZEGJ010000004.1, read as the reverse complement.
CATGGCGCACGCGATCATCCAGCACCCGTAGAGGGCCATGAGCCCGAGGATCCATGCACCGCCCTGGAGGATGAAGTCGAGGCTGTTCATCCCGACACCGCCTCGGGGCGCTCAGCTGGGCGGGCGTCGAGCCAGCGCTGCAGTTCCGTGAGCTTGATGACGGGCTTGAAGTCGATGTACGACGGGACGAGTTCGTTGCGGTCGATGTGCTGACGGAGCTTGTCGACGGAGATGCCGACCATCGCGGCCGCTTCGGGGAGCGGCACCGCGAGCGGCTGGACTTTCGGTGGTGTCTTCATGCCGCACGCTCCGGGAACATCTCGGCGGGCGTGAGACCAGAAAGGCCACCCGCTCGCACGAAGTCGACGAGAAGCGCGTCGTTCGCGCGCAGCATGTCGAGATCGTGTGGGCGGGTGGCCTCATCGCGGGGGACCTTCGTCCCAGCGGTTCTCCTCGGATCGGTCATATCTGGAACATTACATGCCGGACCCGACCGATACAACCTAATCCGGAACTTTTCTGGTCAGATTTGGAAGATCACAGCGCTACTCTGGAACCATGCCTAAGAAGCGGAAGCCCCCCGAGACGTTCGACGAGTGGGTCGGAACGGTCATTGAGAACCACATGAACAAGCGCGGCATGCGCCAGGAAGACCTCGCCGCGGCTACGGGGATCGCCCCGACCCTCGTTGGTCGCAGCATCCGCGGCGCACGCGCCCTGTCCGTTAGCGAGTTCGAACTGATCGCCGGCGCGGTTGCGGCACCCACCAAACTCGAGTCCGCTGCGGCGACCATGCTGCAGGAAGCGTTGGACGAGTACGGCGGCATGGAGAAGTTCCTCGCCGAACACCCAGTGTCCGACCCTGCACCTACGGTCGACGAAATGGAACGGAAGCGCGCCGAGAAAGAGGCGCACTTCGTGGGGGAGGGGTGGGATGAGCGCTCATCGCCGCGCGCCGCAAACCACGACACTGAGAATGAGCAGTCGGAATCTGACGCTCCCTAGAGGTCGCGCATACGACCCGTGGGAGCACGCCGACCGGCTCGGCTTCGACGTGTTCGTGCGTCCGCTACGCACCGCGCATGGGCTGTGGCTCCCAGAGAGTGACACGATCCTCATTCACTCCCGGTTGCGGCCCGGCGCTCAACGGAACGTACTCGCCCACGAACTCGGTCACGCGGTGCTCGCGCACCCGGACGACAGGCCGAAGCACGAACGGCAGGCGGACCAGTTCGCCGCTCACCACCTCATCGACCCCGACGAACTCGCGGACCTGTACCGGTGGTGCCAGGACGAGCAACGGATCGTCGCGGAGCTCGGGGTGACTACGCGCCTATTTCGCGCGTTCGTTCTGTCTCAAGCTGCGTGAACAGCTCGGAGAACTGTTGCATCGCTGCGAAGAGGCGCTTCCGGTTGTGCGGTGACTTGTAGCCGCGGACCACAGCGCGGGTGGAGTGGCCGAAGATGTCCATCACGACGTCTTCGTGCACCCCCGCCTCGAGCATGAGGTCGACCGCGGTGTGCCGGCCGTCGTGCAGTCGGACGTTCTTCCCGATTCCGGCAGCGGTGAGGGACTCGCGCCAGTCCACGGATGCGATGTCGGGGCCGATGGGGCGCCCCTTGTGAGTGAACACGAGCCCCCACGGGTTATCGGGCGTGACCGCGATGTGCCGTTCGAGGATCTCTCGCAGCGGGTTGACGAGGGGGATGATCCGCCACGACTTCGAAGACTTCGGCCGGGTCAGGTACAGGCCACCGGTGAGGTGGCGGTACTCGTAGTCGGCGGGGACCTCCGGTTTCCCATCCTTGTCGGTGAGCGGCAGGCGGAGCAGCTGCCACGACAGGTCCAGGACGTCGGTCACACGGTCGCGTTCCAACCCGAGGACCTCCCCGCGGCGGGCACCGGACAGCAGCACCGTCGCGAGCCATGCGCCCTTCTGAACGTCGGTCGACGCGTACTCGAGCAGCTGCAGAGCTTCGGGAAGCTCGAGGGCCTCCAGCGCGGGCCGCGCTTTACGTGGGGGAGCGGTGAGGTTGGCGGGGTTCCGTCCGATCCGGCCTTCCCGGACGGCGATCTTCAGCGATACCGACAGGATGCGGTGCGCGAGAAGCGCGGTCGTGGACGAGAGCCCCTTCGCGAGGATCCCGTCGTGCACCCGGCGAATGTGGGCGGCGGTGAGCTTGTCGAGCTTCACCTTCCCGATCGACGGGATGATGTGGTTCTTGATCGTGCGCCGGTACCCGTCGAGCGTGTTCGGGCGAACCTCTTTCGCCGCGACCTGCTCAACCCAGTAGGTGAACCACTGCTCGACGGTCTGATTCTTCGTTGGGAGGTCGCCGCGGGTCGCGAGTTCCCCACGGAGCCGGTCGAGTTCGGTGAGCAGCTCAGCCTTGTTCTTCCGGCGCACCACCTTGCGTCGGCGGTCGCCATTCAGAGGGGGGAGTTCGACCGTGCCCGTCCAATACTTGAGCGGCTGCGACTTGTCCGCGGGCACACGGTAGACCGCGCCTTCCCCCTTACCGCGCACCGCTGGTTCCTCGCTCGATCCGGTCAGCCTCGGACTCAAGGAAATACTCAGGGTAGATGTAGTCGGGGATGGAGCCCACCATGACGCGGATGGAACCGTCGGCCTCGCGGTTCTCGTGGATGTAGCTGGCCGCAGCCCGTAGCGCGTCCGCCGCTGGCTGAGCGTCGTGAGCTTCGATGGCGCGCCGCGCAATCTCGGCCCAGAAGTCCTTCGGCGTGTACACGGCGGTCCCCATGAACCGGGCTGCCCCGCGCGCCTCGATTTCGGCGGCGATCTCCTGGCCGATCTCAGGAGTCGCGTCCTCCGGTTCGGCGGTCATCACTTGCTGCCGTTCGCGTGGTGAGCGCGTGCATAGGGTGCGGCCAGCGGACGTGCCTCCCATGTTCCGTTGGGCACGTTGAGCCGGGCAAAGTCGTTAGCCTCTGCGATCGACTCGAACGGTCCGATGTGCTGGGGCATGTTCTCGACATCCCATCGCACATCGAGGATGTATCCGTTGATGATCACGATTCGCCTCCTGGGTGGTTGTTCTGTCGCTGGGAAAGGTCCGGGCGGGGGCGCGAGGCCCCCGCCACTCGGGGTGTCCTTCTCCCGTGGGCGCTCCAGACTTGCTGGTTGATGACGCCTACGTGTTGGAAGCGTCGTGGTCTTCTACGGCTGATGCGCTTGAGCATCTGGGCGTTCCTTCCGGCCAAGGTTGGTGTAGCCGCCGGTGTAGCCGTAGAGATCTTCCCCTATCGGCCTCCATCGGTCATATCTGACACGTTACACGCCTGGATAGGTTCTGTACAGCGCTATTTCGACATCCGCCTCACAACTCATAATCGTGAGGTCGCGGGTTCAAGCCCCGCTCCTGCTACA
>NZ_JBZEGJ010000003.1:0-196760 GCF_058310475.1 Microbacterium sp. Z12_35 | reverse complement strand
CTGTACAGCGCTATTTCGACATCCGCCTCACAACTCATAATCGTGAGGTCGCGGGTTCAAGCCCCGCTCCTGCTACAACGAGAAAAGCTTGGTTGAGCGGCTTTTCGACCTTGTTAAAATCGCGCACAGCGAAGCCAAGTCGGTAGTCTGCCCACATTTGCCCACACTTGGCCTCGTCCTCGACGGGGCGCAGAGGGCAACTCGCCCGAACGTGGGGCCCAACGCAGATTAGCGCCCGGCGATTGCGCTGGTCGCCACGACGGGATCATCACCCTGACGGGCCACGCCCGTTCGCGAAAAGCTCGCCCGCATCACGGTCGAGAGCATCCGAGACAGCGTTCAAGTCCTCGTCGAAGAGCTCGGCGTACACGTCGAGTGTCGTGGCCGCAGACGCGTGGCCGAGCATCCGCTGGACTGCTTTCACGTTGGCGCCGGCCGAGACCGCGAGGCTAGGAGCGGCGTGACGCAGGTCGTGGGGAGTGACAACCGGGGACGCCGGGTGTGCGGCGCGGACTCTCGCGGCTCGTCGGGCGCATGGCTTGTAGCGATTGCGCGAGATGACCGCCAGCACGACGCCATCCGTAGACGTGGAGCCCACGAGGTACACACGACCCTCGCTACCGTGACTCTCGCGTTTCACGGCGGCATCGACATGATCGGGGGAGAACAACTCGTCGCAGCCTACGCACTGCTCGAGCGCGGAGGGACGGTCATCGCACTCGGACACGCCGCCGCAGCGAGCGAGCACTTCTCCTACGGGGCGTTCGTCGCGGACCCCACGACGGCGGACCGCTCCATCACGAGCTTCTTCCTCGGAACCGAGCCGGACCGGGCGGTCGAGCTGCGGTACCTCGTGGCGGACAGGGAATTGCTGCTCGGCCCGATCCACGTCAGAGGGTGGACCGAACTGCCGGAGCTTCGCGGGTCAGGATGGGCTCGTCTATAGCGCAGCTGCGACGTCGCGCTAGGCGCGGGGAAGCACGACCGCGGCCATGATGACGTTGTTGACGATGGTGGCGGCGACAGTGCGCGCGACAGCCTGAGCCGCAGCGCCGGCACCCCAGTTGCCGTTCTTCAGTGCCTCAGCGCGGGCGATGACCGGCGAGGTCCAGGGGATGTCACGGTCGAACTGAGGCAGCGTTCCGCTGCCGTACAGAAGCGCGGCGAGCGCTGCGACGCGGGGAGTGGGTTCCGCTCCGTCGACAAGGACGGCACGGACGTCGGCGAGCAGTGCAGCGCGGTGTTCGTTGTCGCCCTCCTCGAGTGCTGTGAAGCGGAACAGACCGAGCGCCTTCCGGGCGCTGCGACGGAGATCCCCACGCCCGACGAGGCGGTCCAGCAGCGGTTCCCGCAAGGTCGGGCCTGTCGCGGCGAGCACGGTCTGCACACCCTTCGGCTTATCCGCGACGTACTCCCAACTCAAGCGGAGGAGTTGGTCAGACGGAGGGTTGTCGGTGACAGCCTCTACGGTCGTCGTTCCGAGCAGGCCGGTGCCCGTGCTCACGTGGCCTCCGAGTGCGAGGTCGGCGAGCACCGCCCCTGCGAGCACATAGTAGAGAGTGCCCTCTCCGGCGATGTTTCCCGTACCGGCCTCGGAACCGGGTTCGGGCCTGAAGAGAAGCAGGAGAAGGTCCTCCGCCAGTGTTGGCGTCTCAAGCCCCGCAGTCGCCTTCGGCTCCTCGGCCGGAGTGGAAGACGAATCCTCGAAATGTGTGGTCATGGTTTTTCCGTTCTCGCTTCTCGATTCGGTGACACCACAGGAGCGGGCAGTGCCGTGACCCGATCTAGCTAAGGCCGTGTTGTCGGGACAGGGTCAAGTCCGTGGCGTGGGCTCGCCGCCCGTCTGTCCACCCCGCGCGCGGATGGCTCGCGCCTGCGGATCCGTCGGCTCATCGCTGTGGGGCTTCCGCTGGAGCGGGTACACCTGATCGTGACGGCCACATCCGAGGGCACACCCGCTGCGCAGTCGTGACCGCGCAAGCCTCTTCGATCACGGAAGCGACGCCGCTCTACGACCCGGGTCATCAGGCACTTCAGGTTCTGTTCTCAGACCCGGAGGTTCGACAGCTCGAGGGTGATGTCGGCCTGCTGCGCGGCAACTCGGGATGACCGTCTTCTCGATCGTCTTCGCAGGGAGCTTGCCGACCCGCGCCGTCTCGAGTCCCTCGCACTCATGGCCGGTCAGTTGCGGGAGGTGACCAACGACTCGTCCGAGGACGAACGCGTCGCTGTCATTGCGACGTTACGGGCCGGCGCGTCCGGGATCGACGATGTGCGCATCGGGGATCCGGCGCTTCGCGCTCTTCCCGAGGACTACATCACCCGCTCATTCGATCCAGCGCAACTCGATGTGATGCGGCGAGCCATTCCCCACTGAGCCCCGCGATCATCCGGGCTTGACCCTGTCACGAGGACAACGTTCATGGTGGACAGGTGAGAATCACCATCGCCTATTTGAGCTCCTACTTCCTGTCAGTGCTGGCCAACTCCATCGCGGCGGTCGCACTGCCGCTGATCATCCTGACCACGACCGGCAGTGCTCTGGGCGCGGGGACAGTCGCCGTCACCACTGCGATCCCAGCGCTCCTCGCGGGCGTGCTGATGGGGGTCGTCATCGACCGGGTCAATCGGCGTACGTCGTCGATCGTCACCGACGTGATTTCCGGAGCCGCCGTGGCCGCCTTGCCGCTGATTGCTCTGTTCACCGAACTGAACCTGGCTCTGTTCATCATCTTCGGTGTGATCGGTGCACTCGGCGACATCCCGGGGATGACAGCACGGGAGACACTGCTGCCGGCTGTCGTCCGTGCAAGCTCGTTCCCGTCCGAGCGTGTGATCGGCATCAGAGAGAGTCTCGGTGCGATTGGACTCGTGCTGGGGCCGGCGCTTGCCGGCACCCTGATCGCACTCGGCGGCGGGACCACGGTCCTGTGGGTCACCGCGGGATTCTCACTGGCGGCCGCGGCCGTTACCGTCTTCATTCCCCATCGGCTGGGTGCACACGACGCAATTGGTCGCGCTTCGAGCCGGTTCGGTTGGGCGGAACTCCGAGAGGGTTGGTCGACCCTTTTCCGAAGCCCGTTCCTCATGATGCTTGTGGCGATGACCTTCATGGCCGGCATCGTCTTGTCCTCGTTCCAGGGTCTGATCCTGCCGGTGTACTTCACGGAGCTCGGTCAGACCCCGGTTCTCGGCTTCGTACTCAGCGCTCTTGCCGTCGGCCTCCTAGCGGGCAGTGGCATTTATGCCATCTTCGCTCAGCGCGGACGTGGCCGTCGTGCGTGGCTCAGCACCGGATTGATCGGCGCCACCGTGGGCCTGGCCATCATGGCCACTCTTGCCAACGTGCCGATCGTGCTCATCGGTGCGTTCCTGACCGGTCTGGCGAGCGGACTGTTCACCAGCCTCATGGGAGTACTCATGCTCGAGCGCATCCCCGACGGAGTTCGCGGCCGTGTGCTCGGCACCCAGAACGCCGTGATGACCATCGCACCACCGCTAGGGGTCATGATCGCCGCCATCATCACCGAGACCACCACAACGGGAGTCGCCGCAATCGCGGCCGCCAGTATCTGGGGAATCATGACCATTGGCGTACTGGTGTCCAAGCCGCTCAGAAACCTCGCTCCGTTACCAGAGGATCCGCTGCTCCCCGTCGACGATCAAGGTCCCGAGGGACTGGGCCGAACCCGACCGTAGACGAAGCTCCACGCCGCCCCCGGCGCGTGAACCAGGGCGAAGAGAACGGGTGTGACGAGGAGCGCGATCGCGAACCCTAAGCGCGCGTCGGCGAAAGGACGCCCAGAAGATCGTCCAGATGGGGAGGACGACGACGGCGGCGCGGCCCAGGGGGTGCCAGCGGAAGCGACCGGCGATCGTCGAGAGCCATCCCGGCCGCACCCCGAGGAACGCCCACTCGAGGGGGCCCCACGCGGGGATCATGAGAGCGATGAGAAGGTTGCCGCCGGCCCACAGCCCGAACGTCACAGCCGGGTTCGACGGGTCCATCGCGGGGAGGTCAATGGCGGCATCGATCGCGGCGGCGACGGGAGCCGCGAGACGAAAGACCGCGGCGGCGAACACGGCGAGTGCCGACACAGCCGCGGCGACACGGCGCCAGGCGTTTCACGGGCCGTGGAGCCCTCGGGCGGAGTCGTCGGTCTGCTGGTGCGGCGCGAGCGGGGTTGCGGCGTTGAGAAGGCGGCGTAGAGCGTTGCAGCGTAGACAACATCCCAGTCGGCCGCCACTACATCTGCGACTGGATTGATCGAACGGTCAGCGGGCTGCGCATCCCGGCTGCGGATCGTCAGTCAACCGCCGAATGATCGGCGATGGAGTCGGCAGGATCTCCCGGAAACCTCCTGTCTGAGGCGCTGCGCGCCTCGGACAAGCGGTGCCTGCATGTGTGCCGACAGACGCCATCCGTCCCGCGCGCGCAACTGCTACAGGTAGGTTTCCGTCGAACACAGAAGCGTGAAGTACGGCTCTGTCTGTTCCCTTCACAAGGCACCGGATTCCCGGTGCCTTTTCCATGCCCGGCGCGTCACGCCGTGCAACCTCCGGCCGATCTCGGCGAAAGCCACTAATTTACCGAGCGGTATGGTTTACTGGTCGCCATTCCGCACTGCAATCGGGGGATGCGGGCCTCGCACGCCCGGCTCCACAGCGTCAAAAGCAACAACCCTGCAAGGAGAACACCGGACGATCCACATCGCTCATCGAAAGGACACCGCACATGGCAACAGTGAACGATTCCTACGAGCTCGCGCGTCGGCGCGTGATTGCAAAGACGATCTTCAAGTGGGTCGTGGCCGCTTGGGTACTCCTTGCGGTGGTTCAGATCGCGATCTGGTACTTCACGACACCGGGCGGCTACTTCTGGCCGGTGTGGCCCATCCTGGGGACCCTGGTCGCGGTCGTCGTGTGGGGCGTTTTCACTTATGGCCGCCGCCCCGCCGATGTCTCGGAGAGCCGCATTCAGGCCGAACTTGCCCGCATGCGGGGCGGCAACTGACGGGGCGTTCTCTGGATCTCTGAGGGCACGATGCCCCGGAGGCCTCCTACGGGCACCAGTTCGACAGTGCGACGTCGACGACCTCGTCGAGCTCGTCCCGCCCCACGTCGCTGGCGGCCTGAACGGCGATGCCGAACCCGACGGTGACGATATATCGAGCGAGGCGTGCGGGATCGGCGTCGCGGGGGAGGTCCCCTTCCAGGATGGCCCGCCGAAAGCGCTCCTCCAGATCCGTATTCGCCTCGTTGCGCCACCCCACGAGCACGTCGTGGGCCGGTTTTCCTTCGTCGCCCGTGGCCAAGGCTCCCTGAACACCCATGCACCCGGGCGGAAATGCGGGGCCGGTGGCCGTCATGACCGCGCCCCGCAAGAGCTCCTCGGCCACCTCGCGCGCCGTCGGCCGCTGCATCGCATGCTCCACGTACGACCCCGGACCGTGGGTATACCGCTCGAAGGCCCTGCGGAACAGCTGCTCCTTGTTGCCGAACGCTGCGTACATGCTCGGCTTGCTGATACCCATCGCACCCGTTAAGTCGGTGATGCTCGTACCCTCGTAACCCTGCGCCCAGAAAAGGGTTACCGCGCGGTCGAGAGCCTCGTCTGCATCGAACTCTCTGGGCCGCCCGGTCCGACCACCGCGCGAGTCGCTCATGACAATATTCTAACGAGTTGGTACCGATCGGTAGGTGACGTCGACACCGGCTTCAGCTCACGCGCAGCCACACCGTGGTCGCCCCCGGGAGTTCGCCGGCCGGGAGGGGTCCGCTCGCGAGCAGGACATCGCCACCGGGCAACGGCACGGACTCGGCGCCGAAGTTCGTGACGATCATCCATCCGCCTGGTCGAGTGAAGCCGAGAACCTCGCCGCGGGAGAGATCCTCGTTCCACTCCAGCGTCTCGGCCGTCTGCAGTCGGTGGCGCAGACGCAGAGCGTCGCGGTAGAGGCTGAGGGTCGATTCGGGATCGTGCTCCTGCGCCTCGACGGAGACGTCGCCGAACCACGTCGGCTGAGGCAGGTGGGCGCCGTTCTCGCCGAAGCCGAACGACGACCCGGTGGTCTTCCACGGCAGGGGGACGCGGCATCCGTCGCGTCCCAGCCCGTCGAAGCTCCACTCCGGCTGATTCACCGAGCGGTGATAAGCGGGATCCTGCCGAGCCTCGGCGGGGAGGTCGCCGACTTCGTGAAGGCCGAGTTCCTCGCCCTGGTACAGGTAAGCCGACCCGGGGAGGGCGAGCACGAACAGCGTCGCGGCACGTGCCCGGCGCAGACCGAGGTCGAGATCGACACCGTCACGGGTTGCGCCGGCGAGCATCCATTCGGTCCCCTGCTTCACGTCGCGGCCGTCCAGGGGAGGAAGCCCGTAACGCGTCGCATGGCGGGTCACATCGTGGTTGGAGAGCACCCACGTCGAGGACGAGCCGGTGATGAGAGACTGCGCAAGGTTTTCGGCGACGATGGTGCGGAACTGTGCCGCGTCGAAGTCGGCCGTGAGGAGGTCGAAGTTGAAAGCCTGGCCGAGACTCGTCGGTGCCGCGTACTTCGCGCGCCGCTCGGCGGAGTCGACCCAGGCTTCAGCGACGGCGGTCCGGGGCGGGTCGTATTCGTTGAACAGAGCGCGCCACTCGGCGTAGACCTCGTGCACCTCATCCCGGTCGAGGAGGGGATGGCGACCGGAGGCGGGATCGAGCAGGTCCAGGTCGGCCTGAGCGGGGAGGGGGTCGAGCAGCTCCTTGACGAGCATGTGCGCCACGTCGATGCGGAAGCCGTCGACGCCGCGGTCGGACCAAAAGCGCAGCGTCGTCAGGAAATCGTCGCGCACCTCGGGGTTGTCCCAGTTGAAGTCGGGCTGTTCCTTCGCGAAGGAGTGCAGATACCACTGCCCGTCGCCGACCGGCTCCCATGCGAGCCCGCCGAAGACCGACGTCCAGTCGGCCGGGGGGAGTTCACCGTTCTCCCCGGCCCCGTCGCGGAAGAGGTACCGGTCGCGTGCGGGACTGTCGCGCCCGGATTCGAGTGCCTCACGGAACCACGGGTGCTCGTTCGAGGAGTGGTTGGGCACGATGTCAACGATGACGCGGATGCCCGCATCATGCAGCGCCGACATCATCTCGTCGAACTGGGCGAGCGTGCCGATTCGCGGGTCGACGTCGCGGTAGTCGGCCACGTCGTATCCGCCGTCGGCCAGGGCGGAGGGGTAGAACGGGCTCAGCCACACCGCGTCGACGCCGAGGTCACGGAGGTACGGCACGCGCGAGATGATGCCGCCCAGGTCGCCGATGCCGTCGCCGTTCGCATCGGCGAACGAGCGCGGATAGATCTGGTAGACGGCGGCTTGGCGCCACCACGAGGCGGCGGGGGCGACGACGGATTCAGCTGCCATCGGTCTCTCCTTCGAAGCGGGAGGGCAGGGCGGGGCGCGTGCCCTGCTCCCGTGCGGTCGGTCGGTCAGCCCTTGAGGGCGCCCTGGGTCACGCCCTCCATCACCCAGCGTTGGGCGAAGAGGTAGGCGATGATCGCCGGTGCCATGGCCATCAGGTATGACGCGAAAGCGACGTTGTACTCGCTGCTGAACTGCGTCTGGAAGAGGTACTGACGCACGGGCAGCGTCTGCAGGTTCGCGTCGGAGATGATGAGCGACGGCATCATGAAGTCGTTCCAGGCGTAGAGGAACGCGAAGATGCCGACTGTTGCGCTCATCGGCGCCAGGAGCGGGAAGATCAGGCTCCAGAAGGTCTGCCACGTCGACGCACCGTCGATTCGCGCGCTCTCCTCCAACTCGATGGGGATGGAGCGCAAGAACGCCGTGAACAGCAGCACGCTGAAGCTGAGCTGGAACATCGTCGCCAGGATGATGACGCCGAACGGGTTGTCGAGGCCGAAGCGGCCGGTGAGTTGGATCTGCGGGAGCGCCACGACCGGGAACGGAATGAACATCGCCCCCAGCAGGTAGAAGAACGACCAGCGGAAGACCCGCCGATCCCAGTTGCGCACGATCGCGTACGACGCGAAAGCGGCGAGGAGGATGGTGGCGACGACGGTTCCGACGGTCACCAGCAACGACATCGCGAAACCGACGGGGAATCTGGTGAGCTGCCAGGCGTCGATGAAGCCCTGGATGCTGAAGGGCATCGGCAGCGAGAACGCATTGCCGTCGACGGCCTGGCCGCCTGTCTTGAACGACATCGAGATGGTGACGTACAGCGGCAGGAGGACGGTGACGGCGCAGAGGAGCAGGATGACGGTGCCCGACCAGCTGACGCGTTCCCCCTTGCCGCTTCGGCGCGCGCCGGATGGGGGAACCACGATGTTCTTGGTGCTCGCTGCGGTGGCGGTGTCCGTGGTCATCAGAGGGCGTTCCTTCCGCGCGTCACCGAGAGTTGGCCGATGGCGATGACGACGGTGATGATGAAGAACAGCGTCGCCGTGGCCATCTGGTAGGCGTAGTCGCCGGTCTGGAAGCCCCGGATGATCGTCATGGCGATGCTGCGGGTCGCCGTGCCCGGCCCACCGTTGGTGAGGCCGATGATGATGTCGTAGGCGTTCAGGAAGTTCTTGAAGCCGAGGATCACGTTGATCACGACGTACCCGGCCACCAGCGGCAGCGTGATGCGCAGCAGCTGCTGCGGCTTCGAGGCGCCGTCGATGTCGGCCGCCTCGTAGACCTCGCCGGGGATCGAAAGGAGCCCGGCGATGTAGATGAGGAGCGTGCCGGGGATCGACTGCCACGCGGTCACGATCACGATCCCGATCCAGGCGAGGTCGGGATTGGCCAGGATGCTCTCCTGCAGGGCGGGGATGCCGAGGGCGGACCCGATGGCCGGCAGGGAGTTCTGGAAGAGGAACTGGAAGACGTACGCGATGATGATGCCGGAGACGACCATGGGGATCACGAAGATCGCCCGGAGCCCGACCTTGAACCGTATGCGGGAGGTCAGCCCCACCGCGAGCAGGAACGCGGCGATGTTCACGACGATCACCGTCACCAGCGAGAACCCGAAGGTGAACAGGAAGCTCCCCAGAATGGCCGGGTCGCTGAACGCGGCGACGTAGTTGGTGAAGCCGATGAATTTCCAGTCGCCCAGGCCGATGGAGTCGGTGAAGCTGAAGAAGATGCCGATGATGCCGGGGACGGTGATCGCGAGGGTGAACAGGATCACCGGCGGGAGCAGGAAGAGGTAGTAGATCGGCTCGACCCGCTTGCGGCTGTGGCGCACCTGGGGGTCGCCGCCGGTCACGATCGTTGCGGTGGCGCTCATCCTGCCGTCTCCTCTGTCGATACCGCCGGCTGGCGGAACGCCAGTCGGGCCCAGTCGGCGTCCATCGTCCGCAGGAGGCGCAGGGGATCCGTGCCCAAGACCAGCGCTTGCGCGTAGTTCTCGGTCGGAATCGCCCGCGGAATGAGGACGCCCGGGCCCTGGTATACGGCGCCCTCGTTGTAATAGGCGATCATCCCCTCGATCCGGGGGTCGCTGGGGTCTTCGCCAGAGGTGGTCGGCACGAATCCGAGTTGCGACTCGTTGTACGCCTGGATGATGTCGGGGTGGAAGAGGTACTCCAGGAAGTCGAAGGCGCCCTCTTTGTTGGATGCCTCGTCGGGAATGAGCGTGACCAGGTCCATGTTGACGCGCACCTTGAGGTCGGCGGGGTCCTCGGTCATGGGCAGTGGGAAGGTGCCGAGTTCGAGGTCGGGTGACGTCTTGGCGATCTCGCTGAAAGCCCACGGACCCTGCATGTACATGGCGCCCTCGCCCTGCGCGAAGGCGACGTTTCCGGTGTCGTAGTTGCGGCCGTTGGCATTGGGCTGCGTGTACTCGCTGGCGAGGAGCTGCATCTTCTCGATCGGCTCGAGGAAGTCCTTCTGGAACGACACCGGGGAGTCGGGCCCGACGTCGGCGCCCTGGGCGGCGAGCTCGTCGAAGAATTCGAGAGGGTCGATCGCACCGCCGATGCTGTAGTCGAACCAGCCCTGGTTGACGGTCCACGCGTCGGCGAACGTGCCGTAGAACGGCGAGATCCCCGCCGCCATCAGCGTGTCGCATACCTCGATGAGTTCGCTCCAGGTCTGCGGCACCTCGAGGTCGTGCTCGGCGAAGATCTCCTTGTTGTAGATGACCGACGCGCCCATGACCGAGTACGGCAGGCCGGTGATCCGACCTTCGCAGACGCCGTACTGCTCGAGGAGTTCCTGCATCTCGGGGCGGATGGTGCTCGCCGCTTCGGTGTCGGACAAATCGGCCAGCGCGCACCGCTGGACGAAGCGCGACACCTCGTGGTTGTAGTTCGCCAGCATGAGGTCGGGCGGGTTCCCTCGGACGAAGCTGGCCGCAATCGGGTCAGGGCCCGATGTGTCCATGTTCACGCGGAACTCGTCCTGTGAGGCGTTGTAGTCCGCCACGACTTCCTGCATGAAGTCGATCGCCTCACGTTTGTTGAAGGTGAAGTGGACGCTCTGCGTTCCCGAACCGGCGCCCGTGCTGCACCCGGCAAGCAGCGATGCGGTCAATACGGCGGTGAGACCCGCCGCGGCCAGGCGCACCGTGCGCCTCGTTCTTCCAGACATCCTTGTCCTTCCCAACGACCATCGACTTAGATTTGGGCACTAAATCTAGTGAGTGCATCTAAACGACGGGACCACTGTCTCACCCGGGGCCGGACGCGTCAACCTTGTATCGTCGGGTACATGGGTCTAGGGTCAGCGAGCTCCCCGCAGCTGCTGAGGCGCATGAACTCGGGGGCAGTGATGCGGTTCGCGCTGCGTTCCTCCGAGTTCACGGCGGCCGAGGCGATGGAGGCGACGGCGCTGACACGGTCGACCGTTCTGGGCGTGTGCGACGATCTCGTCGCGGCGGGATGGCTGAAGGAGATCGCCGACAGCAGAGCCGCGGGCCTCACCAGCAAGGGACGACCGGCGCGGCGCTACTGCCTCCGCGAGGAGGCCGGCATCGTGGCCGGTATCGATGCGGGGGAGCATCGCTACACGGCCGCCGTCGCCACCCTGCGTGGGCGCATGCTCGCCACGCGCACCGCCATCCCCCCACCCTTCGTCGGGCCGGCGGGTGCGGAGGCCGAGGGCGGGCCTTCTGCTGCGGCCGGACGTCGCGATCTCGCGGCCACCCTGCTCCACGAGACGGTGCGCGCTGCCGGAAGGGAACCGACCGACGTGCTCCTCTGCGTCGTCGGCGTGCCGGCGCCCGTGGACTCTGCGGGACGATCCCCGAGGGGCGATCACGACTTCTGGATGATGATGAACCCGGGTTTCGACGGGCTCCTCGACGGCGCTGCGGTGATCGTCGAGAACGACGCGAATCTCGCGGCCGTTGCGGAGCAGACGCAGGGGGGACGGGCGCGCATCGACAACGTGGCGACCGTGCTCTCGGGGGAGCGCCTGGGCGCTGGTGTCATCGTGGACGGCCGGCTCCTGCGTGGCGCGCGGGGAGGCGCGGGTGAGATGCGGTTACTCAACATCGTGGAGGGCGCGGGATCTCCGGAGGGGATCGGCGCCCTCGCGCGCATCTGGGCGCAAGCGGCGGTGCGAGACGGCGCCGATACCGTCCTCCGATCAGTCGGCACCGCGGACATCTCCGCAGAGGACGTGTTCTGCGCCGCGGGCGTCGGAGATCCTCTCGCGTGCGACATCATCTCCCGCCTGGGATCACGCGTCGCGCGGGTGGTCGTCGTGCTGGCGAGCCTTCTCGACATCGATCGCGTCGTGATCGCGGGGGCGATCGCCGAGGCGGTCGAGCCGGTCCTCGTTCACGCTCGGCGCGTCCTGGAGGACGAGTTCCCCTCTCCCGCGCCCGAGGTGGTCGCGAGTTCGCTCGGTAGTGACGTCGTCGTGCTCGGCGCTGTCGAGTCGGCCCTGTCCCGCGTACGCGAGGCCCCGCTGGCCTTCACGCCACGCACTCGTGCCGTCGCCTGAGCATTCCGTGCGGCGGGACCCGTTCCCCTAAGCTGTGCGCATGATTTCACCGCGCGTCCACCCGCCCGCATCGAGGGTGGGCGTGGTGACCGGCGCGCTGGCGTTCGTGCTCCTGATCACCTCATGTGCGCCATCGACACCCGCCCCGTCGACGAGTTCCGCGGATCCCAGCCCGTCCGCCAGTGCGGAGGCGCCGAACACCGAAGCTGAAGTGGCCACGGCCACAGCGACGCTGAAGGATGGCACCGTCGACGTCATCGTCCGATCCCTGGAGAGGGATGACAACGGAACGACGATGACGCTGCGCGCCGCCTTCGTGCCGCACTTCGGCAAGGAAGGCGAGAGTTACACGCTGTCGTCGATAAACGGGTACATCTTCCTGCGACCGGTCCTCCTCGACCGCCAGAACCTCAAGCGGTACAGCGTGATCGAGGGAGACGGACAGCAGGAGTGGCTGACGAACACCAGCGCCGAGACGGTCGAAGGCGAACCGCTCGAGTCCTGGTTCGTCTACGCCGCGCCGGAAGACGACATCGACGAGATCACTTTCACCATCGACGAGTGGTCGATCGAGCTGCCCGATATCCCGATCGGCGGTGACCGATGAAGGTGGCGACAGCTGCGGTCGGCGTTGCCATCCTGCTCGCGGCGGGCGCCTTCGTTGACAGGGAGGACGCACCCGAGCCGACGCCCGAGCAGTTCGACGAGTCGATCATCGCGTACTCGATCGAGGGTTCCGTCGAACTGCTCGTCGAAGAGGGCGCGGACGACCAGAGCCTGACGCTCGGCTCCGATGTGCTCTTCGCCTACGGCTCCGCCGACCTGGACACCAGCGCGCAGGCCGCACTGGAGGCTCTGATCGCCGACCTCCCGGACGGGGCATCCGTCACCGTCGACGGTCACACCGATTCCCGCGGCGGTGACGCCGTCAATATCCCGCTGTCGCAGGCGCGCGCGCAAGCGGTCGCCGACGTGATCACGAGTCAGCGCGGCGACGTGACCATCGCGGTGACGGGGCACGGGTCATCCCTTCCCCTCGCCGATGAGTACCCGGGCGGCCAACCGGACTACGGCGCCATGGCGACGAACCGCCGGGTCGAGATTCGCATCGGAACCTGAGGACCCGCGCCGCATGCGGCCCGACATCCGGAGAGCGAGTCGTCGCGAGGCATCGCTCTCCGGATTGCCCGAAGGCGGGCAAGCTGAGCGGGCGCTGCGGCCTCACCGGTCGCCGAGTTCGCCGGGGTGGGTGAGTCGCCACCACTGCGTCGGCGGCTGGATGCTGCCCTCGAGTATGACGACGGCGGTGGCGGTGTTCGGCCCGGCGGTCCAGGTGAGCGTTCCCACTTCCTCGCCATCCTGATACCGGGTCGGGGTCGTCAACTCCATCGTCACGGCGATGGGTGTGTCAGACCATGTGAAGATCGATGCGCTGTCGCGAACGACCAGTCGCGCGCTCGATCCCCAGGGGGTCGACACGCGACCCACGTCATCGCCGGAAGCCGCGACGGGCACGTCGTGGAAACCCGCGCGGATGCTCTCCAGCAGCGCGATGACACTGCCGTTCACGGAGTCGCGCGAGAACCCGTCGAGCATCACTCCCGTGACGGCCAGCGGTTCGGTCGCTCCGACGTCCAACGACGCGGTGTACAGCAGGTGGAAATGATTCTCGCCCAGGTTTCCCGTCTTCAGCCCATTGATTCCGGCCACGCCGAGCAGGTCGTTCGTGTTCGCCATCCCGCCGAGGGAAGGAAGGGAGAGGGCCGGCGTTGCGGTGAGCTGCGCGATCGTGGGGTGGGATGCCGCGAGTTTTCCCAGCGTCACGAGGTCGCTGGGGGTGCTCATGTTCCGGCGGTCGATCCCTGTGGGCTCGACCATGGTCGTTCGGGTCAGGCCGTGGGCTACCAGCCACGCCCGAGCCGCGTTGACGAAGGCGCGCTGCGAGCCGAACGCCCACGTCGACACCGCCTCGGCGTAGTTGCTCGCCGACGGGATCAGCATCATCGCGAGAGCGTCGCGCTCCGACATCGAACTTCCCGTCGGCATCGCAGCGATGGTGGCGCCGAGCAGGTAGTACCTGTCGTAGAGATCATGATCGGCCTTGTCGAACGTGATCGTGGGCCCCGGGTCGTCGGGTCCGGCGAGGGGCTTGGCGTCAAGGACGACCAGCGCGGTGATGAGCTTGCTGATGCTTGCGATCGGCCGAGGTTCCTCCGCTCCGCTGGTCGCCCAGATCCCACTCGCAGCGTCGCCGAGGTACTCGTCGGCGCCCGAGATGCTGATCGCTGACGCCCCCTCGGCGGGGAGAGCGACGGTGGTCGCGGGAGGTACAGCGACCTGGGGCGTCTGCGACGACAGGACGGGAGCGCTCACGGGCGCCGTCAGCGCCCATCCGGTATAGCCCCCGACCGCGGCGACCATCACGGCGACGACGACAGCCGCGACGATCAAACCCCGGCGACGGCGGCGGCGCCGGGCCACCGGATCGAGGTCGGCGCCCCGCGGCGCGTCAGGGTCGTACTCGCCCCGCATCAGCTGCGCGAGCCCAGATATCCCGTCCGAAGAGTCGTGCTGCGTCATTGCGGGCCCCCGTCCGTAATGCTGAGCTCCATCATGCCGGACGGATGCCGGGGACACCCCCCGCGGCAGAGCCGGGTCTCCGGAACCAGGTGTGGAGCGTCTCGATGGTGCGGGAGGGGCAACCGCCCGCACGGGGATCGGCCGACTCTGCGGTGGCGTGGCGCTCGACGATTCCCACGTCCACGCCGAGCAGCGTAGGCCCGACCATGGGTCTTGCGGCAAGCCGCTGCCCCCGCGATATCCTGGGCGTGGCACGGTGATTCCCTCACCGTTCGAGCCCGGCGTCGAACGATCGGCCCGATAGATGTCCATCATCCTGGCCCTGGGCAGCGCCATCGCGTTCGGCGTCGGCGACTTCTTCGGGGGGCTCGCCAGCCGCCGCACTGCCGTCACGGCCGTGATCGTCTGCTCTCAGCTTGTGGGGATGGCCGTCCTCGTCCCAGCGCTGGCGTTGGTGCCGGGCGATCCAGACCCGGCATCGGTGGCCTGGGGATGCGGCGCCGGACTGGCGGGCGGCGTGGCCCTCCTCCTCTTCTACCGCAGCCTCGCCGAGGGGAGCATGAGCGTGGCCGCGCCCCTGACAGCGCTGGGGAGCGCGGGAGTCCCTGTCGTGGTCGGCGCGGCTCTGGGGGAGCGTGCGTCGGTCGTGGCGCTGATCGGGATCGCCATCGCCGTCGTGGCGGCGGTCCTCGTCAGCGCGGAGGGCGGACGGCTACCGGGTCCTCGCGAACTGTTCACCAGCACATCCAGCGGCGGCGCGCTGGTCGCCGGCGCGCTCTTCGGGGTGTTCTTCGTGCTCCTGGATCAGTCGGATCCCTCCAGCGGCTTGTGGCCCTTGGTAGGGGCGCGGCTGGGCTCGATCGCGCTCATGATCGGCATCGGCCTGCGTGCCCGGCGCGCTCTCCGTCCCCATCGCGGTGCCGTCGGTGCGATCGTCATAGCCGGCGTCTGCGACATGGGTGCGAACGTGCTGTTCCTGCTGGCCACGCGCTCCGGTCTCCTCATCATCACCGCGGTGCTCGTGGCGCTGTATCCCGCGGTGACCGTGCTTCTCGCGCGCGCACGTCTGCACGAGCGAGCGCATGCCATCCAAGTCGTCGGGTTCGCCGCTGCGGCGCTCGCCGTGACTCTCATCGCGATCGGCTGATCCTGCGGCGACCGTTTAGCGGAATCCGGCGCCGAGGGAAAGGGTCGGCGACAATCCATGGCCAGCGGATACACCTGAATGATGGACCGGATTCACTACGCCGGCGATTCCATCCTCACCGGAACGGACATCGCTCACGCCCTCCTTGAATACGCGCGCGCGCTCGCACAGGTCGGTTCGTCCGACACCGTCGAGATCCCGACGGTGACCGAGGACGGTGAGCCCGGCCGCTCGGAGATTCTTGTCGGACCCGCCAGCCAGGTCATCTCCAGCCTCGAGGACCTGGAGCTCGAGGAGGTGGTGGACCGGGAGCTGGTCACACGGCTACAGGAGATGACCGAAAACCTGGAACGGTTCGGCACGTCGTCCCCCGGAGCCGCTATTCAAGGGGAGCATGAGCTACCGGTCGGCTGGTCCGACTTCGAGGACATCTGACCCGGCAGGCGGTGCGGACCGCTACTCGTCTCCGGGGATCGGGATGAGAGCGAGGTCGGTGGCGGCGGTGACGAGCAGGGAGGTCGGACGAGGTGCGCCCTCGCCAGAGTTGACCTCCAACCAGAACGCCTCGTTGGAGCGTGCCGCCGTGAGGATCTCCTCGCGCAGCTCGTCGATGTCGCGGTTGCCCACGGAATACGATTGGCCGCCGTAGACGATGTCAATACGCTTCATCGTTCGCCTGTTCTCTCGTGGACGCCGCGGCGGGCGCGGGCTCGGGGACCACGTACAGCCCGCGGGGAGAGTTCGCGGTATACATCAGCGCGTCGACCCACGCGCGGTTGAGGGCCGGAAGGCGGCCGCCGTAGTACTTGTACGTGATCACGCTGTGCGGGTGCACCCAGATGGATGTCCGGCCGTTGCCGATGCTCGCATCGTCCTTCCAACTGAAGTGGAAGGACTCCCCGCGCCGCAGCTTGGCGCCGATCACCACCTGAAGGTGAGCCAGAAGGCGGTCCTCAAAGTCCGCCTTCAGCTGACCTTCGAACAGGAACTTGCCCATTGCTTTCCCTCCACCGCGCGGGGACTCGCGTGATGAATCCGCTTTCAGCATGCCACATCGGGCGGTATCGGCGTCGGAAAGCGACTCGGACGGCCGCCCGCTACCTGCTGACGGCCACGCGCGCAACCCGGGAAACACCCCGCGCCGTGGATGCCTACTCTGGGGTTCCATGAAAGGAGCGTGAACATGATGAGCACTCCCATTCCGCCGATCTCGCCCGAGGATGAGAACCCGGCCAGCGAACTGAAGACCGACGTCGTGAACGACGTCGAGCGCGAGCACACGATCACGGGCGATGTGGTCGGTGGGGATGACGCGGACGACGATGGGCCCGACGCCACGGGGGAGGACGACGCCGAGCGGTGACGCCGGCGTCACCCGTCAGGAGACGTTTCCGGCGTGACGCGGCCCGCGCTGGCGACGCATCAGCTGGCCGATCACGCCGTGCCCAGGGCTGAAGAGGTAGACCGCGGTGAACACGATTCCCTGGACGACCACGACGAGACCCGCTGAGGACGCATCCAGCCAGTAGCTCAGGTAGATGCCCACCACGGATGACAGCGCCGACAGGATCGGCGCGATCACCAGCATCCGTCCGAACCGGTCGGTCAGGAGGTAGGCGGTGGCTCCGGGGATGATGAGCATCGCCACGACGAGGATGACGCCGACCACCTGGAGGGCCACGACAGCGGTCATCGCCAGCAGCCCGAGGAGGAGCGCGCCCAGCATCCGCGGTGACAGCCCGATGGCGAAGGCGTGGGCAGGGTCGAACGCGTAGAGCGTGAGATCGCGCCGCTTGATCACGAGGACGACGAATGCGATCGCGGCCAGCACGGCGATCTGGATGAGGTCGCCGGCGGACACCCCGAGGATGTTGCCGAAGATGATGTGGTTGAGGTCGGTCTGACTCGGGGTGACCGAGATCAGGACGAGACCCAGCGCGAACAAGGTCGTGAAGACGATGCCCATCGCAGCGTCTTCTTTCACCCGGCTGGTTCCGCGGATGAGGCCGATCAGCGCGACGGCGAGAAGCCCGAAGACGACTGCGCCGAGGGCGAAGGGCGCCCCGACGATGTAGGCGAGGACGACGCCGGGGAGTACGGCGTGAGACACCGCGTCGCCCATCAGCGACCAGCCGATCAGGACGAGCCAGCACGACAGCAGGGCGCACACGACGGCGGCGATCACCGTCGTCGCGAGAGCGCGCGTCATGAACTCGTACTGCAGCGGCTCCAGCAGCAGGTCCACCGGGTTCACCTCTGTCCTCCCCCCACGGGAGCATCCAGTCCGAAGGCCCGCGCGAGATTCTCGGGGAGGAGGGCATCGGCAACCGTCCCCTGGAACACGATGCGGTGCAGGAGCAGGATCGCATCGTCGGCCAGCGTCGGCAGGGCGTGCAGGTCGTGGGTCGACACCAGCACAGTACGGCCGTCGGCGGCGAGTTCGCGAAGGAGACGCACGATCGTGGCCTCCGACTTCTTGTCCACGCCGGCGAAGGGTTCGTCGAGGAGCAGGATGGCAGCATCCTGCGCGATGCCGCGTGCCACGAACGCACGCTTGCGCTGGCCGCCCGACAGCTGACCGATCTGCCGGTCGGCGAGGTCCGTCAGCTCCACTCGGGCGAGCGCCTCGTCCACAGCAGCGTGGTCTGCCGCGCGGGGACGTCGGGTGAGACCCATGTGGCGGTACCGGCCCATGAGGACCACGTCGCGGACCGATACGGGGAACGCCCAGTCGACGTCCTCGCTCTGCGGCACCGAGGCGATGAGCCCCTTCTTGCGAGCCGTCGTGGGGGCCTCACCTGCCACCCGGACCTGTCCGGTATCGGGCGGGATCATCCCCAGGACGGTCTTCAGCAGGGTGGACTTCCCCGCGCCGTTCATCCCGATGAGGCCCGTCACCCGCCCGGGATCCAGGGCGAGCGTCACGTTGTCGAGCGCGACCACCTCGCCGTAACGGACGGTCGCGTCGACGACGGAGATGGACGCGGTCACGACGCGCCGCCCGTGAGGGCATCGAGGATCATCGCGGCGTCGTACCGGATCAGGTCGAGATACGTGGGCACGGGTCCGTCCTCCTCCGACAGCGAGTCGACGTAGAGTGTGCCCCCGAACTCGGCGTCGGTCGCCTCGACCACCCGTTGCATCGCGCGGTCGGACACCGTCGATTCGCAGAACACCGCCGGCACGTCGTTGTCGTTCACGAATCGGATTGCCGACGCGATCTGCTGCGGAGTCGCCTGCTGTTCGGCGTTGACCGGCCAGATGTACGCCTCGGTGAGGCCGGCGTCGCGGGTGAGGTAGGAGAACGCGCCCTCACACGTCACCAGGGCGCGCTGGCTCTCCGGGATCGCGGACAGCTCACCGACGAGGTCATCCTGGATCTGCTGCACCTCCGCGGCGTATGCCGCGCCGTTCGCGGCGAAGTCCGCTGCGTGCTCGGGGTCGAGGTCGCTGAAGGCGTCGACGAGGTTCCCGACGTAGATCTGCGCATTCACCGGGCTCATCCACGCGTGCGGATTAGGCCGGCCGTCGTAGGCGTCTCCCGCGATGTCGATCACCTCCACCCCCTCGGAGACGACGACGTGCGGCACATCGGCCGACTCGACGAACTGGCTGAACCACGCCTCGAGGTTCAGTCCGTTGTCGACGATGAGGTCGGCCTCCGACGCTTTCGCAATGTCGCCGGGGGTCGGCTCATAGCCGTGGATCTCGGCGCCGACCTTCGTGATCGAGTCGACCTGCAGGTGCTCGCCGGCGACGTTCCGCGCCATGTCGGCCAGAACCGTGAACGTGGTGAGGACGCGAGGGCGGTCATCGCCTCCCGCGGCGGCGTTTCCGCCCGCGCATCCTGTGAGGAGGGCAGCGGCAGCCGCCATCCCTGCCAGACGCCTCACGGCGACGGCACGATTTTTCGGCATACCGAAAAGCTACCCGAACCCGCGAGCCGACAACCTGTCGACTCGCCACAAAACGCGCAGAAAACGAGCGAGACAGGACAGATCGTGGCGAGTCGACGGGGTCCGGCCTCCAGTAGCCGAGATCGATGCTCATGGTCACACCTCCGGGTGGGGGATGGCGCTCGCCGCGTCCAGGGCCTGGGCGAGATCGGCGAGAAGGTCGGCCGGGTCTTCCAGACCGATCGAGAGGCGGATGGTCGTGGGGGAGATCCCGGCATCCGCCAGCTGAGCCGCGTCGAGGTGGCTGTGGGTCATCGAGGCCGGATGGGCCACGAGGCTCCGGGCGTCACCGATGTTGGCGACGAGTTTGATCAGGCGCAGTCCGTCGACCACGCGATGCACCCGGGCGCGGTCGGTTTCCGCGTTCCCGGAAGAGGCGAGGTCGAACGAGAACACGGCGGGCACGCCCCGGGGAAGGTAGCGCCGTGCCGCCTCCGCCCACCGGTTGCCGGGAAGCCCGGGATGATGCACGACGGCGACGTCGGGGCGAGCATCGAGAAAGCGCGCGACCTGGAGGGCGGATGCGGTGTGCTTGGCGATGCGCAGATCCAGCGTCTCGATGCCCTGCAGCAGTTGGAAGGAGTTGAACGGCGCGAGCGAGGGGCCGAGGTCGTGGACGTACTTCGTCTTCAGCAGCGCGGCGAACGCGAAGCCCTGCGGGCCGAAGCGGTCCCACAGCACGATGTCGGACACCCGCGGGTACGGCTGGGTCAGCTGCGGCCAGCGCTCGGGGTCGGCGCTGAAGTCGAAAGACCCGATGTCGACGACCACGCCGCCCATGGAGGTCCCGTGGCCCCCCAGGTACTTGGTCGCCGAGTGCACCACGATGTCGGCGCCGAACTCGCCGGGCCGCTGCAGGTAGGGCGTGGCGACGGTGTTGTCCACGACGAGCGGCACGCCCGCGTCGTGGGCGACATCGGCGACGCCGGAGACGTCCAGCACCTGCGCGGTGGGGTTCGTCACCGACTCGGCGAAGAGCGCGCGGGTCTCGGGCCGGACGGCCGCGCGCCACGCGTCGAGGTCGTCCTGGTCGACGAAGGTGACGGCGATTCCCCAGTCGGCGAAAGTCTCCTGGAGGAGATCCACCGTGCCGCCGTAGAGCTGCCGAGCCGCCACGACGTGCTGACCCGCCTTGGCGAGGGCGAGGAGGGTGATCGCGACGGCCGCCTGCCCGGATGCGACGGCCACGGCTGCACGTCCACCCTCGAGCGCCGCGACGCGCTCCTCGAGGATGAGCTGGGTGGGATTGGCCGACCGGCTGTACAGGTTGCCGACTTTCCGCAGCGCGAAGATGTCGGCGGCCTCCTGCAGCGACGCGAACTCGTAGGCGGTCGTCTGGTAGATCGGCGGCGCGACGGCGTTCTGCGGGGTGCCGGGGGTGTAGCCGCGGTGCACCTGCGACGAGGCGAAACCCTCACTCACGGCTGCGCGCAGCCTTCCCAGCCCCCGCACGATCGTGGCCGCGACCGAGCGGTGCGGATCACGCCGAAGGTGATGTATCGCGCCATGCGTCTGCTCCCATCCCTGCCTGACTGATGAGCACTGATCCTGAAGCCGATCCCGCTCCACCGCGAGGAAGGTTGCGGACCGTGTCCGCATGTGTCGTCACAAACCCGGCCGGAGAGCCGAGCGAAAGTCGAGGAATCCGATTCGCGGACGGCGCCGAAGAGAAAGTGCGCGCCCACCCGGGCGGGCCTGCCCCACCGGGGCGGCACAGCACACCGGAGTCCCCTGGCTCCTGATCTCGGAGGAACTCATGATCACTTCCCGCAAGCGCCTCAGCGTCGGTCTCGCCCTCGTTCTCGCGTCATCCTTCGCCCTCACTGCGTGTTCCATGGGTGGGTCGTCGAACACCACGGAGGAGAGCTCGGAGCCGATGACGGAGTCCAGCGCCCCCGCCACCGAAGAGCAGATGGATCCGGCCGCCAGCCTCGTCGGTGCAGGCTGCGCCGACTATGCCGAGATGGTTCCGGATGGCGACGGCTCGGTGTCGGGCATGGCGGAGGACCCGGTGGCTGTCGCCGCCTCGAACAACCCGCTGCTGACCACGCTCACCGCAGCCGTCAGCGGCCAGCTCAACCCCGACGTGAACCTCGTCGACACGCTGAACGGCAGCGAGTTCACCGTCTTCGCGCCGGTCGATGACGCGTTCGCCAAGATCGACCCCGCCACGATCGAGACGCTCAAGACCGACACCGATCTGCTGACGTCGATCCTGACGTACCACGTCGTCCCCGGGCAGGTCATGCCGGATGACATCGCCGGCACCCACACGACCGTGCAGGGCGCGGACGTCGAGGTGACGGGCAGCGGTGACATGCTGATGGTCAACGGCGCCGGCGTCATCTGTGGTGGCGTGCAGACCGCCAACGCGACGGTCTACCTCATCGACACGGTGCTGATGCCCCCGGCCGCCTGATCGCGACTGCACGACGCGGAGGGAGCCGCGGCGCCGGAAACGGTGGCCGCGGCTCCACCCTCTTTCAGAAAGGGACTCGGATGACTCGGCGACGACCTCTGCGCGGGTGGGGATGGGCGGCGATCGTGGGCGCTGTCAGCGCTGCTGTCCTGCTCGCCGTCAGCGAGCTGGCGGCACTGCTGGTGGCCCCCGCCGCCAGTCCGCTCTTGGCGGTCGGCTCCTTCGTCGTGGACGTGGTGCCGCGGCCGCTGAAGGAATTCGCGATCGAGACGTTCGGTTCGGCGGACAAGATCGTGCTCCTCGCCGGGCTCGGCGTGGCCGCGGGAGTCGCTGCGGCAGCCGCGGGGATTCTCGAACTGGTCCGGCGGCCCGCGGGCGCGGTCCTGCTCGGCATCGGCGCCGCCGCGGCGACCGCGGCGATCGTCACGCGGTCGGGGGCCACCGGTCTCTCGTGGATTCCGCCGATCCTCGGCGGAATCGCCGGGATCACGACCCTGATCCTGCTCACCGCGCGACTGCGGCGCTGGATGACCGCAGCCGGCGCGGCTCGCGTCGACGAGGACGGCGAGGGCGACCCCGCGGACGCCGCACGCCCGGAGCACCCCGGGAACGTCGACCGCCGATCGTTCTTCATGATCACGGCACTGGTCGCTGCATCCGCCGTCGTGGTGGGTGTCGGTGCCCGCGCGCTCAGCGTCGTGTCGACCTCCGTCACCGCGCTCCGCGACGCAGTGCGGCTGCCCTCGCCGCGGACCCGCGTGACCGTGCCGGCCGGGGCGGAACTCGACCTCCCCGGTCTCACGCCGCTGTTCACCCCGAACGACGAGTTCTACCGCGTCGACACCGCGCTCGTCGTCCCCACCGTCGACCCCGACGCCTGGCGGCTCGTGGTCGACGGCATGGTCTCCCAGCGGGTCGAGCTGAGCTTCGCCGACCTCCTCGATATGGGGCTCGACGAGTACGCGATCACTCTCACGTGCGTCTCGAACGAGGTCGGCGGCGACCTGGTCGGCAACGCGACCTGGCTCGGTGTTCCGCTGCGTGACGTCCTGCGGATGGCCGGACCAGCCGCGAACGCCGACATGGTGCTCTCGCGCAGCGTGGACGGGTTCACCGCCAGCACGCCGCTGGCTTCGCTCACCGACGACGGCGTCGACGCGATCCTCGCGGTGGGGATGAACGGCGAGCCCCTCCCGCTGGAGCACGGCTTTCCGGTCCGCATGGTCGTTCCCGGGCTCTACGGCTACGTATCGGCGACGAAATGGCTGACGCAGCTGACGGTCACGACCTTCGCGCAGGATGAGGCGTACTGGACGCCGCGCGGCTACAGCGCCGAGGCGCCGATCAAGTTCTCCTCCCGGGTGGACACACCGAAGATCGGCGCGGGAGTAAGTGCGGGCCGGATCCCGGTCGCGGGGGTGGCGTGGGCTCAGACCGTGGGGATATCCCGCGTCGAGGTGCGCATCGACGACACGGAGTGGCAGGAGGCCACCCTCGCGGCGCCGATCAACAACGACACGTGGGTGCAGTGGGTCCTCGAGTGGGACGCCACTCCGGGCACGCACTACGTCACGGTCCGCGCCGTCGACAACAACGGCCGGCTGCAGATCGAGCAACCGGCACCGATCGCCCCCGACGGATCGGCCGGGTGGCAGCGCACCCTCGTGACGGTCACGTAGGACGCGAATGCGGCACACCCGGAAGAATGGGACGATGTCGCATTCCCCCTGGGCTCCCCCCTCCTCCTTCACGACGCGGCCGACCCTCTCCGGCTCCTACGGAATGGCCGCCTCGACCCACTGGCTTGCCACCGGCACGGCGCAGAGCGTTCTCGAGCGGGGCGGCAACGCCTTCGACGCCGCGGTGGCGGGATGCTTCGTGCTCCACGTCGCCGAACCGCACCTCAATGGTCCCGCCGGTGACCTCGTCGGACTCGTCGCCGCGCGCGGCACCGAGCCGCGCGTGCTGTCGGGCCAGGGCCCCGCGCCGGCGGGAGCGACCATCGCGCACTACCGCGGCCTGGGGCTCGACGCCGTCCCGGGCGCAGGGGGCCTGGCGGCCGCCATCCCCGGGGCCTTTCCCGCCCTCCTCCGGCTCCTGCGTGAGCAGGGCACGTGGGAGTTCACCGATGTCGCCGCGTACGCGATCGAGTACGCCGAGCGGGGCGTCCCGGTGGCCGCGAGCTGGGCCCGGACGGTCGGCGCGGTTGCCGAGCTGTTCCGTGACCATTGGCCCACCTCGGCGGAGCTGTGGATGCCCGGCGGCCGCGTGCCCGAAGCGGGGGAGGCCTTCCGCAACCCGCAGTGGGCGGATGCTCTGCGCCGCCTCTCCGCCGTATCCGCAACGGGACTGTCGCGCGACGACCGCATCGACTCCGCCCTCCGCGAGTGGCGCGAGGGCTTCGTCGCCCGCGAGCTGACGGCCTTCCTGGCCGAGCCGCACCGGCACTCCGACGGCGGCTCCTACCGGGGCGTGCTGACCGAAGCGGACATGCGCGGGTACGCGGCCGCTTGGGAGGAGCCGGTGACCTATCGCTTCCGCGGGGTGGACGTGGTCAAGGCGTCGAGCTGGGGATCCGGTCCCGTCCTGCTGCAAGCGCTCGCCATCCTCTCCGTCTTCCCGGACGACGAGCTCGACCCCTCCACGGCGCGCGGCGCGCACCTCGCCATCGAGGCGCTCAAGCTCGCGTTCGCCGACCGCGAGGGCTACTACGGAGAAGACGCGCGGCCCGCGCTGGACGTGCTGCTCAGCGACGACTACGCCCGCTCCCGCGCGGCGGAGATCCGAGATTCTGCGAGCGCGGAATGGCAGCCGGGCACGATCCCCGGCCACGAGCCGTTTCTCCCGCCTCTGTTCACCGAGCACGCCGGTACCGGGGGCAGCGTCGGCGAACCGACCGTGCGCAGCTCGGGCGAGACGCGGGGGGACACCTGCCATATCGACGTCGTGGATGCCGCGGGCAACATCGCCAGCATCACTCCCTCTGGCGGCTGGCTCCAGTCCTCGCCCGCCGTTCCCGGGCTCGGACTGGCCGCCGGCACGCGTCTGCAGATGACATGGCTGGACGAGAGCTCGCCGGCGGCGCTGCGTCCGGGAGCCCGCCCCCGGACGACACTGTCACCCACCCTGCTCGCGCGGGAGGGAGTGGTGGTCGAGGCGCTCGGGACGCCCGGTGGTGATCAGCAGGACCAGTGGCAGCTGCCCTATCTCCTGCGGAGGATCATCGGCGGGTATTCCGCGCAGGCGGCCATCGATGCCCCGACCTTCCACACGACGCACCTGCCGAGCTCGTTCTGGCCGCGCGCGTGGGAGCCACGCGGAGTCGTGGCGGAGGATCGGCTCGGCGCAGGCGTGATCGACGAACTCGCCGCGTGGGGGCATGCGGTGGTGGTCGTCGACGGCTGGTCGCTGGGGCGGCTCTCCGCGGTGACGCGTGACGCCGGTACCGGCACCCTCACCGCCGCCGCGAACCCGCGCGGCAGTGCTGGATACGCCGCAGGCCGCTGACCGGGCGCACGTCCCGGCCGCGGCGTGAACCCGGGGTTCGACAGCATCCGCGACGCCGACCGGTCGGATGTATTGGTATACGCCGGCCGAATGTCAATCCCTCCCCGTCGGTGGATCACCTGCGGTGGGCTGGAGTTACGAATACAACACTGAGGAGTGACATGGTTCAAATCATCGAGACGATCGACGTCGATGTGCCGGTGAACACGGCCTACAACCAGTGGACGCAGTTCGAGAGCTTCCCCTCCTTCCTGGACGAGGTCGTGTCGATCGAGCAGCGCGATGACACGCACCTGCACTGGAAGGTGAAGGTCGGCGGCGTAGAACGTGAGTTCGACGCCGAGGTCACGGAGCAGCATCCCGACGAGCGTGTCGCGTGGCGGAGCGTCGGCGGCGAGACCGACCACGCAGGCGTCGTGACGTTCCACAAGCTCTCCGACACGTCCACGCGCGTGACCGTGCAGATCGACTGGGAGCCCGAGGGGCTCTTGGAGAAGGTCGGTTCGCTGGTGGGCGTGGGCTCGCACGCGGTGAAGAAGGACCTCAAGAACTTCAAGGAGTTCATCGAGAGCCGCGGCGCCGAGACCGGCCAGTGGCGTGCGGACGTTCCCCGCTGACATTCGCTAACCAACGGCGCCCCGGTTGTCAACGCTTCGGCACCGGGGCGCCGTGGTGTGTTTACTCGGGAGCGGATCCACACGACCGGAGGACGCGATGAGCGGACGGGACACCGCTGAGCCCGCGGCGCGGGTGCGCCCCATCGAGGTAAGCGATGCGGGGGAGGTGTTGACGCTCCAGCGGGCGGCCTTCGTGTCGGAGGCGCTCATCTACGGCGACGCCGACATGCCGCCGCTCACTCAGACGCTCGAAGAGCTCGAGGCCGAGCTGCAGGACAACCTCGGATGCGTCGCCCTGCTGGGCGAGCGCATGGTCGCGGCCGCGCGCGCGCGACGGGACGGCGATCTGCTGCTCATCGGCCGCATCGCCGTGGCACCCGACATCCAGGGTGCCGGTCTCGGATCGTTGATCCTCTCCGCGGTCGAGGACCGGGGCAGGGAAGCCGGCGCGACCGAGGCCGAGTTGTTCACCGGCCGTCTGAGCGAAGCGAACCTCCGGCTGTACACGCGAGAGGGCTATCAGGAGACCGAGCGTGCCGGCGGCGAATCCGGCGAGGACCAGATCTTCCTCCGTAAGCGCCTCGTGCCCTGACGGCGGCCGTTTCCCTAGCGGCTCGAACCGCCGCTGCCGAAGACATGCACCGGACGACCCTGCGCGAGACCCTCGACGGCGAACAGCGAACCGCTCAGCGGTGCAGCCGCGAGCTGGTCGTCGGTCATGTTCTCGCGCGCCGTACCGACGAACAGTGTGCCGTGGTCCGGGCCGCCGAAGGCCACGGAGGTGACACGGGGAGCGGGGACGGGGATGCTTCCGACCGGGTGCCCCTCGGCACTCCACTGCACGACCTCGCCGTCGCCGTATATGCCGTTCCAGAACGACCCTTCCGTGTCCATCGCGATGCCGTCGGAGTCGCGTCCGCGCAGATACGGCTCGAGGTCGCCGAGCGGATCCGTGCCCGGGCCGTAGGAGGCACGGTAGACCGTCTGCGTCTCGGTGTCGGTGACGTACATGACGTCGCCGGAGTCCGACCATTCCATCCCGTTCGGGACGGTGAAGCCGTCGCGCAGCATCCACGCCTCACCGTCGGCGGTGAAGATGTAGACGGCGCCGTGGGGCTCGCCCGCGCCGTCCATCGACCCCACGACGAAACGGCCGAAGGGGTCGACCTTTCCCTCGTTGAACCGCGACTCGCGATGCGCGTGCCGCACGTGCGCGATCGTCCGCCCGAGCGTGCCGTCGGGATAGAGCTCGACGATGCGGTCCTTCAACGACGCCACGTAGCCGCCTCCGGCAGCCGGCTGCACCGCGCTCACGGGTGCGGGCAGCTGCACGACCCGGTCGCCCGAGCCGTCGCTCGGCCCGTCCAGCCGTGCGCGATGGAACGTGCCGGCGGGGATGTCGACCCAGGCGAGTTCCTGGGTGCGTTCGTCCCAGAAGATGCTCTCGGGCACCACTGATTCCACGCGGCGGAAGACGCGCAACTCACCGTTCACCGAGTACCTCCGAAGGGATCAGATCGCGGATGGTCAGGGCAGCGCTGACCACCGCGAGGTGGCTGAGCGCCTGGGGCAGATTGCCCCAGAAGCCGCCGTCGTGCTCGGAGATCATCTCCGCGAAGATGCCGACGTCGTTCGCGTACCCCACGAGGTCATCCATCGCCGCTACGGCCTCCTCGTGCCGACCGATGCACGCCAGAGCCGACACCCGCCAGAAAGCCGACGACACGAAGGTGTGCTCCTCCTGGTCCATGCCGGTGTAGCGGTACAGGAGCGGCCCGGCACCCAGGTCGCGCGTGATCGCGTCGATCGTCGCGGCCATGCGGTCGCCGCGGTCGAAGCCGCTCTCCGCGTGCAGCAGGACGGAGGTGTCGAGATCCGTCGTCCCCGGGTACATGACGTAGCTATTGGCTTCCTCCGACCACCCGTAGCGTCCGACCCATTCGGCGATACGGTCGCGTTCCGATCGCCATCGTTCGGGATTCCCGGGGATGGCGCCGCGCTCGGCGAGGAGAACCGCGTCGCTGAGCGCCTGCCAGCATCCCATCTTCGACGACGTGTAATGGCGGACGTCGGGCAGCTCCCACATCCCTGAATCCGGTGAACGCCACAGGTCGCACGTGCGATCGGCCATCGCGGCGAGAGAACGGCCGGTGGCGACGTCGAGGATGTTGCCGGCGTCGACGTACGTGCGGCAGATCGCGAACAGGTCGCCATAGACACCGAGCTGCAGCTGTCCGCGCGCCGGATTCCCGGTGACGACCGGGCCGATGCCCTGCCATCCGCCGACCCCGTACTCGCGGCTGCTGCCGGTGACTTCGCCGCGCAGGGAGTAGAACACGTGCAGCTCGGGGCCGTTGAGCCGGATGGTGCGCAGCAGCCAAGAGATCGCGGCGTGCGTCTCTTCGCGGAGGCCGAATCGCACGAGGGCGTGGGTCGTGTACGCCAGGTCGCGGACCCAGGCGAAGCGGTAGTCCCAGTTCTTCCCGCCCCGAGGGTTCTCCGGCAGCGAGGTCGTGGCGGCCGCGGCGATGGCGCCGGTCGGGGCGTAGACGAGGAGCTTGAGAGCCAGGGCGCTCCGCTGGACGGCGGGCCGCCAGGGTCCCTCATAGGAGAATTCCCGCGACCACGCGCGCCACGCGCGAACCGTGCGATCGATGCCGCGCTGGACGTTCCCCGGGTCGGGGAGGTGCAACGGCTCACCCTCGGTGGCGACGAGGATCAGGACCGACGCGGAACCCGGGGCCGTCGTGAATGAACCGTGCACGGCCGGACCCGCGCCGCCGTCGCGCTGCGTTTGTGCCGTGCCCGAACCCTCGCCGACGACGGCAAGCGACAGGTCACCCACGCGCAGGACCGCGACGCCATCACGCTCCTCGATCCAGGGCGCGGCGGTCTGCAGCCGCGTTCCCGGCTGGACCCGCCAGCGGAAGGGCACGCGGCCTTCGATGCCCTCGATGCGCCGGGCGAGTTCGGCCCAGGGCAGCCGCCCGGCCACACCGGTGACCATCGCATCGGTCACGCGGGCCTTTCCGCCGGCCGTGGTGAAGGTCGTCTCGAGCACATTCGTCCGCGGGATGTAACGGCGCCGGACCGTGTAGTCCTCCGTCGGCTCGAGCTCGATGCATCCACCGGTGTGCTCGTCGAGAAGTCCAGCGAACACCGGTACGGAGTCGAGGTGAGGAAGCGGGAGCCAGTCGATCTGGCCGCGGCGTCCGACCAGCGCCACCGTGCGTCCATCGCCGATCGGCGCGTACTCCCGCAGGTCGGCGTGACGGGGCTCGGTGTTCGAGGCCATACCGCCACGCTACGGAGCCCGGCGCACGGGAGGATGGGGTTGCGCGGTCGGTGCCACGTCACTAGGCGTGGCTCGCGGAAGCGCATAGCAACGGGCCGGACCACCGACAAGCCCCGGCAGGCGGAGGACGGGCGCGGATAACCTCGCACTTGTCTCGTTTCCCGAGTGCAAGGAGATCGCCCATGCCCACCACGAACGCCAAGGACGCCCCCACCCGCAATCGCCGCCGCCCCGCGCGCGGCGGGTCCGGTGCGGGCCTGACCGAGGAGGAGAACGCCGAGAAGGGCTTCGCCGCCTCCGCTGAACTCAGCGAGAACATGCAGAAGGTGCTCGTCGACCTCATCGAGCTGTCGATCCAGGGCAAGCAGGCGCACTGGAACGTCGTCGGCAAGAACTTCCGCGACACCCACCTGCAGCTCGACGAGGTGATCGAGTCGGCGCGGGAGTTCAGCGACACCGTCGCCGAGCGGATGCGCGCGCTGCACGCCCTTCCCGACGGGCGCAGCGACACGATCGCCGAGACGACGACCCTGCCGGAGTTCCCGCAGGGCGAGATCGACACGGCGGAGGTCATCGACCTCATCACCGAGCGACTCGACGCCGTCACGGCGACCTGCCGCGAGGTGCACGACGACGTGGATGAGGAAGACCCCACCAGCGCCGACATTCTGCACGCGGTCCTCGAGCGACTCGAGCAGCTGTCGTGGATGGTCAGCGCCGAAAACCGCACGCCCTCGCGCCGCAAGGCATAGCGTCCGTGGTGGCCCGCCGCAACCCCCGTGGGCGGGCCACCCCCGGCTCCTAGCGTGGCCGGCATGGCTGACATGTACACCGCCCAGGACCCCACCACGCAGTACCCCCGGCCGCCGTTCCCGCCTCAGCAGCAGGACGGCCCCGGCGACATCCACAAGATGGATCCCGCCCCCGACCACGGCGAGACGACCTACATCGGCTTCGGTCGCCTCCCCGGACGCAAGGCGCTCATCACCGGCGCGGACTCGGGCATCGGGCGCGCCGTAGCGATCGCGTACGCCCGCGAGGGAGCCGATGTCGCCCTCAGCTATCTCCCCGAGGAGCAGGCGCAGGCAGAAGAGGTGGCCGCCCTCATCGAGAAGGAGGGGCGCACCGCCGTCCTCCTCCCGGGTGACCTGCAGGTCGAGGAGACGAACATCGAGGTCGTGGAGCGCGCGGTGGAGGGGCTCGGCGGGCTCGACATCCTCGTGATCAACGCCGGGACGATGCCCACGGTCGACAGCATCGACGACTTCGAGACGAAGACGCTCGATCACGTCATGAAGGCCAACATCTATCCGCTGTTCTGGCTCACCAAGGCCGCCTCCCCGCACCTGAAGCCGGGCGCCGCCATCGTGACCACCTCGAGCGTGCAGGGCTTCCAGCCGTCGCCGTCGCTGGCCGAGTACGCGGTGTCCAAGGCGGGCATCGCCAACTGGACCCGGGCGCTGTCGCAGCAGCTCATCGAGCGTGGCATCCGCGTCAACGGGGTCGCACCGGGACCCATCTGGACTCCGCTGCAGCCGGCCTTCGTGCCCAACGAGAAGATCGAGGAGTTCGGTTCCCAGACCCCGATCGGTCGTGCCGGGCAGCCCGTCGAACTCGCGCCGGCGTTCGTGTTCCTCGCGTCGCAGGAGGCGAGCTATGTCATCGGGGAGACGATTGCCGTGACGGGAGGCATGCCGGTGCACTAGCGTTCGGGCCATGGATGACGCGACGCTGGGTCACCTGCATGCATGGTGGCGGGCGGCGAACTACCTCAGCGTCGGGCAGATCTATCTGCTCGACAATCCGCTGCTGCGCGAGCCGCTGACCCGCGACCACGTCAAACCCCGCCTGCTCGGTCACTTCGGCACGGTCCCGGGACTCACCCTCGTGTACGCCCATGCCAACCGCGCGATCCGCGATCGTGACCTCGACGCGCTGTACATCGCGGGGCCCGGCCACGGCGGCCCCGGCATGGTTGCCAGCGCGTGGCTCGACGGCACCTACAGCGAGATCTATCCCCGCATCACGCGCGACGAGGAGGGGATGCGGCGGCTGTTCCGCCAGTTCTCCTTCCCCGGCGGCATCCCCAGTCACGCGGCACCGGAGACGCCGGGATCGATCCACGAGGGCGGCGAACTCGGGTACTCGCTCAGCCACGCCTATGGAGCGGCCTTCGACAACCCCGATCTGACCGTCTTCTGCGTCGTGGGCGACGGGGAGGCCGAGACCGGGCCGCTGGCGACGGGGTGGCACGGCAACAAGTTCGTCGACCCCGCCACCGACGGGGCGGTACTGCCGATCCTGCACCTGAACGGGTGGAAGATCGCGAACCCGACGCTTCTGGCACGCATCCCCGATGACGAGTTGCTGAGCCTGATGCGCGGCTACGGGCACGAGCCCATCCTCGTGTCGTTCGAGGCCGACGACCCGCCCGAGCACGTGCACCGAGCCTTCGCCGAGGCGATGGACGCCGCGCTGGACCGCATCCGCGACATCCAGCGCGCCGCACGCGAAGAGGGATCCTCCGAACGCGCCATCTGGCCGATGCTGATCCTCCGATCCCCGAAGGGATGGACCGGGCCGAAAGAGGTCGACGGGCTTCCCGTGGAAGGAACCTGGCGCGCTCACCAGGTGCCGTTGCCCTCGGCTCGGGATACCGAGGAGCACCTGCACCAGCTCGAACAGTGGCTGCGTTCGTACCGGCCGGAGGACCTGTTCGACGACGCCGGAGCGCCGCTGCCCGACACCGTCGCGCTCGCTCCGGACGGGGAGCGGCGGATGTCGGCGACCCCGTACGCGAACGGCGGCCGCGTGCGGAAAGACCTCGACCTGCCCGACTTCCGGGACTTCGCCGTGGGCGTCACCGCTCCCGGAGCAGGGGACGCGCAGGCCACGGCGATACTCGGGCGCTACTTCGCCGAGGTCATCCGGCGGAACCCGCGTACCTTCCGGTTGTTCGGCCCCGACGAGACAGCATCCAACCGGCTCGCCCCGGCGGTGTACGAGGTGACCGACAAACAGTGGAACGCCGAGATCACGCCCCTCGACGAGCATCTGGCGCGCGCCGGCCGCGTGATGGAGGTGTTGAGCGAGCATCAGTGCCAGGGATGGCTGGAGGGGTATCTCCTCACCGGGAGGCACGGCGTCTTCAACAGTTACGAGGCGTTCGTCCACATCGTCGATTCCATGTTCAACCAGCACGCGAAGTGGCTCGAGGCGTCGCGGCCGCTCGCCTGGCGCCCCCCGGTCGCGAGCTTCAACTATCTGCTGTCCAGTCACGTGTGGCGTCAGGATCACAACGGGTTCACCCACCAGGATCCCGGGTTCCTCGACGTGGCGATGAACAAGAGCCCCGAGATCGTGCGTGTCTACCTGCCGTGCGACGCCAACACCCTGCTGAGTACGTACGACCACTGCCTGCGCTCGGTCGACTACATCAACGTGGTGGTGGCGGGGAAGCAGCCCTCACCCCAGTGGCTCGACATGGACGACGCCATCGCGCACTGCCGTCGCGGCCTCGGCACGTTCGGATGGGCGGGTACGGAAGAGGAGGGCGCCACGCCCGATGTCGTGCTCGCCGCTGCCGGAGACGTCCCCACGCAGGAGACCGTGGCCGCTGCCGCGCTCCTGGCGGAGTACGCCCCCGACCTGTCGACGCGGGTGGTGAACGTCGTCGACCTGATGCGCCTGCAGTCCGAGGACCAGCATCCCCACGGCCTGAACGACGCCGACTACGACGGATACTTCCCCCCGGACACCCCGACGATCTTCGCCTTCCACGGGTATCCCTGGCTCATTCACCGCCTGACCTACCGGCGACACGGACACGGCAACCTGCACGTGCGGGGCTACAAGGAACGCGGTACCACCACGACGCCGTTCGACATGGTCATGCTCAACGACCTGGACCGGTTCCAGCTGGCGATCGACACCCTGGACCGCGTGCCGGGCGCGGCCACGCGGTATGCCGCGCTGCGGCAGGACCTCGTCGACCGTCGAGCGGGAGCGCGCTCCTACACGCGCGAGCATGGCGAGGATGAACCCGCCGTCAGCGACTGGCGGTGGGGTCGGCCCGTGGGCTGAGTCTTCCCGGCGTCGTTCCCGCTCAGGACATTTCCGTCTTCAGCGGCGCACGCGCCGGGGCTTGCG
Organism: Microbacterium sp. Z12_35; assembly: GCF_058310475.1. NCBI lineage: Bacteria > Bacillati > Actinomycetota > Actinomycetes > Micrococcales > Microbacteriaceae > Microbacterium > Microbacterium sp. Z12_35. The sequence goes on along the minus strand of NZ_JBZEGJ010000003.1, from coordinate 163,156 downwards.
GGGGTCGGATGCGGTGACCTCGGCCGTGGCGCGCCGCTCCGCCTCCAGGCGCTCGGCCTCCTCGCCACCGATGGCCTCGCCGCGGGCAACAAGCCCCGCGACATCGGAGAGCGGGATCTGCTTGAGGAAGATGGCGAGGATCAGGGCGATGACGATGAAGGGGATGAGGTACCAGAACACCGGCGCGAGCGCGTCCGCGTACGCGGTGACCACGCCCTCGCGGACAGAGTCGGGCAGAGCGTTCAAGGTCGCGGGGTCGATCGTGGCGGTCGCCTCGCCGGCCTGCGCGGGGGAGGCCCCCGCGTCCGTGAAGACGGTCGTCAGGTTCTCGGTGAGGCGCGTGGTGAACAGCGTGCCGAAGACGGCGGTGCCCAGGGCGGCACCCACCTCGCGGAAGTAGTTGTTCGTGCTCGTCGCGGTCCCGATGTCCGCGGCCGGAACGGCGTTCTGCACCACCAGGACGACGACCTGCATGATGAGGCCGAGGCCGGCGCCGAAGACGAACAGGTACACGCAGATGAGCCAGATGGGCGTGGAGGCGGCGAGTGTCGTCATCGCGGCCATCGCCGCGCCGGTGATGATCGTGCCGAGGATGGGGAACAGCCTGTAGCGCCCTGTGCGCGTGATGAGGAGACCGGACGCGATCGAGGTTCCCAGCAGACCGACCATCATCGGCAGCATGAGGAGACCGGATTCTGCCGCCGACGTGCGCGAGGACATCTGCAGGAAGGTCGGGATGAACCCGATGGCGGCGAACATGCTGATACCGAGCGCCAGCCCGATGGCCGTGGCGTTGACGAAGACCGGGTTGCGGAACATCGACAGCGGCATGATCGGGTCGACCGCGCGCGACTCGGTGAAGACGAACAGCGCCGCGGAGGCCAGAAGCCCCAGCCCCCACGCCCATGTCGCCATCGAGTCCCAGCCGAACTCGGAGTCGCCACCGAAGTCGGTGAAGAAGATGAGGCACGTCGTGGCGATCGACAGGAACGCCACGCCGAGCCAGTCGATCGGCTTGTCCGCCTTCTTGTCGGGAAGGCGCAGAGCGAAGACCGCGATGAGGAAAGCGATGATGCCGACGGGGATGTTGATGTAGAACGCCCACTGCCACGTCATGTGGTCGACGAAGAACCCGCCCAGCAGGGGGCCGGCGACTGCGGAGAGCCCGAAGATCCCGCCGAGGGGGCCGAGGTACTTGCCGCGCTCGGAGGCGGGGACGATGTCGGCGATGATCGCCTGCGACAGGATGATCAGACCACCTCCGCCGAGGCCCTGGATCGCACGGAAGGTGACGAACATCCAGAAGTCGGTCGCCAGCGCGCACCCGATGGAGGCGAGCGTGAAGATCGCGATCGCGATCATGAAGAGACGCCGGCGGCCGAGGATGTCACCGAACTTGCCGTATACGGGCATCACGATCGTTGTCGCGAGGATGTACGCGGTGGTGATCCACACCTGGTGCGAGACACCGCCGAGCTCGCCGACGATGGTCGGCATGGCGGTGGACACGATGGTCTGGTCGAGGCTGGCCAGCAGCATCCCGGCGATGAGCGCGGAGAAGATGATCCAGATGCGTCGCTTCGTCAGCAGCAGGGGAGCCGCGCCGGGTGGCGTGGTGGTGGAGGTGGTCATGAGCGTCCTGTCGGGGCGTGCTGGTCGATGAACAGCTGGTGGGCGGCGGTGAGCCGGCGCGAGAAGATCTGGGCGAAGGTGTCGGAGTTGCCGGCCGCGACGAATTCGTCGGCGGTCGCGCGTGAGAGCGCGGCGAAGATCTGGGCGGCGGCCACCGCCCGGAGGTCGCCCTCGGGCAGATGCTCGCGCAGGGCGATCAGCCGGGCGTCATCCTGCTCGCGCTCATGGACGAGTTCGACGAGGCGGGCGATCAGCCGCGGCTCCCGCTGCACGGCGGCGCCGAGGTCGGCGAGCGTTCCCGGGGCGGTGTCCATGGTGCGCCACCGCGCGTCGGCGAGATCGACGAGGTCGGTGAGGAGCGTGGATGACAGCGCGGCGCCGGGCGGACGCTGAGCTCCCGCATCCAGGAACCTCCTGACGGCTTCGACGTCTTCGCGCTCGAGCGGAACGCCCAAGACGGCGTCTTCTTTCGACGCGAAGTAGTTGAAGAAGGTGCGGCGCGACACTCCGACCTCGCCGCACAGCCGCTCGATCGTGAATCCCGCGAGGCCGATCTCGGCGGTGAGGCGCCGCGCGACCGTGATGAGATCGCGCGTCGTTTCTGCGCGATGACGTTCGCGCAGGCCGCTTGCACTATCAATCACAGAGTGCAGTCTTGCACTCTGAATTCTTTAGTGCAATTTCCCGCCCGTCCAGATGGCCGCGGTTAAAGGGCGGCGAGGGCCTGAGCGAGGTCGGCGCGCAGGTCGTCGAGCGACTCGATTCCCACCGAGAGGCGCACCACCTCGGGGGGCACGGCAAGTTCGGTGCCGCGCACGGAGGCGTGCGTCATCTCGTCGGGGTAGTTCACCAGCGACTCCACGCCCCCCAGTGACTCCGCGAGCTGGAACAGGCGCAGCGACTCCGCGAAACGACGGGCGGATGCGGAGTCCTGGAGTGCGACGGAGACGATCCCGCCGAAGGCAGACATCTGCCCCGCGGCGATCTCGTGGCCCGGGTGCCCGGGGAGTCCGGGATAGAAGACGCGAGCCACGCGCTCATGCCCCTCGAGGAACTCGGCCAGGGCGAGCGCGTTCTCGCTGTGCCGCTGCATCCGCAGCCCGAGCGTCTTGATGCCGCGGGAGGTCAGCCACGCATCCATCGGACCCGCGATCGCTCCGGCGGCGAACTGCAGGAAGCGCACCTTACCCGCGAGCTCGTCGTCGTCGAGGATGAGCGCCCCACCGACGACGTCCGAATGACCGCCGAGGTACTTCGTGGTGGAGTGTACGACCACGTCGGCGCCGTGTGCGAGCGGGCGCTGCAGCGCGGGGGAGGCGAACGTGTTGTCGACCACGACGAGAGCGCCGGCGTCGTGACCCACGCGCGCGAGTCCGGCGATATCGGTCACGCGCAGCAGGGGGTTGCTCGGCGTCTCGACCCAGAGGATCTGCGGCGCACGCTCCGCGACCGCGGCGGCCACGACGTCGAGGTCGCTCATGTCCACGACACGCAGCGAGACGCCCCACGGCCCGAGCACACGGGCCAGGAGCCGATACGTGCCGCCGTACACATCGTTGCCGAGCAGCACCTCGTCACCCGGCTGGAGAGCGGCGCGCAGCAGTGCATCTTCGGCGGCGAGGCCGGAGGCGAACGACAGCCCGTGCCGCCCCCCTTCGAGCGCCGCCAGCTGAAGTTCGAGAGCCGTGCGGGTGGGGTTCCCGCTGCGTCCGTACTCGTAGCCGCTGCGGAGGTTGCCGATGCCGTCCTGTACGTACGTCGTGGAGAAGTGCACGGGAGGGATGACCGCGCCGGTGCCGGGGTCGGCCGACTGCCCGGCATGGACGGCCAGGCTGTCGAAGGAGAGATTGGCGGAATCGGCGGTCACGAGGAAGCTCCTTCGGAGGGACGAGCGGGCAGGTCGGCCGAGGTGAGGATGGCCACGGGGCGGCCGGCTTCGGCCACCAGGACGGCGTCGGCTGTCTGGAGAAGCGTCCTCGCCTCGTGTTCGGGCGTTCCGACGCCCACCAGCGGCAACGGGTCGGCGAGCAGGTCGGCGACGGCTGTGCTCGGGGTCGCGGCCCGCAGCGCGCTCTCCGACACCGACCCGGACACTTCGCCCAGCACCGGCTGGGCGGCGGATGCCACGGGCGCGACGGGCGCGCCGCTCCGGTGCAGCACCTCCAGCGCCTCGGCGGCGGTGGCGGTGGGGAGAAGGACCGCGAGGGGGCGGGCGCCGCGCTCGGACAGGAGGTCGCCCACCGTGCGGCCGGGCGGGGCCTCCTCGATCGCGAACCCATGCGACAGCATCCACGCGTCGTTGAAGACCTTGCCGACGTACCCGCGACCGGAGTCGGGCAGCAGCACGACGACGACGGCATCGGCGGGGAGGTCGCGCGCGACGCGCAGGGCGGCGACGACGGCCATGCCGCTCGATCCGCCCACGAGCAGACCCTCCTCGCGGGCGAGGCGACGGGTCATGGCGAAGGCCTCGGCATCATCGACCGCCTCCACGGCGTCGACCACCGCCGGGTCGTAGGCGCCGGGCCAGAAGTCTTCGCCCACGCCCTCGACGAAGTAGGGCCGTCCGGTTCCGCCGGAGTACACCGACCCTTCCGGGTCAGCGCCGATGATGCGCACCGCCCCGGTCGAGACCTCTCGGAGGTATCGACCGGTGCCGCTGATCGTGCCCCCCGTGCCGACGCCGGCGACGAAATGCGTGATCCCGCCGTCCGTGTCGCGCCAGATCTCCGGCCCGGTGGTCTCGTAGTGGCTGCGCGGCCCGTTGGGGTTGTCGTACTGGTTCGGCATGAAGGCGCCGGGAGTCTCTTCGACGATGCGCCGGGAGACGCTGTAATACGACCGCGGGTCATCGGGGGCGACGGCGGTGGGGGCGACGACCACCTGGGCGCCGAACGCACGCAGAACCGAGCGCTTGTCCTCCGACACCTTGTCCGGCACGACGAACACGCAGCGGTACCCGCGCTGCTGGGCGAAGAGCGCGAGGCCCACGCCGGTGTTGCCGCTCGTGGGCTCGACGATGGTGCCGCCGGGCTTCAGGTCGCCGCTGCGCTCGGCCGCGTCGAGGATGTTCGCGGCGATCCGGTCTTTCGAGGAGCCGCCGGGGTTCACGAACTCGATCTTCGCGAGCACGGTGGCAGCGATGCCCTCGGTCACGCGGTTCAGCCGGACGAGGGGCGTGTTGCCGATGAGGTCGGTGACGCTCGAGGCGTAGCGCACGGGTGCATTCCTTCGGTGTGCCGCGCGTCGGCGCGGGCGCTGTCGGTGGTCGGAGAAAGCGCGAACGCGCTCAGCGACAACAACGACAGGTCTGCACGTCCCCAGCATAACGACCGGGCCCGCCCGCGCAAGCGGACGCCGGTCGTGCAACCCGCGGTCCCCGCATCCGCGCGCCGGAATCGAGGACATCCCGCGAATCGAGGAGCGGATCGGCCCGCGGGCTCCTCTGTTTCCGAGATCTCCTCGATTCCCCGGCGTCAGGGGGCGGTGCGCAGGCAGGCTTCCACAGCGACCCACGGGAGCATCGCGCATTTCACCCGGGTGACCAGGCGCGCGACGCCGGCGAAGGCCGCGGCATCCCCGAGGCTCTCGGCCGGCTCGACGTTCCCCCCGCCCCGCATGAGGGCGCGGAAATCCTCGATCAGGGCCGTCGCCTCCTCGCGCGAAGCTCCAGTCGTGAGGTCGGACATGATCGAGGCGGATGCGGTGGAGATGCTGCAGCCGTGCCCTGCCCACGCCAGGGCGTCGATGCGGCCGTCCGGGGAGAGCTCGATTCCCACGGTGATCTCGTCGCCGCAGGTGGGGTTGAGCTCGTGATGGGTGGTGGTGAACCCCGCGATGTCTCCGCGGCCGATCGGGCGCCGGCTGTGATCGAGGATGACCTCGCGGTAGAGGTCGCTGAGATCGCTCATCGGTCGGCTCCGAAGAAGTCGCGCACGTCCGCGAGCGCCTCGCCCAGCGCGGCGATCTCATCGTCCGTCGTGTACACGTATGCGCTCGCACGTGTCGTGGCGGCCACGCCCAGGCGGCGGTGCAACGGCTGGGCGCAGTGGTGGCCGGTGCGCACGGTGATCCCGCGGTCGTCGAGGAATTGACCGACGTCGTGCGGGTGTACGCCGTCCACGACGAAGCTGACGAGCGCTGCCCGTTCCAGGCCTGCCGCCGGGCCGACGAACGACACACCCGGAACGCGCGCGACGGTGTCGACGAGAAGCTGCGCCTGCTGGTGCTCCCGCTCGGCCACCGTCGCCATGCCGAGACCCTCGAGATAGTCGATGGCCGCGGCGAAACCGACGGCCTGCACCACCGGCTGCGTACCCGGCTCGAACCGGTGCGGCGCAGGGAGGAACTCCGCCGTCTCGAACGTCACCGTCGTGATCGCGGACCCGCCGGTGCGTCCGGGGGGCAGGGCGTTCAGCAGGTCGGCGCGGCCGTACAGTGCACCGATCCCGGTCGGACCCAGCATCTTGTGTGCCGAGAACGCGGCGAAATCGACGCCGAGCGCGTGCAGATCAAGGGACCGGTGCGGAGCGGACTGACAGGCGTCGAGGAACGTCAGCGCTCCGCGGCTCCGTGCCAGCGCGACGACGTCCTCGACCGGGGCGACGAACCCCGTCACGTTCGACACGTGTGCGAAAGCGATCAGCCGCGTGCGCTCGGACACCACCTCGCTCATCGCGTCGATCGTCCAGAGGCCGTCGTCGTCCACGGGGACGGGCCGCAGGACTGCGCCGGTCCGGGCGGCCAGGCGCTGCCACGGCAGCAGGTTGGCGTGGTGCTCGGCGATCGGGATCACGATCTCATCGCCGGGATGCAAGACCCATGGGGCATCGCCGCCCGGCGACGCCGCATCTGAGAGCGACGCCGCATCCGACAAGGACCATGCGACGAGATTGATGGCGTCGGTGGCGTTCTCGGTCCAGACGATCTCGTCCTCATCCGCCCCCACGAAGCGGGCCACCCGCGCGCGAGCCGACTCGAACGCCTGCGTGGCCGATCCCGTCGCAGCGCTGGAGCCGCGGTGGACGGCGGCATAGGCCGTCTCGGCGAACTCGCGCTGCGCGTCGAGTACCGCTGCGGGCTGCTGCGAGGTCGCGGCGGAGTCGAGGTAGATCGAACCGCCGCGGCGTTGCACGAACGGAAAATCTGCGCGGACGTGCGGAAAGGTCGGCGCGGGAGCGCGGAGCGTCGTCATGGTTCCTCCTGAGCCCGCCGAAGGCGGCATCTTCCAGTCTGCTCTGATCTGACGGCAACCGGGGCCATAGCAGTGCATCGAGCCGGCGTCAACGGGCAATACGTAGCCCGCGTTTCCGGTTAGTTTCAGTGTGTTCCACCCCCCGCGAAATTCCCCCAGTTCTGGTGTTCGGGTCACCGGTCCTGCGGAGGTTCCCGGGGAAGACGACCCCCGGTTGGCTCTGGCTTCTGCCGCCCGGGGGTCGTGATCTTTTTCGGGACGATCCGCCAGGACCTCGCGTGTTCGGCCCGCGTTCGCGCGCCCGGAAGGGCAGGCGCGGCGGCGATAGGGTGAAGGCGCGGCATTCCGCCCCGAGCGAAACGAGACGGTCATGAGCACGACACCCCCGGGTTGGTACGACGACGGGCACGGCGCCCTGCGCTGGTGGGACGGAGCATCCTGGACCGAGCACGTCCACGCACCGGAAGCCGAAGCGGCCGCCGTCTCCGACGCCGCTGCTGCGCCGGAGGGGAACACTGCGGAGGTGCCGGTCACGTCGGCGGCCGCCGCACCCGGACCGGCCGTGCCCGCTGCGCCGGTATACCCGGCGCACTACCCCGGTGCCCCCGCCGCCGGGGGACCCGCCGGGGCGACGCCCACACCGGGTTACCCCGCCGGCCCGCCCGCGCCGGATGCCCCGCGCCCGAAATCCAAGCTCTGGATCCTGTGGGTGGTCCTCGGCGGCGTCGTGCTGCTGATGATCGTTCTCGCCGCCATCCTCATCCCGCTCGCGGTGAACTGGTTCAGTCCGAGTTCGAGTTCGAGTTCGAGCTCGACTCCGAGCCCGGGCTCGAGCTCGGCAGGCGGAGCCGATGAAACCCGCGCGGTGGAAGCCGTCGAACTCTACGACGACGCCTGGGATGAGGCCGACTGCGACGCCTACGAGCTCTCCACCACGGAGGCGTACCGCGAGAGCATCAGCCTGACCGACTGCGCAGCCTTCGAGACGGACGCCCGGTCTTTCGGCGAGTCGACAGATGAGTACGAGCTCGAGGTGACCGGGGTCGAGGTGCTGGGAGAGGACCGCATCGAGGTCGTGACGCTCGAGACGTACCAGCTGCTCTACGACGACGCCGGTGAGCTTCTCGACGAGCCGCAGCCTGTAGAGGACACCCTGCGGTACGTGGTGGTCCTCGACGGCGACCGTTGGGCCATCGACGCCCTCGACTACGACGAATGAGCGCGGCACCTGAGGCGCGCCGAGGGGCGCGCTTCTTTCTCACGTGCGTCAGCGTCGGGCTGCTCGCCGGTCTTCTGTCCGGATTGTTCGGGGTCGGCGGCGGCACGGTCATCGTGCCGCTGCTCGTGTTGCTGCTCGGGTTCGACCAGCGCCGCGCGGCGGGCACATCGCTGGCGGCCATCGTCCCGACGGCCACGGTCGGAGTCATCTCCTACGCGGTCTCGGGATCGGTCGCCTGGATTCCCGCGCTCATCCTCGCCGCCGCGGCGGTCATCGGTGCGCAGGTCGGAACATGGCTCCTGCCGCGCGTGTCGCAGACCGCGCTGCGGTGGGGCTTCATCGGGTTCCTCCTCGCGGTCATCGTGAGCCTCTTCTTCGTCATCCCCTCGCGAGAGGCCGTCCTCGAACTGAACTGGGTGACCATCCCCGGCCTCGCCGTGCTCGGGCTCATCACCGGAGTTCTGGCAGGTCTTCTCGGGGTGGGTGGCGGGATCATCGTGGTTCCCGCCCTGCTGCTGATCTTCGGGACGAGTGACCTGATCGCCAAGGGCACGTCCTTGCTGATGATGATCCCCACCGCGATCTCGGGCACGATCGGCAACCTGCGGCGGTCCAACGTCGACCTGGTCGCGGCCGCCTCCGTGGGACTCGCCGCCTGCACCACGACGGCGGTCGGCGCATGGATCGCCACGATCGTCGACCCGTTCGTCGGCAACATCCTGTTCGCCGCGTTCCTCGTGTTCATCTCGGTGCAGATGGCGCTGAAAGCGATCCGGTCGCGCGGGCGCTGACCCGGAAGCGCGCGCGGGGGCTCGGTAGGATGGCACCGTGCCCGTCAATCCCGAGCTCGTCGGCCGGACGTTCCCCCCGACAGCCCCGTACCTCGTCGGCCGGGAGAAGGTACGCGAGTTCGCTCGTGCCGTCTTCGCCGACGCGCCGCCGCACACCGATCCCGAAGCCGCGCGCGCTCTCGGCTACCCCGATGTCGTCGCGCCGCCCACCTTCGCGATGGTGATCCAAGACCTCACCCTCCAGCGGCTGCTGGCCGAGCCCGACTCCGGAATCGAGCTGGCACGCACCATCCACGCCGAGCAGCGGTTCCGTTACACCCGGCCCATCGTCGCCGGGGATGAACTCACCGCATCCCTGACGGTCCGCGGAATCCGCACCATGGGAGGAAACGCGATGGTCACCAGCGAAGCCGAGATCCGGGATGCGGCGGGAGAGCACGTCGTCACGGCGACCTCGGTGCTGCTGGTCGGGGAGTCGGCGTCGTGACCGCGGTCGGAGACATCGTTGCCGAGCGTTCGGTGCACCTGACCCGCGAATCGCTCGTGCGGTATGCCGGGGCTTCGGGTGACTTCAATCCCATCCACTACCGCGATGACGTGGCGTCCGAAGTCGGACTTCCCGGCGTCTTGGCTCACGGGATGCTGACGATGGGCATCGCGGTGGGTGCCCTGGGGGAGTGGCTGGGCGACCCCGGCCGCATCCTGGAGTACGGGGTGCGGTTCACCCGGCCTGTCGTCGTCCACCCCGACACCGGCGCCGACCTGCAGATCGTCGCGAAGGTCGGAGCGGTCGACGAGGGCTCCCTGCGCATCGACCTCACCGTCACGCACGCCGACACCACGGTCCTGGGTAAAGCCCAGGTGCGCGTGCGCGCCTGAGTCATGCCCGCACTCGACCCTGTTCCCCTCGCAGAACTGACCACGCTGCGCACCGGCGGTGTGCCGGAGCGGCTCGTCGAGGCGAGGACGGCGACCGAACTCGTCGATACGCTGCGGGAGCTGTGGTCGGCCGGTGAGCCCTGGCTCGTCGTCGGAGGCGGCTCCAACCTCTTCGCCGGAGACGAGCCTTTCGAGGGCACCGTCGTGCTGGTGCGTACCCGTGGGGTGCAACGTCTCCCCGGCTCGCGGCCCGGCACGGCGCGGCTGCGCGTGCAGGCCGGACACGACTGGGACGAACTGGTCGCGTTCGCCGTGGGGGAAGGGCTCGCCGGTATCGAGGCGATGTCGGGCATCCCCGGAACCGTCGGCGCGGCGCCCGTGCAGAACATCGGTGCGTACGGGCAGGAGATCGTGCAGACCCTCGTCGAGGTGGAGTTGCTGGATGAGGCGACCGGCGATGTGTCGACGGTGCCGGCCGGCGACCTCGGGCTGGGTTTTCGCACCTCCGTGCTCAAGCAGCACTACGGCTCCGCACCCCTCCGGTCGGCGGTCATCCTCACCGTCACGCTCGAACTCGAGGAGGTCGGGGACGACACGCGGCCGGTGACCGGCGATCAGCTGCGTACCGCGCTCGGCCTCGCGCCCGGCTCATCCGCTTCGCTCCGGCAGGTGCGCGACGAGGTGCTCGCCACCCGCCGGCGGAAGGGCATGGTGCTCGACGCGGACGACCCCGACACGGCCAGCGCGGGGTCGTTCTTCCAGAACGCGGTCGTCTCCGCGGCGTTCGCCCGCACGCTGCCACCGGAGTGCCCGCGGTGGCCGATGGCTCCCGACCTCGATCCGGTCGTCGTCATCCCGCTGGAAGAGTTCACGGGGGTCGTGCCGGAGCCGGCGACCGGCGCGCCCGACGTGAAGGTCAGCGCGGCGTGGCTCATCGAGCACGCCGGTGTGGGAAAGGGCTTCTCTCTGCCCCGCTCACGCGCGGGGTTGTCGACGAAGCACACCCTCGCGCTCACGAACCGGGGCGGCGCCACGGCCGCCGAGCTCGCGGAACTCGCCCGGTTCGTGCAGCAGCGCGTGCAGGCCGAGTTCGGCCTCATCCTGCAGCCCGAGCCGGTGCTCGTGAACGTCGAGCTCTAACCCCTCGACCTACGAGAAGAGGCGCTGCAGGCGCTGGACGCCCTCCAGGAGCTGGTCGTCGCCGAGGGCGTACGACAGGCGCAGGTAACCGCTCGGGCCGAAGGCCTCGCCCGGGACGACGGCCACTTCGGCCTCCTCGAGGATGAGGTCGGCCAGCTCGAGCGACGTCGTCGGGGTCGTGCCGTGCCACTCGCGCCCGAGGAGCCCTGTGACGTCGGGGTACGCGTAGAACGCGCCGAGCGGGTTCGGAACCGTCACGCCGGGGATCTTCCCGAGCTCGGAAACGATGAGACGGCGGCGCCGGTCGAACGCGAGGCGGAAGTCTTCGGCCTCGTCCTGGGGGCCGGTGAGAGCGGCGAGGGCGGCGCGCTGGGCGATGTTGTTCACGTTGCTCGACAGGTGCGACTGCAGGTTCGCGGCCAACTTGATGGCGTCAGCCGGCCCCACCATCCAGCCCACGCGCCATCCCGTCATCGCGTAGGTCTTGGCGACACCGTTGACGAGGATGCTGTGCCCTGCCAGCTCGGGAACGGCCTCGACGATCGACACCGCGCGCACACCTTCGTAGACGAGGTTCTGGTAGATCTCGTCGGTGATGACCCAGAGCCCGTGGGCGAGCGCCCACTCGCCGATCGCCTTGGTCTCCTCAGGCGTGTAGACGGCGCCGGTCGGGTTGGATGGCGAGACGAACACGAGGGTCGTGGTGCGGTCGGTGCGCGCGGCCTCGAGCTGCTCGACGGTGACCTTGTAGTTCTGGTCGGCGCCGGCGAAGACCTCGACGGGCACGCCGTCGGCCAGCGCGATCGCCTCGGGATAGGTGGTCCAGTACGGCCCGGGCAGCAGCACCTCGTCGCCCGGGTTCACCACGGTCTGGAAGGCCTGGTACACGGCCTGCTTCCCGCCGTTGGTCACGACGATCTGCGAGGGCTGCACCTCGAGCCCTGAGTCGCGCAGCGTCTTGGCCGCGATGGCCTCGCGCAGCACGGGAAGACCGGCCGCGGGCGTGTAACGGAAGTTCGCCGGGTCGCGCAGAGACTCCGCCGCGGCATCCACGATGAACTGCGGAGTCGAGAAGTCCGGCTCGCCGGCGGCGTACGAGATGACGGGCCGCCCGGCGGCTTGCAGGGCCTTGGCCTTCGCATCCACTTTGAGGGTGGCCGATTCGGCGATGGCGGACAGCTTGCGGGAGAGCGGGGCGGGGGATGTCACCCTCCCCAGCGTACTCGCGCGGGTCGATCGTTACGGGGTCGTTGCGGCACGGGCTGCGAGGGTCGCTTACGGTGACGGGAGGGGGTGCGGATGCGGCGCATGCGGGTGCTCGGAGCTCTGGCCGTCGTGTTGCTCGCGCTCGCCGGATGCGCGGGCATGCCGGGCGTTCCGGCTCCCCGCCCCGACGCGACCCCCGTTGCCGCCATCACGTGCACGGGAATGTTCGAGGAGGCCGCTGAACCGGGACCGATGGCCGGCGCGGTTCCGGACGACTTCGACCCGGTGGCGCTGTACCGGTGCGACCCGAACGCGACGGACGAGGACGACGCCGGCGTGTGGGCGGGAGCCCGGGTGGAGCGGTTCGAGGGCGACCTCGCGCGCGTGCTCGACGCGCTCGCCACGCCGAACGACCCGCGGTGGGGCGGCGCCTGCTCGGCCGTCGGGTACGCCGGTCCGGAGTACTGGGTCGCTGACGCCGGGGGACAGTACGTGCGGGTGAGTCTGCCGGCGGATGGCTGCAGCCTGCCCAAGGCCGACGCGCTGGCCGCGGTGCAGGCGGGCATCTCGCGGCTGCGGCTCGTGGAGGAGACCTTCACCCCTTCGACGCTCGTGGAGTCGCGGGCCGCGACGTCGGCGGGATGCAGCACCCAGGCGGGGGTTCTCGTGCTCGCCGACCTCAGCGACTCCGCCCTCGTCGACTCCGGCCTCGTGGACTCCGGCCTCGTGGACTCCGGCCTCGTGACGGAGGACGAAGTCGTGCAGCCGGAGGAGGGGAACGTCATCCCGTGGGAGCCGCCGGAGCTTCCCGACCCCGCCGACGTCGACGGCATGCTCGTCTGCGTGTACGAGACGACGGATGCCTCGGCTGAGGCCCTCTTCGTCCGGTCGGCTCAGCTCGCCGCCGACGACGCGCGCGCCGCCGTGACCGATGCCGCAGCGGCACGGCCGAGTGGGCCGTGCCGCGACACCGCGACGCGGATCGTGGTCGCCCACCCTCTGGCGGACGGTGCCTCCGACGCGACATCGTTCACGGTCGAGCTCGACGGCTGCCGCCGCCTCATGGACCCCGCCTTGCGCGCCATGGCGGCGTCGCCCGCTCTCCTCGCGCTTCTGTCGGCCGCCGCATCCTGACCCGTCCCCGTCCCCGTCCCCGACGCCGAACCGCGAGACTGCATGCTGCCCACGAGACAGCGACCCTCGGACGCAGTCTCGTGGGCAGCATGCAGTTTCGCGGGGCTGAGGGCCTGATCAGTCGAGGTAGCGGGCGTACGCGGGGATCGTCAGGAACGCGGGGAACTCGTCGCGCAGGGCCACCTCGCGGAAGATCTCGGCCGCATCGTCGAACCGGTCGCCGTCGAAGCGGGTCGCCTCCCCGAGCACTCGCGCCACCCAGCCCTCGACGTAGTCGCGGGTGATGGCGTCGCCCTCCGCGGTGACCCGGTCCTGGTGGATCCACTGCCAGATCTGCGACCGGCTGATCTCGGCGGTCGCCGCATCCTCCATCAGATTGTCGATCGCCACCGCACCCTGCCCGCGCAACCACGCCTCGAGGTAGCGGAGAGCCACCGACACGTTGCCGTGGACGCCCGCCGCGGTCACCGGCAGGCCGATGTGCACGTCGAGGAGCTGGGACGCGGTCACCTCGACGTCGTCGCGCTGACGGTCGACCTGGTTCGGCCGGTCGCCGAGCACGGCGTCGAACTCGGCGCGAGCCACCGGGATGAGGTCGGGATGCGCCACCCAGGTGCCGTCGAACCCGTCGCCGGCTTCGCGCTTCTTGTCGGCGGCGACCTTCTCGAAGGCGCGCTCGGTCACCTCGGGATCGCGCCGGTTCGGGATGAAGGCGCTCATCCCGCCGATCGCGAAGGCCCCGCGGCGGTGGCACGTCTTCACGAGCAGCTCGGTGTAGGCCCGCATGAACGGCACCGTCATCGTCACGTCACTGCGGTCGGGGAGCACGAAGCGGGCGCCGCGGCCGCGGTAGTTCTTGATGATGGAGAAGATGTAATCCCAGCGGCCGGCGTTCAGCCCTGCGCAGTGGTCGCGCAGCTCGTAGAGGATCTCGTCCATCTCGAACGCCGCGGGGAGGGTCTCGATGAGCACCGTCGCGCGTACCGTCCCGTGGGGGAGACGCAGGTACCGCTCACTGAACGTGAACACGTCATCCCACAGCTTGGCCTCTTCGCTGGACTCGATCTTCGCGAGGTAGAAGTACGGGCCGCGCCCGTTCGCGATGAGTTGCTCGGCGTTGTGGAAGAAGTACAGCCCGAAGTCGACGAGAGAACCGGATGCCGCCATCCGGCGCCCCGCGCGGTCGGTGTAGTGGACGTGCTTTTCCGGGAGGTGCCACCCACGGGGGCGCATGACGATCGTGGGGGTCTCCCCGGCCGTCACGGAGTAGTTCTTGCCCTCCGCGCTGGTGAAGCTCAGCCGGGCGCGGATGGCATCGAACAGCGAGAGCTGACCGCCCATCACGTTCTGCCACGTCGGCGACGTCGCGTCCTCTTGATCGGCCAGCCACACCTTCGCGCCGGAGTTGAGCGCGTTGATGGTCATCTTCGGGTCGGTCGGACCGGTGATCTCCACCCGCCGGTCCTCCAGCCCGGGGCCGGCGCCGGCGACGCGCCAGGAGGCGTCCTCGCGGATGTGGGCGGTGTCGTGACGGAACCCCGGGTCGTGCCCGTTTCCGATCTCGAAGCGCCGCCGCATCCGATCGGCCAGCCGGTCGTGCCGGCGACCGGCGAAACGCGAGTGCAGCTCCGTGAGGAAGGCGAGGGCGCCAGGGGTGAGGATCTCGTCGAAGCGCTCGCCGAGGCGGCCGGTGACGTCGATCCACGGGCCCGCCGCGGTGGGCGGTGGTGGCCCGCTCGTCGGGGGTGGGGGCGTGAAGTCGCGCGCGATGGTCCTGTCGGTGATGGTCATGTCATGTCCTGTTCGACGTCAGTGGAGGGTGTGGGGCGGAGAATGTGCGGTGGGGCGAGGGATGCTGCGCCCCAAAGCACGGGACGCGCCCCGAACCCGGGCTCAGTGGAACTGGGCGCGCTCGGTGGAGCCGGCCAGGGCGAGGGTGGCGCTGTCGGGGTTGAGCGCCGTGGACACGACGTCGAAGTAGCCGGTGCCCGCCTCGCGCTGGTGCTTGGTGGCGGTGTAGCCGTCCTTCTCGGCCGCGAATTCGGCCTCCTGCAGTTCCACGTACGCGCTCATGGCGCGTTCGGCGTATCCGCGGGCGAGGTCGAACATCGAGTAGTTGAGGGCGTGGAAGCCGGCCAGGGTGATGAACTGGAACTTGTAGCCGAGATCGGCGAGTTCCTCCTGGAACGTCGCGATCTGCGCGTCGTCGAGGTGCCGTTTCCAGTTGAAGCTCGGCGAGCAGTTGTAGGCCAGCAGTTTGCCGGGGAACCGCTCGTGGATGGCCGCGGCGAAAGCCCGCGCGAGCTCGATGTCGGGCTCACCGGTCTCCACCCACAGCAGGTCGGCATACGGCGCGAACGCCAGACCGCGGCTGATCACCGCATCCAATCCCGGTCGCACGCGGTAGAAGCCCTCGGGGGTGCGCTCGCCGGTGAGGAACTCCTGGTCCCGCTCGTCGACGTCGCTGGTGAGGAGGTCCGCGGCGAGGGCGTCGGTGCGCGCGATGATCACGGTGGGCACGCCCGCGACGTCGGCAGCGAGCCGCGCGGCGTTGAGCGTGCGGATGTGCTGCTGCGTGGGAACGAGCACTTTGCCGCCGAGGTGGCCGCATTTCTTCTCGCTGGCCAGCTGGTCTTCCCAGTGGATGCCGGCGGCCCCCGACTGGACGAGGGAGGCGGCGAGTTCGAAGGCGTTGAGCGGTCCACCGAATCCCGCCTCGGCGTCCGCGACGATGGGAGCGAGCCAGTCCTGCGTCGCCTGGCCCTCGGCGTGCTCGATCTGGTTCTGCCGCAGCAGCGCGTTGTTGATCCGGCGAACGACGGAGGGAACGGAGTTGGCCGGGTACAGGCTCTGGTCGGGGTAGGTCTGTCCGGCCAGGTTTCCATCGGCGGCGACCTGCCATCCGGAGAGGTAGATGGCTTTGAGGCCCGCGCGCACCTGCTGCACGGCCTGGCCGCCGGTGTAGGCGCCCAGGGCCCGCACGTAGTCCTCGGTGTGGAGGAGGTTCCACAGGTTCTCCGCCCCGCGCTGAGCGAGCGTCGCGTCCTCGCGCACCGATCCGCGCAGGCGGACCACATCCGCTGCGGTGTAGGTGCGTTCGACGCCGTCCCACCGCGGGTCGGTCGCCCAGATTTCTTCGAGCTCGGTGGCGGTCTGCGTCTGGTCTCCGGCGCGGAGGGGTGCCGAGCCCGGGGTGGCGTGGATCGTCATGTCGGTTCTCCTGTTCGGATGCCGGGGCGGAGGCCTCGGCGGCTGGTCGTGAGTCCACCATCCGTGACCTTCCCCGCACCGAGCAGACGATGTCGGTGTGAACTTTCCAGAAACTTCTGCATACGTGACAGACTGCGCGCATGAGCACCGCTGCTGCCCTGTCGGATCCCGCCGATCTTCCCGACGATGAGGGAGTGGACCCCCTGACGATCGGACGGCGCATCCGGCAACTGCGCAGCGCGCGCGGCCTCACCCTCGAAGAACTCGCCGGCGCCGTCGGGCGAGCCCCCAGCCAGCTGTCGATGATCGAGAACGGCCGGCGCGAGGCCAAGCTCACGATGCTGCAGGCCATTTCACGCGCCCTGGGGACGACGCTCGACGCTCTTCTCGCCTCCGAGCCGCTGAATGAGCGCGCAACCATGGAGATCGCGCTGGAGAAGGCGATGCGCGGCCAGACCTTCCAGGCACTCGGGATCGCGCCCTTCCGGGTGGGCAAGTCTGTGCCCGACGACGTGCTGAAAACGATGCTCGCGCTGCAGGGGGAGATCGACCGGCTGCGGGACGAGCGGGCGGCCACCCCCGAGGAGGCCCGCCGTGCCAACGTCGCGCTCCGGCGCCTCATGCGCAAGCAAGACAACTACTTCCCCGAGCTGGAAGACAGCGCCCGCAGCATCCTCGCCGCCGTCGGTCACCCGGGCGGCCCGCTCACCCAGCGCAGCGCGAGCGACATCGCCGGCCATCTCGGCTTCACGCTGCACTACGTTCCCGATCTGCCCCAGACCACCCGCAGCGTCGCGGACATCAAGAACGGCCGCCTGTACCTCTCCAGCCGCCTGACGGCGAAAGGCGACCCGCGCACGGCGGTGCTGCAGGCGCTGTCCAGCCGCATCCTCGGCCACAGCGAACCCACGAGCTATGCGCAGTTCCTCCGTCAGCGGGTGGAGACGAACTACCTCACCGGTGCGCTGCTGGTTCCGGAGGAGTCGGCCGTGACCTTCCTCTCCGACGCCAAGGCGTCCCGGGCGATCAGCATCGAGGATCTCCGCGACGCGTACTCCGTGTCGTACGAGACGGCGGCGCACCGGTTCACCAACCTCGCGACGGTGCACCTGGGCATCCCGGTGCACTTCCTCAAGGTGCACGAGTCGGGCACGATCACGAAGGCCTACGAGAACGACGACGTGAACTTCCCGACCGACCGGCTGGGGTCGATCGAGGGACAGATGTGCTGCCGACGGTGGACGAGCCGTGTGGTCTTCGACGAAGACGATCGCTTCAACCCGTACTACCAGTACACCGACACCGGCAACGGCACGTACTGGTGCACGGCGCGGGTGGAGGCCTCCAGCGAAGGCGCGCACTCGGTGAGCGTGGGCGTCCGCTTCGACGACACGAAGTGGTTCCTCGGCCGCGACACCCCGAACCGCGGCGTGTCGAAGCATTCGGTCGAAACGTGCTGCCGCCGGGCCCCGGCCGGGCTGGAATCGTCGTGGCGCGCATTCGCGTGGCCGAACGTCCGCACGCCGCGCACCCTGCTGGCGACGCTCCCCACGGGCGCCTTTCCCGGCGTCGACACCACCGAGGTCTACGAGTTCCTCGAGGCGCACGCCCCGCGCTGACGCGGGGCGACCTCAGTCGATGCGCGAGTGATCTCCGAGCCGGTGCCATGTGCGGTTGTGGTAGACCAGCGGATGCGTGGTGCCCGCGGCATCCGGATCCTGCGTGTGCGCCTCGAGCGCCTGAACGAGGATGACCGTGGCGACTCCGGCTGACACCGTGCCGACGACACGGCCGCGGATCCAGGAGGAGGCGGCGGGGAAGTAGGGCTCGCCGGTGGGGAGCCGGGTCCACAGCGACGTGTCGGCGAACCGGTCGATGCCGCTCGTCGCGCCGAGCTTCGCGATCTGCAGCTGTTCGGCCTCGAGGAGATGCACGACCACCGTCTCGGCCTGCCGGATCGTCGGGGCGCTCGACGACAGCTCCGAGACCGAGAAGACCAGGAGAGGCGGGGTCACGCTCGCCGACGACACGGACGTGGCCGTCAGGGCGACCGGTCCGTCGGTGCCCTCGGCGGTGATGACGGCGACGCCGGCGGGGTGGTTGCGGAAGGCGGCCTTGAAATCCTCGGCGTCGAGCATCGGCTCTGCGTCGGGTCCGCCCTCGGCGTCGATGATGTCGCGACTGGTTTCGTTGGACACGGTCATCTCGTCCTCCTCAGGCGCCATGTGGCGGCTGAATATCGAATACGGCGAGCTGGGTCGCCACCATCCTGTAGTACCCGACCAGCGTCACGAGTTGGAACAACCGCTCGGCGCCGAAGAATTCCGCCGCGGCGCAGGTCAGAGCCGCGCGACCTGCAGGGCCGCCCACAGCTCGGCGCGGGCGGGGAAGGACGACAGATCGGAGCCGAGCACCGACTCGGCCTGGGCGATCCGGGTGCGCACCGTATGGCGGTGCACCCCGAGCGCGGCGGCCGTCGCATCGATGCGCGCGTCGTTCTCCAGCCACGCGCGGAGGGTCGAGACCAGTTCCGTGCCGCGCGTCCGGTCGTGATCGACCAGGGGGGCGAGGGATGCTGCCGCCAGCACCCGGGCGAGGTCGCTGTCCAACGCGCCGAGCACTCCGGAGGCGGCGGTTTCCCCGAACCGTGCGACTCGCCCACGTTGTCGGCGGAGCGCGGCCAGCGCCTCGTCGTGCGCGCGGGCGAATTCGGGCCACCCCGCCGGAGCGGACACGCCCACACGCACGGGGAAGCGCTCCACGAGCGCCTCGGGCAGGGCGGAGCCCGGCGCGACGGCGACGACAAGACCCTCGGGCCCGCGGCCGAAAAAGATCGGCTCCATGGTCGACGCGGCGAGCCACTCGGCGACGTTCTCCAGCTGCGCGGCGTTCCCCTCCGCCACGATGACCGTCATCGACCCGGCGGGCAGGCTGCCACCGAGTTCCCGGACGAAGCGCCGGGCGAGCGCGACCTCGCCGGCCAGCAGGGCCTGGACGACGCCGGCCCGCAGCATCCCCTGAGCGCGCTGCACGCCCTCGTTCTGTTCGAGCGCGAGACCGGCCATCGCGATCACCGACGTGACGACGGCGCGACTCTCGGCGTCCAGATCACCCGCGGCGATCGCCAGGACGCCCCGGAGATGCCCCCCGCGGCCGAGCGTCTGGAGGGAGAAGGGCACATCGCCGATGCGCATCGCCGAGCCCGCCCGCGCGCCGCGGCGGAGCACGGCGGCGACTTCGGCGGCGAGGTCGTCCCGGATGCTCGCATCCAGAGCCCCCACCGGATGCTCGCGCCGCAGCGCGCCGGCGGTGTCGTAGAGCCCCACCCACGCCCCGAGTTGGCGCGCGAGCTCGGCGAGGGTGGCGTGGAGTCCGTCGGGGCGGAGCGCGGCGAGCGAAACCGCTCGCTGCGCCGCCAGCGCCCAGGTCCGTCGCGCGTAGGACTCTGCGGCGACCGCCTCGCCGTTCGCGCGTGCCACCGCGATGAAGGGCGTGCGATAGGGCACCTCGAACAGCGGCATCCCGACCGCCACGCAGGCCGCTTCCAGCAACGGCGGGATCCCGGGCCGCACCACCTCGGTGCCGAATCCGAGCGCTGCGACCCCGCGGTCGCGCAGGCGCCGGACATAGGCGCGGAAGGTCTCCTCGTCGTCCGCCCCGTCCGCGAACTGCGTGCCGGTCGTCAACAGCACGAGCCCCTCGGAGAGGAAGGGCGTCGGGTCGGCGAGGTCGCTGCTGTGCACCCACCGCACCGGCCGCTCCCACGCCCCGGGTTCGAGGGCCTCCTCCGGTGTGGCCAGGCGCAGGTGCAGATCCGGACGCATGACCAGTGTGCGGACGGTCGCGGAGGAGGCGGAGGGGTCGACCACGCACTCTCCTTCCGTCCGGATGTCCGCGACGTACACGGACTCGGGTCGAATGTACATGACGGCGAGTGCGGGCCCCGTGGCGCCTGCCTAGCATCGCCGCCATGAGCCAATCCGCCGTTCTCTCGTCCGTCGGCGGGCCGTCGTTGCCTCAGGTGCGCCGGCTCGTCACCGATCTCCCCGGTCCCCGCTCGCGCGAGATCCTCGAGCGGAAGGCCGCGGCTGTGGCGTCCGGAGTCGGACACACCGCCCCGATCGCGGCGGTCGCCGCCGGCGGGGGTGTCGTCGTGGATGCCGATGGCAATTCGCTGATCGACCTCGGTTCGGGCATCGCGGTCACGACCATCGGGAACGCCCACCCGGCGGTCGTCGCAGCTGTGCAGGAGCAGGTGGCACGCTTCACCCACACGTGCTTCATGATCTCGCCGTACGAGTCGTACGTCGCCGTCGCCGAGGCGCTCAACCGGCTCACCCCGGGGGACCACACCAAGAAGAGCGCGCTGTTCAACAGCGGCGCCGAGGCGGTGGAGAACGCCATCAAGATCGCACGGAAGGCCACCGGGCGCCAAGCGGTCGTCGCCTTCGACCACGCCTACCACGGGCGGACGAACCTCACGATGGCGCTGACGGCCAAGAGCATGCCGTACAAGAGCGGCTTCGGTCCCTTCGCGTCGGAGATCTACCGCGCCCCGATGTCGTATCCGTACCGCGATGGGCTGAGCGGGCCGGATGCGGCGGCGAAAGCCATCTCGGTGATCGAGAAGCAGATCGGCGCCGACAACCTCGCGGCCCTGCTCATCGAACCGATCCAGGGCGAGGGCGGATTCATCGTCCCCGCCGAGGGGTTCCTTCCCGCCCTCGCGGATTGGTGTCGGGCGAACGGCGTGGTGTTCATCGCCGACGAGGTGCAGAGCGGCTTCGCCCGGACGGGTGCGATGTTCGCGAGCGAGCTGTTCGGGATCATCCCGGATCTGATCACCACCGCCAAGGGCATCGCCGGCGGCCTGCCGCTGGCCGCCGTCACCGGTCGGGCCGAGATCATGGATGCCGCGCACGCCGGCGGGCTCGGCGGCACCTACGGGGGCAACCCGATCGCGTGCGCCGCGGCGCTGGCGGCGTTCGAGGTGTACGAGACCGAGAACCTCGTCGAGCGCGCACGCGAGCTCGGCGAGATCCTGCAGCGGCGCCTGCGCTCCATGCAGGACGAGGACCCCCGGATCGGGGATGTCCGCGGCTTCGGCGCGATGGTCGCCGCCGAGTTCGTCGACCCGGCCTCGGGTGCCCCCGATGCGGCTCTCACCTCCGCCGTGGCGAAGGCGTGCCTGGCCGAGGGCGTGATCGTGCTGACCTGCGGCACGTACGGCAACGTCATCCGCTTCCTCCCGCCGTTGTCGATCGGCGATGATCTGTTGGTCGAGGGCCTCGACGTCCTCTCCGGCGTCCTCCAGCAGGCCTGAGCGCCGCAACGGTCGAGGGGGGCGAGCATGAGAGAGCTGACGAGGGACGTCGTGGTCGTCGGAGCCGGGGCGGCGGGGCTCACCGCCGCGAACGCCCTGCGCACGGCCGGCCTGTCGGTGGCGGTGCTGGAAGCGCGTGACCGCGTCGGCGGCCGACTGTGGACCGACGTCATCGACGGCGCGATGCTGGAGATCGGGGGCCAGTGGGTCTCGCCCGACCAGGACGCGCTCATCCAGACCCTCGATGAGTTGGGGCTGGAAACGTACCCCCGCTACCGTCAGGGCGACAGCGTGTACATCGGCCGCGACGGCACGCCCACCCGGTTCACCGGAGACATCTTCCCGGTGGCTCCCGAAACCGAACGCGCGATGGTCGAACTCATCGAGAAGCTCGACGCGCTCGTGGCCGAGATCGACCCGGACGCCCCCGAGCGACACCCCGCCGCGGCAGCGCTCGACCGCGTCTCGTTCGAGGAGTGGCTGGCGCGCGAGACCGACGACATCGAGGCGCGCGAGAATGTGGCGCTGTTCATCGCCGGAGCCATGCTGACCAAGCCCGCCCACGCGTTCTCGGCGCTCCAGGCGCTGCTGATGGCGGCGAGCGCGGGGAGCTTCTCGCACCTGGTCGACGCCGACTTCATCCTCGACAAGCGTGTCGTGGGAGGACTCCAGCAGGTGCCGCTGCTGCTGGCTGAGCGGCTCGGAGATGACGTCGTGCTCGGCCAGCCGGTGCGCGAACTCGCGTGGGAGTCTGCGACGGGGCCGGGAACCGGTGGCGTGACCGCGACGACCGACGAGGTCATCGTCCGCGCCCGCTACGCCGTGCTCGCGCTGGCACCGGTGCTGTACCCGCGCATCTCCTTCCACCCCCCGCTCCCGCGGTTGCAGCAGCAGATGCACCAGCACCTGTCGATGGGTTTCGTCATCAAGGTGCACGCCGTGTACGAGACGCCGTTCTGGCGCGAGCAGGGGTTGTCGGCGACGGCGTTCAGCCCGTACGAGATCTGCCACGAGGCCTACGACAACACCAACCATGGCGATCCCCGGGGCACCCTCGTCGGCTTCGTCTCCGACCGCCACGCCGACGACCTCTTCCGCCTTCCGGCCGCCCAGCGCAAGGAGCTCATCTTGGAGTCGCTGTCGCACTACTACGGGTCCGAGGCCAAGAACCCGGTCGTGTATTACGAAAGCGACTGGGGGGCTGAGGAATGGACGCGCGGCGCCTACGCCGCGAGCTTCGATCTCGGCGGGCTGGCCCGCTACAACGCCGACGCCCGGACCCCGGTCGGCCCGATCCATTTCGCCTGCAGCGACCTCGCCGGGGCGGGCTACCAGCACGTCGACGGCGCCATCCGGATGGGGCGGCGCGTGGCCGACGCGATCGTGACCGAGGCTCGCGCATGAGCCGCCCGATCGCCGTGGGGTACACCGCGACCGACGCCGGAGCCGACGCCCTCGCGGTGGCCGCACGCCTCGCGGCCGCCATCGACGCGCCACTGGAAATCGTGATCGTCCTGCCCGACGCGGCCCGCAGCGTCATCACGCCCCCGGACGCCGGATATGGGCGGCTCGTCCGTGCGCGCGCGGAGGAATGGCTCGCCGACGCACAGCAGCAACTCGGCCAAGCAGTGCGCCACCGGGGCAGCGTCCGGTACGGCGAATCGTTCGCGGAGGGGCTCTGGCACACCGCGCGGGAGGTGGATGCGGCGTACCTCGTCGTGGGCGCGGCGAACGGCGGAATCCGCGGCCGGCACTTCCTCGGGTCGGTCGCGAGCGAGCTGCTGCACACCTCCGACGTCCCCGTGGTCCTCGCCCCCGAGGGGTCGCGACGCATCGACCCCTCGGCGGGCCTGTCCCGGGTCACCGCCGCCGTGGGCACACGCGCGGGGGCCGACGTGCTGTTGGAGGAGTCGGTCGCCCTCGCCGCCGCAGCATCCGTCCCGCTTCGCCTGGTCTCGCTCGAGACGATCGACCTGCCCGCGGGACTGGACACCGCCGCGATCCGGGTCGCCGGCGCCGCGCACGCCCAGCGTGTGCTCGAACAGGCACGAGCATCGCTCCCCGAGGCGATCAGCGCCGACGTGGTCCTCGCCCGCGGCGACAGCGTCGAAGAGGCCGTCGGGGCGTTGACGTGGGATCAGAGCGAGATCGCGATCGTCGGCTCGAGCCGACTCGCGCAGCCGCGCCGGCTCTTCCTCGGTTCCACCGCGGCCAAGATGCTCCGCGAACTTCCCGTTCCCCTCATCGTCGTGCCCCGCACGCGCCCGGAAGAAGGAGGGCGCCCATGACCGCTCCGAGAAGCGGGTCGCCCGCGGCCACGACCGGCGACGGCGCCGGCGGACTCTCGAAGAAGGGGCTGTCTGCGGGGACGGTGGGTCTGCTCGGGGCCATCGTCATCGGCATCTCGTGCATCGCACCCGCCTACACGCTGACGGCCGCCCTCGGTCCCACGGTGTCGGAGGTCGGCTTCCAGGTGCCCGCCATCATCCTCGTCGGTTTCATCCCGATGCTGCTCGTCGCTTTCGGGTACCGCGAACTGAACAAGCAGATGCCCGACTCCGGCACGTCGTTCACGTGGGCGGCTCGGGCCTTCGGACCGTGGGTGGGGTGGATGGCGGGGTGGGGCCTCATCGCCGCCACGATTCTCGTGCTCTCCAATCTGGCCGGGATCGCGGTGGAGTTCCTCTTCCTGCTCATCGACCAGATCGCGGGCAGCCCGGGCACGATCGCCGAGCTGGCCTTCAACCCGTTCATCAACGTCGCCGTGTGCCTCCTGTTCATGCTGGGCGCCACGTTGGTCTCCTACCGCGACATGCAGACCACCCAGAAACTGCAGTACGTCCTCGTGACATTCCAGGTGCTGGTACTCGTGGTCTTCTCGATCGCCGCCTTCGTCCACGTCGCCCAGGGGAATGCGTTCGACGCGAGCCCACCGGAGCTGAGCTGGTTCAACCCCTTCGCCGTGGGATCGTTCACCGCCGTCGTGGCGGGGCTCTCGCTGTCGATCTTCATCTTCTGGGATGGGACGTCACCCTCACGATGAATGAGGAGACGAAGGATCCCGAGAAGACTCCGGGTCGGGCGGCCACCCTCACCGTTGTCACGATCGTGGTGCTGTACCTGCTCATCTCGCTCGCGCTCCTCGCGTTCGCGGGTACGGGGGAGGGGGAGCTGGGCCTGGGCAACCCCGACATCCAGGACAACGTCTTCTTCTATCTGAGCGGACCGGTTCTCGGCCCGCTCGCCTTCCTCGTGTCGCTCGCCGTACTGACCAGCTCGGCATCCTCTTTGCAGTCGACGTTCGTCTCGCCCGCGCGCACGCTCCTGGCGATGGGCCACTACGGCGCCCTTCCGCCCAAATTCGCGCAGGTCACCCCGCGGTTCTTCACGCCGGGCTACGCCACCATCGTGTCGGCGGTCGTCGCCTCGGTCTTCTACGCCATCATGCGGTTCGTCAACGAGAACGTGCTGTGGGACACCATCACCACCCTCGGGCTGATGATCTGCTTCTACTACGGGCTCACGGCCTTCGCGTGCGTGTGGTATTTCCGCCGGCAGTGGTTCGATTCGGTGCGCGACGTCTTCTTCACGCTCCTCTTCCCGCTTGTGGGCGGCATCATCCTCGCGGGCCTGTTCGCCGTCACCCTCGTGGAGAGCCTCGACCCCGACTACGGCAGCGGGACGGAATGGTTCGGCGTGGGCAGCGTCTTCGTGCTGGGTGTCACGATCATCGGCCTCGGGATCGTGGTCATGATCTGGCAGGCCGTCCGCCGTCCTGCGTTCTTCCGTGGGGAGACACTGTCGAAGGACGCCCCCGCGAGCGCGCGCCGCCGGCGGCAGACTGTATGAGAGCGAAAGGAACGTCATGAGCGAATACGCCGTCGTCAACCCCGCCACAGGGGAAAGGCTGGCCGAATACGACACGTTGACCGACCGTGGCGTCGAGGGGGCGATCGCCGCGGCCTCCGACGCCTACCGGACGTGGTCGCGCACCTCCGTCGCCGACCGGGCCGCGCTCCTGCGCCGCGCGGCCGAACTGCACCGCGAGCGTCGTGACCTGCTCGCAGCGATCATCGTGCGGGAGATGGGAAAGCCCCTGGAGGCGGCACTCGGCGAGGTCGACTTCGCCGCTGACATCACCGAGTTCTACGCCGACCACATCGAGGAGTTCACCGGCGACCAGCCGCTCGACATCTCCGGCGACGGGAGCGCGGTGATCCGCCGGTCGCCGCTGGGCGTGCTGCTGGGCATCATGCCGTGGAACTTCCCGTACTACCAGGTGGCGCGGTTCGCCGCGCCCAACCTCGCTGTGGGCAACACCATCCTGCTCAAGCATGCTCCGCAGTGCCCGGAGTCGGCCGAGGCGCTGCAGCTCCTCTACCGCGACGCCGGCTTCCCGGAGGGCGCGTACGTCAACGTCCGCATCACCAACGACCAGGCCGCCGCGATCATCGCCGATCCGCGCGTGCAGGGTGTCTCGGTGACGGGATCGGAGCGCGCCGGAGCGGCCGTCGCCGAGATCGCCGGACGGAACCTGAAGAAGGTGGCGCTCGAATTGGGTGGTTCCGACCCGTTCCTGCTGCTGTCCACCGACGACCTCGACGGCACCGTGCAGTCCGCCGTCGACGCGCGCCTGGACAACACCGGACAGTCGTGCAACGCCGCGAAGCGCTTCATCGTCGTCGATGAGCTGTACGAGGCGTTTCTCGACAAGTTCACCGCCGCCATGAGCGCGGCGAAGGTCGGCGACCCGCTTGCCGAGGACACGGTCCTCGGCCCGCTCTCATCCGCTGCGGCCGCCGAACGCCTCGCGGAACAGGTCGAGCGGGCCGTCGCGCAGGGCGCGACACTCGTCGCGGGCGGTACGCGCGACGGCGCGTTCTTCGCGCCCACGGTGCTCACCGGCGTCACGAGCGACATGGATGCGTACCGCGAGGAGTTCTTCGGACCCGTGGGCGTCGTCTACCGGGCATCCGGCGAGCAGGAGGCGGTCGCCATCGCGAACGACACCGGATTCGGATTGGGGTCGTACGTGTTCACGACCGACCCGGAGCAGGCAGAACGGGTGGCCGACGGGATCGACGCGGGCATGGTCTACGTGAACGTGGTGCTCGCCGATTCGCCCGAGCTGCCTTTCGGCGGAGTCAAGCGCAGCGGCACCGGCCGTGAGCTGGGGCTCCTCGGTGCCGACGAGTTCGTCAATAAGAAGCTCATCCGCGTCGCCTGATGACCCTCCCCGCCGACGCTCCCGCTCCTGTCCCCGTGACCGACCAGGGCGACGTTTCGGGAGCCCTCGCCTCAGGGGTGCGGAGGTGGCGCCGGCGTCGTGTGATCTGGCTCGTCGCCGTGATCGCGGTGGTGGTGCTGGCAGCGGCCGGGGCAGGAATCTGGTGGGCAGTCCGAGACGCGCAGGAGCGCGCGCTGGCCGCACGCGCGGTCACCACAGGCCAGCAGACCGTCGTCACGGCGGCCTTCGAGGGAACCGCCGAAATCGCCGCCCAGATCCAGACGCAGCGCACCGCGTACCGGGATGCCGAGTCGCTGTGGAACGGTGCGGTCGCCTCGAACGAGGCCTTTCTGGCCGAGGATGCGGCACCCGCCGTGTCGGCGCCCAATCCGGGCGGCGACGGGATGCCCGGCGGGGATGGTGAGGCTCGCGCGCTGCTGGACGGCATCGGAGCATCGGCGGTGCAGATCGTCTACGACGGCGGCCCGCAGAACTGCGGCTTCGCGGCGGCCGACGAGACCTACCGGATCGCTCTCGGCGGATGCTACGACAGCAAATTCCGCAACCGGGTCTTCCTGGCCTGGGATCCGGGTGCCACCCGCGCGAACATCTGGCCGATCTTCGTCCACGAAGCCATGCACTGGTATCAATGGGACCGCTACTCGACGCAGTTCGCTGCCGCGGAGAGCGCCGGCGTGAGCCAGGACGCCTATCGTCCGCAGATCGAGGCTGACGCCAGCTGTCGTGCGGTGATCCAGCACGACGTGCCCGCCACGGCTTTCGAGGCGTCCTCCGCGCCGTGCAACGTCGCGGATTGGCACGACGGGTGGCTGGTCGAACAGCTCGCGGGCCTCGGCGTGCCCGTCGCCGCGCCCGATCCGGCGACGTTCGAAGTGCAGGAGGTGATCCGCCCATGACGCGGCAACCGCGCATCCGGCTCGCCGGAGCCGTCCTCGCCCTCGCTGTGTGCGCGACAGCGCTGACTGCGTGCACCTTCGGTCCCGACCCGGCGGAAGTGCGCAGCGAGACGCGGGAGGTCTTCGACGATCTGGTCGGGGTCCTCTCCGACGCCGACCCGGCGATCCTCCGCACGGTCGAGACGGCGCCGGAGTCCGAGCAGGCGTGCGGCGAGGATGGCGAGGGGACGCAGCACGCACTCGTGGCCACGGGCACACTCCCCGTCACCGCGCCGGTGGACGCCGTCGATGCTCAGGTGGGCGCCCTCGGGGCCGAGCTCGACCCGGAGACGTGGGACCGGATCCGTTCGGCGTCGGACGCGCCGGAACAGCAGGCGTGGGCGTCCGAAGACGGGATCGTGGTCACCGTGACATTCGACGACCCGGTCTTGGTCACCGCCGTCTTCACCCCGTGCACTCGCTGAGCGGGTTCGCGGGTGGGAAAGGGATGACGTAGACTTCCCCTGCAGGAAAGTCTGCATTCTTTCGCCGTGCCCGCCGGTCGGGCCGACCCCCTTTCGGACAGGTCACGGTGGCGGAGTGCGGGCATCCCGGGGCCTCACGGCCTCTAGGGCGGTAGCTCAATTGGCAGAGCAGCGGTCTCCAAAACCGCAGGTTGCAGGTTCGATTCCTGTCCGCCCTGCGCGCTGGCGCATGCTGGCACACGGTAGGCAACCCAGGTAGGTGCGATGGTCCAGGATGAGCCGAGAGGCGAGGTGGTCGCAGGACGCGACGCGCCACGCGAGAAGAGGCCCAACTTCTTCGCGCGCATCGCCATATTCGTCCGCCAGGTGTTCGCGGAGCTTCGGAAGGTGGTCACCCCGACCCGCTCCGAGCTGCTGAAGTTCACGGCCGTCGTGCTCGCCTTCGTCGTCATCATGATGGCGCTGGTCTACGGACTGGACGTGCTGTTCGTCTGGATTACCACGGCGGTCTTCGGCGTGCCAGGCGGCTCCGCCCCCTGACCTGCGCCGTGAGCGCTTGCGGAGCGGCTTCGACGCCCGCACCATCAACGGAAGAGATCACAATTGTCTGAGAGATACAACGACGACGCCGACTGGGCGACGGCCGCCGAGCAGTCCAGCGAGGACGACGAAGCGCAGGAGGGCAACCAGCTCGCCGCCGAGGAGCGATCCGTGGCACCGGCCGAGCAGAGTGCCATCCACGTCGTGGAAGACGGCGACGACACGGGTGACGTCGACACCTTCGCGGACGAGGACATCTTGATCGACGACCCCGAGGCCGACGCGATCGTGAACGACGCGCTGACCATCGACGAGGCAGCGGAGGTGGAAGCCGCCGCGGAGGCGCTCGCCGAATCGCTCGCCGACGAGGCGGCCGACCACAATGCGGAGGAGCCGGACGTGACCCCCTACGACGGACCGGATGTGAACGGCGAGCCCGACGAGCCGGTGCTGGATCCCGACTTCGTGGAGTCGGTCACCGAAGCCGCCGGCGTCGTGGACGAGGTGGAGGCTTCGGTCGATCCCGCCGACGCCGCGGAAGAACCCGAAGGCTTCGACCCCACGGTCAACCCCGATGACATCGTCACGGCGGGCGACCAGGACGACTCCGTCGCCATGGACGACGCCACCGCTGAGGACGCTGCCACCGCGGAGGAGGCTGCCGTCGCGGACGACGCGACCGACGCCGCTGAGGACGATGAGGACGCGGACCCCTACGAGGCGTTCCGGACCGAGCTTCGGATGCTGCCGGGCAAGTGGTACGTCATCCACTCCTACGCCGGCTTCGAGCGCAAGGTGAAAGCCAACATCGAGCAGCGGAAGTCCACCCTCGAGGTGGAGGACGACATCTACCAGGTCGAGGTCCCCATGGAGGACGTCGTCGAGATCAAGAACGGCCAGCGCAAGATGGTTACGCGCGTCCGGATCCCGGGCTACGTGCTCGTGCGCATGGAGCTCAACGAAGACACGTGGTCGGTCGTCCGTCACACCCCGGGTGTCACCGGCTTCGTGGGCAACGCCCACAACCCCACGCCGCTGCGCTTCGAGGAGGCCTTCACCATGCTGAAGAGCCTCGTGGAGGTCAAGGAGGTCGCGCCCACCAAGGCCGGTTCCGCCAAGGGCGGCCAGGCCGTGGCGCGCAGCATCCCCGCCGAGGTCGACTTCGAGATCGGCGAGACCATCACGATCAAGGAGGGCTCGTTCGCGGGTCTCCCCGGCTCGATCAGCGAGATCAAGCCGGAGAGCGGCAAGCTCACCGTGCTGGTCTCCCTCTTCGAGCGCGAGACGCCGGTCGAGCTCAGCTTCGACCAGGTCACCAAGCTGTAGGCGCGACGCCTCGAAACGCCCCGCTCGGCTCCGGCCGGCGGGGCGTTTCGCGTCACTCGTGCCGGGCCGCCCAGTGCGGGCTCTGGATGAGTCCGAGGAGGTTGCCGAACGGGTCGACGATCGACGCAGACCACCACCCCTCCCCGCGCGGGGTGATCGGGTCGAACACGTCGGCGCCCGACCCCACCAGGCGGTCGACGCTCGCGCGGATGTCATCGACGTGCATGCTCACCAGTGCGCCGCCCGGCGCCGGCAACGGGGGACGGTAAGCGCTGGACATGAGGGCGAGTTCGTCCTCGTCGTCGCCGAACCGCCACTCGGCGTATTCGACGGGTCCGCTCTCGGGGCGCACGAAGTACGGCGGAGCACCCAGCACCTCGGCGTACCAGGAGACGGCGGCCGCCATATCGGCGGCGACGAGGTTGAGGTTTGCCAGTCCACGGAACATGTCGTTCTCCTTCTTCGTCATGAGTCCACTCTTCCGCTCAAAGTGATCACCGCACGATCACTTTTCCTGGGATTCTGGGAGCATGCGAGCCGACCGGTTGATCCAAGCTCTTCTGGTGCTGCAGGCACGCGGCACCGTCACCGCGGCTCAGCTCGCTGCGGAACTCGAGGTCTCGGTGCCCACCGCCCGGCGCGACCTGCAGGCCCTGCTCGCGGCGGGAGTGCCCATCTACCCGCGCCCGGGCCGCGGGGGAGGGTGGCAGCTGATCGGCGGAGCCCGCACCGACCTGACGGGCCTGACGGGGCCGGAAGCCTTCGCCCTTGTTCTGCGGCTGGCGCGGACTGCGACCGAATCGGATGCGGCGGTCCGTGCCGAACGGAAGATGCTGCGAGCGCTGCCGCCTCCGTTCCGTGACGCGGCCGAACGGGTCGTCGCCGCAACGATCAGCGGTCGATCCTGGGGACGCAACGCCGCCCCCGAGCCGCCTGCCGCGGCGGGGATGCTGCAGGAGGCGATCGCCACCCAGCGGGCGGTGGACGTGGCGTATCGCGATGGGAACGCGCGTGCGCTGGTGCCGCTGGTCGTCGGGCGGCGCGGCGATGCCTGGTACCTGTTGGCAGCGCCGCCGGCACCGGAGACCGGAATCGCCGACACGTCGCGGATTCGGACGTATCGGCTGGACCGTATCCGTGAGCTGGGCGCGGCGCACGCGGTGGGGCGAGCGCCCGCGGACTTCTCGCCGGAGCAGGCGTGGGACGAGATGGTGGAAGCGGTCGAGGGGCATCGCAGCGCAGCATCCGCCCTCGTGCTCGCCGACGCCGCCGTCGCCGGACCGCTGTGCGCGCAGTTCGGGCGGTACGCCCGCGTCATGGGGGACGCCGGGAACGACCGCACGCGCGTGGAGGTGCGGGCACAGAATGCGGTGGCCCTCGCCGAGCAGCTCGCCGGCTGGAGCGGCGGGGTGGAAGTGGTGGAACCGGTGAGCGTGCGGCGGGAGCTCGCCGAGATCGGCCGGCGCCTGGTCGCGACCTACGGCGGGTGATCCGCAGCGGCGGGTCGTGCCTGGACGCGGAGTGCCCCCGGGCGGTCGCCCCGGCTATACTTGTGTGGTTGCCCCCATCGGGCAGCGAACCCCCACCACTGCCAGGATTCGCCTGGTTCGTGGCAGCGCGCCCGCCGGGCGCACGACAGTGAGGAAACACATGGCACCGAAGAAGCGGGTGACCGGCCTGATCAAGCTCCAGATCAATGCCGGCGCCGCCAACCCCGCGCCGCCGATCGGGCCCGCGCTCGGTCAGCACGGCGTG
This sequence comes from Microbacterium sp. Z12_35, assembly GCF_058310475.1. NCBI lineage: Bacteria > Bacillati > Actinomycetota > Actinomycetes > Micrococcales > Microbacteriaceae > Microbacterium > Microbacterium sp. Z12_35. Next base: position 131,199 of record NZ_JBZEGJ010000003.1, on the reverse strand, counting down.
AACATCATGGAGTTCTGCAAGGCGTACAACGCCGCGACCGAGTCGCAGCGCGGCAACGTCATCCCCGTGGAGATCACCGTCTACGAGGACCGCAGCTTCACCTTCATCCTGAAGACCCCGCCCGCCGCCGAGCTGATCAAGAAGGCCGCCGGCGTCGCGAAGGGCTCGCAGACCCCGCACACGTCCAAGGTGGGCAAGCTCACCAAGGATCAGGTCCGTCAGATCGCCGAGACCAAGCAGCCCGACCTGAACGCGAACGACATCGAGGCCGCCTCGAAGATCATCGCGGGCACCGCCCGTTCCATGGGCATCACGGTCGAGGACTGAGGGGGATAAGAACATGGCTACCAAGTCCAAGGCATTCCGCGCCGCTGCTGAGAAGATCGCGGCCGACAAGTTCTACACTCCCGCCGAGGCTGTCGCCCTGGCGAAGGAGACCGGATCGAAGAAGTTCGACTCGACCGTCGAGGTCGCGCTCAAGCTCGCCGTCGACCCGCGTAAGGCAGACCAGATGGTGCGTGGCACCGTCATGCTTCCGCACGGCACGGGCAAGACCGCCCGCGTCATCGTGTTCGCGAACGGCCCCGCGGCCGAAGCGGCGATCGCGGCGGGTGCTGACGAGGTCGGCGGCACCGAGCTCATCGAGCGCGTGGCCGGTGGCTGGACCGATTTCGACGCGGCCGTCGCCACCCCCGAGCTGATGGGTCAGGTCGGTCGCCTGGGTAAGGTGCTGGGCCCCCGCGGCCTCATGCCCAACCCCAAGACCGGTACGGTCACCCCGAACCCGGCCAAGGCCGTCGAGGAGATCAAGGGCGGAAAGATCGAGTTCCGCGTCGACAAGCACGCCAACGTGCACTTCGTCGTGGGCAAGGCCTCGTTCTCCGCCGACCAGCTCGACGAGAACCTGAACGCCGCGCTCGAAGAGATCGTCCGCCTGAAGCCCTCCAGCGCCAAGGGCCGCTACATCCAGAAGGGTTCGGTGTCGACCACGTTCGGCCCCGGCATCCCGCTGGACGTCAACGTCTTCGCCTGATCCACGCTTCTCACGAAGGGCTCCGCCTCCGGGCGGGGCCCTTCGTTCTTGTGCGGGCGCGGAAAGCGTGCAACGCGGCGTAACGCGAATTCCGCCTCGGTTCATCCCGTGCTGTACTCCTCTGTCGGCGCAAAATGCCACCGATCGGCGCGGACCGCCTTCCTCCCGAGACGTCAGGATCCTCATGCTTTCTCGTCGCTTTCCCGCCGTCACTCTCGCCGTGGGCTTCGTCCTTGCCCTCACCGCGTGCAGCGGCGGCGCGACGGAGCCGGGCGCCACGGCCGCGGGCGAGGAGTACGGTCTCGTCTCACCCGGCACACTCACCGTCGCCACCGAGGGCACCTATCGGCCCTTCACCTTCCATGACGCGTCGGGCGATCTCGTCGGCTTCGATGTCGAGATCGCGGAAGCCGTCGCGGAAAAGCTCGACCTGGACGTGACGTTCCAGGAGACGCAGTGGGATGCGATCTTCGCCGGTCTTGACGCCGGCCGATTCGATGTCATCGCCAACCAGGTCTCGATCAACCCCGAGCGGGAAGAGAAGTATCTCTTCAGCGAGCCGTACACGGTCTCGCCCGGCGTCATCGTGGTCGCCGAGGACGACGCATCCATCTCGAGCTTCGACGACCTCGCCGGCAAGACGACCGCCCAGTCGCTGACGAGCAACTGGTATGAGCTGGCCACGGAGAGCGGTGCGACCGTGGAGCCGGTCGAGGGATGGGCGCAGGCCGTCGCCCTGCTGCAGCAGGGACGCGTGGATGCCACCGTCAACGACAATCTGACCTTCCTCGACTACGAGAAGAGCGAGGGGCCGACCGGTCTGAAGATCGCGGCCGAGACGGAGGACCCCGCGTACAACGCGTTCGCTTTCACCCAGGACCGGGAGGCGCTGGTCGACGCCGTCGACGCCGCCCTGGCCGAACTGCGCGAAGAAGGAGTGCTCGCCGAGATCAGCGAGAAGTACTTCGGCGCGGACGTCACCGAGTAAGCCCGACGTCGAGGAGGAGCGCCCGTGAACGAGACGTGGACGCTCGTCGTGGACTCCTTCTGGCCGCTGCTGCTGGCGGGGCTCACCGGCACCATCCCGCTGGCCCTCGCCTCCTTCGCCCTCGGCCTCGTCCTTGCCCTGGGGGTCGCGCTGCTCCGGCTATCGGGCAACGCCCTCCTGTCAGCGGTGGCCCGCTTCTACGTCTCCGTCATCCGCGGCACACCCCTCCTCGTGCAGCTGTTCGTGATCTTCTACGGCCTGCCCTCGATCGGCGTGGTGATGGATCCGTGGCCCGCGGCGATCATCGCGTTCTCTCTCAATGTGGGCGGGTACGCCGCCGAGGTCATCCGCGCCGCGATCCTCTCGGTGCCCAAGGGCCAGTGGGAGGCCGCGCACACGGTCGGATTCTCTCCCGCGCGAGCCCTCACCCGGATCGTGCTCCCGCAGGCGGCCCGCGTATCGGTTCCCCCGCTGTCCAACACCTTCATCTCCCTCGTGAAGGACACGTCGCTGGCGTCCCTCATCCTCGTCACCGAGCTCTTCCGCCGCGCGGAGAACATCGCAGCGTTCACCTACGAGTTCATGATCATCTACCTCGAAGCCGCGGCCATCTACTGGGCGTTCTGCCTGGTGCTCTCCACGGGGCAGAATCTCCTCGAGAGGAGGCTCGATCGCTATGTCGCGCGATGATCTCCGCGGGCCGGACCCGCTCGCCCCGCCGGCGGCGGGCGGCGACCGCCCTCTGCTGACGGTGACCGGGATGCAGAAGAGCTTCGGGTCGAACCATGTGCTCGACGGCGTGGACTTCGAGGTGCGCCGGGGCGAGGTCGTCGTCCTCATCGGGCCGAGCGGCTCGGGAAAGACGACCGTCCTGCGGTGCCTGAACGCACTGGAGACGCCCGATGCCGGCCTGGTCGCCTTCGACGGCGGACCGGTCGTCGACTTCGCGGAGCGCGTGGCGAAGTCGGACCGCTCGGCGCTCCGGGATCGATCGGCGATGGTGTTCCAGCACCACAACCTCTTTCCGCACCGCACCGTCCTCGAGAACGTGATCGAGGGCCCGGTGCATGCGCACGGGATGTCCCGCGCCGACGCGGTCGCGCGGGCGGACGCGCTGCTGGAGCGCGTCGGACTCCTCGAAAAACGCGACGTCTATCCCTTCCAGCTGTCCGGGGGGCAGCAGCAGCGGGTGGGGATCGTCCGGGCCCTGGCGTTGCGGCCGGACCTTCTCCTCTTCGACGAGCCCACCAGTTCGCTCGACCCCGAGCTGGTGGGGGAGGTGCTGACGGTGCTCCGCGAGTTGGCCGAAGAGGGCTGGACGATGATCATCGTGACCCACGAGCTCGAGTTCGCGCGGCGGGTCGCCGACGAGGTGCTCTTCTTCGACCGGGGGGCGATCCTCGAGCGCGGTGCTCCCGAAGAGCTCTTCACGCGACCGCGGGAGGAGCGCACGCGGCGTTTCGTCGACCGCATCCTCCGACCCCTCGACGAGTGAGTCGCAGCCGGATCACTCCGTCGGCAGCACCTGGAAACCGGCCGCCCGGGTTCCCGCGCCGTGTTCCGCGTCCACCGGGTCGGTCTGCACCTCTGCGACCTCCGCTCCCGGCGGGCCATGCCGCATCCACTCGACCATCGCCTCCACCGCCGCCGTGTCGCCTTCGAGCTCGGCTTCCACAGAGCCGTCCCGCCTGTTGCGCACCCACCCCCTGAGCCCGCCGGCCTGCGCCTCGGCTCGAGCGGTGTAGCGGTAGCCCACACCCTGAACGACGCCGCGGACGACGACATGGACCCGTTGCATCACCCCATCGTCGTGCATGTCGGGGCGGGACGCATCGTCACCGCGGCAGGACGAGGCTCACAGCGATGCCGATCATGACGACCGCGATGATCGCGTCGAGGATGCGCCATGCGCGGGCTGTCGACAGCCAACGCCCGAGATAGCGTGCGCCGAACGCCAGACCGAAGAACCATAGGATGCTGGCGATCATGGCTCCTGCGGCGAAGATCCAGCGGTCGTCGCCCTGGGCGGTGGCGACCGAGCCGAGGAGGAAGACGGTGTCGAGGTAGACGTGCGGGTTCAGCCACGTCAGGGCGAGGCAGGTGAGGAGGACGGGAGCAAGCCGGGGAGCCGTCCGCGTCGGGGATCCGCCGCGGGACGTGTGCGCGCCGGCCGCAGCATCCGCCTCGGCGGGTGTGAGCCCGCGGCCCGTCGGTCGCCACGCACGGCGGGCGGCGAGCAGGCCGTATCCGACGAGGAAGAGCGCACCGGCCCAGCGGATGACCCCGATGAGCCACGGCACCGCCTGCAGCACCAGGCCCACACCCGAGACGCCCAGGGCGATGAGCAGGGCGTCGGACACCGCGCAGACGGCGGCGACCGCGAACACGTGCTCACGGCGCACGCCCTGACGCAGCACGAAGAGGTTCTGCGCGCCGATCGCGACGATGAGGGAGAGGCCGAGACCGAGGCCGGCGAGGAAGGCGGGGAGCACACTGTGACGGTACGGACGCAATCGTGACAAGTCCAGTTCAGGATTCTTTTGAACCTTTAGCATGGCTTCATGTCGGTTCCGCTGGATCTCGCTCGAACATTGGCGGTCGTCCTCGACGAGGGCACGCTGGACGCCGCAGCTCGCCGGCTGCACATCACGCCCTCTGCGGTCAGCCAGCGCATCCGCGCGCTCGAAGACCGTCTCGGCCGCGTGGTGCTGTTGCGCACGAAACCGGTGCGCGCCACCGACGCCGGCCGCGCCATCGTGCGTCTGGCACGGCAGCTCGACCTCCTCGAGCACGACGCGCTCGCTGAGATCGGCGCCGATGACTCGGGAACGGCCGTGGTGCCGCTCGCCGTGAACGCGGATTCGCTGGCGACGTGGTTTCTGGCGCCCCTGGCGCGGCTGAGCGACCGGCGGCGTGTGGTGTTCGAACTGCACCGCGACGACCAGGACTTCACGGCCGCGCTGCTGGAATCGGGAACGGTGATGGCCGCGGTCACCTCTCGCGAGACGGCGGTGGCCGGCTGCCGGGTCAGGCCGCTCGGGATGCTCCGCTACGAGGCGGTGGCCAGTGCCGCGTTCGTCACCCGGTGGTTTCCCGCCGGTGTGGACGGTGACCGGCTCGCCGTCGCCCCGGTCGTCGACTTCGACCGCCGCGACGACCTGCAATCACAGTGGCTCGCGGCCCGCGGCGTCACCGGTACGCCGCCTCGGCATCTCGTCCCCGCCTCCCACGACTTCGCCACCGCGATCATTCTGGGACTGGGATGGGGTCTTCTTCCGCGTTTTCCGTCCGAAGACCACCTTGCCTCCGGCGCCCTGGTTCCCCTGGGCGGCCCGCCCATCGATGTGCCCCTGTTCTGGCAGCAGTGGAACCTCACCTCACCGCTGCTGGATGCGATCGCCGATGAGGTCGTGGCCGAGGGCCGGCGCGTGCTGACGGCGCCTTAGTCGTCGCTGATCCGCAGCACCAAGGTGCCGCGTGTCTGGCCCCGATCGAGTTCGGCATGGGCCGCCGCTGCGTCCGCGAGCTCGAACACGCGGTCGATATAGACCTGGACCGCCCCTGAATCCAGGAGCCGGGCGATGGTGGCCAGAACCCCACCGTCGGGAATCACCCTGTAGCCGGTCGCGCGGACGCCCGCTGCGGCCGCGGCATCGGCGTGCCCCGGCCACCCGCTCTCGGGCACCTCGATGAGGAGGCCGCCCGGGCGCAGCACGGCCACCGAACGGCGTGCGGTGTCGTCCGGGCCGTTGCCCACGAGGTCGATGACGACGTCGACCTCGCCGACGACGTCCTCGAACCGCTGCGTGGCGTGGTCCACGACGACGGCCGCCCCCAGACTGCGCAGCCAGTCGGCGTTGCCGGCGGGGCCGGTCGCGGTGACGTGGGCACCGAAGTAGGCGGCGAACTGCACGGCGAAATGGCCGATACCCCCCGTCCCGGGGTGGATCAGGATCCGTTGGCCTTCGTGTGCGAGAGCCGTCTCAACGATGACGCCCCACGCGGTCAGAGCATCCAACGGAACGCCGGCCGCCTCCACGTGGGACAGGGAGGCGGGTTTGCGGGCGATCGACTGGGCGGAGGCGACGACGTACTCGGCGTAGGTTCCACCCGTGCGGGGAAAAGCCGCCATCCCGAACACCTCGGTTCCCGCCGGGAACGGGAAGGCTTCGAAGGGCGCCTTCACGACCACCCCGCTGAAGTCGAAGCCGAGGGCGGCGGGGTATTGCGCGATCGCGTCGGCGACCCCCTCGCCGCGGCGCGTCTCGGCATCGATCGGGTTCACCCCGGCGGCGACGACGCGCACGAGCACTTCGCTCAGCACCGGTGCGGGCACGGCGAGTTCGGCGGTGCGCAGGGTGCCGGCGGCTGCGGAGTCGATCACGGCAGCCCGCATCGTGGCGGGCGGGTCGGAGGGAGAGACGAGGGCTGATCCCGTCGGGGCGGGTTTGGGACGCAGCGGCCGGAATCTCATCCGCGCTCCTTCCGTGCGGTCGGCACCGGCAGCACAGGTGGCTGGGGTGCGAACACAGTCAACCCGAGCAATGTCTCGCCGGTGTTACGCGGGGGTCACTGTGCGGAGAAGCTCCGGTGCATCCGCTATGCGCTGTCGGCCGGGGCTCTCCCGCTGGCCAGAGCCGACAGGAGCGAGGTGGCGTGACGGATGTCGTCGACCGACCATTCCTCGAGTGCCGCGGACAGGCGGCCGCCGTGGGGAGAGCGCGCCGCCTCCAGTCTCCGGGCGCCCAGGGGAGTGACCGCGATGAGGCGCGAACGCCGATCGTTCGGGTCGTCGGTGCGCTCGACGAACCCGAGCGCCTCCAGCTCGCTGACGCTGCGGCTGGCCAGCCCCTTGTCGGACGTCAGTCTCTCCGCGAGGGCCGAGAGGGTCACCGGGCCGTGGCGATGCACCGCGGAGAGCACCTTGAAGGTTCCCGGGAGCATCCCCGGGCTGGCCAGTTCCGCCGCCTCTGAGATGAGGCGACGGAACACGGTGATCAGTTCGGAGAACGAGTTCTCCAGATCGCGGATCGCCTCTGTGCGTTCGTCGATCGCCGGAGCGACGGCGGGCTCAGGGGAGGCGGCGGCTGTCATGTCAGCCATCCTCGCCGATCCCGGGGCGACCGCCGCGGGAGCGACGTGGTGTGTTCTCCGGGTCGGCGGTGGGGACAGGACCGGTGCCGGCGAGGACGGCCATTCCCTCCGTGGTGGATACCGTGGCGAGGTCCGCCTCGCTGGCAGCGATGCGCTCGGCCGTGGTCATCCGCGTCAAGGCGTGGTTCGGCAGGAACGCGATCGCGATGATGCTGAGAACGGCGAGCGGCACCGCGATGAGGAACGCGTGCGCGATCGAGGTGGCGTAGATCTCTTCGAAGATCACCCGCACGACATCTGGCAGCGCCGACACCTGCGGGAGGGCGCCGGAGCTGAGCTGGTCGGCGACGGCCGCGCCATCCGGTCCGAGGCTTGCGATCGCGGCGCCGATCTCCTCCTTGCGGTCGGCGCCCAGCGAGGTCACCGAGGCCGCGACAGCCGCGCCCATGAGAGACACCCCGATCGTGCCGCCGAGGCTCCGGAAGAAGGCGACGCCGGAGCTGGCCGCGCCGAGTGCCCTCGGGTCGGCGGTGTTCTGCACGATGAGAACAAGGTTCTGCATCGTCATGCCCACGCCCGCGCCGAGCAGGAACATGTAAAGGCCCACGAGGAAGAACGGCGTGTCGTAGTGGATGGTCGACAGCAGGAACGATCCAGCGGTCAGGAGCACGGCGCCGACGATGAGGTACGACTTCCACTTCCCGAAGCGGGTGATGAGCGCGCCGACGACGACCGAGGCGATCAGGAGACCCGCGATCATCGGGATCGTGAGCAGCCCGGCCTCGGTGGGAGTCGCGCCGCGAGCGAGCTGCATGTACTGGCTGAGGTACACCGACGTCCCGAACATCGCCAGGCCCGTGGCGATGGAGGCGATCACGGCGAGGGTGAAGGTGAGGTTGCGGAAGAGGTTCAGGGGAATGAGGGGCTCGGTCACCTTCAGCTCGGTGATGATGAACAGGATCGTCGCGAGAGCCGCGCCGCCCACCATCAGAGCGGTCTCCATGCTGGCCCACTCGAAGTTCTGCCCCGCGTTGGTGATCCAGATCAGCAGGAGCGAGACCGCCGCCGCGAGGAAGACGATGCCGAGGTAGTCGATGCGCACCTTGCGGGGCGGATGCTTCGGCAGGTGCAGCGTCCGCTGCTGGATGAGGAGTGCCGCGACGGCGAACGGAAGCGCGACGAAGAAGTTCCACCGCCACCCGAACGCGTCGGTGATCAGGCCGCCCAACAGAGGGCCGCCGACGGTCGCCAGCGCCATGACGGCGCCGAACAAGCCCATATAGCGGCCGCGCTCACGCGGGCTGATGATGTCCGCCATGATCACCTGGCTGAGCGCCGCGAGACCGCCGGCGCCCACGCCCTGGACCGCGCGGAAGGTGATGAGCGTCTCCGGGTTCTGCGAGAACCCGGCCGCCGCCGTCGCGAGCACGAACACCAGGATGGCGATCTGGATGAGCAGCTTGCGGTTGAACAGGTCGGCGAGCTTGCCCCAGATAGGGGTCGAGATGGCGGTGGTCAGCAGCGTCGCGGTGACGACCCACGTGTACACGGCCTGGTCGCCGTTGAGGTCGTGGACGATGACCGGAAGGGAGGTGGAGACGACGGTCGAGGCGAGCATGGACACGAACATGCCCAGCAGCAGACCCAGGAGGGCGGGGAGGACGCGGCGCTGTGCCGGTGCCTCGGTGGAATCGAGAGCCATGCGGGCCCTTTCACGACGGAGACGGATCGGCGACGACGATGGCGCGATAGTTGACTTAACTCAACGATACGCCTTTTCGTTGACTTTCGTCAACGACCGGTCACTGTGAGAGGGCGAGCGCTCGGAACGCTTCTCTCGGGTGCGGGGGAGGGGCCGCTGCATCCTGACGCGCCCGTGTCGTCCGGTGGTGGAGTTCGTCGATGAGCGCCGTGGCGAGGGAGACGAGCTTGGCGATCTCGCTCTCGTCCCGGTCCACCCACTCGCACCGGGGCTCGTCGTCCACCGGGACGAAGTCGTCGTGCACTTCCCAGGCGACCAGGGTGCGGTCGGCGCCGAGCACGTGCTGCTGCCACCACACCTGGCGAAGATAGGTGCGTGGGATGCTCCGCCACGACTTGTTGGTCGTCTTGATCTCGGCGAGCACGACGCGGCCCGCCGCATCCACGGTTACGCCGTCGGGGGTGGCCAGGTGGCGCTTCTCCACGACCGCGTGGAAGAGGGCCGACGACGGCTGAATGCCGTGGGTGGCCGCGACCCACGCGGCGATCTCCGGCTCCCGGCGGCGGCCGTGAGCGGTGTAGGCGTTTCCGGAGAAGCCCGAGCCCATGAGTTTCGCGTCGGCGGCACGGGGGATGGCGTTCGCGCTGGTGAGCGTCGCGACGTCCGTGGCCGTGATTCCGCGCGATCGCGCGCGGATCCATGCCACCCGGTCGCGCGAGTCCGCCACGATCCGCGCCGCGAGTTGCGGGCTCCGGGAGGCGAGATCGGGGGACATGTGTTCGACCCTAACCCGCGCTTCCGACCCGTCCCACCCGACCCGCCGCCCATCCGCGTGTCCCTCCGCCTGTCGCCCGCGTGTCGCTCCGCGTGCCCCTCCGCGAGCGCACGACTTGGTGCCCAGCGCACGACGTTCCTCCGCGATTTCGCCGTGCGTTCGACGCGAAGTCGTGCACTCGGCGGCGGGCCGCCCTTCCTCCACAGGGGCGCGGCGCGACGGGGTGTCCACAGAACGCACAGGAACGGATCGGCGGGGTGCCACGGGCGGTGAAGTGGAGGGATGCGACATCTCACCGCTGAAGAAGCAGACAGCATCCTGCGCAGTCGGGAGGATCTCAGGTTCCTCGGAATCAACGACCGAGCCGTGGCGGCGATGACGAACACCGCCGGAAGATCCGCCGAGGTTGGTGGGTGCAGGGGGAGGCGTGCAGCGGCCTCGCGCCCGAGTCTCGTCATCTCCTTCACGTGTGCGCTGTGGCCCGCGACATCCGAAGTGAGGACACGGTGGCCTCGTACGCGTCGGCGGCCGTGCTGCATGCACTGCCGCTCTATCGGACGCCCCTCCGCCAGGTTCATCTCACCACTCCACGGGAGGGGCGAATCTCCAGTGGCGACGATGTCTTCCGCCACGTGCAGAGCGTTCCGGACCAGGACATCGCCGAGGTGAACGGGATTCGCTGCACGACGGTGGAACGCACCGTGTTCGATCTCTGCCGGACGCTTTCGCCCGAGGCTGCGCTCTCGGTGGCCGACGCGGCGCTGCGTCAGATCGCCGTCCGCGACCATGCGTACGACGAATCCGCGGCCATGGCCTGGCGCGACGACCAGTTCCGTCGGCTTCGGGACGCGGCTGGAGCCCGCGGCATCCGGCAGGCGCGGCGAATCGTGGAGATCGCCGACGGTCGCGCGCAGCTCCCCGGCGAAAGCGTCAGCCGGCTTCAGCTCTTCCGCCTGGGATTTCGGCACCTGTGCCTGCAGGTGCCGGTCCGCGCGCCCGACGGTCGGTGGTACTGGGTCGACATCGGTATCGAGGAGGCCGACGCCTGGGGTGAATTCGACGGCGCGACGAAGTACCTGGACGAAGCCATGCGCTCGGGACGCAGTGTCGAGGAGGTGCTGCTCGCAGAGAAGCAGCGAGAGGACTGGATCCGCGGCACGACTCACCGCCGATTCGCCCGCTGGGGCACCGCGCACATCGAAACGCCTCTGCTTCTGGGTCGCCGCCTCGCGTCATTCGGCATTCTTCCGCCACGCTGACACCGACGGCCTTCCGCCGCCCTCACACCGACTGCACGGGTTCGTTCCCAATGCACGAGCTCATTGCGCTCATTACCCGTGCACTCGGCAAGAGACCGTGCACTCGCCGAGGGGAGCGGAGGCGGGGAGGCGGGGTGGGGAGGGGCGGGATTTGGACCGGAGGCGGCGGGCGCGTATGCTGGGGGCAAGCCAAAGACCGCCGGTCATCGGTGTGCGCGCGAGCGCATGACGATCGAAGCTCTGTGAAAACAGGGGCCTGCGCAGGTGTACGAAACGACATCCCGGACCGGGAATCGAGCTCCGTGCGCTTGCGCCGGAGCTCTTCTTGTTTTTCCAGGCGGAGAAGACCGGATGCTGCGGCCCGACGCCCCGTCATTGCGGAGCGTTTCGTACACACAAGGAGTGGCCATGGCGCAGAAGGATGCATCGGTCGCCGAGCTCACGAAGAACTTCGAGGACTCGACCGCCGTTCTGCTGACCGAGTACCGCGGTCTGACGGTTGCCCAGCTCAAGGAGCTGCGCAACAGCATTCGTCAGGACGCGGAATACGCCGTGGTGAAGAACACGCTGACCAAGATCGCCGCGAACAACGCGGGGTTCACCGGTCTGGACGACGAGCTCAAGGGCCCGTCTGCCATCGCTTTCGTGCACGGCGACCCGGTCGCCGTCGCGAAGGGGCTGCGTACCTTCGCCAAGGCTAACCCTCTTCTCGTGATCAAGGGCGGGTACTTCGACGGTGCCCCCCTGAGCGCGGACGAGGTCAACAAGCTCGCCGATCTCGAGAGCCGTGAAGTCCTGCTGGCGAAGCTCGCCGGTGCGATGAAGGCCTCGATGACCAAGGCGGCATACGTCTTCAACGCGCTCCCGTCGAAGGCCGTTCGCACGGTCGACGCGCTGCGCGAGAAGCAGGAGTCCGCGGCCTGACATCGGGCCCCGGCATAAGCGAAACCCCAATCAAGGAGAAACATCATGGCAAAGCTCAGCACTGAGGAGCTGCTCGACGCGTTCAAGGAGCTCACCCTCATTGAGCTCAGCGAGTTCGTGAAGGCGTTCGAGGAGACCTTCGACGTCACCGCCGCGGCCCCGGTCGCCGTTGCCGGCCCCGCTGCCGGTGGCGCCGCTCCCGTCGAAGAGGAAGAGGTCAAGGATTCCTTCGACGTCGTCCTCGAGACGGTCGGCGACAAGAAGATCCAGGTCATCAAGGTCGTCCGCGAGCTCACCTCGCTCGGCCTCGGTGAGGCGAAGGCTGTCGTCGACGGTGCTCCCAAGGCCGTCCTCGAAGGTGCCAACAAGGAGACCGCCGACAAGGCGAAGGCCGCTCTCGAAGAGGCCGGCGCGACGGTCACCCTGAAGTAACTCTCTTCACGAGAAAGCCCCGGATGCTGCGGCATCCGGGGCTTTCTCGTTGCCGATGTCAGCTGCGCCCGAGGCGCGTGTCGGAAACGGAGACCGAGAGCGCGGGGTCCGTCGGCGCGGTCGAGCTGCGGACGACCAGGCGTGCCTGCAGCCGGATGTCGGCCGGCTCGGCTGCAGGATCCTCGATGGCGCGCACCAGCATCCCCACGGCGGCGCGTCCCTGCTCGCGGGGGATCTGCTGCAGCGTGGTGAGGGAGAACATCTCAGCGAACTCGTGATCGTCGATTCCGATGACGCTCAATTCGCTGGGCACGGGGATCGCCAGCCGCCGCGCGGCGATGATGGCGCCGACCGCGACCTCGTCGCACGCCGCCACGAGCGCGGTCGGCCTTTGCCGCGCCTGGCTGAGCAGGTCGACCGCCGCCGCGTATCCGCCCGGCATGGTCACAGGGGAATGCGCGTGCCGCGCGCCTTCGCCGAGTCCGGCCGCGCTCATCGCCTCGCGGTACCCGCGCAGGCGGAGGCGGTCGACGTGGGCGAAGTGCTCGTCGGCGTCGCCGCCGAGGAACACGATGGCGCGATGTCCGAGTGCGATGAGATGCTCGGTCGCCCGGCGAGCGGCATGGACGTCGTCGACGGTGACCACGCCCCGTGCCTCGGGGGTGCCGACGACGCTCACCAGCGGTCGTCCCAGGCGCAGCAACTGCTCCAGCTCCCCGTCAGCGGGCTCCAGGCCCACAGCGATCAGTCCGTCGAAGCGGCGCCGCGGGAGAAAGTCCGACAGCACGCGTCGACGATCTCCCGTGCCCGGCGGCGCCTCATAGAGGGTGAGGTCGAGGTCGAGGTCGAGGAGGGCCGACTGGATTCCCTCGACGACCTCGGCGAAGAACCAGCGCGCCAGCGTGGGCACGAGCACTCCGATGGACTGCATCCGACCGGTGGCGAGACTCACGGCACTGGTGGACGCGACGTAGCCGAGGGATGCGGCGATCTCCGCGACCCTCCGGCGCGTCTCATCCGAGACGTACCCGCTGCCGGTGAGTGCACGGCTCGCGGTTGATTTCGAGACGCCGGCGAGGCGTGCGACCTCCGAGATGCCGCTCATGCAGGCCTCCTCATCGTCGTGTCGACCGCAGATCCCGTGAAAGCGTAGTCGCGGCCTCGGGGAAATGGAACCGGTTCCGCGCGCCCTCGAGGACACGGAACCGTTCCCAGGGCTGCTTGAGAGCGCTCCCAGGGTGTGGTTATCTACTCGTGATCAATCATTGTTGTGCGGTGCCATGAAGTCGCATACCGTGGCCTGGAATCGGTTCCTTACGGATCCGCACCGCAGATACTCAAGGAGGAGGAACCACATGGGCATGTCACAGCACCGTCGCCTACTGGCGCCGCTCGCACTCGTCGGCGTCGCCGGCATCGCGTTGGCAGGCTGTTCGGGAGGGCCGGGCGGGTCGTCCGGCGGCGGCGGAGGCGATGACGAGGGCAGCGTCGTCACGGTCTACGGCACGATCGCCGACACCGAAGCCGAGCTGCTCGAGGAGTCGTGGGCCGACTGGGAAGAAGAGAACGGCATCGACATCGAGTACGAAGCCTCGAAGGAGTTCGAGGCTCAGATCGCCGTTCGCGCCCAGGGCGGAAACGCACCCGACCTCGCGATCTTCCCGCAGCCCGGTCTCATGCGCGACATGGCCGAGCTCGGGTTCCTGAAGCCCGCCCCGGAGGCCGTCGTCTCCAACGTCGGAGAGTACTGGTCCGAGGACTGGGCCGAGTACGGGCAGTACGACGGCACCCAGTACGGTTCTCCGCTGATGGCCAGCGTCAAAGGCTGGGTCTGGTACTCCCCGGCGCAGTTCGCCGAGAACGGCTGGGAGGTTCCGGCCGACTGGCAGGGCCTGCTCGACCTGACCACTCAGGTCCAGTCGACCACCGGCGCCGCACCCTGGTGCATCGGCTTCGGCTCGGATGCTGCCACCGGATGGCCCGGAACCGACTGGATCGAGGACATCGTCCTCCGCCAGTCCGGCACCGAGGTCTACGACCAGTGGGTCGCCAATGAGATCCCCTTCACCGACCCGCAGATCGCCTCCGCCTTCGAGGAGTTCGGCAAGATCGCGCTCAACCCGAGCTACGTCAACGCCGGCTTCGGTGGCACCGACACCATCGTGGGAACGCCCTTCGGTGACGCGGCCAATGCGCTGGTCAGCGGCGACTGCGCGCTGCACCACCAGGCCTCGTTCTTCGACGGCTTCATCACGGATGCGGGCGGCACCGTCGCCGAGGACGGCGATCTCTGGGCCTTCCTGATGCCGGCGTTCGAGGCCGGCAGCGAGGGGAACGTCGTCACCGGTGGTGGCGAGATCGTCGGCGCCTTCAGCGACGACGAGGCCACCCAGGCGGTGCAGGAGTACCTCTCCAGCCCCGAGTGGGCGAACTCGCGCGTCGCCCTCGGCGGCGTGATCTCGGCCAACACCGGGCTTGACCCGGAGAACGCCTCCAGCGAGATCCTGACCGCCGCGATCGAGATCCTGCAGGACCCGAACACCACGTTCCGGTTCGATGCATCCGACCTCATGCCGTCGTCTGTGGGAACGCAGACCTTCTTCAAGGGCATGAACGACTGGGTCAACGGCACACCGACGACCGCCGTGCTCGAGCAGATCGAGTCGGGCTGGCCGTCCGAGTAATCCGCTGACGCGGGGTCGCTCCTTCCCGGGGCGGCCCCGCGGTCATCGGTGCAGAGTTCGACGACGCACTCGGAAGGACCCTCATGCGCGAATTCCTTCAGTGGCTGAGCACCCTCTCGCCGTGGCTGGAGATCCCGATCATCATCGGTGTCTTCATCGCGGTCGTCGGGCTCATCCTCTTCCTCGTAGAGCTGGCCCCGCGCAGGGGCCGGGGCTACACGCTCCTGCGGCTCGCCGTGTGCGTCGCCGTACCCGTCCTGATCCTGTGGATGCTCCAGTCGTACCAGTGGGCGATCATCGCCGCGGCCTTCGTCGGTCTGGGCTTCTTCTTCCTCGACATGTACGCCAAGAGGGGCGCCGGATCGCTGTTCCAGCTCCTCGGCTTCCTCGCCCCGGCGATCCTGCTTCTCGTCGTCGGGCTCATCGTGCCCGCCATCCAGACGACCGGCCAGGCGTTCTTCAACCGGAGCGGTCAGTCCTTCGTGGGGCTGGACAACTTCGTGTGGATCTTCACCCAGCCGCAGGGGATCCGCGTCGTCCTCAACACCATCGTGTGGGTCGTCGTCACGCCGATCGTCTCGACGATCGCGGGGCTCGCGTACGCGTACTTCATCGACAAGAGCCGCGGTGAGAAGTACTACAAGATCCTCGTGTTCCTGCCGATGGCGATCTCCTTCGTGGGGGCGTCGATCATCTGGCGTTTCGTGTACACGCCCCGGCCGGCCGACCAGGACCAGATCGGCTTCCTCAACCAGATCATCGTGTGGCTCGGCGGTCAGCCCGTCAACTTCCTCGCGGTGGAGCCCTGGAACACGCTCTTCCTCATCGTCGTGCTGATCTGGGTGCAGACCGGTTTCGCGATGGTGGTGCTCTCCGCGGCGATCAAGGGCGTTCCCACGGAACAGCTGGAAGCGGCGGAACTGGACGGTACCAACGCCTGGCAGCGGTTCATGAACGTCATCGTTCCGGGCATCCGTCCGACCCTCGTCGTCGTGCTCACCACGATCTCGATCGCCTCACTGAAGGTGTTCGACATCGTCCGCACCATGACCGCCGGCACGAACAACACATCCGTCATCGCGAATGAGATGTACACCCAGATGCGCAGCTTCGAGCAGGGACGGGCGGCGGCCTTCGCCGTCGTGCTGTTCGTGCTGGTGCTGCCGCTGGTCGTCTACAACGCGGTGCAGCTCAAGAAGCAGCAGGAGGTGCGCTGATGAGCGCGGTGATGCCGGTCGAACTGCCCCTGGACGAGGGCACCAAGGACGAACTGCGCCGTGGCGAGCGCCGGGCCGAGCGGGGGGTGACCGCGGGCGCCAAGCGAAAGCTCACATCCCGCTGGGCGACGCTTGCCGCGCTGGTCATCGCGGTGCTGTGGACCCTCCCGACCTTCGGGTTGTTCATCTCCTCGTTCCGTCCGCGCGAACTCATCCAGACCACCGGTTGGTGGACGGTCTTCAGTAACTGGGGATGGACCCTCGAGAACTACTCCGAGGCGCTGCAGTCCGGCAACAGCCAGCTGAACATGGCGGGCGCCTTCGTGAACTCCATCGCGATCACCCTGCCCGCGACGATCATCCCCATCTCGATCGCGCTGCTGGCGGCGTACGCCTTCGCCTGGATGCAGTTCCGCGGACGGAACATCCTGTTCATCCTGGTGTTCGCCCTGCAGATCGTGCCGATCCAGATGGCGCTGATCCCGCTGCTCCAGCTGTTCTCGGAGGGAACGCTGTTCAACGTTCCCGTGATCCAGGGGATCGGACAGGCCGGGTACGCGCAGGTGTGGATCGCGCACGCGATCTTCGGTCTGCCACTGATGATCTTCCTGCTGCACAACTTCGTCTCGGAGATTCCCGGGGATGTCATCGAAGCGGCTCGGGTGGACGGTGCGGGCCACGGACAGATCTTCTTCCGGATCATCCTGCCTCTGACGATGCCCGCGATCGCCTCGGTGGCGATCTTCCAGTTCCTGTGGGTGTGGAACGACCTCCTGGTGGCCTTGATCTTCGCCGACGGCAACGTGGCTCCGATCACCAAGCTGCTGGCAGAGATGACCGGTAGCCGAGGTCAGGACTGGCACCTGCTGACAGCCGGGGCGTTCATCGCGATCATCGTCCCGCTGATCGTCTTCATCGCTCTGCAGCGGTTCTTCGTCCGCGGGCTTCTGGCCGGCTCGACGAAGGGCTGAGCGGCCGAGGAGGCATCCGGGCGGTCGTACAGTGATCCCATGGGTGCCTCCTCCACCGCTTCCACGCGCGAGGACGGCGAGTCCGGGCTGACCTCGGCGGAGGTCGCGCAGCGCGTAGCGGCGGGCCGGACGAACGCGTTCGAGTCGCACACCAGCCGCAGCGCCTGGACGATCATCCGGGCCAACGTTCTGACCCTGTTCAACGGCATCGTCTTCGGATGCTTCTTCCTGCTCCTGATCCTCGGGCGGTGGCAGGACGCCCTCTTCGGTCTCGCCGCTTTCGGCAACTCGATCATCGGGTGCGTCCAGGAGTTCCGGGCGAAGGCCGCGCTGGACCGCCTCGCGCTCATGAACGCTCCCCGCGCGCGGGTGCGCCGAGACGGCCGCGACATCGACATCGCCCCGCCCGAGGTCGTGCTCGACGACGTGCTCGTCCTCCGCGCCGGTGACCAGGTCACCGCCGACGCCGCGGTGGTCGTCGGGCGCGGCCTGCAGGTCGACGAGTCGATGCTGACCGGAGAGGCGGAGGCCGTCGACAAGCGCCCTGGCAGCGAGACCCTCTCGGGGTCGGTGGTCGTCGCCGGGGAGGGGATCGCACGGGTGGTGCGCGTCGGGGAGGACGCCTACGCGAACACCTTCGCCCGCGAGGCGAAGCGGTTCTCGCTCGTGGCCAGCGAACTGCGCTCGTCGGTGGACCGGGTGCTCAAGTGGGTGGGGTGGGGCATCGGGCCCATCGGGCTCCTGGTACTCAACGCGCAGATGCTGGTGCTCGGCGGTTGGGCCCGCGCGTGGCGCACCGGCGCCTGGGTGCAGGCCGCCGTCAACGCCGTCGCCTCGCTCACGGCGATGATTCCGCTGGGGCTGGTGCTCATGACCTCCATCGCCTTCGCGGTGGGCGCCGCCAGATTGGCCGCCCGTCAGGTGCTCGTCAACGAGCTTCCCGCGGTGGAGGGACTCGCGCGCGTCGACATCATCTGCCTGGACAAGACCGGCACGCTGACGGCCGGGGACATCACCTTCGGCGAGACCTTCCCCCTGCAGGAGGTCGCGGGATGGGAGGAGGCCCTCGGCTGGTACGGCGCGGCAGAGGACGCCAACGCCACAGCCCGGTGCCTGCGCGAGCCCTACCCGGGGACGCCGGCCGTGCCTGCGACGGCCGAGATCCCGTTCTCCTCTGCCCGGAAGTGGAGCGCGGTGTCGTTCGGCGGGGGCACGTGGGTGCTCGGTGCGCCGGAGATGGTGTTCGGGGACGCCGCATCCGACCCCCGCACCCCCCTGGGGCGTACCGCCGCGCATTCCGCGGACCAGGGACGCAGGACCCTCGTCCTGGGGTACAGCCCCCGATCCCTCTCCCGTGACGAGGTACGGGCCGAACAGCTGCCGGGCGAACTTCTGGCGGTCGCGGTTCTCACCTTCCGGGAAGAAGTGCGCAGTGACGCACGGGAGACGCTGGAGTACTTCCGGGAGCAGGGAGTGGCCGTTCGGATCATCTCCGGCGACAACCCGCACACCGTGGCGGCGATCGCTCGCGAGGTGGGCGTCAACGTCGACGAGGGATTCGACGCGCGGCATCTCCCCGACGACCAGGCCGCGCTGGCCGACGTTCTCGAGGACCACATCGTGTTCGGCCGCGTGACGCCGGACCAGAAGAAGCGCATCGTCCTCGCCCTCCAGAGCCGTGGGCACACGGTGGCGATGACCGGCGACGGCGTCAACGACGCGCTGGCCATCAAGACGGCCGACATCGGCATCGCCATGAACTCGGGAGCGGCGGCGACGAAGGCGGTGGCCCGCCTCGTTCTGCTGGACGGTCGGTTCTCGCATCTGCCTGCCGTTGTGGCCGAAGGCCGGCAGGTCATCGCGAACATCGAGCGGGTCTCGATGCTGTTCCTCACCAAGACCGCCTACGCCACCGGGTTGGCGCTCCTTTTCGGTGTTCTGGTGATGGAATTCCCCTTCCTTCCGCGGCAGCTATCCATCACGGACGGCCTCACCATCGGGATCCCGGCCTTCTTCCTGGCGCTGATGCCCAACACGCAGCGGTACGTACCGGGCTTCCTGCGACGATCCCTCACGTTCGCGATCCCCGCGGGCGTTCTCATCGCGGTGGCCCTCACTGTCTACGCGCGGATGGCGGCGACCTTCGGGGTGACGCAGGAGCAGATCCGCACCGGGGCGACGATCATCCTGGCCGTCGTCGGCATCTGGGTCCTGGCGGTGCTGTCGCGACCGATCCATCGGGTCGTGGCCCTCGTCATCGGCGGCATGTTCGTCGCGCTGCTCGCCATCTTCACCGTGCCGCTCACGAGTGCCTTCTTCCAGCTCGCCGATCCGGGGGAGGAGACGTCGACGCTCGTGGCGATCGTGTCGGTGTCCACGATCGCCGGCATCGAGGTCGTGCGCTGGGTGCACCGGAGAATCGTCGCGCAGGCGCTGAACGCTCCTACGACGCCTGCCGGGCGAAGAAGCGAGAGCCCGGCGGAACCCACAGTGCGGTGAGGACGAACGCCTGGACCACGATCTGTGCGATCGCGGCGCCGTCCCACTCGGTCGTGGCGATCGCGGTCACCTGAAGCGCGGCTAGCGCGGCGATCACGACGGACGCCAGCGCCCGGGCGAGCCGGCTTCCGCGCCCGGTGGCCCCGGCAACGGCGAGCGCCAGCAGACCGGCGAGGATGATCGCCACGCCGAGGAGTGAGATCGTCAGCACCGCGTCGGCGGCCGCCTCGTACCGGCTGAGAAGCACGACGATCCCGATGGCGGCATTCAGCAGCCCGCTCCCGTAGAGGAGCACGACCGCAATGGTCACGATGACCGGGCGTCGCCCGGGCGGGGGGCTGGTCACCGGAGCGAGGCGGTGCAGCCCAGGCGGGAAGCGATGGACTCCATCGCGCCGATCTCGCCCGTCTGTGCGGCGATCATCCCCTCCGCGACGGTGTCGACCCGCGGGTCGGAGCCCAGCTCGACGACGGCCTCCGCCATCGGAATGGCGCCGCGGTGGTGGCGGATCATCAGGTCGAGGAACAGGCAGTCCGCGTCCGCCCCCGTGGCGTTCCGGAGCTGGGCGAGCTGCTCCGGCGTGGCCATCCCCATCTCGGCCTCGAGCTCTTCCTCGGTCACGGCTGCGGCGTCATGCCCGTGCTCGGCGGAGTCCGCCATCCAGGACATCAGCGGACCGCCCGACTGGGGGAGCCCCCACTGGACGAGCCAGCCGTACATCTCGCCCCGCTGGCCGGCCTGCGCGGTGGCGATGTCGTACGCGAGTACCCGCAGCTCCGGATCTTCGGTCTTGCGGTAGATCTCCATGGCCATCTCGATGGCCTGCCCGTGATGAACCTGCATGTCGCGCGCGAAGCCGGCCTCCGCCGACGACGTGCTGGGGTGCACCGGCGCGGCGCTCGCGCCGAAGGCGGTGAACCGGCCGACCGCGAACGCCGTGGCGGCGACCGCGATCGCGACGAGCAGAACGGCGACCCACGGCGCGGCGCGCCGGACGGGTGCGGCGTCGCCGGTGCCTCCGCTCATCGTCAGGTCAGGACTTCCCGGGGCCGTCGGTGGCGCCGGAGCAGCTCGCGTTGGGCTCGGGGACGTCTTGGCTGCGCCAGTACTCCTCGAAGAACTCCGGGATGCGCTCGTCGGACGCGGAATCCAGCTTCAGCTGATGGTTCCACGAGCTGAGGACGATCGGGGAGTCCAGGCCCTCGAACGGGGAGAGGATGACGTAGGTCGAGGGAAGGTGGGTCTTGAGGGTGTCCAGGTCTTCGCCCGACACCGCTGCGGCGTCGTAGGTGACCCAGACCGCCCCGTGCTCCATGGAGTGCACGGCGTTCTCGTTGACCTGCGGCTCGGTGTAGATCCCGCAGTTCAGCCAGATGGAGCTGTGCGGGCCGCCCGCCGGGGGCGACTGGGCGTAGTCCACCGCACCCTCCACGTGTGTGGTCTCGTTGTCGAAGGTCTCGACCCCCTCGATCTCGAGCCCTTCGCTGTCGAGGGCACCGTAGGTCGGGGCGCTGCGGGGAGCGAAGACGAAGGATGCGACGACCAGGGCGAGGATCGCCACGGCAGCGGTGGAGCCCACGACCCACCAGACGATCTTCCCGCGCCGCCGCTTGGCGAGCTGGCGCTGGTACTCCGCCAGCTTTTCTTGGCGTTTCTGCTCGCGCTGCTGCTTGACGGTCTGATTGATGGTCGCCTGGGCGGCGGGGTTCCCGCTCGCGCGGCGGTCGGACGGGCTTGACGAAGGAGTCATGTGCGGCGTGTGCGTTCCGTTGGTGAGCGAGGACACGTCGGACGGGCGCCGACAGGTACAGCCTATTCGCGCGCATGCGGGG
This sequence comes from Microbacterium sp. Z12_35, assembly GCF_058310475.1. Classification (NCBI taxonomy): domain Bacteria; kingdom Bacillati; phylum Actinomycetota; class Actinomycetes; order Micrococcales; family Microbacteriaceae; genus Microbacterium; species Microbacterium sp. Z12_35. The sequence continues at coordinate 109,789 of NZ_JBZEGJ010000003.1, read as the reverse complement.
GAGGCTGTGAGGCTCCCCATACGCCGCTATCATGGATGCGTTCCGAATCGATTCGGAACGTCCCCTCCCCTCTGTGAGACGCGGACCTTCTCCGGGTCTTGTCGCTGACTCTCCGAACGAAGGCTTCGTGCTCGACACCGCATCCAACCCGATCGTCCCTCCGGCCGCCGGAACCCGTCCGGAGCGGCCGGCCACGGGCGCGATCCGCACCCTGGGAAAGAACCCGGCGACCGCGCCGATCATGCTGCACCCGGGGGACTCGCTCCCCATGGGTCGTCGCGTGGTGTACATCATCCTGCTCGGCGCGTTGACGGCGCTCGGGCCGTTCACGATCGACCTCTACCTGCCGGCGTTCCCCGCGCTGGAGAGCGACTTCCGCACCACGGCCACGGCTATCCAGCTCACCCTCACCGGCACGATGGTCGGATTCGCGCTGGGTCAGCTCATCGTCGGCCCCCTCAGCGACAAGGTCGGCAGGCGCATGCCGCTCCTCGCCGTCACCGCGTTGCACGTCGTGGCCAGTACGGCCGCGGCACTGGCCCCCTCGCTCGAGCTGCTCTCGGTCGCACGCGTCCTCATGGGCGCGGGAGCGGCAGCCGGGGGCGTCGTCGCCGCGGCGATCGTGCGGGATCTCTTCGGCGGGCGGCGTCTCGTGGTGATGCTCTCGCGCCTGGCGCTGGTCTCGGGCGTCGCGCCGGTGCTCGCGCCGCTGGTGGGGTCGGGGCTCCTGCTGGTGACGTCGTGGCGCGGGATCTTCGTCGTCCTCGCGGTGTACGGCGCCGTCATGCTCGTCTCGGCGATCTTCCTCCTCCCCGAGACGCTTCCCCGGGAGCGGCGGGCCGAGCAGGCCAGCACAACCATCTGGGCCCGGTACCGCAGCGTCCTGACCGACCGGGTCTTCCTCGGGGTCCTGGTCATCGGCGGGATGACCTTCAGCGGCATGTTCTCCTACCTCTCGTCGTCGTCGTTCCTCTTCCAGGGCGCCTACGGGCTGGATCCGCAGCAGTACGGGATGCTGTTCGCGGTCAATTCGCTCGGCGTCATCGTCGGCGTGCAGTCGGCGTCGCGGCTGGCGGCGCGGTTCGGTCCCCAGTGGGTGATGGCGTGGTCCACCGCCTTCCTCCTCATCGCCAGCATCGGCATCATCGTCACCGACCAACTGGGCCTCGGCATGTGGGGCACCATCGTGCCGTTGTTCTTCTTCATCACCGCGTGCGGGTTCACCTTCCCGTGCGTGCAGGTGCTGGCCCTCGACCGGCACGGCAAGGCGGCCGGCACCGCACAGTCCCTCATCGGGGCGACCAACTTCGGCGTCGCCGGTTTCATCTCTCCGGCGGTGGGGTGGATCTCCGGTTCCGCCGGCATCACCGCCACGACGATGGCTTCCGTGATGGTCGGATGCGCCGTTATCGGCGTCCTCGGGCTATGGCTCCTGGTGCGGCCGAAGACGGTGGGCCTTCTGGCGCCCTGACGGGCTGCAGCCGGAACAGCCGCACCACGCGACCGGATTCGCGCTCGTAGGTGCGGTACCCCGGCCACTGCCGTTCGATGCGCGCCCAGACGGCGTCGCGTTCGTCGTCGCCGATGAGGGTGGCGTGCACGGGCATCCGGCGGCCGCGAACCGTGATCTCCGCGTCGGGGTGCGCGAGCAGGTTCGTCGTCCAGGCGGGATGCTGCGACCCGGCGAAGTTCGAGCCGGCCACGATCGCCCGGCCGTGACCGTCGGGCGTGTACATCAGCGGCACGTCGCGGGGCTGTCCGGAGCGGGCACCGACGGTGTGGAGGACGAGCGAAGGCACGAGGAGCCCGCTGATCTGCACGCGCCCCTTCGTCGCACGAGCGATCGCGCGCTCGACAGGCGGAAGCGCGGTCGGGGCGAAGCGGCGGAACACCCGCGTGCGGGTGAAGGGCGCAATGGCGCGGCGCACGACGTCGACGGCACGACTCATCCCGACATTCTTGCGGGATCGTCGTCGCTGCACGCAACCCCCGGCGCAAATCGGTGACTCCCGGAGACAATGGCGTGATGGAGATCGCAACCGTGCGGGCGTGGCGTCTGCAGGCCCTGATCGGTGCGGTGCTGGTCGCGCTCGCCTGCGGACTGGGAGCGTGGGTGCTCGCCCGCGGCAATGAGCCCTTCGTCGTCGACGTGTGGTGGAACAGCCTGTGGGCGGACTCGGCGGGAAACAGCGTCCTGTTCACCTTCGCGCTGGTGATGAACCGGCTCGGGGGGACATGGGTGGGGGTCTACCTGATCCCGATCGCCTCGGCGGTCGGGCTGCTGCTCCTCCGACGGCCGTGGGGAGCCGCGTACTTCCTGGCCGCCTCGATCCTCAGTGCCGCCGCCGTCCAGGTGCTCAAACGTACTTTCGGGCGTGCGAGGCCCGAAGACATCCTCATCACGAGCGACTATGGGTCGTATCCGTCCGGTCACGCCGCGAATGCGGCGACCATCGCGGTGGTCGCTGCGGTGCTCTTCGCCCGGGCCTGGGTTCTCATCGTGGGGGCGGCATGGGTGGTGCTGATGGCCTTCAGTCGCACGTATCTGCACGCGCACTGGCTGAGTGACACGATCGGCGGCGCTCTGGCCGGCGCCGGGGTCGCCCTCCTGGTCGCCGCGGCCTTCTCCGCCCTGCTCGCCCGGGACCGTGCGCGTCAAGCCCTCCGCGCGACGCCCGGGCGCACCTAGCGTCAGAGAGTGAGCGCGCTGACCACCCCCACCGGCCGGGAGGCGGCGTTGCGCGCCCGCCCGCGATCCGATGGCTCGGCCCCCCGCGCCCTCGTGATCGGTGCGACCGGGTATATCGGCGGAAGGCTGGTGCCGCGGCTGGGCGCCGCCGGGTATCGCGTGCGCGTCCTGGTGCGCTCGCCCGAACGCGCACGCGCCTTCGATTGGGGCGAAGACGTCGAGATCGTCGAGGGTGACGCGACGGACGCCGCTGCCATGGCGCGGGCCGTGGCCGACGTCGACGTGCTGTACTACCTGGTCCACTCCATGTCGGCAGGACGGGATTTCGAGGATTCCGACCGGCGAGCGGCACAGACCGTGGCCGATGCCGCGTTGGCCGCCGGCGTTCGTCGGATCGTGTACCTGGGCGGGCTGCATCCCTCTGGCACGGAACTCTCGCCGCATCTGCGATCGCGGGTGGAAGTGGGCCGGATTCTCCTCGACAGCGGCGTGCCGACACTCGTCCTGCAGGCGGGAATCGTCATCGGATCGGGATCGGCGTCGTTCGAGATGGTCCGTCACCTCACCGAGGTGCTGCCGTACATGCCGGCGCCCCGGTGGGTGCGCAACCGCATCCAGCCGATCGCCGTCCGCGACGTGCTGCACTACCTCCTGGGGGCGGCACGGGTGGGCGAGGATGTCAATCGCACGCTCGACATCGGTGGACCCGACGTGCTGCGGTACGGGCAGATGATGAACGGGTATGCGGTGGAAGCCGGCCTCCGCCAGCGCGCGATCGCCGCTCTGCCTGTCCTGACGCCCCGGCTGGCGTCGCACTGGGTGAACCTGGTCACGCCCATTCCGCGGGCGATCGCCCGGCCGCTCGTGGAGTCGCTGCAGAACGACTGCATCGTCAAGGACGGTGCCGTGGACGATTTCATCCCGCCCCCGGAGGCCGGTCTCACCCCCTACCGGCAGGCCGTCGCGCTGGCCCTCGGCCGCCTTCGAGCGGACGAGGTAGAGACGAGCTGGCAGGATGCCGATCTCTCCGGGGTGCCGAGCGACCCCCTGCCGAGCGACCCGGACTGGGCGGGCCGGACGGCGTTCACCGACGTTCGGACGGCGTTCACGTCGGCACCGCCGGAGCGCCTCTGGGCCGTTGTCGAAGGGATCGGCGGGGAGAACGGGTGGTACTCCTCGCCGATCCTCTGGGCGATTCGCGGGTGGATGGATCGTCTCGTGGGGGGAGTGGGCCTGGCCCGCGGACGCCGCAGTCGTGGGCGGATCGCGGTGGGGGACGCACTGGACTTCTGGCGTGTCGAGGCACTCGAGCGTGGGCGGCTTCTGCGGTTGCGCGCGGAGATGAAGGTGCCGGGGCAGGCCTGGCTGGAGCTTCGGGTGACCCCGCACGACGGTGGGGCGCGCTTCGACCAGCGCGCGGTGTTCTTCCCGCGCGGGCTCGGCGGCAGGCTCTACTGGCTGGGGGTGCTCCCCTTCCACGGGTTCATCTTCCGCGGGATGGCCAACCGGATCACCGCAGCGGCCGCGCGTGCCTCGTAGGCTGGGCGGATGCAGCGCATCGCCCGGGTGATCACGGTGTCCGACCGATCGGCTGCGGGGGAGCGCGAGGACCGCGGTGGTCCGCTGGCCGTCGGGATGCTGCGCGACGCCGGCTGGGACTGCGCCGACGCCGAGATCGTCCCCGATGGTGCCGACAGCGTCGAGGAGGCCTTGCGGCGCTCGCTTTCCGGGCCCCCGGTGCTGATCGTGACCACGGGCGGCACCGGTGTCGGACCGCGGGATGCCACGCCCGAGGGCACCGCGCGGGTCCTCACGCGCGAGCTCCCGGGGATCGCGGAAGAGATTCGCCGCGGAGGGCTCGCAGACACTCCGCTGGCCGTCCTCTCCCGTGGGCTTGCCGGGGTCGTCGACCCGGCGGGTGGTTTCGTGGTGAACCTTCCCGGCTCCCCGCGCGCCGTGGTGGCCGGCATCCCCGTCGTGCTGTCGGTTGCTGCCCATGTGCTCGACCAGCTGGCGGGGAGGGACCACGCGTGAACCCGGTGCGGATCGCAGCGATCTCCGATGCGCCCCTCGACGTGGCGGCCCACCTCGATGCCGTCGACGACCCGCGCTTCGGCGCGACGACGAGCTTCGTGGGACGCGTGCGCGATCATGACCCGGATGCCGCCGGCGCCGTGGTGGCGCTCGAGTACAGCGCGCACCCGGACGCTCCCGACACGCTCCGGCGGCTCGCCGAGCAGGCCGCCGACGGGCTCGATGCCGTCGTGGCGGTGAGTCACCGCGTCGGCCGGCTGTCGGTGGGTGACGCGGCGGTCGTGATCGCCGTGGCCTCGGGGCACCGGGCGGTCGCCTTCGACGTGTGCCGCGCTCTGATCGAGGCGATCAAGACCGACCTCCCGGTGTGGAAACGTCAGGTCGAAGCCGACGGCACCACGGCCTGGAAGGGCCTCGGCGGCTGATCCGGCTCAGCCGCCGGCGAACGGGGGCAGAACATCCACGAGGGACGCCGCGGTGAGATCGGCGTCGCCGTCCGTGCGGACGCCGTCGACGAGGATCGCGCAGCGAGGCAGGATGTCCGCCAGGGCGGGATGCTCGGCGAGAACCGCGTTGCGCAACGCCGTCAGCGTCGGCTCGGTGCGGTCCTCCGCATCCGCACCTGCGGCCTCGGCTGCGGCCGCGAAGTAGCGGACGTGGGTCACGCCGACGCCTCCCCGGGGCGCGTCCAGTCGCCGGAGCGCCCACCCGATTTCGCCACGATGCGCACGTTCTCGATCAGCGCGCTCCGGTCCAGTCCCTTGATCATGTCCACGATCGCCAGGGCGGCGACGGAGACCGCGGTGAGAGCCTCCATCTCCACGCCCGTGCGGTCCGCCGTCCCCACGGTGGCCTCGATCGCGACGCCGTCCGCCGTGATCTCCAGGTCGACCGATGCGCGGTGCACGCCGATGACGTGGGCAAGGGGAAGGAGGGAGGAAGCCGACTTGGCGCCCTGGATGCCGGCGATCCGGGCCACCGCCAGCACGTCGCCCTTCGGGGCCGTGCCGTCGATCAGCGCCGCCACGACCTCGGGCGCACAGCGGACGAAGCCGCGGGCGGTGGCCGTCCGCACGGTCGGCTGCTTCGCCGTCACGTCGACCATGTGCGCCTGTCCGGCCGCGTTCAGGTGGGGAAAGCTCATCCCACCAGCATGACATCGACGCCGTCGCCGGGTGCGACGGCGTCGACCTCGGCGGCGACCACGGCGAACGCCGAGGCGCGGGCCAGGCCCCCCGCGAGGTGGGATCCCGAGCCCCCGGCAGTCGCGGGGCGCACGGCGCCGCCGGCGAGGTCGACGGCGGCGGGCAGGTATTGGCGCCGTCCCACCGGCGTACGCCACCCTTCGCTGGCGAGGAGCGTCGCGTGCGGCCGGGCGAGGTCGTTCCGGCCCTGCAGGCGAAGCAGTGCCGGGCGCACGAAGACCTCGAAGGACACCGCCACACTCACCGGGTTGCCGGGCAGCCCGAAGACGAGGCAGCCCGAGGGGAGCACGCCGAACGCCTGCGGCTTCCCGGGTTGCATGGCCACCCCCACGAACTCGATGTCGCCGCCGCCGTCGAAGGCGCCACGTACCGGCTCGTAGGCACCGGCGCTGACCCCGCCGGTGAAGACGATGACGTCGGCACCGACGGCCTGCGCCTCGGTCGTCACGCGTGAGACGGCGGCGGGATCATCTCCCACCCGCGCGAGGAGCACCACGTCGGCGTCGGTGGCGGCCACCAGCGCCTCCAGGAGCGGCCCGTTGGAATCGGGGATGCGGCCACGGCTCGGGATCTCCCCGGGGCCGGTCAACTCGCTGCCCGTGGAGACCACGGCCACGCGCGGCGCCCGGGTCACGGAGACCGAGTCGACGCCGGCGGCCACGGACGCGGCGATCTGGAAGGCGCCCATTCGCGTGCCGGCGGCAACCACCTCGTCGCCCGCGCGGAGGTCGCTCCCACGGCGGCGGATGAAGCTCCCCGGCTTCGGTGCCCGCGTGACTCGGATTCCGCCGAGCGAGTCGGCGAGTCCTCCGGCGGTGTCTTCGAACGGCACGACCGCGTCGGCGGCGGAGGGGACCGCCGACCCCGTCATGATCCGCGCGGCCTCCCCGGGCGCGAGGGCCGGGTCCGTGTCGGTGCCGGCAGGAAGGTCGGCGACGACGCGGAGGAGGGCGGGATGCTCCGCCGAGGCGTCCGCGACGTCGCTCGCGTGCACGGCGAACCCGTCCATCGCGGAGTTGTCGAAGAGCGGGATGTCGAAGGTCGCCCGCACCGGCGCCGCAAGGGCGCGGCCGGCTGCGGCACGCACAGGGCGCGACTCGGCGCGGACCGGGCGCACGGCGGCCAGCACCCGGGTGAGCTGATCCTCGACGCTGCGGAGCGCCGTCACGCGACGATTCCCGTCGGAGCGGCCCGCAGGGGCACCTCGGCCACGCGGGCCCGGAGCGCATCGACGGTGATCATGCGACCGAGGAGCGGCTCTCCTGCTCCCGTCACGAGCTTCACCACCTCGGTGGCCAGCATGCCCCCGACCTGCACGCAGAGCGCGCCGAGCACACCGACCTGTGCGCATGTGGGCGGCTCGCCCTCACTGCCTTCCGGGAACAGATCGCCCAGGCGCACGGCGTCGACGCCCACAGGGGGCCGCGACCAGAACACCGTCACCTGCGCGTGCCATTCCTGAACCGCGCCCCAGACGAGGGGCACGCCGAGCGCGTCGGTCGCATCGGCGACAGTGCGGCGGGTCGGAAACGCGTCGCTGCCGTCGACCACGATGTCGGCGCCGCGGAGGATGTCCCGAGCGTTGTCGGTCGTCAGTCGCTCACTCACCGTGACCACCCGGGTTCCGGGGGCGAGGTCGGCGATCGCGCGGGCCGCAGACGCGGTTTTCGGGGAGCCGACGTCGCCGACGCGGTGGAGGATCTGACGCTGGAGGTTCGTCAGTTCCACCACGTCGTCGTCGATGACGACGAGTTCGCCGACACCGGCGGCGGCCAGAGCGAGGATCGTGGGGGAGCCCAGCCCCCCGGCGCCCACGACGGCGACACGTGCGGCGGCGAGTCGCCGCTGCCCCTCCTCGCCGATCCCGGCCAGCACCGCGTGCCGGGCGGTGCGGATGAGCTCGGTGGGGGCGAGGCTGTCGATCGGTTCGACCAGCGGCTTCATCCCCTCAGGCTACGGCCTCGGGATCATCGGCGAGGGATCCGCGGAAGCGGGGATTTTATAGGTCATGAGCCGCATCTGCGGTAACTTACTGCGATGACGAGCTATCGGATCTCCCAAGCCGCCCGTCTGCTGGGGGTCAGCGACGACACCGTGCGGCGGTGGATCGATGCGGAACAGCTCCCGGCCGGCGGATCGCCCGCGGAGATCCCCGGCGCGGCGCTCGCCGACCGTGCCGTTCGGCTCGCTGCCGAGGCCGACGACCCGACCGACGTGCTCTCCAGCGCGCGGAACCGGTTCGTGGGCATCGTCACGCGCGTCCAGGTGGACGGCGTCATGGCGCAGGTCGACCTGCAGAGCGGGCCGCACCGGGTGGTCTCGTTGCTGTCCGCCGAAGCCGTGCGCGAACTGCAGCTGGAGGTCGGTTCGCTCGCGGTGGCATCGGTCAAGGCCACGCACGTCGTGGTCGAGACACCGCGGGATTGACGTGGCTCGGCGCATCGCGGCCCTCGTCGCCGCATTGGTCGTGGCCGTCCTTCCCCTCGGGGGATGCTCCACCGCCGACCGCGCCTCGTCTCCCGGCCACGGCCTCACCGGCACGGTGACGGTCTACGCCGCCGCATCCCTGAGCCGCGCCTTCGATGAGATCGCGGAACGAGTGGAATCCGACAATCCGGGCGTGCGCGTCCGCGCGGTGTACGACGGCTCGAGCACCCTCGCCGCCCAGATCCTCGAGGGGGCACCCGCCGACGTCTTCGCCTCCGCGGACGAAGCGAGCATGGCGAGCCTCGCCGGCGTGGCGACCGACCCGGCCGTCTTCGCCACGAACACGCTCGTGATCGCCACCCCGGCGGACAACCCCGCGGGCATCGAGACGCTCGCCGACCTGACTCGCGCGACCGTGGTGCTGTGCGCCCCCGAGGTCCCTTGCGGCGCGGCATCCGAGGCCCTTCTGGAACGCGCCGGTGTGACGGTGACGCCCGCGAGTCTGGAGCAGAACGTCACCGCGGTCCTCACGAAGGTCGCCGCCGGGGAGGCCGACGCGGGGCTGGTGTACGCCACTGACGTGAGAGGGATGGATGGGGTCGCAGCGACCGTGCCCGAGGGAGCCGAGGAGATCGTGAACCGGTACCCCATCGCCACGATCGACGGCGCCTCGCATCCGGATGCGGCGGCCACGTTCGTCGCGTTCGTCCGATCGGCGGAGGGCGAACGCATCCTTGCGCGCCATGGATTCGGGGCGCCGTGAGCACTCCGGATGGATATGCGCCGCGCTGGCTCGCCCTCCCCGCCGGCGTGGGCCTGGTCTTCCTCGTGCTCCCGCTCATCGCCCTGGTCGCACGGGTCCAGTGGGACACCCTCTGGAGCGACGTCACGTCTCCGGCGGCGCTGTCGGCGCTGGGGTTGTCGTTGCAGACCGGTCTGACCGCGACGGCCGCGTGCATCGTCGTCGGCGTTCCCCTGGCACTGCTGATCGCCCGGAGCACGGCACGGACGGCCGCGCTGCTGCGCGCGGTCGTCACCGTGCCGCTCGTGCTGCCGCCGATGGTCGGCGGGGTCGCGCTGCTGTACCTCTTCGGACGCAACGGCTGGCTGGGAGCTGCGGGGCTGCCGTTCACGACCACCGCTGTCGTGCTGGCGCAGACCTTCGTCGCGCTCCCCTTCCTCGTGCTGGCCGTGGAAGGGGCTCTGCGCACCTCCGGCGTAGCGTACGAGCGCACCGCCGCAGCGCTGGGGGCCGGGCGCTGGACGATCCTCCGCCGGGTCACCTTGCCGCTGGCGGCGCCGGGGATCGTGGCCGGCGTCGTCCTGTGCTTCGCCCGCGCCATCGGGGAGTTCGGGGCGACCGCCCTGTTCGCCGGCAACGCCCCCGGGGTGACGCAGACCATGCCGCTGGCGATCTACACGGCATTCAACGGTGCCGGGGTGACGCAGGGCACCGCCGTCGCGCTGTCGCTGCTGCTCCTGGTCACCGCCATCGCCGTCCTGCTTCTGGTCCGCGGATGGCGACCGGGGGCAGCGCGATGACCCAGCTGTCGGCGCGGGTGGTCGTGCAGCGCGCCCGGTTCGCCGTCGACGTGTCGCTCGATGTTTCCGCGGGGGAGACGGTGGCGGTCATGGGTCCCAGCGGAGCGGGGAAGTCCACCCTCCTGGGCGCGCTCGCCGGGCTCGTGCCGCTGGACGACGGCGAGATCCGGGCCGGCGACCGGGTCCTCGAGCGCACGGCCCGCCCCCGTGTCCGCATCGCCCCGATGGGGCGCGGGATCGTGCTGCTCGGCCAGGAGCCGCGGCTCTTCCCGCATCTGACCGCGCGCGAGAACGTCGCGTTCGGACCTCGCGCGGGGAGGATGCCGCGCGCGCAGGCCCGCGCGGAGGCGGACGCGTGGCTGGACCGCGTCGGGTTACCCGGCGCCGGCGACCGGCGTCCTGCCGACCTCTCCGGCGGCGAGCAGCAGCGGGTCGCGGTCGCCCGCGCGCTGGCTGCGTCGCCCCGCGCGGTGCTGCTCGACGAGCCCCTGGTCGCGCTCGATCCCGACACGGCCGCCGGCATCCGGGCGATGCTGCGCGCCCAGCTGGCCGGAACGACGACCGTCGCGGTCACCCACGACGCGGTGGATGCCGCGGCCCTGGCCGGACGCCTCGTCGTGATCGAGGACGGTCGCGTCACCCAGTCCGGACCCGTACGCGACGTGCTGTCCCAGCCCGGAACCCGCTTCGTGGCGGCGATCGCGGGGCTCAACCGCGTCGAGGGGCGTGGGTCCGGCGGCGCCTGGCAGCGCGACGGAGTGCGGCTGGACTCCGAGGATGCACCGTCCCGCGCGATCGCGGCATCCGAGGGTGGGCCCCTCGCGGCCGTTTTCCGGCCGTCGTCCGTCCGGGTTGTTCCGGACACCGCCTCGCCCGCCCCGGGCGGCAACACCTGGACGGCACGGGTCGACCGGCTCGAGCCCACGCCGTCGGGTGTGCGGGTGCAGGCGGGATGGTGCGCCGTGGACGTCGATGCGGCGGCCGCCGCATCCCTTTCCCCCGGCGCGTCGGTGTCGTTGACGGTCGCTGCGGCCGACGTGCGATTCCTGCCGGCGGGGGAACCGGGCAAACGACGCGGATAGGCTCGGGGAATGGGCGGGATACGACCATTCCGGGCCGGCGACGAACCGGCGCTCGCCGAGATCTGCCTACGGACCGCCGATGCCGGGGGTGATGCCACGGGGATCCTCGAGGACGACGCGATCTGGGCGGAGATCTTCGTCCTCCCGTACGTGGCGCGCCATCCCGAGTTCGCTTTCGTCGTGGAGGCGGGGGAGGGGCGCGTCGTGGGGTATGTGGTCGGCGCCCCGGACACCCGCGCGTTCGAGGCATGGTTCCGCGACGAGTGGTGGCCGCAGTTCGGCGGTCGCTGGCCGCAGCCGCCGCAGGAGCGCACCCGGCAGGACGGGGTCCTCCGGTACGCCTACGATCGGGCGCCGGGTCGCGAGCCGTATGGCGACACCTATCCCGCGCACCTGCACATCGACCTGCTTCCCGAAGCGCAAGGGCAGGGGTGGGGGCGACGGCTGATCGACACGCTCACCGACGCCCTGCGGGCGGCGGGTGTGCCGGGCGTGCACCTCGTCGCCGGCGACGCCAACACCGGCGCACTGGCGTTCTACCGCCGGCTCGGCTTCACCCCTCTGCCTTCGCATGAGGGTGCGCAGGCATTCGCCCGCGACCTCTGACGCGCGCTCAGGCGAGTTGACGGGTGCGGCGGCGCTCGCGCAGCACATAAGCCGGACGAGAGGCGGTCGCGGGCCAGGCGTCATCGCGCGCCGCACCGTCCTCGCGCCAGCCGTGGGCTTCGTAGAACCTGGCGGCGCGGTCGTTCCCCTCGAGGACCCAGAGGTACGCAGCCGTCGACCCGGTCGCGCGCAGCCATTGCTCGACCGCTTCCATGAGCGCGTGACCGACCCCGCGCGACCAGGAGGTCGGGACGGCGTAGATCGCGCGCAGTTCTCCCCACTGCGCCCACTCCTCTTCGCGCGCCGGTCCCACGTTCGCCCATCCCACGACGGCGTCGTCGTCGACGCTCGCCAGCAGGTCGACGGACCCGTCGCGGTGATCCGTCGTCCACCGATCGGCGCGCAGCACGCTCTCGCGGTCGACGTCCATCGCGCCGAGGACATTGTCGGGGATCAGTCCGGCGTAGGCCGTTTGCCACGACTCCACGCGGATGCGGGCGATCGCTGCCGCATCCGACCGCGTCGCGACCCGCACATTCACACCCATCCTGGAACTGTGCCACACCGCGTCGCGTGGTCGTCAGCCGACGAGCCGGCCGGATTCCAGGCGCACGGTGCGGTCCACAAGCGCATTCGGCACCTCTACATGCGAGATGAGCACGACCGCCCGGTCGCCCGGTACGGCTCCGAGGAGGTCGCGCAGGAGGGCGTCGGATGCGGCCGGATCCACCCCCGCGGTGGGTTCGTCGAGCACGAGCACAGGGAAGTCGCGGAGCAGGGCGCGGGCCACCGCGATCCGCTGCGCCTGCCCGCCCGACACGAGCGCGCCGCGGTCACCGACACGCGCGTCCAGGCCGCCGCGCTCGCGCACCCAGGTGCCCAGACCCACCCGATCCAGCGCCGCGAGCAGCTCGGCGTCGTCCGCGGTGTCGCGGGCGAACAGGATGTTCTGGCGGATCGATTCGTCGAAGAGGTACGGGCTCTGCTCGCACAGGCCGATCGCGCGGCGGAGGTCCTCCCCGGCGATCTCCCGCGCCTCGACCCCACCCACGGTGTACGAGCCGGCGTAGTCGAGGAAACGCACGAGCACATGGGCGAGGGTCGTCTTGCCGGCCCCGCTCGGACCGGTCACGAGCACGCGCTCACCGGCCCCGATCCGCAGATTCAGGTCGGTGAGGCGCCCCGCGTCTGCGCCCGACCGCTCGGGCCAGCGTGCGCCGAGCCCGGTCAGGACGATGCCTTCGCCCAGCGCCGGAGCTGCCCCGGTGGCGCGGGGCTCGTCCGAGGGGAGCCCTGGGGGGATGCGGTCGGGTACCGCGGCGGCAATGCGCTCGGCCGCCGCACGCACCTGCCGCCAGGACGCCAGGGCCAGCGGCACCGGCCCGAAGATCTCGAACACGGCCATCGGGAGGAGCACGACGACGGCGAGGCCCGGACCGCTGAGCGTGCCCTCGACCACGCCGGGCGCGGCCACGATGAGGGCGAGCAGCCCGGCGATTCCGGCGAGGAGGGAGACGGCCGCCGCGGTGGCGCCTTGCGCCACGCCGCGGCGCACCACGGCGCGGCGTAACCGCTCGTCGGCTCCGCGCAGACGTGCGTGCGCAGCATCCAGCCCGCCGAAGGCCGTCAGCACGTCGAGGGAGACGAGGAGGTCGTACACGGCGTCGGCCACGGCCGCACGCAGCGGCGCGATCGCCCGTTCCGCCCGCGCACCTGCCGCCCAGCCCAGACCCACCGCCAGAACGAAGGCGACCGCGAGGCACACCAGGAGCGAAAGCGCGGCGGGCACCGACACGAAGGCGACGAACACCACGCTCGCGAGCGACGCGAGCGCGGCCACCGCGAGAGGGTGGACGACCCGGAGCGGAAGGTTCTGCAGCTCCTCCACGTCGTCGACGAGGCTCGAGAGCATCTCACCGCGGCGGGCGCGACCGAGTCCATCCGGTGCCAGCGGCACGATGTCGCGCACGAGCCCCGCGCGCACGGTCGCCAGCTGGCCGAGCGCGGCGTCGTGCCCTGCGAGGCGCTCGAGGTAGCGGAAGACCCCTCGCCCCAGCGCGAAGGCGCGCACCGCGACGACGGCGGCCGAGAGGTAGAGGAGCAGCGGCTGCTCCGCCGCGCGGGCGATGAGCCATGCGCTGGCGGCGAGGAGCGCGATCGCGCTGGCGGCCGTGCCCACCCCCGCCAGTACCGACGGCGCGAACCGTCGCGTGCTCGGCTGCGCGGCCCGCAGCATCTCCCGCGTCCTCCGGTTCATGCGGCACCCACGCCGATGGCCAGGGGGAGCGTCACGACGTCGTCGGCGATGGCCGCAGCCGACGCGCGGTGCGAGACCAGCAGCACGCCGGCACCGCTGTCGGCCACGCGGCGGATGCTGCGCCACAGCGCGGCCTCGATCTCGGTGTCCAGGGCGCTCGAGGGTTCGTCGAGCACGAGCAGGCGCGCACTGCCGGAGCGGAGGCGGTACAGCGCCCGGGCGATCGCGACCCGCTGCGCCTGTCCGCCTGACAGCCCGGAGCCGCCCGCACCGAGATCCCGGCCGGGATCGACATCTCCCGCCTGCGCGTCGGCGAGGCAGGTGCGGACGAGGGCGGCGTCGGCCTCGGCGGCGCCGAGAGCGACGTTGGCGGCGACCGTTCCGGCGACCAGGCCCGGCCGCTGCCCGACCCACGCGATCGACTCACGGGCATCGACGGCGGGGGACCCGTCCACGAGGATCGTGCCTTCGTAGGGTGCGAAGCCCAGCAGGGCCGCGACAACGCTGGACTTTCCCGCACCGCTCGGACCCTGCATCCACACCACGCGCCCCGGTTCCAGCGCGAGGTCGACCGGCGGCAGCATCCGCTCGCCCCGGCGCACCGAGAGCCCGCGCGCGTGGACCCGCGACCCGGGGGCACGGTGCGCCGGAGCCACCGGGGCGGATGCGGCGGCGTCGAGCACGCCGAAGATCTCCTCGGTGGCGGCCACGCCCTCTGCGGCGGCGTGGAATTGCACGCCGACCTGGCGCAGCGGCAGGTACGCTTCCGGCGCCAGCAGCAGCACGAAGAGTCCGACGAGCAGGTCCATCTCGCCGGCGAGCAGGCGGAATCCGATCGTCACGGCGACGATGGCGACCGAGATCGACGCGAGGAATTCCAGCGCGAATCCCGAGAGGAACGACACCCGCAGCACCGACATGGTCTCGCGCTGATACCGGTGCGTGACCTCCCCGATCGCGTCGGCAGCGCGGTGCTCGCGCCCGAAGGCCTTGAGGGTTCCGAGGCCATCCACGGTATCGGCCAAGCGTGCGGCGAGGCGCCCGAGCGTGTCGTACTGGCGACGCTGCACGGAGCGCGTGGCCAGGCCGATGAGCACCATGAAGAGCGGGATGAGGGGGATCGTGAGGATGACGGTCAGCCCCGACAGGGGATCGGCGAGCGCGATCGCCCCGATCAGGATCGGCGTGGTCACGGCCGTTGCGACCAGCTGCGGGAGGTACCGGCCGAAGTACGCGTCGAGCGCTTCCAGTCCGTGACCGGCGGTGACGGCGAGGGATGCGGCGTTCCGGCTGCCCAGCCATCCCGGTCCGAGCTTGCCGACGGCGCGCACCAGCGCGTCGCGCAATTGCAGAGACGCCGCCGCACCCCCTCGGGCGCTCACGCGCTCGGAGACGAGGACGAGGACCGCGCGCAGGACCACGAGGCCTGTGGCGGTGCCGACCAGCGGCCACAGCTCCGACACGGGAACCCCGTCGATCGCGCCTCCCAGCGCCGCGGTGAGGGTCCACGCGAATCCCACGATCACGCCGGTCTGGGCGAGCACGATCGCCGCGGTGATGGCGAGGAATCCGCGAGAGGCGCGCGCGTACGTGAGCAGCCGGGGGTCCACCGGCCCGCGCCGGCCCCCGCTCACCGCAGCGACTTTCTCATCCGAACGCACGTCGGTCAGTGCGCGGACAGCGCGGCCTTCTCGATGTGCGAGCGCGTGACGCGGCGCCGGAAGACCCAGTACGTCCACCCCTGGTACGCCAGCACGAGCGGGAGGAAGATCAGCGCCGCCCAGCTCATGATCGTCAACGTGTAATCGGTGCTCGACGCGTTCTCGATCGTCAGGGTGTTCGCCGGGTCGGTGGAGGAGGGCATCACGTTGGGGAAGAGGGCGAACCACAGCATGAGCACGCTCGAGATGATCGTGACTGCGCCGAATCCGAATGCCCGTCCTTCCCGGTCGCGCAGGTTGGACACGACGGAGGCGATCAGCGCGACAGCCGCGACCGCGCCCAGCACCAGCACCGGGATCGACATGTGCACGAGCACCGTCCAGCTCACGAACACGGCTGCCACCGCGACGGCGAGGAGCCCCGCGCGGGTGGCCAGGCGCCGCGCATCCGCATGCACCGGACCGTCCGTCTTCAGGGCGACGAAATACACCCCGTGCACGAAGAAGAGCAGCAGGGTCGTCAGTCCGCCGAGGAGCCCGTACGGGTTCAGCAGGGTGAGGAGCGACCCGGTGAATTCGAAGTCGGCGTCGATCGGCACGCCCTGCACGATATTGGCCACCGCCACGCCCCACAGGAACGCCGGCAGGGCCGAACCGATGACGATCATGCGGTCGAAGCCGCGCCGCCACCGGAGCGAGTCGCGTTGATGCCGGTACTCGAACGACACACCGCGGGCGATGAGGGCCAGGAGGATGAGCAGCAGCGGCAGGTAGAAGCCGCTGAACAGCGTGGCGTACCACTCCGGGAACGCCGCGAACAGGCACGCCCCGGCGACGATGACCCACGTCTCGTTGAGGTCCCAGACCGGACCGATGGTGTTGATGATCTGGCGGCGCGAGATGTCGTCCTTGCCGAGGAAGGGCAGCGACATCCCGACGCCGAAGTCGAACCCGTCGAGGACGAAGTAGCCGACGAACAAGAACCCGACGATCCAGAACCAGAGGTAGGCGAGATCCATTTTCCGCTCCTAATAAACCGTCGTCGGGGTGTTCTCGATGGAGTCGGGCTCGGCCGGCGCATCCGGATCGGGAAGCGGGTCGGGGCCCTTCTGCGCGTACTTGAGGATCAGGCCCAGCTCCACCACCGCCAGGGCGGCGTAGATCGCCGTGAAGGACACCAGCGAGATGAGGACGTTCCAGCCCGGGACACTGGGCGACACCCCGTCTTCGGTCAGCATGAGGCTGAAGACGATCCAGGGCTGACGGCCCATCTCGGTGAAGACCCACCCGACGAGGCTGCCCAGGAGCGGAAGGGGCGCCGACCAGATGAGTACACGCCACATCCACGGGCGCATCTGGACGGTGGACTTCTTGCGCGTGAGCCACAGCCCGGCCACCGAGAGGAGAGCCGCGACCCCGCCCAGACCCATCATCCAGCGGAACGCCCAGTACGTGATCCAGATGACGGGGGCGTAGTCGCCCGGGCCGAACTGCTCGGTGTACAACGCCTGCAGGTCGTTGATTCCCTCGACGCAGCCGTCCAGGGTGTGCGTCGACAGCAGTGACAGCAGGAAGGGCACACGCAGCGACCAGACCTCCTGAGAGCCGTCCGGCGTTCCGATGGAGAAGAGCGAGAAGGAGGCATCGGCCCCGCACGCGGTGTCGTAGATCGCTTCGGCCGCGGCCATCTTCATCGGTTGCGTGGCGACCATCGTGAGGCTCAGCTGGTCGCCGGAGAGCGCGACCCCGGCGAAGGAGATCACCATGAACCACATCCCGAACCGCAGCGATGTGCGCATGGTCTCGATGTTCTGCTTGCGCAGGAGATGCCAGGCGGACACGGCGATGAGTACGGCGGCGGCGAACATCCACGCCGACGTGATCGTATGCGGAAAGGCGGCCAGGGCGACGGGATTCGTAAGCAGCGCCCCGAAGTCCACGAGCTCCGCCCGTGAGCCGTCCGCGGCCATCTCGTAGCCGACCGGATTCTGCATGTACGCGTTCGCGGCGAGGATGAAGTAGGCCGACAGTGTCGCGCCGATCGCCGCCATCCAGATACTCGCGAGGTGCGCGAGGCGCGGCAGGCGGTCCCAGCCGAAGATCCACACGCCGATGAACGTGGCCTCGAGGAAGAACGCCAGGAGACCTTCGAAGGCCAGCGGGGCGCCGAACACGTCGCCGACGAAGCGGGAGTACGCCGACCAGTTCATCCCGAACTGGAACTCCTGGACGATGCCGGTCACCACGCCCATGGCGAAGTTGATCAGGAAGATCCGGCCGAAGAAGCGGGTGAGGTGGAGCCACTTCACCGACCCGGTCCGGTACCAGACCGTCTGGAAGATCGCCGTGACCAGCGCCATACCGAGCGTCAGCGGAACGAAGAGGTAGTGGTAGAGCGTCGTGAGACCGAACTGCCATCGGGCGAGAAGTAGCGGGTCGAGCAGCTCCACGGGGTCCTCCGATTCCGCGCCACCGGCTGTGGTCTGACCACAAGCTAACACCCGGGATCAGTGCCGCGGCCGGCGATCTCTCGTCATCGAATCAACCCCGGCCCGCCGCTGCGCCGGTGTGAGCCCGTACGCTCGGAACATGTGCGATCCGGTGGTGGTGGGATGACCGCGGTGCCGGTCGTGCTGCGCCTCCCCGGGCATGCTCCCGTCGCGGACACCGGCGCGCTCATCGACACGCATGGACGCGTGCACCGTGATCTGCGGATCTCCCTCACCGACCGTTGCTCCCTGCGGTGCACCTACTGCATGCCGGAACAGGGCAACGAGTGGCTCGCGCGGTCCAGCATCCTCACCGCCGACGAGATCGTCGAGGTCGCGACCGCCGCCGCGGCGCTGGGCGTGACCACCTTCCGGCTGACCGGCGGTGAGCCGCTCCTGCGCGCCGACATCGTGGAGGTCGTCGGCCGTCTCGCCGCGCTCCGCGGCCCGGCCGGTCCGGTCGAGATCGCGATGACCACGAACGGGATCAGCCTGCCGAAGTTCCTCCCCGGCCTCGTGGCAGCGGGGCTGACGCGACTGAACATCAGCATCGACACGATCCGCCGAGACCGCTTCGCCGCGCTCACGCGCCGTGATCGACTCGATGACGTGCTGGCCGGCATCGCCGCGGCCGCCGCCTCCCCGCTTCGGCCACTGAAGCTCAACGCTGTGGCGATGCGGGGGGTCAACGACGACGAGCTCGTCGACCTCGTGCAGTTCGCCGTCGACGCGGGTGCGCAGATGCGCTTCATCGAGCAGATGCCTCTCGACGCCGGACACACCTGGGATCGCACCACCATGGTCACCCGCGGAGAGATCCTCGCCGCGCTCGGCGAGCGGTGGAGCCTGACCCCCGTGCCGGGCCGCGGGGGCGCGCCGGCGGAGACCTGGGTGTTGGACGAAGGCCCGCACCGGGTCGGGGTGATCGCATCGGTGACGGCGCCGTTCTGCGGCGCGTGCGACCGCCTGCGCCTCACCGCGGACGGTCAACTGCGCAATTGCCTCTTCTCGGTCGCCGAGTACGACCTCCTCCCCGCCCTGCGCACGACCGGGTCCTCGGCCGCGCGCGCCGCGGGCATCGGCGAGGTCCTCCGGGCCTGCGTGCACGGCAAGCTGGCCGGCCACGCGATCGACGACCCCGGGTTCCTCCAGCCGCCGCGGGGAATGAACGCGATCGGCGGCTGACCGTCGCGGCCTCCACTCTCCCTATACTCGGTAATACATACTCGATATTCATTGGGGGTCGCATGTCGGTACGTCGGGGGCTGCTGGCGATCCTCGATCAGGACGCGTGCTACGGCTACCAACTCCGCGCGGAATACGCCCGGCGTACCGGCGCGGCGCTGAACGTCGGGCAGATCTACACGACGCTGGACCGGCTCGAGCGCGACGGTCTGGTCGAGAAACGCGGTACCGACGAGCGCGGCCAGACCTACTGGGGGATCACCTCCGCGGGACGGGACGAGACGCAGCGGTGGTTCTCGGAGGCGGAGCTGCCCGCCGGACGCGACGAGCGGGCATTCAAAGTTGCGCTGGCCGCGACGCTGCCGGGCGTGGATGCAGCCGGGCTGGTCGCGGCCGAACGGCGCGCGGCCGTGACCCGCCTGCATGCGATCGACGACGACGAGCAGGACGACGTCGCCGTCGCCATCCTGCGGGAGGCCGAGCGTTCCCGCGTGGCCGCGGAGATCGCGTGGCTGGATGCCGTCGCACCACTGGTCGCCGGGGTCGACGACGAGCGCGCTTTCGCGCTGTCATCCGAGCGGCCCCGCCGGGGTCGGCCGGCGCGCGCCGACGCCTCGGCCGGCTAAGGCATTTACCGCCCGTAAACGCTTACCGTCAAGCCCTACGCGCTTCCGCGATTTCCGGCGCACCCTGTACCTAGGAGCGAAAGGGGCCGGCGGTGGTGATGGAAGCACGTCACATCGAGTCCACCCCTCTGGCGGCACCGCAGCCGTGGACGCGCATCGACCTCGACCTGTACGAGATCGCGTGGGACGGCGACGTCGCGGGATACATCGAGGTCGTCGGGCACGTGTTCGTGGCGCTCTCCGGATCCCGGTACCACCGGGCCGTCGAAGTGTGCCAGGCACTCACCTTCCCGGATGCGGTCGATGCGCTGCGTCGCGCGACCGGTCATTCCGCCGCGGTGTAGCGCCGGTGCAGCAGGGTCTCAGCGGGCGAGGGTGTAACCGGCCTCGACGACGGCGGTGCTGAGGGCCTCGGCCGGTACGGGCACGGTGCCGCGCACCGTGACACGCGATGTCCCGCCGGCCACGAGCTCGACCTCCACGCCGCTCACCCCGTCGAGGGCGCTGATCTCGTCGGTCACGGCGCGCACGCAGTGGCTGCACGTCATGCCCTCCACGCCGAGTTCCGCGACGACTGCGGAGGGGGATGACGCCCCGGTCGTCGCGGGCGAACCGCACATGCACGAATCACCGCCGCATCCGGCAGCGGGGGCGGTCAGTCCGAGGTCGAGGCGCTGAACGGTCATGGTCTTCTCCTTCTCAGGAGCGGACGAGGCGCGCGATCGCCTCGTTCGCTTCGCGGATCTTCTCTTCGGCGACAGGCCCGCCCTGGGCAGTGGCCTCGGCCACGCAGTGGCTGAGGTGATCGCTCAGCAGTGACAGGGCGACGGTCTCGAGCGCCTTGGTGGCGGCAGAGACCTGGGTGAGGATGTCGATGCAGTACTTGTCGTCTTCGACCATCCGGCCGATGCCGCGCACTTGGCCTTCGGCGCGGCGGAGGCGCGTGAGGAGGTCCTCCTTGCTGCCTTCGTACCCGTGCATGGTGGCCATGATACCCCCGGTGGGTATGGCGCGCCCGAGGCCTGTGCGGCGCCGGAAGCGTTACGGTCGGAGCATGACTTCCTTCGACCGCGACGACGAGGTCGATCTGCTGATCGACGCCTGGTCGCGCCGACTCCCCGAGGTGGATCTCACCCCGCTGGATGTCATGTCGCGGTTGCGTCGCGCGTCGCACCGGCTGGGACGACTGCGGGCGGGGGCGTTCGCGCATGCCGGCCTGTCGGCATGGGAGTTCGACGTGCTCGCGGCGCTCCGCCGGGCCGAAGATCCTCACGAGATGAACCCTGCCCAGCTGATCGACGCCACCATGATCGGCTCGGCCGCGATGACCAACCGCCTGGAGAAGCTCACGGCACGCCACCTCGTCGAGCGTCGCCCGAACGAGCTCGACCGGCGCAGCATCCTGGTGCGCCTGACCGCGGAAGGGTCAGCGCGCGTGGATGCGGCGATGACCGAGCTCGTGCGCCGGGAAGCAGAGGAGCTGCAGACACTCAGCCGCGCCGACCAGGCCGCGCTGGCCCGCATCCTCCGGCTCCTCGTGGAGCCGTCCTGAGACCGTGACAACTCCGTCGCCGAACGGCGCGGGGCCGTGCCTGAGCCGGCGCGGCGGTGAGATCTGCACGCGGGAGGCGGGTCATCGTGGCCTGCATCACCGGATCGGAACGGGACTCCTGTGGAGTGACCGTGACGCCGATCCACCGCGATGCCCCGGGAGCGGCCGACCGGCCGTGCCCGCCCCGACGCTCCCCGACGGGTACCCCGGGGGACGCGCACTGTGCGACGCGTGCTGGGGGTTCGTCCGGCTCGTGGCCGGCGCGCTCGCCGAGCACGACTCGTGGCGCGGGGACGCCACCCGCGCGGAGTTCGACCGCCGCCAGGAGTGGTTCAACACCCACGGCTGGTGACCACGAGTGCCCTGACCGGAGATCGACCCATGGACGACGAAGACGAACTCAGGATGCTGCGCTCACGCGCGTACGGCCCCGCATCCGACATCCACACCGACCCGCAGGCGCTGGCGCGCCTGGAGGAGCTGAGCGTGAGCAGCGCCAGGCAGAGATGCCGGACGCCGAGGCCCCGGCCACTCCGGACGCGGGTGCTTCCGGCGATGCCTCGGAGCCCCGTCAACCGGACGCGCCCGACCGGGAGCCTCGCGAGTCGGATCCGCCGCCCGCGGCCCAGCGGTCGCGCCGGTGGGTGGCGATCCTCTGGTTCGTCTCGGTGCTCGCCGCGCTCGCCGTGGGTGCCGCCATCGCTTCGGCTCTGATGCCGTTGGTCTCGCGGGGGGCCGGGGCGGTACAGGTGGCCACGCTTCAGCCGCACCCGGCATTCCCGTGGCCGGAGAACTTCCTGGGTCCCGAAACCGAGGACGCCACCGGATATCAGGATTTCTTCGGCCTGACGGCGATCACGGCGAAGAGCGGGCCATGGCTGCCCGACGGCACCGACACCTGCATCCTGGTGATGCCCACGACCGACCTCCGCGACGGCGGCGCGCTCACCGGCGGCTCGCAGTACGGCTGCGGCGCGGGCGCCTTCCCCGCCACGGTCGTGGTGACGGTGGGCACGGAACTCCCGGAGGAGCTGCGCGGGCGCTTCCCGCTCGGCAGTGCCCTGCAGTTCGTCTTCGACGGCGAGCGGGTGGGGGTCTTCACCGACGCTCCGGAGTGAGAGGGTGGAGTGTGCCCCCCACCCTGCTCGACCTCATCCCGGTCGGCGCCGACGACGACGCCGTGTACGCCGGGTTCGTGCAGTGGGCGGGCGATCGCGGACTGACGCTGTACCCGGCTCAGGACGAGGCGGTCATCGAGCTCGTGTCCGGGGCGAACGTCATCCTCTCCACCCCGACGGGGACTGGCAAGTCGCTGGTCGCCGTCGCCGCCCATGCCGCCTGTCTGGTGAGGGGCGGACGCACCTACTACACGGCCCCGATCAAGGCGCTCGTGAGCGAGAAGTTCTTCGCGCTCGTGGATGTCTTCGGCGCCGAGAACGTCGGGATGGTGACGGGCGACTCGTCCGTCAACGCCGACGCGCCGATCGTCTGCTGCACGGCGGAGATCATCGCGAACCTCGCCCTCCGGCAAGGATCCGCCGCCGCCGTCGACCAGGTCGTGATGGACGAGTTCCACTACTACGGCGACACCGAACGCGGGTGGGCATGGCAGGTGCCCCTCCTGCTGCTGCCGCGTGCGCAATTCCTCCTGATGTCGGCGACCCTCGGCGATGTCACGCCCATCGCGGACGACCTCGCCCGGCGGACCGGTCGCCCCACGGCCCGCGTGACCGGCGTGGACCGGCCCGTCCCGCTGCACTTCTCGTACGCCCGCACGCCCGCTC
Source organism: Microbacterium sp. Z12_35 (assembly GCF_058310475.1). NCBI lineage: Bacteria > Bacillati > Actinomycetota > Actinomycetes > Micrococcales > Microbacteriaceae > Microbacterium > Microbacterium sp. Z12_35. The sequence continues at coordinate 86,650 of NZ_JBZEGJ010000003.1, read as the reverse complement.
ACGAGACCGTGCAGGAGCTGCTCGACACTCGTCAGGCGCCGATCTACATCGTGCACTTCTCCCAGGCGGCGGCCATGGAGCAGGCCCAGGCGCTGTCCAGCATCCGTGTGATCGCCCGCGAGCAGCGCGACGAGATCGCCGACGCCATCGGCGGCTTCCGCTTCACGACCGGGTTCGGGCGCACCCTCTCCCGGCTCGTGCGCTCGGGCATTGGTGTGCATCACGCGGGCATGCTGCCCCGCTACCGCCGGCTGGTCGAAACGCTCGCCCAGCGCGGACTGCTCCGGGTCATCTGCGGCACCGACACCCTCGGCGTCGGGATCAACGTCCCCATCCGCACGGTGCTGCTCACGGCGCTGTCGAAGTTCGACGGGCAGCGGATGCGGCACCTCTCGGCCCGCGAGTTCCATCAGATCGCCGGTCGTGCCGGGCGGGCCGGGTTCGACACGGCCGGGACCGTGGTCGTCCTCGCGCCCGAGCACGAGATCGAGAACGCCGCTGCCGTCACCAAGGCGGGCGACGACCCCAAGAAGCTTCGGAAGATCGTGCGGAAGAAGCCGCCGCAGGGCTTCGTCAACTGGAGCGAAGCGACGTTCGAGCGGCTCGTGTCCGCGGAGCCCGAGCCGTTGGTGCCGCATCTGCACATGAGCGCGGCCATCCTCATCAACCTCATCGCGCGGGGCGGCGACGTGTTCGCCAACGTCCGCGCGCTCGTGTTCGACAACCACGAGCCGCGTGCCCGGCAGCGTGACCTGGCCCGGCGGGCTCTGGCGATCTACCGCACCCTGGTCACGGCGGGGATCGTCGAGGTCGTCGAGGGACAGGTGCGGCTCACCGTCGATCTGCAGCCGAACTTCGCACTCAACCAGCCGCTGTCGCCGTTCGCGCTCGCCGCGATCGAGCTGCTCGACCCCGACGATGGTCCCGGTGCCATCGGCTCCGGGCACTACGCGCTCGACGTCGTCAGCATCATCGAAGCCACCCTCGACGACCCCCGGCCCGTCCTCTCCCAGCAGGAGTTCCTCGCCCGCGGCGAGGCGGTCGCGGCCATGAAGCGCGAGGGGCTCGACTACGACCAGCGCATGGAGGCGCTCGAGGACGTCACGTATCCGAAACCGCTCGCTGAGCTGCTCGCGCAGACGTACGAGGTCTTCGCATCCACTCAGCCCTGGGTGCGCGACTTCGCGCTGTCTCCGAAATCGGTCGTCCGCGACATGTTCGAGCGGGCTCTGTCGTTCGGCGAGTTCGTGTCGCTGTACTCGCTCGCGCGGAGCGAGGGACTCGTGCTCCGTTACCTCAGTGACGCGTATCGTGCCATCCGCCAGACCGTCCCCACCGAGGCGCAGACCCCCGACCTGCTCGACCTCATCGAGTGGCTCGGCGAACTCGTCCGGCAGGTCGACTCCAGCCTCATCGACGAGTGGGCGGCGCTCATCGCCCCTCCGCTGGACGAGGATGCACCGGTGGTGCCGCCGGCGCCGCCGTCGGTGCTCACGAACCGACGCGCCTTCGGTGTGCTGGTGCGCAACGAGATGTTCCGCCGCGTTCAGCTGGCGGCTCTCCAGCGCGACGACGACCTGGCGGCACTGGATCCGGACGTCGACTGGTCGGCGGCGTTGGACGCGTACTACGCCGAGCATGACGAGATCCTCACGGGTGGTGCCGCCCGTTCCGCCGCGCTCGTCACGATCGATGAGACGGATGCGGCGACCGGCACCTGGCGGGTGGAGCAGACCCTCGATGACCCGGCCGGCGATCACGATTGGCGGATCCGGGCGGTCGTCGACCTTGCCGCATCCGAGGAGGAGGGCACCGCCATCGTGCGCGCCACCGAGGTCGTCCGGCTGTAGCCGGCGCCTCTAGGCTCGGACCCGTGGAAGTTGCCCTCGCCGTCCTCCTGTTCGTGAACGCCGCCTTCAATGTGATCGTGTGGCCTCGGTTCTACGGCCGGGTCGCCAAGGACCCTCGATCGCGGGATGCCGCCGGCAAGCCCACGCGCTTCCTGATCGTGCATGCCGTGCTGATCGCGGTCGCCCTCGTGCTGGCGCTCGTCTCGGCTCTCGCCGGCATCGCGGCGTTGATGAGCTGAGTTGCGATGGCGCCGGTGCGGGTGGGCGTGATTCCGGGTCCTGGGGTATCGGGGACTGCCTAGACTCGCGGTGGAGGCGTCCGTCTCCGCACGACCCCTCGGAGGAGCACAAGATGCAACTGGCCATGGTGGGACTCGGGAGAATGGGCGCCAACATCGTGCGCCGCCTCATGCGCGACGGACACGAGACCATCGTCTACGACGTGAATCCGCAGGCCGTGGCGACTCTCACCGGCGAGGGCGCGGTCGGCGTGAACGACTTCGCCGACCTGGTCGCCAAGATGACGGCGCCTCGCGCCGTGTGGCTGATGATCCCCGCGGGCCTGACCGGCGGTGTCGTCGAAGAGCTCGCTGCTGTGCTCGAGCCGGGCGACATCATCATCGACGGCGGGAACTCGAACTACCGTGACGACGTGCGCCGCGCGAAGGCCATGAAGGAGCGGGGCATCCACTATGTCGACGTCGGCACGAGCGGCGGTGTCTTCGGCCTCGACCGCGGATACTCCCTCATGGTGGGTGGCCCGGATGAGGCGTTCGCGCACATCGAGCCGGTGCTGCGCACGATCGCACCCGGGCCGGGGAACATCCCGCGTACGCCCGGACGCGAGGGTGACTACGCGCCCGAGGAACGCGGCTACCTGCACTGCGGGCCGTCGGGAGCGGGTCACTTCGTGAAGATGGTCCACAACGGCATCGAGTACGGCATCATGGCGGCGCTCGCCGAGGGTCTGAACGTCCTGCACAACGCCGACGCCGGCCTGCGCGAGACCTCGCACTCCGCCGAGGTCGCGCCGTTGGAGGAGCCGGAGTACTACCAGTTCAACATCGCGACGCCGAAGGTGGCCGAGCTCTGGAGACGCGGCTCGGTCATCTCCTCGTGGCTCCTCGATCTCACCGCCGCAGCGTTGCAGGAAACCCCGACCCTCGACGGCCTGGCCGGTCGGGTGTCGGACTCCGGCGAAGGCCGCTGGACCGTCAAGGCCGCCGTCGATATCGGCGTGCCCGTCCCGGTCCTGGCCGCATCGCTGTTCGAACGATTCGCGTCGCGTGACGAAGACCACTTCGCCAACCAGGTCCTTTCGGCGATGCGCCTGCAGTTCGGCGGACACCAGGAGCTTCCTGCCGGTGACGTGCTGGAGGCGGGCGGCGCGACCGCCGACAGCGCCGGCTCCTGAGCGGTTTCCGCGCACGCTTTCGCGACGTCCCGCTCCGCACCCCGTGACGGATGCGGAGGCCGGTCGTAGGCTGAGTCGCATCTCACCGCACGGGGGGCCAGCATGGTTCGAGTACACGTCGCCGGCGTCGCACTCGACGCCGCGCAGCAGCATGTGATTCTGCTGAAGCCCATCGGTCCGTCAGAGGCGGCCGGATCGGTGCTGTGGATCGGGGCACAGGAGGCCACGGCCATCCTGGTCGCCGTCGAAGGGGTGGTTCCGCCTCGCCCGCTCGCGCACGATCTCATGGTGCGACTGCTGGCGGCGCTGGACGGCACGGTCGACCGTGTCGAGGTGACGCGGGTGGATGGCGGAACGTTCTACGCAGAGGTCACCCTGCTCACCCCGCACGGATTGCGCGCCATCGACGCGCGACCCTCGGATGCGATCGCGTTGGCGTCTCGAGTGAACGCGCCGATCTGGGTGGCGGATGCCGTCTTCGCTGAGGCCGGCGTGCCCGAGTCGCTGACCGAACCGGCGGAGGAAGTGGACGAGGAGGAGAAGGTGGACGAGTTCCGCCGATTCCTCGACGACGTCGACCCCGACGACTTCGTCCCCTGACGCTTCGTCTCGCTGCGCCCGCTCCCTGTCCGGGGTTCCGCTTTCGGACCCTGAGCGAGGAGCGCAGCGACGAGACGAAGGGTCGGCCCGGTCGGCTCGGCATCAGAACGGCGGTGGGTCGCCGTCGGGCAGGAACACGACCCGTTTGGGTGGTTCGTCGGTGTACCTGTTGCCGAGCGGGCTGGTGAATTCGAGGACCCCGTCGGGGAGCTGCTTCACGGTCCATTCCGTTTCCGTCTTCAGTGTGTGATGTCGGAGACAGAAATGGGACAGGTTGCAGATGGCGGTGGGTCCGCCCTCATGGTGTTCGTGGTTGTGGTCGAGTTGGCAGCGGTGGGCCGGGGCGCGGCATCCGAACCCGCGGCAGTGTTGGTCGCGGGCTTGGAGGAAGCGCTTCTGGTCGGGTCGAGGAGTGTACCGGTCGACCTCGAGCACGGTTCCGGTGATCGGGTCGCACATGACCCGGTCCCATCCCGGGGCGTCACCCGCGAAGCGGCGGGCCGTGGCCGGGTCGATGGGGATCTGCCCGTGCAGGCTGGCTCCGGCGTCAGTCGTTCCGGTGAGGGTGGTCACCGGCACGAGGATCTGCACGTGGGCGCGGATCGCCCCCAGGCCGCCGGGACTCTTATCCGCGATGGGATCGATGGCCGGGGTGCCCGTGAGGATCATGTCGGCGACGAGATCCGCAGAGATCTGCGCGAGCGTACGCGTGTCATCCACCACGTCGCATCCCGCGTGCTCGGGGCCGGCCCCCGGAGTGCCCTCGTCGGCCAAGCCACCCGAGGTCGCTTCGTTGGTGGCGAACTCTCCCGATGCTCGGCGGGCACGTTCGGTCGTGGCGGCGTCGCGGATGAGGCGGGCCTGCTGGGTGATCCGGTCGCGCGCCCCGTGCGCGAGGGTCGCCGGAAGAAGGATCTGAAGGAGTGCCATTCCGTCGTCGAGGTCGAGCACACTGACACCTCGCGCCTCACAGGCGCGGGCGTGGCGCTCGGTCATGCCGAGGGGGTTGACGCGCTCGGCCAGTTCCCGCGCACACCCTTCGGTGCGCCCTGGGGTTTCCCGCTCTGCGTACGCGAGGACCGTCTTCTCCCAGGCGCCCCGCACGTCGTCATCGTCGATCGGGGTGCCGGTCTGCAGGATCACGTCGACGTGGCGCTTGGATATCCGCGCGTCCTCCAACGCGTCCACCGTCGCGGGGAACCGGGTGACCAGGACGTACGCGTCGTTGAGGTCTTTCTGCACGGTCCGGTCATGCGCGTGGGTCGCGAACGCGACCTCCGCCGCGATCGACCGCATCGGCATCTCCCGCTTCCGCGACAACTGGGCGGATGCTCGGCCGATCTGTTCCACGGCGACCTCGGCGAGGGCCGCCTGGTGACGGATGAGACCCGCCTGGGCTTTGGCGATGATCGCTTTCTGTTCGAGCACCCCGGCCAGACGCGCACGCAACCGCGCGGTGTCATCGGGCCCGTTTTCCCCAGGCCGGGAGCTGTTTTCCATGACCCAAACCTACTCCGGGCCTCCGACATTGCTCTGGCGCGGCCCTGGGTCCCTGAGCGAGGAACGGAGCGACGACACGAAGGGTAAGAGCCCGCGCGGTTGGACACTTCGTCTCGCTGCGCTCGCTCAGCGTCCGAGGGTCCGCTTCCGGACCCTGAGCGAGGAGCGGAGCGACGAGACGAAGGGTCGCGGGTCGGGCGGGTGGACGCTTCGTCTCGCTGCGCTCGCTCAGCGTCCGGGTGTTCGCTGCGCTCGCTCGATGCCCGGGGGTCCGCTTCCGGACCCTGAGCGAGGAGCGGAGCGAAACGAAGGGTAAGAGCCCGCGCGATCGGGCACTTCTTCTCGCCGCGCTCGCTCGGTGTCCGGGTGTGCGTTGCGGTCGCTCAGCGTCCGGGGGTCCGCTTCCGACCCTGAGCGAGGAGCGCAGCGACGAGACGAAGGGTGAGAACCCGCGCGGTCGGACACTTCGTCTCGCTGCGCTCGCTCGGTGTCCGGGTGTGCGTTGCGCTCGCTCAGTGTCCGGGTGTTCGCTTCCGGACCCTGAGCGAGGAGCGGAGCGACGAGACGAAGGGTCGCGGGTCGGGCGGGTGGACGCTTCGTCTCGCTGCGCTCGCTCAGCGTCCGGGGGAGTGCTGCGCTCGCTCAGTGTCCGGGAGGTCGCTGCGCTCGCTCAGTGTCCCGGGGGAGTACTCCGATCGGCCCGGCGCGGCAGCGCGCTCCGGTTGGTCAGCGCCGGGCTCAGACCGTGGGGGCCAGGGTGCTCTTCCAGCCGAGCGCGGGAGCGACATACCGCGCGAACGACTCCATGAGCCGCAGGTTCCACTCCACCCCGAGCTGGCTCGGAATGGTCAGGACGAGCGTGTCGGCGCTGCGGATGGCGGCGTCGGCGAGGAGCTGCTCGATGAGCACGTCGGGTTCGTCAGCGTAGGTGCGCCCGAACGTCGAGCGCATGCCGTCGATGATGCCGACCTGATCGGAGTCCTGGCCGCCGCGCAGGAGCATCGCGTCGCGCTCCGACGTAATCGGGAAGATGCTGCGACTCACCGATACGCGAGGCTCGCCGGCGTGACCTGCCTCGCGCCACGCCGCGCGGAAGGCGTCGATCTGCTGTGCCTGCAGTTCATCGAAGGGGATGCCGAGGTCCTCGCTGATGAGCGTCGACGACATGAGGTTCACCCCGATGCGTCCCGCCCACTCTGCTGTGGCGATGGTGCCCGCGCCCCACCACACGCGGGAGCGGAGTCCCGGCGAGTACGGTTCGATCCGCTGCATCCCGCGGCCTCCGCCGAAGGGGCTGGAGTCATCGCGCTCGGCGAGCCCTTCGCCGTCGATCGCCCGGAGGAAAAGGTCGAAGTGCTCGCGGGCGATGTCCGCCCCGCGCGGGTCGTGCGACCCGGTGTAACCGAACGCTTCGTACCCGCGGACGACCGTCTCCGGTGACCCTCGGCTCACGCCGAGCGCGAGCCGGCCGTCGCTGAGCAGGTCGACGGCGGCCGCTTCCTCCGCGAGGTACAGGGGGTTCTCGTACCGCATGTCGATGACGCCCGTACCGATCTCGATGCGCTGGGTGCGGGCCGCGATCGCAGCGAGCAGCGGCATCGGCGAGGAGTGCTGGCGGGCGAAGTGGTGCACCCGGAAGTACGTGCCGTTGACGCCGAGGTCGTCCAATCCCTGGGCAAGGTCGACCGCCTGGATCAGCGTGTCGCCCGCGGTGAGCTCACGCCCGCCGCCCAGGGGACCGTAGTGCCCGAAGGAGAGGGTTCCGAATCGCTGCATGTCAGGCGCAACCCGTCGACCGTCGCATCCATTCCCGTGAATGCAGGAGGCGGCGGCCGATGGGTCGACTCACTGCGCCGCGGTGGGGTCGTCGTGGTCGTCGGGGTCGTCGCCTTCGGCGAGGTGTTCGGCGATCGCTTCGTCGTCGGCCAGCGCCGGCGCCTGGTCGGCGAGGTCTGCGCGGTCACGGTTCGGGTACCCGGAGTCCGTGCGGAGTTCGCTCTCGGGGTTCTGCGGTGCGGCGGGATCGGACATTCCGCTTTCCTTTCGTCGGGATTCCATCGCACCGCAGGTCACCGGCGGGAAGGACGGGGTTGACAGCATCCCCAACCCTGGACAGGCGCGCGCTCGCCGCCGGCTGAAGCAGCATCCGCGTACTGCCTCTGTTCGAACGCTGTCAATCCCCGCGCCCCACACCGGCATGCCCGCGAAGCTCAGCATGACGGGGCGCGCCGGATCGCGCCCCGCGAGTCAAGGGAGCGGAACGGCATGAGAGCACTGACGTGGCAGGGCAAGCGCAAGGTCTCCGTGCAGGATGCACCTGACCCCCGCATCCAGGAACCCACCGATGCGATCGTGCGCATCACCTCGACGGCGATCTGCGGGTCGGACCTCCACCTGTATGAAGTGTTCGGGCCGTTCCTGGACGCGGGCGACATTCTCGGCCACGAGGCGATGGGCATCGTGGAAGAAGTCGGCGCGGATGTGACCACCCTCGTCCCCGGCGATCGGGTGGTGGTGCCGTTCAACATTTCCTGCGGGCACTGCTTCATGTGCCGTCGCGGGCTGCAGTCGCAGTGCGAGACGACGCAGGTCACGGAGTACGGTTCGGGTGCATCCCTCTTCGGCTATACGAAGCTCTACGGACAGGTCCCAGGGGGACAGGCGGGGATGCTGCGGGTGCCGCTCGCCGAGTACAACACCGTGCTCGTGGGCAAGGAGCTCCCCGACGATCGGTACCTCTTCCTCAGTGACATCCTCCCGACGGCCTGGCAGGGCGTCGAGTACGCGAACCTGCCGGAGAACGGCACGCTCGTCGTGATGGGCCTCGGCCCGGTCGGGCAGTTCGCCTCGCGGATCGGCGTGTACCGGGGGCACCGGGTGATCGGCATCGACCCCGTACCGGAGCGGCGCGAGATGGCAGCGCGGTTCGGGGTGGAGGCGTGGGGGGATGAGGCGGCGGTCGAGCGCATCCGCGAGGCCACCGAAGGACGCGGCGCGGACGCCGTCATCGACGCGGTGGGCCTCGAGGCGCACGGAAGTCCCGGCGTTCACCTTGCCCACCAGGCCATCGGGGTGCTTCCCGACGTCCTGGCGCGGCCGCTCATGGAGAAGGCAGGCATTGATCGGCTGGCGGCGCTGCACTCCTCCATCGACATGGTGCGCCGTGGCGGCACCGTGTCCATCAGCGGCGTGTATGCCGGTGACGCCGACATCCTTCCCATGAAGACGATGTTCGACAAGCAACTGACGCTCCGGATGGGGCAGTGCAACGTCAAGCGCTGGATCGACGACCTGCTTCCGCTGGTCGAAGATCCCGCCGACCCGCTCGGCACCGAACGCCTGGTCACGCACCGGGCGCCGCTGGAGGACGCGGCTGCGCTCTACGACACCTTCCAGCGCAAGGCCGACGGCTGCATCAAGGTCGTGCTGGAGCCGTAGGGTCCTCTCCCGGGGTGATCGCATTCCCGTGCCGTGCCCGGAGCACGCGCGCGGGGGTTGCGGCGCGCGAGAGGCGCCGGCCCGAGTAACGCACGCCGCCTCCGACGCGCAGGAGCAACGCGAGCCACGCCGTGACGCCCCGCTCCACCGCCCACAGGGGAGCCCATAACGCGCTCGATGCCGGGAACACCGCGCGCCCCCCGCGCCGACGGCGGCCGAACTCGGCCAGGGCCACGAGCGCTGTCGCTCCCGCGACCAGGCGCAGCGGCCGCCTCGCGGCGGAGAGCAGCGCGGGGAGGATGGCGAGTTCCGCGGCGAAGCGTCCGGGCTGAGCGAGGCTGTCATAGGCCTGGCGCACGCGCTGCGACAGGAAGAGCCGCGAAGACGGCGGCCGCCGGACGACGAAGATGTCGTCGCGGGCGGCGACGCGTCCCCCCGCCGCGCGGATGGTGCGCTCCATCTCCAGATTCTCGAAGAGGACGTCGCCGTCATAGCCGCCGGTGGCGAGCAACGCCGACTGGCGCACCCCGTAGGTCCCCGGGTAGTCGGCACCCAGCGCGCGGTTCAGGAGAGTGCGAGCGGTGTCCCAGCGAGCGTGCCACGGCAGAGGACGGAAGTGGTTCTGCGGCTTCACCAGTTCCGCGTGATCAAGCGACCCGACGACTGCCGCGAGGACCGCCTGGTCGTACCGGACGTCGTCGTCGGCGAGCACGATGCGCTCGTGTCGAGCGGCGCGCACCCCGGTGAGAACCCCGCGCACCTTGCCGTTCGCCCCCGAGCGTTCGCTGACGGGCAGATGGCGCACCATCCCACCCCACGCGGCGGCGTGCGCGGAGAAGCTCGACGGATCCGACCCGTCGACCACGGTGACATCCACCGCCGCGCTGAGCCCCCGCAGATACGCGGTCAGCTCGTCCAGCGCGGCATCGTCATTCCACTTGAGTGGAAGGACATACTCCGCGGTCAGCCGCGGGGAGCGGTTCATTCGTCCGTGCGGAATCCAGCGGCCTTGTGGGTCCCGTCGCAGAATGGCTTGATCGCCGACAGCCCGCACCGGCACAGTGCCACCGTCCGGCGCTTGCGGGGGATGGGGTGGCCTTCGGCGGTGCGCAGGTCGACGTCGCCGCGCAGCAGCAGCGGGCCGTCGGGGTAGGCGGTGATGGTGACTCGGTCGTCGGTCATTCCGGGCCTCGCAGGGAGGTCTCCGACCGGGACCACGCCTCCATCATGTGGGCGCCGACCCACTCGTCTGCGACCATACAGGCGGCGGCACCGAAGAGGATGTCGGGAAGCAGGTCGGGACGGTCCTCCGCCAGCGCGCCGGCCATGTCGCGTCCGGCGATCTGCTCGTGCACGGCGTCGGCTTCGACGTGCTCGTCGAAGTAGTCGGTCACCTCTGCCCCGTATCCCAGCCGGCGCAGTCCGTCGGCGTACTTGGCGTTCGGGATGGACGACGTCATCTCGAACGCGGCGAGGTGGCCCACCACGGCGCCCAGAAGGCGGCGGTTGAGCCCGAACATCGACATCACGTTGTGGGAGGCGAGCGTGACCGCCGGCACGCGGTCGACGTAGGTACCGTACGTGTCGTCGAGGCCGGCTCCCCGCATCGCCGCCGCGAAGATGGCGGCGTGGACGCGCTCCGGCCGGCCGCCGCCGTACTCGTCCGACTGAATCTCGACGAGTGCGGCCTTCGGGCGTCCGGTCAGCCGCGGGATGGCCCACGAGTGCGGATCGGCTTCGCGCAGCGTGTAGATCGAGCGCTGGATCAGGAACTCCTGGGCCTGCTCCTTCGTAGCCTTCTTGTAGAGGTACCGCGAGAGGCTCGGGCCGGCGTCGGCCGACGTCATCTCGAACAGCAGCCGGGCCACGGCATCCGCTGACGCTTCCGGGGTCACCGGAACGTCGACGGTCGAGCGCAGCTCCGCTTCGAACGCCTCCTCCAGCAGCCGCCGTGTGCGGACGAGCTCGGGATCCCACTCGAGGTCGGCGGAGAACCCGTCGATCGAGCCGTAAGCGGACGCGTACAGGGCGAACAGGGCGAGCTGGATGTCATCGTCCTGGGCGATCACGGTCGAGCGGGCGAGCGCCTCGGCCGCGCGATCGGTGTGCTCGTTCCCCGCATCCTCGCCGGTGAGGCGGCGCAGCACCGCTTCGCTGAGGGGGCCCCGTGCGGAGAACGGGACGGCGAGGGTGGAGGGGGCGAATTCGACGACGGACACAGATTCTCCGTTCGGACGTGGACGCGACATCCTCACTCTCTCCCGCGGAGGGCAGAGGCCGGGGGCCCTTGACAACGGACGCCCGTCCCGAGACACGAAGCGGGGGTGTGGGCGTCAGCCGCGGCGCCGTCGTCCCCACAGTGCGGCGGCGCCGAGCGCTGCGCTCGCCGCGAGCATCGCCCGCCGGCGCGGAGAGCGCCACCCACCCGTGACGGTGCTGGGGCCCGGCTGGGCCGACTGCAGTGCCCCGAGCGAGTCGGGAGCCGGATCCCGCGAGAGGCCGAGCGTTTCCACGAGGACGAGGATGACGCGGTCGTACACCCGGGGGAGCGCCCTGGCGAGGAGGATCATGGATGACTGCACCCGCCCCACCGTGGCTACGCGGGGACCGAGGCCGCGCGAGGACCGCTCGATCACGCGCGCCACGCGGTAGGGAGACGTGACAGGTGGCAGCGGCCGCGGCGCGCGACCGGTGAAGTTGCTCGCCCGCTGATAGATCGGCGTATCGATGCTGGCGGGAAGCACCATGCGCACCTCGATGCCGGGCGACCCGAGGAGCTCCTGCTGCAGCGAGCGCGTGAACCCCAGCAGCGCGAACTTGCTCGCCGCGTAGGCGGATGCGTAGGGAGCGGTCACCACGGAGAACAGGGACCCGATGAGGATGATCCGGCCCGATCCTTGTGCCCGCAGCTGCGGGAGCACCGCGCGAACGCCGTCGATCTGCGCAACGACATTCGTCTCGAAGACCCGCCGATAGACGTCGGTGGGGGTCTGCTCGACACGTCCGTAGACCAGCGCCCCGACGGCGCCGATCCACACATCGACGCAACCGAAGCGCTCGACCGCGCGGGTGACCACCTCGGCGGCGGTGCCTTCCACCGTGACGTCTCCGGGGATGACGAGGACCTGAGCACCGAGCGCGCGGCATTCCGCGGCCGCCTCGAGAAGGGCGGCTTCGTCGCGGGCGACGAGAACCAGACGCGCCGATCGGCGCGCGAACCGGTACGCCGCGGCGCGCCCCATGCCGCGCGACGCACCGACGATGACAACCACCCGACCGCTTCTGCGCATACGCCGATGCACCTCCTCGTTCGGGGTGACGCTAAGGCGCGGGTCCCCGCCGTCCGAGAGGCTTGACACGAGGGGGAGGGGACACGCCTGCCGCGCGTCGTCGCTACCAGGACGTCCCGATGCTGGCAACCCCGTCCGCGCGGCACACTCCGGTGGCGCACAGTGTCCGGCATGGCTCGAAACCCCGATGGCGTGTTCCCTGTCGCCGACGGCGTCGTCCGCATCAGCCGCGCCGCAGTCAACTGTTATGTGGTCGAAACCGGCGACGGTCCGGTGCTGATAGACGCGGGCCTGCCGAGAAGCTGGCCGCTCCTGCGCCAGGCGCTGCAGTCGCTGGGGCTGACCCCCGACGACCTCGCCTCGGTCTACCTGACCCATGGGCACTTCGACCACGTCGGGATGTGCGACCGCCTGTTGCACGATCATCACGTGCCCCTGCACATCCACGAGAAAGACGTGCGTCTGGCTCGGCATCCGTACCGCTACGCCCACGAGCGGCCGCGATTCCTCTACCCCGCTCGTCACCCCGGTGCCCTCCCCGTTCTCGCGCGGATGGTGGGTGCCGGCGCCCTCGGAGTGCATGGTGTCGACGCGCACGGCGACGTCCTCCCGGGCGAGGGCGCGTCTACGCCGGGGGGCCTCGTCCCCGTCTGGTCGCCCGGCCACACGTACGGCCACTGTGCGTTCTTCCTGCCCGATCGAGGCATCCTGTTCTCCGGCGATGCGCTGGTGACGTACGACCCCTATACCGGCGAGACCGGTCCGCGCGTCGTCGCCCGTGCCGCGACGGCCGACGGAGCTTCCGCTCTCGCTGCTTTGCGCGCCCTCGGTGCCACCGATGCGCGGCTGGTCCTTCCGGGCCACGGTGACCCGTTCGACGGCGGGGCACGCGAGGCGGCGTCGCGCGCGACGGAGGTCGGGATCGCCTAGAGAGGGGTACCGGCCCGTCACAGGCCGCCGCCGTCAGTGGGGGAGCAGACCGAGGATCACGCCGCCCCCGGCCCCTCCGAACACCACCACCGCCCAGGGTGGGAGCCGGCACACGGTGAGCAGTACGAAGCAGAGCAGGGCGAGCGCGAACTCGGAGACACCGGTGATCGCGGTGGTGAACACCGGTGTGTACAGGGCAGCCGCGAGAATCCCCACGACCGCCGCATTCGCGCCTCGCAGCGACGGCTCCGCCCACCACCGCCGGCGTAGCGCGTTCCAGAACGGCAGCACCCCGGTCAGGAGCAGGAAGCCCGGAAGGAAGATCCCCACCGTGGCGATCGCGGCGCCGGGGATGCCGCCGGGGCCGCCATCGGCGAGCGCCCCCAGGTATGCGGCGAAGGTGAACAGCGGACCCGGAACGGCCTGGACGGCCCCGTACCCCGTCAGGAGCTGGTCCACGCTCACCTGTTCGGTCTGCACCATGGCCGACTCGAGGAGAGGCAGGACGACGTGTCCACCGCCGAAGACCAGCGCGCCCGCCTGGAAGAAGGCCGCGAACAAACCCACGTCGGCACCTCTCGTGAACGAGGCGACGAGAGGCAGCCCGATCAGCAGGACCCCGAAGGCAGCCAGGCACACGATGCCCGCCGCGCGCGACACGGGAAACCGCACACCGGGCGTTCCCGCTGATGCGCCGTCGTGCCGGCAGAACAGCAGCCCGGCTGCTGCGCCGAGGATGATCGCGAGGATCTGCCCGATCGAACCACCCAGCAGGAGCGCGAGGACGGCCGCGCCCAAAGCGATCGTGGCGCGCGGCCGGTCCGGCGTCAGCGTGCGCGCCATCCCCCACACCGCGTGCGCGACGATGGCAACCGCCACGATCGTGAGTCCCTCGACCACGCCCGCCGCGACCACCCCGGTCAGAGAGGTCGCGCCTGCCGCGACCGCCACCATGAGCGCCGCCGAGGGCAGGGTGAAGCCCACGAATGCCGCCAGGGCGCCCAGCCACCCGGCCCGCAGCATCCCGAGGGCGAATCCGACCTGGCTGGAGGCCGGGCCCGGCAGGAACTGCCCGAGCGCCACGACGTCGGCGTACTGCTCGTCGGTGACCCATCCCCGACGCGTCACGAGTTCGTCGCGGAAGTACCCCAGGTGGGCGATCGGACCGCCGAAAGAAGTGAGGCCCAGCTTCAGAAAGGCGCCGAACACCTCGCCTACGGGATGGTGCACGTCACGACCTCATCATCGAGCGGTGAACGGCGTGTGAACCGCCGCGCCGGCACACCGACATGCCGGAGTCCGAGACCGCCCACGTCCCGCCGCATTCGCACGAGGAGCCCCGGAGCGGTGAGGATGGGGCCATGCGGCGGGTGATCGAGTGGATGGGCGCGCGTCAAGTCGCGCTCTCCCTGCTCGCGATCGCCCTCGGGGCCGTACTGGGCCTCGCGCTGCCGGCGGCGGCTTCGCCCCTCGAGCATGCGATCACACCGGTGCTCGCGGCGCTCTTGTATGTCACGTTCCTCTCGGTCCCGTTCGGACGAGTCGCCCGCAGCTTCGCCGACCTCCGTTTCCTCGGTGTCCTCCTCATCGTGAACTTCGTCGTCGTGCCGGCCGTTGTCTTCGGGCTCAGCAGGTTCGTCGCGGCCGACCCGGCCCTGCTCGTGGGCGTCCTCCTCGTCCTCCTCACCCCCTGCGTCGACTACGTCATCGTGTTCGCCGGCCTCGCCGGAGGTGATCGCGAGCGGCTTCTGGCGGCCACGCCGCTGCTCATGGTGGCCCAGCTCGCGCTTCTCCCGGCTTACCTGTGGCTCATGGCCGGACCGGCGGCGGCAGCCGCGATCGAGGTGGCCCCCTTCGTTGCGGCGTTCGTCGGTCTCATCGTCGTGCCCCTCGTCCTGGCCGTTCTCTCCCAGGTCACCGCCGTCCGCTTCGGCCCGGCGCGGCGCCTTTCCGCCGGCGCCATCCACCTGATGGTGCCGCTGATGATGCTCACGCTCGTGGTCGTGATCGGTTCACAGATCGCTCGGGTGGGGGGAGCTTTCGCTTCGGTGGTCGCTGCCGTGCCGATCTTCGTCGCATTCATCGTCGTGATGGCGCCTGTGGGAGCACTCGCCGGCCGCGCGGTCGGACTGGAGAGGCCCGGCCGCACGGCCATTGTCTTCGGTGGTGTGACCCGCAACTCCCTCGTGGTGCTTCCGCTTGCTCTCGCCCTGCCGTCGGCATTGCAGCTCGCTCCGCTCGTGGTGGTGACGCAGACCGTGGTGGAGCTGGTGGCGATGGTCGCTCTGGTGGCGTTCTTCCGGCGTCGGTTGCGGGACGGAAGGATGCCGCGGGCGCAAGCGGTGGCGGGACGGAGCGAGGCGACGTAGATTTCCCCCAGGGACCACAGCCGAGAGCAGCGATGAAGGAGGCGGACATGGTCAATTTCCTCCCCGTACCGGCCGACGGCGCCGTCGAGAAACTGAGCGCGGCGCAGTGCTGGGGCCATCTCGAAGGGACGCGCATGGGGCGACTGGCTCTGCTCGACGCGTCAGGCGAGCCGGAATTGTTTCCCGTGAACTTCCTCACCAGCGAGGGACTGCTCTACATCCGCACTGCCAACGACAGCAAGCTGCGCCACATCCGGGCGCGCCCGACCGTCGCCTTCGAAGCCGACGGCAATGAGCACGACCTTCACTGGAGCGTTCTGGTGCGAGGCGATGCGGTCCAGGTGGTCATCGATGAGGAGATCCGCCGCAGCGGCGTTGCGCAGCTGAGCACGGCGAGCCCGGCGGCGAAGCCGTTCTACATCCGCGTCACACCATCGTCGATCACCGGGCGGCGGTTTCGTGAAGGCATCGACGTGCGAACCCGGTTCCCGTTGCCCACCGGCCCGGTGGATCGTCCGGCCGTCGTGCCGCGGTCGACGCGGCCGAACCCCATCCCGCACCTTCCCCCGTTCGAGGAATGACGAGGGTGTGCCTTCGCATCCGCGGGTCAGTGCTCGGCGCCGAGCCCACCGGTGAGTCGCCCGTGGAATCCGCTCGTCGCGGCGTTCATCCCCTCGAAGGTGACGGTCGTCCCCAAGCGTTCGTACTTCGTCTGGATGGCGTCGAGCGCAGCAACGGTCGACGCGTCCCACACGTGTGAACGGGAGAGATCGATGATCACGCGGTCGGGATCGCGGGTGTAGTCGAACTGGGTTGTGAGGTCGTTGCTGGAGGCGAAGAAGAGCTCGCCGTCGACGGTGTAGCGCGCCGTCGGTCGATCTCCGTCGGTGACGTCGCGCGTGACCGTGGTGAAGTGCGCGACCCGCCGGGCGAACAGCAGCATGGCCGCCACGACGCCCGCGCCCACCCCGAGGGCGAGATTGTGCGTCCAGACGGTGACCGCGACCGTCACCACCATCACGGCGGTCTCGCTCTTCGGCAGGCGGCGAAGCGTGGAGGGGCGGATGCTGTGCCAGTCGAAGGTGGCCGCGGAGACGACGATCATGACGGCCACCAGCGCCGCCATCGGGATGATCGCCACGATGTCACCGAGGGCCACGACCAGGATCAGCAGGAAGACCCCGGCGAGGAACGTCGATATGCGGGTCCGGGCACCGGACGCCTTCACGTTGATCATCGTCTGACCGATCATCGCGCAACCGCCCATGCCGCCGAACAGGCCGGAGAGGATGTTGGCGGTGCCTTGGCCGAGCGCCTCGCGGGTCTTGCGCGAATGCGTGTCGGTGATGTCATCGACGAGCTTCGCGGTCATCAGAGACTCCAGGAGACCGACGATCGCCATCGCCGCAGCGAACGGGCCGATGATGCCCAGCGTCTCCCAGGTGAGCGGGACATCGGGGAGGAACAGAGAGGGCAGGCTCGTGGGGAGCTCCCCCTGATCGCCGACGGTCGGCACGCTCCAGCCCAGGAGCACCACCGCGCCGGTCAGCAGCACGATCGCCACGAGCGGCGCCGGCACCGCCTTCGTCACGCGCGGCATGAGGTACATGATCGCCAGGCCCGCGGCCACGAGCGGGTAGACCAGCCACGGCACGTCGATGAGGTGGGGCACCTGGGAGACGAAGATGAGGATCGCCAGCGCGTTGACGAAGCCGACCATGACGCTGCGGGGGATGAACCGCATGAGCCTCGCCACACCGAGCGCGGCGAGCACGAGCTGGATGACACCTCCCAGCAGAACCGTCGCGATGAAGTAGTCGATGCCGTACTCGCGCGCCACAGGCGCGATGACCAGAGCGACGGCGCCGGTCGCTGCGGTGATCATCGCCGGGCGTCCACCGAGGAAGGCGATGGCGACGGCCATGACGAACGAAGAGAACAGCCCGTACCGCGGGTCCACCCCCGCGATGATCGAGAAGGCGATCGCCTCCGGGATCAGGGCGATGGCGACCACGAGCCCCGCCAGCACCTCGCGGGTGAGCAGGCGAGGGCTCCGCACGGCCTGCCACACCGTGGGTTCGATGCGGTACCGGGCGGCAGCATCCTGCGCCGGAACGACAGCGGTCATCGTGCTCCTGGAAGGGGGGAGGGGCCGGGGGTCCGGCGGGTCAGGCCGTCAGGTCGCCGATCAGGGCCTCGACGCGGGAGCGGATGTCGTCGCGGATGCGGCGCACCGCGTCGAGTTCCTGGCCTGCCGGGTCGTCGAGTACCCAGTCTTCGTATCGCTTGCCGGGAAAGATCGGGCAGGCGTCGCCGCATCCCATGGTGATCACGACATCGGATTCGCGTACGGCGTCGACCGTGAGGATCTTCGGGGCGTTCGCTGCGATGTCGATCCCTTCCTCCGCCATCGCCTGAACGGCGGTCGGGTTGACCGCGTCCTTCGGTTCGGACCCGGCCGATCGCACGTCGATCCGGTCGCCGGCGAGTGCTTCGAGGTAGCCCGCGGCCATCTGCGAGCGTCCGGCGTTGTGCACGCACACGAACAGCACGGTGGGTCGGGACATGGGGTTTCCCTTGATCGGCGGAGGTGTCATGACAATCATGCTCGATGTGGAGGGGCTGCGCACTCCGGTGGCGGTGCAGCGCTACCCTGGCCGCATGCGAAGCCGCCGCCGGACATGGGTCGTCGGCGGGGCGGGCCTCCTCGCCTGCGGGGTCCTCGGCGCGCTCCGCTCCAGCCTGGCGGGGTCTCCGGGAGCGGTGTGGGGCGTCGCCATGACGGCCGACGTCATCTACGCGGCGGCTGTCCTGCTCTTCGCCGTCGGTGCCTCACAGGCGGCGAGCGTTGTGGCGCGCGGCCCGCTCGGCGTCACAGCCCTGTCCATCGTCGCGGTGTGGCCGCTCGCGGACACCCTGGTGGGCGGGCTGCTGTCGACGCAACTCTCCTCAGAGACCGGCAGCTGGGCCGTCTACGGTTACATCTCGCTGATCGTGCCGGTCGGGGCCGGCCTGATCGCCGCGATGCGGATCGCGCGGGCCGGCACCGTGCCGTCGCCGTGGTGCTGGGCGCCGCTGGCCGTGCTTCTCCTTCAGGCGGCGGTGTGGGCGATCCCGCAGATCCTGTTCACCGCCACCGGCGCCGCCGGGATCCAGGCCTTCTACGCTCCTTTCGCCGCCCTCGGGATGCTGGGATTCCTGGCGCACACCCTGGGGCTCGGTATCCTCGCGGTCGTGCTCGCCGCACGCGAGCGACCGGACAGCGTGGAGGTTTACCGTTCCGCGTGAAGAGCGCGTGGGTCGCGGCATCCTCGCGAACCGGGAGTAGGCTCGCCCTCCGTCAGCAGCGTTGCGCCGGACAGTCCGGCCGACGGCGATCCTCCGGGGTCGTCCCGCCCACGGAGAGAGCCCGACATGGTCCGCCCGATGATCTTGATGGGAGACGTGCTCGACACGCTCCGCGAGTGTTCCGCCGGCGACGGCGTGGCCTATCTCACCGGCGGCGCTCCCGAGAGCCGCGTTCCCGCCGATGCCCGTACGGTCGTCGTCGGGGTGGACCTGCGCGATGTCGCCTCGCGAGGGGTGGCGAAAGCCCGGCTGAAGATCGCCGGGCAGCTCGCGGCCGAAACGGTCCGGCACGGCGGCGCCGTCCGCCACGCGGTGATCGCTACCACCTTGGATCCGCACATGGTGCGCTACTTCGACCGCCTCGCCTCCGCCCTGGCCACTCGTCTTCACTCCGAACTCGAGCGCGCGGCCGGTCGCGACGTGGAGGTCACTCTGCTGGATGTCTCGCGCTGCGAAAACGGGCGTGCACTGTTCGATCGGCTGCGCGAGCGCTCCGACGACCCGTCCGGCTCGCACGGAGTGGTCGTCCTCAACTGGGATGACATCCGCTCGCGCTCCATCGCCCGTGCCGCGACCCTCCAGTACGTCTGAGCCGTTCGTCTCCTCGCACCCGCACACCGCGGTGCCCTTTCGGCCTGCTCCCCACGCGCCCTCGCGCGGGAGATGCGCGGGCAGAGGTCGCGCTACCCCTTCCCGATCACCGACCGTACGCCCTAGCGTGAACGCGTCCCGCCACTTCACATCCCGAGAGGACCCCCATGAGCAACTGGAGCGCTGACGAGCTCGACCTCATCGGTCGGGCGGACGAGCTGCGGGTCTCCTCGCGGCGTCCCGACGGCACCGACCGGCCGTACGTGACCATCTGGTCGGTCCGCGCGGGGGACAGCATCTACGTCCGCTCCGCCTACGGCACCGGGAACCCCTGGTATCGGCGCGCCGTCCGATCGGGCACCGGTCGCATCCAGGCGGGTGGAATCGAACGGGCCGTGGCATTCACGCCGATCGATCCTGGCGACTCCGTTCTTCAGAAGGCGGTGGACGACGCTTACCACGCGAAGTACGACCGGTACGGGCCGCGGACCGTCGGGCCGGTCGTCGGCCCGAACGCCCACGGGTCGACTCTTCGCCTCGATGCCCGGACGGAAACGGACACACCGCCTGGACCAGCGGACGGACGGGGCGACGGCGAGCCGTGACCCCGGCATCGCAGAAGGAGACCACGTGATGGACTATCGCCCGCTCGGACGCACCGGCGTGCAGGTCAGCCCCCTGTGTCTGGGCACGATGATGTTCGGCCCCTGGGGGAACGACGATGAGGCCGACTGCATCCGCATCATCCACCGTGCCCTGGACGCCGGCATCACGTTCGTCGACACCGCCGACGTGTACTCCGCCGGCGTCTCCGAGGAGATCACCGGTAAGGCGCTGCGGGGCCGTCGCGACGACGTCGTCCTCGCCACGAAGTTCTTCATGCCGATGGGGGACGAGCCGAATCACCGCGGCGGGTCTCGGCGGTGGATCATCCGGGAGGTCGAGGATTCCCTCCGTCGCCTCGGCACCGATTGGATCGACCTCTACCAGGTGCACCGCCCCGACCCGACGGTCGACATCGAGGAGACGCTCGGTGCGCTCAGCGACCTGGTCCATCAGGGCAAGATCCGCTACATCGGCTCGTCGTCGTTCTCCGGCGCCCAGATCGTCGAAGCCCAATGGGCGTCGCGGGAACGCAACCTCGAACGTTTCGTCACCGAGCAGCCGCCGTACTCGATCCTCGTCCGTGGCATCGAAGAGGACATCCTCCCCACCACCCAGCGGTACGGGATGGGCACGCTCACGTACAGTCCGCTGTCGGGCGGTTGGCTGTCGGGGAAGTGGCGGAAGAGCGCCCCGGGCTCGCCGACATCGTCGGCGCGGCCCGGCGCCCGGTTCGACATGAGCAGCCCGGCGAATCAGCGCAAGCTCGATATCGTCGAAGAGCTCGCCCAGCTGGCCGAGCGCAACGACATGACGCTGATCGAGCTGGCGATCGCCTTCGCGATCAACCACCCGGGGGTCACTGCCGCCATCGTCGGACCGCGGACGAGAGAGCAGCTGGAGTCGTACCTGCCCGCCGCGGACAGGCGACTGCCGACCGAGGTCCTCGACCGTATCGACGAGCTCGTCGCGCCCGGGGTCACGATTAATCCCGACGACAACAGCTACGGCACCCACGAGCTGCAACCCGCATCGCGCCGGCGCTGAGCGGCTTCCGTGTGTTTGTCACCGGGGTAGCCAGCGGCCGCTCATCGGCATAGCGTCGGCCTCCCGTTCCCCAGACGGACAACGCCGCATCGGAGGCAGTCACATGTGCACAGGAGCGAACTACACCACGCGCGATCATTACTTCGGTCGCAATCTCGACCTGGAGTTCTCTTACAACGAGACGGTCACCGTCACGCCTCGGAATTTCCCTTTCGAGTTCCGAAAGGCGCCGTCGCTTGCGACACACCACGCCATCATCGGGATCGCGACCATCGCGGACGGCTATCCGCTGTACTACGACGCGACCAACGAGAAGGGCCTCAGCATGGCGGGGCTCAACTTCCCCGGGAACGCCGACTACAAACCCGAGGCGGAAGGCAAGACGAACGTCACACCCTTCGAGTTCATCCCCTGGGTTCTCGGGCAGTTCGAGACCGTGGATGAAGTGAGGACGGCGCTGGCGGAGCTGAACCTCGTGGAGATCAACTTCAGCGAGACCTTCCCCCTGTCGCCGCTGCACTGGATCATCTCCGACCGGGATCAGTCCCTCACGGTGGAGAGCGTGAAGGAGGGGCTCAAGGTGTACGACAACCCGATCGGAGTCCTCACCAACAACCCCACCTTCGACATCCAGTCCTGGAACCTGAACAACTTCATGCATCTGTCGAAGAACCCCCCGGAGAACAACTTCTCCGACGACCTCGAGTTCGACGTCTACAGCCGCGGAATGGGTGCGATCGGCCTTCCGGGCGATCTGTCGTCCGCGTCCCGTTTCGTCAAGGCCGCCTTCACGAAGATGAACTCCGTCTCGGGCGACTCCGAGTCGGAATCGATCAGCCAGTTCTTCCAGATCCTGGGTTCCGTCGCGCAGCAGCGCGGATGCGTGGAGGTCTCGCCGGGCAAATTCGAGATCACGATCTACTCCTCCTGCTGCAATACCGACAAGGGGATCTACTACTACACGACCTACGAGAACAGCCAGGTGACCGGCGTCGACATGCACAAGGAAGACCTGGACGGGAGCGGGCTGGCGGACTACCCGCTGATCAAAGGCCAGCAGATCCACATGCAGAAGTGACCGAGCGCAGCCCGGAATGGGAAGAGCCGCCGATGCGGGACGAAAAGTCCAGGTCGGCGGCTTATTCCGTGTGGCGGAGGATGGGGGATTCGAACCCCCGAGGGCTTGCACCCAACACGCTTTCCAAGCGTGCGCCATAGGCCACTAGGCGAATCCTCCTCGGCCCCGGAGGGCCGCCGACCATCCTACCTGCAACCGCGACGCGGCCCGCACCGCGGGTTCACCGGGCCGTCGCGGGCTCCGGCGGATGCGCATACGCAGAGCCGGGGCGGATGACGAGAGATCGCGGCACGACGGCGGCAAGGATGCGGCGCCACGGGGCGACACCTCCGGCCAGCGCCCGCCGGACGGAGGTCAGCGCGGCGCTCAGATCGTCCCCGGATCCCGGTCTCGAGGAAGGTCCGGCATAACTGGCCCGTTCGATCGCCGCGACGAGCACGTCGATCGCCGGGGCCGGGGCGCGGTGGTCCGCCACCAGGCGCGCACCGAACGCACGCGGAGACTCCGCACCGGGCACGGGGATGGCGAGGTCTATCGCCGACTCTTGGACGGCGAGCCATGTCGCCCCGGCCTGGCCTGAGCGGGCAGCGGCCAGGAGGCGGCGACGGCGGATCTCCCGGAGCACGCCCGGGAGCGCGAGCACGGCCAGAACAAGCAACGCCGTCCCGATTCCGGGCCACGCGCTGCCGCCGTCGTTCCCCCCGAGACTCCCGGCGCCGGCCTCCAGGTCCTCGTCGAGGCGCGTGCCGGGTGCGGATGTCGCCGACGGACCCGTCGTCGGCTGTGCGGCCTCCTGCGGCGCTCGGTCCGCGGGCGTCGCGCCGCCAGGGGTGAGGGCGGACGTGAAGCTCGTCGGCACTCCGAGACTGTTGGTCGGCTCGAACGGCACCCAGCCGATCCCCTCGAAATGCACCTCCGGCCAGGCGTGCAGTTGGCTGCTGGAGACGGTGTAGATCGTCTGCCCCTGCGTTGCCGCACTCGTGTTCACGCCCGGGAGGTACCCGACGACGATCCGTGACGGCATCCCCAGGGTGCGCGCCATCAGCGCGAAGGCGGACGCGAAGTGGACGCAGTACCCCTCCCGCGCGACGAGGAACTCCGCGACGGCAGCGGCCCCCGAGCCGTCGAACCCATCCTCCACCGGAGCCTCGAGCGAGTACGCGAAGCCCGACCCGCGGAACCATGCCTGTAGCGACTGCAGGGCGTCGAAGTCGTTCACGGTGCCGCTGGTCACCTCGCGCGCCGTCGCCTCGATCACCGGAGGCATGCCCTCGGGGAGGGCGAGCGACTCTTCGCGCACCTCACCGCCGGATCCGCGCGCGCGGATCTGCTCGAGAGTGGGCCGGGGAACCGAGGTGACGACCTCGTAAACCTGCCCCTGGGAGGAGCCCGTGCGGGAGACGACGGTCCGGTTCTGCGAGAGAGCGCCCCAGGTGCCGTCCAGGCCCGTGACGGAGACGGCGGGGTACGGCACCGGAAGCCACGGCGAGTTGAGGTCGGTGATCTCCACGGTCGTGCGGTACTCGGATACGGCTACCTCGGAATCGACCTCGACGGCCGGGAGCGCCGCATCCTCCTCGGAGATCGGCAGTGTGCGCCCTGCATCGGGCTCCCACACCGCGCCGTCGAACTCGGAGAGCGTGACCGCCCGCAGGTAGGGCGGGCTCGGGGCGGTCGACCGGACCGACAGCACCTCGGTATCGCGTGGCTGTCGAAGATCATCACCGAGCTCGAGGGTGGGGTCGATCGTGGCCCCCGTACCGATGCCGCTGCCTCCGGCCCGCGCGACGGGCGAGGGAAGCAGGGGGCTCGCCACGAGCGCCACCACGACGGCGATCGCACCGATCGCCGTCGCCGTGGCTGTGGCGCCGCTGGCGCGCGGGGGGCGTTCGCCGGAGAAGTCCGGGCCAGGGTCGCGCGGGGGAGCCTCGGGTCGGCGCTGCCGTGCGCGCGTGTCGACCCGCAGGAGGAAGAGGATGCTGGCCGACAGGATCACGAACCCGACGATGTCGATCTCGTCCGGGACGGCGATCGAGGGGATCAGGGAGATCGCGACCAGACCGACGCCGGCCAGCAGGGGCATCCGTGCGGTGAGTACGACATGGTCGATCGCCAGGGCGACGAGCCCGATGGCGGCGATCAGGATGAAGGCGAGGGCGGTACCGGCTTCCAGAGGCGCTGCGCCCAGCACGATCTCGTCGATTCCTGCGGATACCAGCACAGGCACCATCGCGAAGGAGTCCGGCGTGGGGATGACCCACACGAACGCGGTCGACCGGCCGAACATGGCGGTGAGGGCGAGTACCCAGACGGCGGCTTCCAAGGCTGCCACGGCGACACCGGGGAGCCGGAACCACCGCGCGACGACTCCGGTGGCGAGGACCGCTGCGGCCAGCACGAAGGCCCCGAGCACCCACGGCCCGCGGTCGATGACGCGCAGCAACGGGGTACTGGCGCCCACGAGAGCCGTCAGCACCCCGGCGGCGAGCAGGATGTCGGTGCGCCGGCGCCCGGGGAGCGCGCGGCCCCACGGGTCAGTGGACACGGGCGCCTCCCCGCGCGATGGTGGTCTCCCACGCCCGCGGAAGGTCGGCATCCGGCGCGATGGAGCCCGCCGACCATCCGAACCCGCGGAGGCGATCGACGGCGTCGGCCGCCGCACCGACGGCGAGCAGCACCGGGAGGGAGGAATGATGAGCCAGGGGCGCCAACGTCTCAGCGTCGGCGGGGGAGAGGCGGCCGGTCACGACGACGACGGGGCCGGTGAGGATGCCGGCGAACAGCCCCGACACGCCACCGAGGTCGTCTCCCTTCCGGGTGGTGAGCGTGGCCAGCTGCGCGGCGAGGGCCTCGACGTCGAACACCTCGCCCCCGGCCAGCGGATCGGACAGGGGCGAGCCGTCGGAGTCGAGGATGGTGACGGTGTACCCCTCGCGGACGAGCTGCATGACCGCCGACACCGCCGCGGAGACGCCGGTCTCGAAGGCGGGGTCCTTCCCCGGCGCGAGCAGGGCCTCGGTACCCCACCGCAGCGCGCCCCGATCGAGCACGACGGTGGCTTCCGGGCTCGCTTCCTGTTCCTCCTGCCGGACCATGAGGGTGTCGCGGTGGGCGGTGGCCCGCCAATGGATGCGCCGCATCGAGTCACCCGACGCGTACGGACGCGCCACGAGGTTGTCTGCGCCCTGCCCGAGCTGCGCGGTCGCCGTCTGCAGCATCCCGCCGGATTCTCCCGGAGCCGTCGGCAGCAGGGACAGCTCGACGATCGCGGGGGCCACCGTCACGCGTGTGCGCCCCCCGAGGGAGAACCGACGCCGGGCCAATCCGAACGGGTCGGTGGCCGTGACGATCAGCGGACCGAGCGTGTGGATGCCTCGGGTGCGGCCCTCGACGGTGTACCGCAGTTCGATCGTGCCATCGCCGCCGCGCAACCCCGATCCCATCGCCGGGAAGATGCCGCGGGCACGCCCGGCCAGACCCGAGGGCAGCGTGTCTGCCCACGTCCCCGGCGCCGTGGGGAGTGCCGACCGCATGCCCACCCGCACGCGGACGGCCGTCGCCCGCCCGACGGAGGCGACATCGGGCACGAGGGAGCGTGCCACCGCCTGGGTGCGCCGTGCGGCGAAGAGCGACACGACGCTCCCGGCGACGACCGCGAGCAGCAGCACCCCGAAATACACCAGCTCTTGCAGCCCGGCCTCGGCGGCGATCACGAAGGACAGGAGCGCCAGGACCACCGCGCCGGTACCCCGGGCGGTCAGCGGCCACAGGCGTTTCATGTTCGTGTCACACGCGCGCCGCGAGAGGGACCCGCACCGACGCGGCGATCCGGTCGAGCGCGGCGGAGATGACCTCCACCGACGGGCGACCGCCGGCGGCGGCGCGGCTGGGAATCAGGCGGTGGGCGAAGACCGGGCCGAGCAGCGCCGTCACGTCATCGGGGATGACGAAGGCGCGGCCGTCCAGCGCTGCCCAGACCTTCGCCGCGCGCACCAGCTGCAAGGTCGCGCGGGGGCTTGCGCCCAGCCGCAGATCCGGGTGCGAACGGGTCGCATGGGCCAGGGCGACGGCGTAGTCCTCGACGGCCGGTGACACGTGGACCGCGCGGGCCCACGCGATCAGCTCCGTGACGCGCGCGGCGGTGACCACCGGCCGGATGGCTTCGAGTGGATTGACGGTGTCGCGCTGGCGCAGCATGAGGGCTTCGCTGCGGGCATCCGGGTACCCCATCGAAATGCGCATCATGAACCGGTCGCGTTGCGCCTCGGGAAGCGCGTAGGTGCCCTCCATCTCGAGCGGGTTCTGCGTGGCGACCACCAGGAACGGGTCGGGGAGGAGGTGGGTCCGTCCGTCGACCGTGACCTGCTTCTCCTCCATGGCCTCCAGCAGTGCCGACTGCGTCTTGGGGGAGGACCGGTTGATCTCGTCGGCGATGACCACGTTGGCGAAGATCGCCCCCGGCTTGAACTCGAATTCGCGGTCGACCGGGTTGAACACCGACACACCGGTGACGTCTCCGGGGAGAAGGTCGGGGGTGAACTGGATGCGGCGGACGCTCGCGTCGATCGAGGCGGCCAGGGCGCGGGCGAGCATGGTCTTGCCCACACCGGGGACGTCTTCGATGAGGAGGTGTCCCTCGGCGAGAAGGGTGACGAGAGCCGAGCGCACCGCATCCGGTTTCCCGTCGATGACGCGCGAGACCGAGGCCAGGATGCTGCCGGTGACCTGTCCGAAGTCCTCGGGAGTCAGCGGCTGCAGAGAGGGGGCGGTCACGGTGTCGTTCATGGTTCCCTCGGGTCGGGGGGAGGGGCACCATCGCCCGTCGTTACCCGATCGTAACCCCGGTTTCCGGGCCTGGGGCTGGGAAAAGCCTGCCGCTTGCGGTGACCCGTCGAAGTCGACGTGTCACCGCTCGGCCGGTTAGAGTGGAGGTGGCTCTCCGCGTGGCGGCATCCAGGCCAACTCCCCCAGGACGGAAACGTAGCAAGGGTAACCAGGCTCTGCTGGGTGCGCGGAGAGTCTTTCTTTGCCCCGGTGGCGCCGTGGGGGATGTCTCGACGGTGGTGCAACCCCGCGAAGAACAGGCCCGACCGTCCTAGGGTGGAGCCGTGGCGCAGAGCATCTACATCACCTCCGCAGAAGGCCACTCCGGAAAGTCCACCGTGGCGCTCGGAGTGCTCGACGCGCTCAGCCACGCCACGCCCCGTGTGGGGGTGTTCCGGCCCATCGCCCGCTCCACCGCTGAGCGCGACTACGTGCTCGAGATGCTGCTCGACCATGACGGCGTCGACCTGGACTACGACGAGTGCGTGGGTGTCGGGTACGACGACGTGCGCGCCGACCCGGATGCGGCGCTCGGACGCATCGTCGAGCGGTACAAGGCGGTCGAGGCGCAGTGCGACGCCGTGGTGGTGATCGGCAGCGATTTCACCGATGTGTCCAGCCCCGCCGAGCTCGGCTACAACGCGCGCATCGCCGCGAACCTCGGCGCACCGGTCCTTCTCGTCGTCGGTGGCCGCGCGGGACAGGGACAGGGGGAGCAGCTCGGCACCAGCACCGCCCGCAGCGCCGAGGAAGTGGGACAGGCGGCTTCCCTTGCCCTCGTCGAGCTCGCTCACGAGCGCGCCGAACTCTTCGCCGTGGTCGTCAACCGCGCCGACCCCTCACAACTGGACGAGGTCGTCGCCGTGGTGCACGGCGTCGTCGACACGGAGAGCGCCCGCACGGTCCCCGGCGGGAACATTCCGGTGTGGGCGCTGCCCGAAGACCGCTTCCTCGTCGCACCCTCGGTGCGGGGGGTGATGCGGTCGGTGGGGGGAGAGCTCGTCAAGGGCGACCCTGCCCTTCTCACGCGCGAGGTGCTCGGGGTGGTCGTCGCCGGGATGTCGATGGTGAACGTCCTGCCCCGGCTCACCGAGTCGGCGATCGTGGTGATCCCCGCGGACCGGACAGAGGTCCTTCTGGCGACCCTGCTCGCCAACTCCTCGGGGACGTTCCCGTCGCTGGCCGGCATCGTGCTCAACGGCCCGTTCCCGCTTCCCGAGGCGATCGATCGACTCATCGACGGGCTGGGGTCATCGCTGCCGATCGTTGCCACCGACCTCGGCACCTACGACACCGCGGTGCGGGTCATGAACACACGAGGGCGCCTCGCCGCCGACTCGCAGCGCCGCTACGACACCGCGCTGGCGATGTTCGAGCAGTACGTCGACACGGCCGAGCTCACCCGCGCACTCGGGGTCGCCCAGCCCAGCGTGGTCACGCCGCTGATGTTCGAGTACGGCCTCGTCGAACGCGCGCGCCACGATCGCCGCCACATCGTGCTGCCGGAGGGGAACGACGACCGGGTCCTGCGTGCGGCGGCGACCGTTCTCGCGCGCGGCATCGCCGATCTCACGATCCTGGGCGAGGAGGCCGAGGTGCGAAACCGGGCGGTCGAGCTGGGCATCGACCTGGGGGCGGCGAACGTCGTCAGCCCGTTCGATGCGGCGTATGTCGACCGCTTCGCGCACGAGTACGAGAGGCTCCGTGCGCACAAGGGCATGACCTACGCCCGCGCCGCCGACACGGTCACCGATGTGTCGTATTTCGGCACGCTCATGGTGCATCTGGGGTTGGCGGACGGGATGGTGTCGGGCGCCGCGCACACCACCGCCCACACCATCCGGCCCGCGTTCGAGATCATCAAGACCCGCCCGGGCGTCTCCGTCGTCTCCAGCGTCTTCCTCATGGCCCTTGCCGATCGCGTGCTCGTGTACGGCGACTGCGCGGTCATCCCCGACCCCACGAGTGAGCAGCTCGCCGACATCGCCATCTCCTCGGCCGCGACCGCCGACCAGTTCGGGATTCCGCCGCGGGTGGCGATGCTGTCCTACTCCACCGGCGAATCCGGCACCGGTGCCGACGTCGAGAAGGTGCGTGCGGCGACCGCGCTCGTCCGGGAGCGGGCGCCCCAGCTCCTCGTGGAGGGACCCCTCCAGTACGACGCGGCGGCCGATGCGGCGGTGGCCGCCGCGAAGATGCCGGGGTCGGATGTCGCCGGCCGCGCGACGGTGTTCATCTTCCCCGACCTCAACACCGGCAACAACACCTACAAGGCTGTTCAACGCTCGGCCGGCGCGGTGGCGATCGGCCCCGTGCTGCAGGGGCTGAACAAACCCATCAACGACCTCTCGCGCGGTGCGCTCGTCGATGACATCGTCAACACCATCGCGATCACCGCGATCCAGGCGCAGGCCGACGCATCCGACCTTCTCGACCCGCCGGATTCCCGCAGGTCGGGGGAGGACCGGTCATGACCGCGGTGCTCGTGATCAACTCGGGGTCATCCTCGTTCAAGTACCAGCTGCTCGACCCCGAATCGGAGCACGTCCTGGCGATGGGGCTCGTCGAGCGCATCGGCGAAGCATCCGGCGTCGCCAGCCACACCGTCACGGCCGCGGCACTCACCGGCGGTGGGGGCAGCGGGCCCGCGCTCACCGTGACGGATGCGACGTACCGGATCGAGCGCGCGATACCCGACCACACCGCGGGCTTCCAGGCGATGCTGGACGCGCTGGCGCAGCACGGGCCGTCGCTGACGGAGCATCCGCTCGTCGCCGTCGGGCACCGTGTCGTGCACGGCGGGGCGCGCTTCTACGAGCCGACGCTCATCACTTCGCTGGTCGAGATCAACATCGACGAGCTCTCCGTCCTCGCGCCGCTGCACAACCCGGCGAACCTCGCCGGGATCGTCGCTGCCCGCAAGACCTTCCCCGATGTGCCGCACGTCGCCGTCTTCGACACAGCCTTCCATCAGACCCTCCCGGCGCCGGCGTACACCTACGCGATCGATGCGGCGCTCGCCGAGGCTCACCGCATCCGCCGGTACGGGTTCCACGGGACGAGTCACAAGTTCGTCAGCGAGGTGGCCGCCGGCTTCCTCGGCAGGCCGCTGGGAGATCTCAAGCAGATCGTCTTCCACCTGGGCAACGGCGCATCCGTCACCGCGATCGACGGAGGACGCTCGGTCGACACGTCGATGGGCCTCACACCGTTGGAGGGGCTGGTCATGGGCACCCGTTCGGGTGACCTCGACCCGGCCGTCCTGTTGCAGCTCGGGCGGCGCGCGGGGATGTCCATCGACGACCTCGACACTCTTCTCAACAAGAGGTCGGGGCTCCTGGGCCTCGCCGGAGTGAGCGACATGCGCGACATCCATGCCGGCATCGAGCGCGGCGACGCCAGGGCCACCCTCGCGTGGGATGTGTATATCCACAGACTCCGCGCCTATGCCGGGGCGTATCTGGCCCAGCTGGGCGGTGTGGATGTCATCTCCTTCACCGCCGGCGTCGGCGAGAAGGATCCCGCCGTGCGGGCGGCGTCCCTCGCCACGCTCGGGTTCGCCGGCATCGAGATCGACGCCGAGCGCAATGCCGCCCCCGATCGCGGCGTCCGCATCATCTCGACCGATGCCTCCGCGGTGACCGTCCTCGTCGTCCCCACGAACGAGGAGCTCGAGATCGCGCGTCAGACGCTCCGCGTCGCGGTGTCCTGACCCACCCCCGGACCGCGAAACTGCACCTCCGCCACGAAACAGCGTCCCTCGGCGGCGGTCTCGTGGCGGAGATGGAGTCTCACTGCCCGATTAGCCCGCAACCCCGCGACGCTGCCCGGCGCGGCGCAACTACGCTGGACCCGTGCCCGCCGGAACCTCCACGCCGCTGCCCGACCTGACCACCTACGACGCCGTCCTGTTCGACCTCGACGGCGTGCTGACCCCCACCGCCGAGGTGCACATGCACGCCTGGCGAACGATGTTCGAGCAGCTGTTCGCGCAGTGGAACATCCAGCCGCCATACACCGAGCGCGACTACTACGAGTACCTCGACGGCAAGAAGCGGTACGACGGCGTCGCGAGCCTTCTGCGCAGTCGCGACGTCGAGGTGCCGTGGGGCGACCCGTCGGACCCGTCGACGGCCGACACGGTCTGCGGCATCGGCAATCGCAAGAACGACGTGTTCGCGGCGGTGCTGCGGTCGGAGGGGATCGCGCCCTACCCCGGGTCGGTTCGGCTCGTCGACAAGCTCCGGGCTGCCGGCGTGCCCATCGCCGTGGTGTCGAGCTCGAAGAATGCCGAGGAAGTGCTCGCCGCGGCGGGAATCCGCGATCTCTTCCCGGTCGTCATGGACGGTGTCATCGCCGAGCGCGACCATCTCGCATCCAAGCCCGCGCCGGACGTCTTCGTCGAAGCCGCCCGGATGCTGGGTGTCGATCCCGCGCGTTCGGTCGCCGTCGAAGACGCGCTCAGCGGCGTCCAGTCGGCCGCCGCGGGGGGCTTCGCGGTCGTCGTCGGGGTCAATCGCGGCGCCGGCGGCGAGGATCTTTCCGAAGCCGGGGCCACCGTCGTCGTCGATGACCTCGCGGCGTTCGTAGACTGACCTTCCGAGACATCCCGAATCTCCGGCAGTGGAAGGCAGCACATGATCGATCGCGGTCGGTTCCCCGTCGACGAGTGGCGCCTCATCGAGACCGAGGGTTCCCTCGACGACGCCGGTGTCACTGAGACGCTGTTCGCGGTCGGCAACGGCTACCTCGGCTTGCGGGGCAACTACCCCGAGGGCCGCTTCGCGCAGGAACAGGGCACCTTCATCAACGGGTTCCACGAGGTCTTCCCCATCCGTCACGCGGAGCAGGCGTACGGCTTCGCCGAGGTGGGGCAGACGATCATCAACGCGCCCGACGCGAAGGTCATGCGCGTGTACGTCGATGATGAGCCGCTGTCGTTCGACGTCGCCGACGTCCGCCACTACGAGCGTGTTCTGGACATGCGTGACGGTGTGCTGCGTCGCCGCCTCCTGTGGGTCACCCCGTCGGGCAAGCATGTCGAGATCGAGGACGAGCGGCTGGTGTCGTTCGAGGAGAAGCACCTCGCCGTGATGCGGCTGACCGTGACCGTCCTCGACTCGGACGCCGCGGTGACGATCAGCTCGCAGCTGATCAACCGGCAGGACGGCGAAGGCATCTACGGCGGCTCCTCGATGCCGGGCAAGAAGGGCGGCTTCGACCCGCGCAAGACCGAGAAGCTGCAGGAGCGGGTGCTGCAGCCGCAGGAGTACTGGCAGGACGGTGACCGTTCCGCACTGACGTACCGCGTCGCCGAGTCGGGGATGACGTTGGCCGTCATCGCCGACCATCTCCTTGAGACCGACAACGACTACACGGCCCGGCGCCTCATCGAACCCGATATCGCCAAGAACGTCTTCCGTGTCGAGGCCCGCGCGGGGGTTTCGATGACGCTGACCAAGCTCGTGAGCTATCACACGTCGCGCGGTGTGCCCACCGGTGAGCTCATCGACCGCTGCCGCCGGGGTCTGGATCGCGCGGAGACGCTCGGCGTCGACGAGCTGTTCGTTCGTCAGCGGGCGTGGCTCGACGGGTTCTGGGAGCGCTCCGATGTGCGGATCGAGGGTCACCCCGACCTGCAGCAGGCAACGCGGTGGTGCCTGTTCCAGCTCGCGCAGGCCTCCGCCCGTGCCGACGGGCAGGGCGTGCCGGCCAAGGGCGTAACGGGGTCGGGGTACTCGGGCCACTACTTCTGGGACACCGAGATCTACGTGCTGCCGTTCCTGGCGTACACGACCCCGCTGTGGGCGCGCAACGCGCTGCGGATGCGGTACCTGATGCTTCCGGCGGCACGCAAGCGTGCGCACCAGTTGAACGAGGCCGGGGCGCTCTTCCCGTGGCGCACGATCAACGGCGAGGAGGCATCGGCCTATTACGCCGCCGGCACCGCGCAGTACCACATCAACGCCGACGTCAGCTATGCCGTCGCCAAGTACGTCCGCGCCACGGGTGATGTGGACTTCCTCGACTCGGAGGGCGTGGACATCGCCGTGGACACGGCGCGGCTGTGGGCGACGCTGGGGTTCTGGCGCTCCAACGACGGTGTCATCGACGGGGAGGGGGAGTCGTTCCACATCCACGGCGTCACCGGCCCCGACGAATACACGACCGTCGTCAACGACAACCTCTTCACGAACGTCATGGCGCGGTTCAACCTCCGCTTCGCCGCGCGCACGGTGCGCGACATGGAGGAGGCCGACCACGACGCGTACCTGCGGATGGTCGCCCGGATGAACCTCGATCCGTCGGAGCCGGAGATGTGGGAGCGGGCCGCCGAGGCCATGCACATCCCCTACAGCGAAGCTCTCGGCATCCACCCCCAGGATGCGGTGTTCCTGGAGAAGGAGATCTGGGACCTCGAACACACCCCGGCCGACCAGCGGCCCCTGCTCCTGAACTTCCACCCGCTCGTCATCTACCGGTACCAGGTGCTCAAGCAGGCCGACGTCGTGCTGGCGCTGTTCCTCCAGGGCAATCACTTCACCGCTGACGAGAAACTCGCCGACTTCGAGTACTACGACCCGCTGACCACGGGCGACTCGACGCTGTCGGCCGTGG
The DNA here is from genome assembly GCF_058310475.1 of Microbacterium sp. Z12_35. NCBI lineage: Bacteria > Bacillati > Actinomycetota > Actinomycetes > Micrococcales > Microbacteriaceae > Microbacterium > Microbacterium sp. Z12_35. Next base: position 53,150 of record NZ_JBZEGJ010000003.1, on the reverse strand, counting down.
TGCAGTCGATCCTCGCCGCGGAGGTCGGGTACCAGAACCTCGCGCTGGAGTACTTCCGTGATGCGCTGTTCGTCGACCTCGGCGACCTGCACCACAACGCCGCCGACGGTGTGCACGTCGCCTCGGCCGGCGGGGTGTGGACCGCGCTCGTGTCCGGATTCGGCGGGATGCGCGACCACTTCGGCGAGCTGACCTTCGACCCCCGCCTGCCGGCGGAGTGGCCGTCGCTGTCGTACGTGCTGCACTGGCATGGCACTCGGCTCGACATCGCTCTCACGCGCAACCTCCTGACGGTCGAGGCGGGGGAGGGTGACCCCGTCCAGTTTTCGGTGCGCGGCGTCGGGTACACCGTGCACGGGGGCGACCGTGTCGAGGTTCCGCTGCTCGGCCAGGGTCCCGTCCGGCCGGGAAAGCCCTCGCTCCGTCAGTTCGCCGACGCTCGCCGCGAGGACGGAACGCTGCTGTCGGTGTCGTTCCCGACGGTGTCGGCGACGATCCCCACCGTCAACGACGGCGCCGACGCGGATGACTCCGTCCGCGTCGAGAGCTGACCCACCCCCGGGATGGGCGGGTGGGCCCTCAGGGTGGGCGCTCGCTCAGCGCGAGTGTCGGCGGCACACCGTAGGCTTGTGGCGTGACGACCGCCCTGTACCGCCGCTACCGCCCCGAGGCGTTCGGCGAGATGATCGGGCAGTCGCAGGTCACTGAACCGCTGATGACGGCCCTGCGCAGCGACCGCGTCGGCCACGCGTACCTGTTCTCCGGTCCTCGTGGATGCGGAAAGACCACGTCGGCGCGCATCCTCGCCCGCTGCCTGAACTGCGCGGCGGGTCCGACCGACACCCCGTGCGGCACCTGCGACAGCTGCGTCGAGCTGGGTCGCGGCGGCGGAGGCTCGCTCGACGTCGTGGAGATCGACGCGGCCAGCCACAACGGCGTCGACGACGCGCGCGACCTCCGCGAACGCGCGATCTTCGCCCCCGCGCGAGACCGCTTCAAGATCTTCATCCTCGACGAGGCGCACATGGTGACGCAGCAGGGCTTCAATGCTCTGCTCAAACTCGTCGAAGAGCCGCCCGACCACGTGAAGTTCATCTTCGCGACCACCGAGCCGGAGAAGGTGCTCGGCACCATCCGCTCGCGCACGCACCACTACCCGTTCCGCCTGGTGCCGCCGGCGGCGATGCTCGAGTACGTCCAAGAGCTGTGCGAAACCGAGGGTGTGGCCGTCGAGCCCGGGGTGCTGCCCCTGGTCGTCCGCGCCGGGGGCGGCTCGCCGCGCGACACGCTGTCGCTCCTCGACCAGCTCATCGCCGGTTCCGAGGATGCCACGGTGCGGTACGAGCGCGCCGTCGCCCTCCTCGGCTACACGCACGCCGAGCTGTTGGACGAGGTCGTCGACGCCTTCGGTTCGGGCGATGCCGCCGGGGCCTTCGCGGCCGTCGACCGTGTCATCCAGACGGGGCAGGATCCTCGGCGATTCGTCGATGACCTGCTGGAGCGGCTCCGCGATCTCATCGTCATCGCCGCGACCGGTCAGGGCGCATCGGCGGTTCTCCGCGGCGTACCTGCCGAGGAGCTCGAGCGGATGGGCCGACAGGCGACGCTCTTCGGCGCCGGCCGTCTGTCCCGCACGGCCGACCTCGTCGTCGCCGCGCTCGACGAGATGACCGGAGCGACCTCCCCGCGTCTGCAGCTCGAACTGCTCGTCGCACGCGTGCTCGCCCGCACGGGCGCGCCGGCCGCATCCGCTCCGGCTGCGTCCGCTCCGCCCGCCCCTGCTCCGCCCGCCCCGGCAGCGGCTGCATCCGCTCCGCCCGCCGCTGCTCCGCCCGCCACCGCGGCGCCTCAGCCGGCGCCGGTCCCGCCCGCGCCCGCTGCGGCCCCGAGTGCGGATCGCGTCGCCGAGGGTTCGCCGGATCCGGCGCCGGTGCGGCGCGACGATGTGCCGGCGACCCCCATCGAGGCGCCGACGCCCATCGCCGAGCCCCCCGCCGCTTCGCCGCCCGAGCCGGAGTTCGCGCAGCCCGCGGCGGCCGGCGCGTACACCGCCCAGCGCATGCGCGACGCCTGGCCCGAGGTGCTGGCACGCCTGCAGGAACTCAGTCGGTCGTCGTGGCTTCTCGCATCCGGCGCACGGGTGATCGACCTCGACGACGACGTCCTCACGCTGTCCTTCGCCAGCGAGCGCGACCTCGCCTCGTTCAAGAAGCGCGGGGCGGGCACCGGTCCGAGCGAAGACCTGCGTCAGGCGATCCTCGGGGTCCTCGGCATCCGGGTGAAGTTCATCGCCCGGCATGACGGCGACGGTCCCGGCGGTGAGCGCCCCGCGCCCCCGGATGCTGCGCCGCCGGCCCCCGAGCAGCGTTCCACGCCGCCCGAGAGCCGCCCGGCGGCCGCCTCTGCCGCGCCGGTGACCGAATGGGCCGTCGCATCCATCCCGTCCACCCCCGACGAGGTCGACGCGCCCGCGCCGCCCGCTGCGGCTGCCCGCTCTCTGGGGCAGTTCGCCGTCGACGACGAACCCGAAGACGCCGCGCCGGCCGCGCGACCGATCGCCACGCTCGCACGCGTGCGCGAGGGCGACGTGCTCCCGGATGAGTACCCGACGGATGCTCCGCCCGAGGACGAGGCAGATGATCTGCCCGCGCCCGAAGAACTGCGCGATGCCCCGGTGCCGCCCGTGGTGGCGCCACGCATCACGCCGCCGCGCGGCGGAGTGCAGCGATACGGCGAGGCCGTGGTTCGCCAGGTGCTCGGCGCGACGTTCGTCCGCGAGGAGCCCCACCAGTCGCCGACGACGAGGTTCAGTTAAGCCATGTACGACGGCATCGTTCAAGACCTCATCGACGAATTCGGCCGGCTCCCCGGAATCGGTCCGAAGTCGGCGCAGCGCATCACGTTCCACATCCTGCAGTCGCCCTCCTTCGATGTGTCGCATCTGGCCCAGCTGCTCGCCGAAGTTCGCGAGAAAGTGCGGTTCTGCGAGATCTGCGGCAACGTGTCGGAGCAGGATCGGTGCTCCATCTGCCGTGATCCGCGTCGCAACGCCTCACTGATCTGCGTCGTCGAGGACGCCAAGGACGTCGCGGCGATCGAGCGCACGCGGGAATTCCGGGGCCTCTACCACGTGCTCGGTGGCGCGATCAGCCCGATCGCGGGCGTCGGTCCCGACGACCTGCGGATCACGCAGCTCATGCAGCGCCTCGCCGACAGCACGGTGCAGGAAGTCATCCTGGCCACCAACCCCAACCTCGAGGGCGAGGCGACGGCGACCTACCTCAGCCGTCTGCTGCACACGCTGGAGATCCGCGTCACGCGCCTCGCGTCGGGGCTGCCGGTCGGCGGCGACCTGGAGTACGCGGATGAAGTGACCCTGGGCCGCGCGTTCGAGGGTCGACGCACCCTCTAACCCGGGTCGACTCGCCATAAAATGTCCGGGTTTCGGCCAGACTCCCGCGTTTTGTGGCGAGTCGACCGGGGTGGGGGCACCTGGAGCGAACCCGGGGCGAAGGCGACGAACCCGTGCGGCGGCCCGTAGCATCCCGCCACGACGGTAAGCGAGCGCTGACCATCCCTCCGTGCGTCCCTGGCCCGATGCCCTCGCCCAACCGCGGGCGTATGTCGGTCGCGGCATCCCCGCGTCCGTAAGATGGTGCGTCGGGCGTGGCATCCGCGCGCTCAGTGTCGCCTGCACCAGGCGACAAGTTTCGGGAGTACGAACGTGGCGCTGATCGTCCAGAAGTACGGCGGTTCGTCGGTCGCCGACGCCGAGAGCATCAAGCGCGTCGCCAAGCGCATCGTCGACACCCGCCGGGCCGGCCACGAGGTCGTCGTCGCCGTGAGCGCCATGGGAGACACCACGGACGAGCTCCTCGAACTCGCCGGCGAGGTGGCGCCCATCCCCGCGCCACGCGAGCTCGACATGCTGCTCTCCAGCGGTGAACGCATCGCTATGGCGCTCCTCGCGATGGCGATCCACTCGATGGGCTTCGAGGCCCGCTCGTTCACCGGCAGTCAGGCGGGCATGATCACGGATGCGACGCACGGCGCTGCACGCATCATCGATGTGACCCCCATTCGCCTGCGCGAGGCGCTGGACGAGGGTGCCATCGTCATCGTGGCGGGTTTCCAAGGCTTCAACCGCGACACGCGCGACATCACGACCCTCGGTCGAGGCGGCTCCGACACCACGGCAGTCGCGCTGGCGGCCGCCCTCCAGGCCGACGTCTGCGAGATCTACAGCGACGTCGACGGCATCTTCACCGCCGACCCCCGTGTCGTTCCCCGTGCGCGCAAGCTCGACCGCATCTCGAGCGAGGAGATGCTGGAGCTCGCCGCGAACGGCGCGAAGGTGCTCTACATCCGCGCCGTCGAGTATGCCCGCCGCCACGGCGTGATCATCCACGCGCGTTCGACCTTCAGTTCGGGTGAGGGCACGTGGGTGCTCGACCCCTCCCGCACGTCCCACCTCATCCCCGAGGGAGCCCCCATGGAAGAGCCCATCGTCGCCGGTGTCGCCACCGACCTCAGCCAGGCGAAGATCACGGTCATCGGCGTGCCCGACGTCCCGGGCAAGGCCGCGGAGATCTTCAAGATCGTCGCGAAGTCCGGCGCCAACGTCGACATGATCGTGCAGAACGTCTCGGCTGCGGCCACCGGCCGCACCGATATCTCCTTCACCCTGCCCAAGACGGATGCGGCGACCGCTCTCAAGGCACTGGCCGCCGACCAGTCCGCGGTGGGCTTCGAAAGCCTCGTGCACGACGACCAGATCGGCAAGCTCTCCGTCGTCGGTGCGGGCATGCGCACGCATTCGGGTGTCTCCGCGACCCTGTTCGAGGCGCTGAGCGTCGCGGGCGTCAACATCGAGATGATCTCGACGTCGGAGATTCGGATCTCTGTCGTGCTGCGCGGCGACGACCTCGCCGATGCGGCCCGCGTCGTGCACAGCGCCTACGGCCTGGACGGCGACGTCGAGGCCACCGTCTACGCCGGCTCCGGGCGCTGACCGCGCGCTGACGGCCCGACCGGCGCTGACCGCGCGCCGACCGGGCGCCGACCGCGGCCTGCTCGTCCGCCGCATCCGGATCAGGCGTTTTCGCGGACGCAGGACGATTCCGGGCGCAATGGCCTGTCCTCGCCGCATCACCTGATCTCGGCACGGGGCGGCCTCCGGGCGCGACCGCGCGCTGCTCGACCGGCGCCGCCGCCGACCCCGGCCCCCGCCCGCCGACCCCGGCCCGCCGCCGCGCCCCCAGCGCCGAGCCCGGCCCGTGGGTCGACCGCAGCCGAATGCCCCGCCGCATCCGGATCAGGCGTTTTCGCGGACGCAGGACGATTCCGGATGCAGCCGCCTGTGCTCGCCGCATCACCTGATCTCGGCACGGGGGCGGACCCCGGGCGCGACCGCCCGTTCCTCGACAGGCCCACCGCCGCCCCGGCCCTTCCGGCCCCGCCCCGCCCCGCCCCAGCGCCGAGCCCGGCCCGTGCGTTGACCGCGGCCGAACGCCCCACCGCATCCGGATCAGGCGTTTTCGCCGACGCAGGACGATTCAGGGCGCAGCGGCCTGTCCTCGCCGCATCACCTGATCTCGGCACGGGGGCGGACCTCCGGACGACGACCGTGCGCTGCCACGATCCGGCGGGGACGCGCCACATCGGGGCCACCGGGGGAGTGCCTGGCTCACCCGCCGGTAGAATCGGGCCACCGCGATTCCGCGGCATCCCGACCCGCGCGGCCCTGAAGCCGACGCATCCGAGGCTCCCGAGGTATCGCCATGACCCGCATCTCCGATTCCGGAATCTCCCTCGCCGTCGTCGGCGCCACCGGCCAGGTCGGCGGGGCGATGCTCGACATCCTCGAGGAGCGCGGATTCCCCGTACGCGAGCTGCGCGCCTTCGCCACGGCTCGCTCGGCCGGGTCGGACGTCATCTTCCAGGGGAAGGCCGTGATCGTCGAGGATGTCGCCACCGCCGACCTCGAGGGGATCGACATCGCCCTGTTCTCGGCCGGCGCGACCGGTTCACGGGAGCATGCCCCGCGCTTCGCCGAGGCCGGCGCCACCGTCATCGACAACTCCAGCGCATGGCGGATGGACCCCGATGTGCCGCTCGTGGTGAGCGAGGTCAACCCGCACGCCATCGACGAGGCGCGCAAAGGCATCATCGCCAATCCCAACTGCACGACGATGGCGGCGATGCCGGTGCTGAAGGTTCTGGATGCCGAGGCAGGTCTCGAGCGCCTCATCGTGAGCACGTATCAGGCCGTCAGCGGGTCGGGGATCTCCGGCGTGCAGGAGCTCCTCGGCCAGATCGAGGGTGTGATGGCGCAGGGCGATGTGGAGCGTCTCGCGCGCGACGGCTCGGCCCTGGACTTCCCGCAGCCGGACAACTACATCGCGCCGATCGCCTTCGATGTCATCCCGTTCGCCGGCAACCTCGTCGACGACGGGACCAACGAGACCGACGAGGAGAAGAAGCTCCGCAACGAGAGCCGCAAGATCCTCGAGCTCCCCGACCTGCGCGTCGCCGGCACGTGCGTGCGCGTGCCGGTGTTCACGGGCCACTCGCTCAGCATCAACGCCGAGTTCGCCCGCGACATCACCCCCGACCGCGCCCGCGAACTGCTGGCGTCGGCCCCGGGCGTCGCGCTCGAAGAGGTGCCCACCCCGCTCCAGGCCGCCGGCCACGACCCCAGCTATGTCGGCCGCATCCGCGCCGACCAGTCCGCTCCCGAAGGCAAGGGGCTCGTCCTCTTCATCAGCAACGACAACCTGCGCAAGGGTGCGGCGCTGAACGCGGTGCAGATCGCGGAGATCGTCGTCGCGCGCCTGGGTGCGACCGCCTGAGTCTCTCGATATCGAGCGGTCGAATATCTCGATGTCAAGAGAGCGGGGTCTGCCCGCCTAAGATTGTCGGGTGAGCGAAAACGTCGACGTCCTGCTCATCGGTGGCGGGATCATGAGCGCCACCCTGGGGACGCTGTTGAAGGAACTCCAGCCCGATTGGAAGATCGTGGTGTGCGAGCGGCTGAGCCAGGTCGCCCAGGAGAGTTCCAACGCGTGGAACAACGCGGGCACCGGTCACGCCGCCCTGTGCGAGCTGAACTACATGCCCGAGGGCCCGAACGGCGCACTCGACCCCGCCAAGGCGGTGGCCATCAACGAGCAGTTCCAGCAGAGTCGCGAGCTGTGGTCGTCTCTCGTGCAGGAGGGGGTGCTGGATGCTCCGTCCACGTTCATCAACTCCACCCCGCACATGACGTTCGTCCGCGGCGAGAAAGACGTCGCCTACCTCCGCAAGCGCTACGAGGTGCTGAAGAAGGAGCCGCTGTTCGCCGGCATCGAGTACAGCGAGGATTCGCGGGTCATCCACCAGTGGGCACCGCTGCTCATGAAGAACCGCCTGAAGACCGACGAGCCGTTCGCTGCGACACGCGTCCCCTCGGGCACGGATGTGGACTTCGGCGCGCTCACGCGCCAGCTCTTCGATCACCTGGAAGAGGCCGGCGCCGATGTCGTCACCAACTGCGAGGTGCGAAAGCTCAAGCGCCAGAAGGATGGCACGTGGCTGGCCACCTACCGGGGGACGGTGGGCAACACGCCGGGCACCATCCGCGCACGGTTCGTCTTCGTCGGAGCCGGCGGGTGGGCGCTGAAGCTCCTGCAGCGCTCCGGCATCCCCGAGATCAAGGGCTACGGCGTGTTCCCCATCGGGGGCCAGTGGCTCAAGACCTCCAACCCCGCGCTCGTCGCGCAGCACCGGGCGAAGGTGTATTCGCAGGCATCCGTCGGCGCGCCGCCCATGTCGGTGCCGCACCTGGACACCCGGGTGGTGGATGGGGAGACGTCGCTGCTGTTCGGCCCTTTCGCGACGTTCAGCCCGAAGTTCCTGAAGAACGGCTCCGTCCTCGACATCGTGACGCAGGTGCGGGCTCACAACCTCTGGCCGATGCTCAAGGTCGCCATCGACAACCCGAGCCTCATCCAGTACCTCGTGGGTGAGCTGCTGAAGAACCACGCGAAGAAGGTCGACAGCCTCCGCACGTTCGTGCCCACGGCGAAGGACGAGGACTGGGAGCTGTTGAACGCCGGTCAGCGCGCGCAGGTGATGAAGCGCGACCCGAAGAAGGGTGGCGTCCTGCAGTTCGGTACCGAGGTCGTCACGGCGGAGGATGGCTCGATCGCCGGCCTCCTCGGCGCATCGCCCGGCGCCTCGACGGCCGTCTCGATCATGCTGGGACTGCTGAAGACGTGCTTCCCCGACCGGATGCCCGGGTGGGAGGGGCGGCTGAAGGAGCTCATCCCCACCTACGGCGAGACCCTCAATTCGCGGCCGGAGGTCGCGGGCGCGGTCACCGCTGAGACCGCACGGACTCTCGCGCTCACGGCCTGAACCTCGCATGGCGAAGCTGTACTTCCGCTACGGCGCGATGAACTCCGGGAAGTCGACCGGACTGCTGCAGGCGGCGTACAACTACGAGGAGCGCGGGCTGCAGGTGCTGCTGGCCAAGCCCACCGTCGACACCAAGGGCGCTGAGCAGATCGAGAGCCGCCTCGGGGTCGCCCGGCGGGCGGACTTCCTCCTCGCCCCGGAAGACGACGCGCGGGCCGTGTTCGCCGCCGTCGCGGGCGACCGACCGATCGCCTGCCTGCTCGTGGATGAGGCGCAGTTCCTCACGCCCACCCAGGTCGACGACCTCCTGCGCGTCGCCGTGCTCGATGACATCCCCGTGATCGCGTACGGCATCCGGACCGACTTCCGCACCGAGGCCTTCCCCGGCTCGCGGCGGCTCCTCGAACTGGCACACAGCCTCGAGGAGCTGAAGACGATCTGCCGCTGTGGGCGGAAGGCGATCTTCAACGCGCGCCTGGTCGACGGCCGGTTCGTCTTCGACGGCGACCAGGTGGCGATCGACGAGGGGGCGGCGGCCGGGGTCGTGACCTACGAATCGATGTGCGCGGTGGACTACCTCCGTGAGTCGGGCGGGCGCCTCGACGGCCGCTGACCGCCGACCACGCGGCGCCCCGACGGATACGCTGGATGCATGCGAGTACTCCTGGCCGGCGGCGCCGGATATATCGGCGCGCACACCGCGGTGGCGCTCTTGGATGCCGGACACGACGTGGTGCTCCTCGACGATCTGTCGGGCACCTCTGCGGTCGCGGCCGATCGTGTCGCGCAGATCACCGGTAAGCCCGCGCCGCTGGTGGTGGGGGATGCTGCCGACCGCGACGTGGTGGAGGCTGTGTTCGCCGAACACGGCCCGATCGACGCGATCATCCACCTGGCCGCCTTCAAGGCGGTGGGGGAGTCGACCCAGATCCCGCTGGAGTATTACCGGAACAACCTCGACACCACATTCGCCCTCGTCGAGGTGGGCGTGCGGCACGGCATCCGCTCCTTCGTGTTCTCCAGCACGGGCACGGTGTACTCCGATCCCGCGGACCTTCCGTTCACCGAGGAGTCGACCACGAGCGTCGACCTCTCGAATGCCTACAGCAAGTCCAAGCGCATGAACGAGGTGGTTCTCGCCGACGTTGCCCGCGTGAACCCCGACCTCAACGTGACCGTTCTGCGGTACTTCAACCCGGTGGGGGCACACCCGAGTGGTCTGATCGGGGAGGGCCCCACCGGCATCCCGAACAATCTCATGCCGTATGTCTCACGCGTGGCGATCGGGGCGCTGGACGAGATCGGCGTGTTCGGCGACGATTACGACACCCCCGACGGCACCGGCTTGCGCGATTACATCCACGTCGTCGACCTCGCCGAAGGGCATGTCGTCGCGCTGGAGAAGGCCCAGCCCGGGCACGCGGTCTACAACCTCGGCACGGGATCGCCGGTGAGCGTGCTGGAGCTCATCGCCTCGTTCGAGAAGGCCGTCGGACGGGAGCTTCCCCGGAAGATGCTGCCGCGGCGTCCCGGGGATGTGGCGGCGACGTACTGCGACCCGTCGAAGGCGGCACGGGAGCTGGGCTGGCGCACACGGCTGACCATCGACGACGCGAGCCGCGACTACTGGAACTGGCAGAGCCGCAACCCGGCCGGTTACGCCACTCGCCCCTAGCCCTCGTCCCTCCCCGTCGACTCGCCACAATCCGGCGCGTTTTCGCACGGAACCCGACGTTTGCTGGCGACTCGAAGGGGACTAGGCGCGGGCGGTCGCAGCGGAGCTCCGCGGCGGCCACGGGATCAGCATCGACGTGCGGCGCTGGTAATCGGCGTATGCGGGGTACTTGGATGCGCTGAGGGACTCGGTGAAGATCGTCGAGCCGATGAACAGGACCGTCAGCAGCGCCGGTCCCACGATCGTCCAGTTCAGCAGGCCGCCCCACGCGCCCAGTCCCGCGGTGACGGCCGCGACAGCCCCGATGAGGTAGAACACCCACCACTGAGCCTGCTCGAAGAAGAAGTTCGGGTGTCGGCTGACGCGGAACAGCCCGGTCGTGACGAAGCCGGGTTCGAGCGTGCCGCCGGCGCGCTTCTTGGCCTGGTGGAAATCCCACTGCTGCTGATCGGCGGCGAACTCCCCGCCGAGGAACGCGACGAACAGCACCGCCAAGGCCGCATCCCACCCGGTCAGGGGCGCGGGATGCTGCCACGCGATGAGGGCCGGCAGGGAGATGAGGACGAGCAGCGCGTTCTGATAGAGCACGATGAACAGCAGGTTGAAGATCTGGAACTGCGCCGGCGTCATCCGCTTCCGCAGGACCCCCCACCGGTAGTCCTCCATGCCGGTGTAGCCGCCCTTGCGGGCGAAGTTGAACGTCAGCCGCGCCCCCCACGCCGTGACGAGGAGGGCCATGAGGATCAGCCGGCCCGCGTCCCGGCCGTCCGTGATGGCAGCGATCGCAAAGATCCACACGTAGGCGATCGGCACGATCGACCAGATACGGTCCACCCAGGACGTGTCCTTGGTGATCAGCGAGAGAACCCAGCACGCGGCGGAGACCGCGGCCGCGAGGAGCAGGACGATCAGGAGCGGGTCCATGCGCCTCAGGCTAGTCCGGTTGCCCGCGCTGTCGGCAGGCGGTACTGTGGTCCGACCACAGGAGGTCGCATGGAATCACCGCCGACGCCGCGCGCGTGGCAGCTCGTGCTGGAGCGCATCGAGGGAGATCTCCGCGAGGGGCGCCTGGCTCCGGGCGACCGACTGACCCCCGAGCGGGAGCTCGCGGTGCAGCTGGGCGTGGGCCGCTCGAGCGTTCGTGAGGCGCTGCGTGTTCTCGAGGTCCTGGGGCTCATCCGCACGGCCACAGGCTCCGGCCCCACGGCGGGCGCGATGATCGTGGCGACGCCCCGCGGGGGACTCTCGGCGCTCCTGCGGCTGCAGGTGGCCGCCAACGGCTTTCCGGTCGGCGACGTCGTCCGCACCCGCCTCGTCCTCGAGACCGCTGCCGTTGAAGCTCTGGCCGGCGCTCGCGAGCGGGACACCGCATCCGCCCATGCCGTCCTTGAGGCGATGGATGCCGCCGGCCTCAGCCCCGCCGAGTTCCTCGCCCTCGACGCCCGACTGCACCTCTCGCTGGTGGAGGCGTCCGGCAACGTCGTGGTGGCGGCGATGATGGAGGGCCTTCGCACGGCCATCGAGTCGTACGTCCTCACAGGCGCGACCGGCCTGACCGACTGGGACGCGACCGCCGACCGCCTCCGCTCCGAGCATCGAGCGATCGTCGCCGCGGTCGATGCGGGCGACGGTGACACCGCACGGCGGCTGGTCCGTGACCACATTTCCCGCTACTACGCCGAGGCAGGCCTCGCACACCCCCGAGAAGGAGACAGCGCATGGTGAACCGCCAGCTGCCCAAACCCGCCGAGATCTTCGAGCTGATGAAGTTCAAGGCACCCGAACTGAACGCGAAGAAGCGGCGCCTGGAAAACGCGCTCACGATCGCCGACCTGCGGAAGATCGCCCAGCGTCGGACGCCCAAAGCGGCCTTCGACTACACCGACGGCGCCGCCGAGGGTGAGCTGTCGTTGGCTCGAGCCCGGCAGGCGTTCGAAGACATCGAGTTCCACCCGAGCGTGTTGCGCCCGGCGGAGAACGTGGACACCGCCACGACGATCCTCGGTGGTCCGAGCGCCCTGCCGTTCGGGATCGCGCCGACCGGCTTCACCCGTCTGATGCAGACCGAGGGGGAGACCGCGGGCGCCTCCGCGGCCGCGGCCGCCGGCATCCCGTTCACCCTCTCGACGCTCGGCACCACCTCGATCGAGGGGGTCACGGCGGCCAACCCGCACGGGCGGAACTGGTTCCAGCTGTACGTCATGCGGCAGCGGGAGATCTCCTACGAGCTCGTGCGCCGTGCCGGCGACGCCGGCTTCGACACGCTGATGTTCACCGTGGATACCCCGATCGCCGGGGCGCGGCTGCGCGACAAGCGCAACGGGTTCTCGATTCCGCCGCAGCTGACCCTCGGCACGATCGTCAATGCGATCCCGCGGCCGTGGTGGTGGATCGACTTCCTCACCACCCCCAAGCTCGAATTCGCCTCCCTCACGGAGACGGGCGGCACGGTCGGCGACCTGCTCAACGCCGCCATGGACCCCACGATCAGCTTCGAAGACCTCGATGTCATCCGTGGCATGTGGCCAGGGAAGATCGTCATCAAGGGCGTGCAGAACGTCGACGACAGCGTGCGGCTGATCGATGCCGGCGTGGATGGCATCATCCTCTCCAACCACGGTGGTCGCCAGCTCGACCGGGCACCGATCCCGTTCCACCTCCTGCCTCAGGTGGTGCGGGAGGTGGGGAAGGATGCCACGGTGATGATCGACACCGGCATCATGAACGGCGCCGACATCGTCGCATCCATCGCCCTCGGGGCGAAGTTCACGCTGATCGGGCGCGCCTACCTGTACGGGCTCATGGCCGGCGGGCGCGCAGGGGTCGACCGGACGATCCAGATCCTGCGCTCGGAGATCGAACGCACGATGGCGCTGCTGGGTGTCGCGTCACTGGCCGAACTCGAGCCGAAGCACGTCACGCAGCTGTCGCGGCTCGTGCCGCTCGCCTCCTCCGCTCCCGCTCCCGCTCCCGCCCAGCTGTAGCGCCGGATTCGCCGAAAACGACGTGCCGGCCGAGAAACGACGCGCCGCGTCATGTCTCGCCCGGAATATCGTTTCTCGCGCGTCAGCGGAGGGGGAGCGTCGGGATGAGCGTGTCCAGGAACGCAGCCGTGTCGGGCCAGCCCTCGACCGCGTGGCAGGGAACGCCCAGAGCGAGCACCGGGTAGTCGTTGCCGTCGGGGTCGAGGCGGTCGCCGACGAACAGCATGTCGTCGAGCGGGATGCCGGTGACCTCGGCGAGCTGGCGCATGCCGTAGGCCTTGTCTATGCCGCGGTGGGTGATGTCCACGGAGGTCGAGCCGCCCGAGCGCACCTCCAGATCGGGGATGCGGGCCGCCACCGCCTCGCGGAGGGCGTTCTTCTTCGCGCCTGTGGGGTCCCACGCGATCTTGGCCTCGAGCGGAGCCTTCTGGCCGAGGGCGGAGTACGTGATCTGCGAGCCGCGGTCTTCGAGGATGTCACCCCACGTCTGCGACTCCCACAGCCCCAGGCGGCGCGCCTCCTCCTCGACGGCGGCGAGGGCGCGTGCCTTCTCGTCGTCGGTGAGGGAGTGGGCGTAGACCGTCTCGATACGGCCCTCGGCGAGCCGGTAGTACTGCGTGCCGCACGTCGGCATCAGGTGGATGTGGCTGAGCGTCTCTGCCGACGCCGCCGGCAGCCGGTCGACGACCTGAGCGCGGAACTGCGCGAGCTGCCCGCCGGAGATGATCGCGACCTCCACGCGCTCGGCCAGCGCGATCAGTTGCTCACCGATGCGCGGGTCGATGGCGCTCTTCGACGGGGCGAGCGTGTCGTCGAGGTCGAAGGCGACGAGGCGGGGAGTGGATGCGGGCACGATGCTCCTGTCGATGCCGAACGTGAAGATGGCCCCGTATGGCGACGGAGCCGCTTCCATCGTATTCGCAGCGGCTGAGCATCCCCGCGGGCCGCCCACCAGCGCTCACGGGCGGACCCCCTGCGCGCCTCCCGCCCACGGGTGCGGGCGAGCGCCGGAGCGAGGAGAAAAGCGAAAGGCCGACCCGTGTGGGCCGGCCTTTCGCCTGTTGGTCGGGGTGACAGGATTTGAACCTGCGGCCTCTTCGTCCCGAACGAAGCGCGCTACCAAGCTGCGCCACACCCCGTGGCAACCCCCCGAGTCTACCCCGAATGGAGGGATGCTTCGAACCGGGGCGGCTCCTCAGCCGGCCGTGAATCGGCGCCGCTGGGCCACGTGTGCGAGCAATGCGAGCCCGGCGAGGAGCGCGGCGATGCCGCCCGCTCCCACGCGCGGGCCTGCGCCCTCCCAGAGCCCGGTCGCGGCCAGTGCGCGCGGGGTGTCCTCCGGTGCGGGCGCGGCGGGGGGAGTCGGGACGTGCACGATCTGCGTGGGCGCGGCGAAGTCTTCCGCCCAGCGGTAGTCGCGTTCGAGGTGGCGAGCCACCTCCGGCGCCTGGGCCGAGGCGGCGATCTCCCACACCGCGGTGTAGTACCCGGGCCCGGGCAGCTCCCACCCGGAGGTCACCCGATACGTGCCGCCGCCCTGTGCCGGGTCGGTGATCAGCTCGAGCTCGCCCACCGGGACCGCGTCGGCCGGGATCTCGGGACCCGTCGGGGCGCCCTCGGTTCGGTAGACGATCGCTGTTGCGCGGAGCGCGATGAAGCCGCCGTCGGCGCTCCGCGGCCACACGCCCTCGACCGGGGCGAGCGTCACGTCGTCGACGAAGGGTCCTCCCGTCGCCTCCGGCGCTGCCACCTGAGTCGTGATGCCGGGCGAGAAGACGACAGGCCTCGGCGTGGCATCCGCCGCCTCGACGAAGTACTGCACCGACCCGCCCGGACCCGCGGTGTGCTGCTGACCCTCGGTCGTGAAATATCGGACCGCGGGTGCGATGGTGGCCGACAGAGTCGCAGCCGCTCGCACGGTGAACGGGGCGCCGGTGTCATCCGGCGAGCTCGCGCTGATCGGGTGCGCACTGCCGGGAGTCACACCGGCGAGCTCCGCCGTCCCCGACTCGATGAAGACGGCGTTCTCGAGCGTCACCACGGCGGTTGTGCCCGCGCCGCCGTCGAGCCGGACGGTGCCGCCGCGTGGGTCGGCCTCGTCGGTGGTGAGCGTGAGCGCCGCATCCGAACCGGGCACGATCACCGCCATCCCCTCGGCATAGTAAGCCTCGGCCTTCTGCTGCACTGCGGCGGAATGCTCCGGCGCGAGACGCGCGAAGACCCAGTCGACGGCGCCGGCCAGAGAATCGCCCGGGTACCCCCACGAGTGAAGGGTGGTATCGAGGTCGGCGATCGCTTTCACCGCCCAGCCGACGCCGGCCGCTTGCACGGGGTCGTTCGTCTGGCCATAGGTGGTGATCAGGTGGTTGATCCCCGCGAGTTGTTGCGGCGACAGGCCTGCCGCATCGCCTCGAACCCCGTGGTCGGTGCTCGGGCCGGTCGGGGCGGGGAGCCCCGGGACGATGCAGTACGTGTGCACCCCGTCGATCAGCATCGAGCCGTGCCACCCGTAGGCGGACACCGGCGCCCACGTGCCGAATCCGACGCCCTGGGATGCGGCGGAGGCCGGCGGCGCGGAGAGGAGGGTTGCAGCCAGAACGAGCAGAGCCGCCGCAACCGCACCGATCACGTTTCGACGGCGGCGCGGGTGGGAAGCGGGCACGGAGGTCATGTGGCATCCTTTCGACGGGGTCTCTCCGTCGATGGTGAGGTGCCTCGGGATGCCGCGGTGCCGGGAACGACCCGGTTGTGGACGGTGCCCCACCGGACGCGCCTGGGGAGGAAGAGTGCCGCCGCCGGCGCCCGCCGGCGCACGCCCGCTCGGCGCGAGAGTGGGGGCGGCGCGGGATCAGCGGGGGAGGAGCGTGATCAGCGAGACCTCGGGCCGGCAGGCGAACCGCACGGGCGCGTAGATCGAGTGGCCGATTCCGGCGCTGACGTTCAGCGGCACGGAGCGGCCACCGTGCGTCCATTCGCTCAGGCCGCGCGCCTGGTCGAGCGGGATGTCGCAATTCGCGACCAGCGCGTTACGGCTCCCCGGGATGCGGACCTGGCCTCCGTGCGTGTGCCCGGCGAGCAAGAGGTCGGCCCCGAGATCCGTGAAGGCGTCCAGGACCCGGCGGTACGGTGCATGCGTGACCCCGAGCGAGAGGTCCGCTTCGTCGAGCCGCTCGAGCGCCGCAGTGGTGGCCGGCAGGTCGTCCCAGTCGCGATGGGCGTCGTCGACGCCGAATCCGCGGATGCGGAGACCGCCGACGTTCAGTTCGGCCGCGGTGTTGTCCAGATCCACCCACCCCAGCTCGTCCGCCAGATACCGGTCGAGGGCATCGACGTCGATCTTCTCTGCGGTCGGCTTCCGCTTGGACGGGCCGGAGAAGTAGCGCAGCGGGTTGCGCGGCGAGGGCGCCTGGGTGTCGTTCGATCCGTGCACGAAAACCCCGGGGATTCCGGCGAACGGCGCGAACGCGGAGCGGACGCCATCCAAGCCCTCCACGTGGCCGAGATTGTCACCCGTGTTCACGATGAAGTCGGGCCGGAGGTCGGCGAGCCCCGCGATCCACTCCTGTTTGCGGTGCTGCCACGGCGCCAAGTGGGCGTCGGACAGGTGAAGCACCCGCAGGGGTGAGGCGGTGGGCGGGAGGATGCGAAGCGCGGCATACCTGACCGTGAAGAGGTACCGCTCGATGCCGATTCCCCACACCGCGGCGGACGCGCCGACCGCCCCCACAGCCCCGAGGGCCGTGAGGGCGGTTCGAGCGATCGGACCGGCTACCACTCAGCATTCCCTGGCGGTGACGGCCAGGGTGACGGCAGCGGTTCGTGATGTCAAGGTTCCGGCGGCCGGGGTGGTGCCGGTGGCGACGCCTTCCGCGGGAGCGTTCGGATCAGCAGTGCAACTCGCGGACAGGTTGGTGAAACCCGCACTGCGGAGAGCTCCAGCCGCCTCTTGCGCGTCCATGTTCGCGACCGAGGGGATCGCCGTCGCCTGCCCGTTGCTGGGACTGATGGTGATCGGCGTGCCACCGGGAGCCGACCCCGTGGGATTCTGCGCCGCGATGATGTCGGTCGGCTGATCGGAGTCCACTGGATCGCCCACGACGACTTCCCACCCGGCTTCGGTCAGTGTGGCCCGGGCTTGATCGACGGTCTGCCCGACAACATTCGGCACATCCTTGGTCACGCGGCGGGTCAGATTGTTGTCGGCTGGGGGGAACCGGTCGCCCCCGTAGAACTCGTTGGCGACGCGCTGCACGGCGCGAGCCATCGGGTACCGGATGTCGGCAAGGCGTCGCCCATTGTGCCAATTCCGGAAGATCTCACCCGGGCCTTCGACGGTGCCCGCCCAGGCGGCGGTGGCCACGTTCGTGGAGGATTCCACCATCCAGGACTGCAGTCCTTCGTGCGTCCCAGTCTTGCCGATCAGCGGGGTTCCGTCGTAGGTGTTGCCCTGTGAGCCGGTGCCGCCGTTCATGACGCCGGCCAGCGCCGTCGCTGCGGTAGCGGCGACCTCGGGGGACAGCACCGGCGTGCAGGCGCGTACCGGCACGAGCTCGGGGCGGTCGGTGCCCTCGCTGTCCGTGACGCGGTCGATGACCTTCGGCTGGCAGTAGGTGCCGCCGTTCGCCACGGTCGCGTAGGCGCCCGCCATTGCCAGAGGCGAGACCGCGTCGCTGCCGATGACATTGTTGCCATAACGCATCTCGATGTCGTTGCCGTTGGCGAGGGTGACTCCCATTTTCTTCGCGACCTTCGCGATGTCGCAGAGGTCGAGCTCGGCCGCCATCCCGAGGAACCCGGTGTTCAACGACTGCCGGGTGAACTGCATGGGCGTCCCGGTGTACCCGGCCTGATTGTTGAAGTTTCGGATGCGGTCCTTGGACACGTTGACCCAGTTGCCGTAACACGAGTTCGTCATGTCCGGCACCGGTCGGTCGCGGCCGTTCACGATCTCGTTGAGCGACTTCCCCTGCTCGAGCCAGTCGATGAGAGTGAAGAGCTTGAAGGTCGATCCGGCGTTGAAACCGTCCGAGTTACCGAACTGCCGGTCGCCGGCGTAGACGAGGCTGCTGTAGTTCGGGTCGGTCGCGAGAGCAGCATCTTCGCTGAACAGGGTGTTCTGTGCGATACCGAGCACGCGTCCGGTCTTCGCTTCGACACTGACGATCGCGGCGCCGAACTTCATGCTGGCGACAGAGGTGGGCGCGTAGTCGGTCATCGCCTGTTGGGCGGCGTTCTGGACGTTCCAGTCCAGGGTCGTGTAGATGTTCAAGCCATCCTGACGCAGCGAGCGGAGGCGCTCTTCAGCGGTCGGTCCGAACGACGGGTCCTTGCGGATCACCGAGACGACGTACTGGCAGAAGTACGGAGCGGCGGATGCGGCACATCCCTGTGAGGCCGGCGTGATCTGCGGCGTGATCGGTTCGATGGCAGCGGCCACGTACTGCTCGCGCGTGATCTTGCCGTCGTCCAGCAGCCGGCTCAGCACGTAGAGCTGGCGGCCCTTCGTGGCGCTGTACCCGTCGGCCGCAGCCAGCAGCTGCTCCTGGGTGATGGTGCCGTCCTCGACAAGGGTGTGGAGCCCCTGGATAGTGGTGGGATTGACGTCCTCGATGGAGCCGTCCGGCGCCTTGTTGTACGACACCTCGCCCTCGACGATGCTGCCGCCGGCGCGGTCGATGCGGTACGTGTTGGGGTTCTGCACGATGCCGGCGAGGGTTGCCGCCTGGCTGACGCTGAGCTGCGCCGCGGGGACGTTGAAGTAGTACTTCGAGGCGGCTTCGATCCCGTAGTTCGTGCCGCCGAAGTTCGCGATGTTGAGGTAACCGAGGAGGATGTCGTTCTTGGAATATTCCTTCTCGAGCTGGATGGCGTAGCGCATTTCCTGCAGCTTGCGCTCATAACCTTCGATGCCCGATGCGGTGGTGGCGTCGGTCCAGCAGCTCTGGAGCACCTCGCCGCGCGACTTCGTTTCCACGCCGTCCGCGTCGACCTCGGGGACCGCGTCGCGCTCGCACTTCTGGATGAGCACGTTCTTGACGTACTGCTGGCTGATGGATGAGCCACCCTGCGTCGCGCCGCCGGAGGCGTTGCTCAGCAGCGCGCGCGTCGTTCCGATGAGGTCCACGCCGCCGTGCTGGTAATACCGCGGGTCTTCCGACGACAGGATCGCGTCGTACATGACCGGGGAGACCTGTTCGAACTCGACCGGCTGCCGGTTCTGGTCGTAGAACTGCGCGAGGATCTGGTCGCCGGTCCAGATTGTCGTCGGCTGCATGAGCTTGTCGATCTTCAGGATGCTCGGCATGTTGTCGAAGATCGAGATGGCGCTGGAGGCAGCGGCACCCGAAACGGCGATGGCCGGGGTGATCGTCGCAGTGACGAGCACGCCCGCGACGGCGCTCAGGCCGACGAGGCCGGCGAGACCGCCGAGCACTCCGGACGTCGTCCGTTTCGTATCAGGCATAGGCTTGATGCTAAGCCAAATACCTGGGCGAAGCCTTGATAGGCAGGCGTTCTGGACGCTGTCGTCAGGCATCCTCTCGACGACCGGAGCTGCGATGACCACGTGGGAATACCTCACGGCACCCCTTCTCATCCATAACACCGCCGCGATCCTCAACAACTGGGGAAAGCAGGGGTGGGAGCTGGTGCAGGTGGTGACCGGCCCCGAGGGCGGCCTCGTCGGCTACTTCAAGCGGCCCTCCGGGGGCGGCGGCACCAACGCGGGACTGGGCGCTGCGGCGCAGGCGTCCCAGCAGTTCGGGGAGGGCGCATGAGCATCGCGGCCCGCCTCGACGAACTCGGCCTCGAGCTTCCGCCGGTCTCCGCTCCGGCCGGCGCCTACGTGCCCGCCAAGGTGCACGGCGACCTCGTCTACACCGCCGGCCAGCTGCCGTTCGTTTCGGGCGCCCTCCCGGCGACCGGCAAGGTCGGCGATGGCCACCGCCTCGTTCCCGCCTCGGACGCGTACCAGTACGCCCGCCTGTGCGCGTTGAACGCGATCGCCGCCGCCGCCGACGCGGCGGGAGGGATCGACCGACTCGGCGGCGTCCTCAAGGTCACCGGGTTCGTGGCATCCGTGCCGGAGTTCACCGGACAGCCGGGCGTCATCAACGGCGCGAGCGAGCTCCTGGGCGAGGTCTTCGGCGAGGCTGGCCGCCACGCTCGTTCGGCTGTCGGCGTGCCGGTCCTGCCGATGGACAGCCCCGTCGAGGTCGAGGTGGTCTTCAGCCTCGCCTGACCGCCGCCGCATCCCGCGCCCCACCCGTCCGCCGCCCCGACGCCGACGTGCGGCGCCGGGGCGACGGCGGGCGCTACTTCACCTGCTTGCTGATCACGCTCATCACGGCGGTGTCGGCGAGGGTCGTGGTGTCACCCACCTCGCGGCCTTCCGCCACGTCGCGGAGCAGGCGCCGCATAATCTTGCCCGAGCGCGTCTTGGGGAGCTCGCCCACGATGTAGATGTCGCGGGGCCGGGCGATCGGGCCGATCTGCTCGCCCACCCAGCTGCGCAGCGTCCCGGCGAGGCCTTCGGGGGAGTGCGCCTTGAGGAAGCTCTGCTTCACGATGACGAACGCGACGACCGCCTGGCCGGTGGTCTCATCGGATGCTCCGACCACGGCCGCCTCGGCCGTGGACTCGTGAGCGACCAGCGCCGACTCGATCTCAGCGGTCGACAGGCGGTGCCCCGACACGTTCATCACGTCGTCGACCCGGCCGAGGAGCCACACGTCGCCGTCCTCATCCAGGCGTGCCCCGTCGCCGGCGAAGTAGTAGCCCTTGTCGGCGAACTTGTCCCAGTACGTCTCCTTGTACCGATCCGGGTCGCCCCAGATGCCGCGCAGCATGCTGGGCCACGGCTCGGTGACGACGAGGAGCCCGCCGTTGCCGTTGCCGACGTGCTCACCGGCGTCATCGACCACGTCGATCGAGATACCCGGGAGGGGCACCTGGGCCGAGCCGGGCTTGGTCTCGGTGATGCCGGGGAGGGCCGAGATCATGATCGCGCCCGTCTCGGTCTGCCACCAGGTGTCCACCACCGGTGTCGACTGGCCGCCGATGATGTTGCGGTACCAGACCCACGCCTCCGGGTTGATCGGCTCACCGACCGAACCCAGCAGCCGGAGCGATGACAGGTCGAAGCTCTGCGGCACCTCGCGACCGATCTTCATGAACGAGCGGATCGCCGTCGGCGCGGTGTAGAAGATCGTCACGCCGTACTTCTGGATGATCTCCCACCAGCGGCCGGGATGCGGCGCATCCGGTGTCCCTTCGTACAGCACCTGCGTGGCCCCGTTGGCGAGCGGTCCGTAGGTCACGTAGGTGTGGCCGGTGATCCAGCCGATGTCGGCGGTGCACCAGTACACGTCGGACTCGGGGTGGATGTCGTGCACGACGCGGTTCGTGAACGCCGACTGCGTCAGGTAGCCGCCGGAGGTGTGCAGGATGCCCTTCGGCTTCCCGGTCGTGCCCGAGGTGTAGAGGATGAACAGGGGGTTCTCGGCGGGGAAGGCCTGCGCTTCATGCTCGGCGGATGCCGCGGGCACGGCCTCGTGCCACCACACATCGCGATCGGCGTTCCACTCGACGTCGTTCTCCCCACGGCGGACGACCAGGACGTGCTCCACGGTCTCCTGTGGTCCGCTGCCGTTGCGGTCGGCGAGGGCCATGTCCACCGCGGGCTTCAGCGGCGACACCTTGCCCTTCCGGTACCCGCCGTCGGCGGTGATGACGAGCTTCGCCCCGGCATCGTCGATGCGGGCGCGCAGGCTGTCGGCGGAGAATCCACCGAACACGACCGAGTGGATGGCGCCGATCCGAGCCACCGCGAGCATCGCGGCCACCGCCTCCGGGATCATCGGAAGGTAGATCGCGACGCGGTCGCCGTGACCGACGCCGAGCCCTTCGAGGACGTTGGCGACGCGCTTGACCTCGTCGGTCAGCTCCGCATAGGTGATGCGGCGTTCGTCTCCCGGCTCGCCTTCCCATAGCAGGGCCACCCGATCCCCGTTGCCCGCCTCGACGTGACGGTCGAGGCAGTTGTAGGCGACGTTGAGCTCTCCGTCGGCGAACCATCGGGCAAACGGCGGGTTGGTCCAGTCCAGCACCTCGGTGAACGGCTTGTGCCAGTGCAGCAGCTCGCGGGCCTGGTCTGCCCAGAAGCCTTCGCTGTCCGCGGCGGCGCGTTCGTACAGCTCCGCCGTGGCCACGGCCTCCGCCGCGAACTCCGCCGACGGTGCGAAGCGTCGGGTTTCCGAGAGAAGGTGGTCGATCTGGCTGCTCATGCGCGCTCCTTTGCGGAAGAGTCGCCCGCCGGTGACGAGGATGGCGGCGCGACACGGGCCAATCTAGTTCCGGGGTCTAGCCGCGACTACCTCCGATAGTTGGGTCGGCCGCGCCACGGCGTGTGCGGATTTGCTCCCCCGGGCGATCTGCGTAAGGTGGATGCGGCCCGAACATCGTTCGGCAGACGTGACCAGCGAGCCCCCCAAATATCGCTCGTCGCGTGGCGGCATCCCGTTCCCCCCATGGGATGCCGCCTTCTCTCTTTTCAGCGGTCGGGCGCGACCCTCTGCCGGCGCGTCACGTCTGGAGCGACGCGAGGAACTCATCGGTCGCGCGGACGTCGTCGCGATCATAGGTACTCACACTCGCGAGGAGTTCGGAGGCGCCGGTCCGCTCGAGGAGACCCTCCAGCGCTGCGGCCACCTCATCGGGAGTGCCGCTGATCGCCGCATCCAGCGACGCTTGCACGGCGTCGAGCTTCTTCGGAGCGCTCGTGGACTCGAGCATCCGTCGCACCGTGTCCACCGGCTCGAGGGCACGGAACTCCCCGACCTCACGCGTCATGGCAAACGCCCACGCCTCCGGCAGCAGGAGGTTACGAGCGCGCTCCGCCGTTTCTGCGACAGCGACCTCGATGCTCACCATGAGGTAGGGATCCGGCTGTGTCGAGGTCGGTCGGAAGTCGCGGAAGTAGGCATCGATCGCCAGCGCGTTCTGCAGGATCGGCCCGCCGATCACTGCGGGCAACCCCAGCTCCGCGGCCAGAGTCAGCCCGCCCTTGATCGCGAGCAAGAACACAGGCGGCGGGTCGACGGAGGGTCGGACCGTCATGTCCGCTCGCCTGTCCAAGTACGAGCGGATCTGCTCGACCTCGGCGGCGTACTCGCCGTCGCTCACGGTCATCCGGCCCAGTGCTCGCCGGACCGCAGCGGTGAACCCGAGGGAGCCGCCGAGGCCGATGTCGACCCGCCCCGGGAACAGCGCCTCGAGCAGCAACGCCTGTTCCGCGATCACCAGCGGATTGTGGTTGGGCACCATGATCCCGCCGGTGCCGACGCGGATGCTGCGGGTGCGGGCACCGATCGCGGCGACCAGCACCGTGGGGGCTGCGCTGGCGATGCCGGGAACGGCGTGGTGCTCCGCGGTCCAGAACCGGCGGAATCCGAGCGCGTCGGCGCGCACGGCTCGTTCGACGGTCGTGGAGACGGCGTCGGCGTCGGACTCGCCGCTGCGCGTCCGCGACCTGTCGAGTAAAGAGACGCGCATCGGTCACTTCCTCCGCTTCGAGCGGTGCATTGCATCGTGTTCGGGCGGACGTTGGTTCGCTCCCTTTCGAGAACGCGCCTCCCGTCGCCGCCATTCCTCGCGCGACACCTGGATGTCGCGTCCGGCCGTTTCTCCCCAGGAGATCGTTCGCCGATGCTTTCCACCGATCGTCACGTCGCCCGGACGAGGTTGCTCGGCGGGCCGTAGCGTCGCCGCATGCCCGATGCCTTCGTCGTCTCGCCTCGACGCCCGCGGCCGGCATCCGCGATCCCGGGGCCCGTGCCCCCGGCCGCGCCGGCCGCCCCGGTGTCTCCCGACGCTCGGGATGCCGCGCTGGCGCCCTTCGCGCGGTTTCTGGCGGATTCCGACGTCACCGATCTCTTCGTCAACGGCGCCGACGGCCTCTTCGTCGATCGGGGTGACGGGCCGCGGCCCGTGCGGGAGTGGCGGGCGGCGGAATCCGACGTGCGCGACCTGGCCGTCGCCCTCATCGGTGCGGGAGGGCGCCATATCGACGACGCCACGCCCTGCGTCGACGTCCGCCTGGCCGGCGGGGTGCGCGTTCATGCGGTGCTGCCGCCGATCGCGTCTGCGGGCACGACGATCTCGGTGCGGGTGCCTCGCGTCGTCGCGCCGGACCTGGATGAGCTGCTCGCCCGCGGGCTCACGGACGAGAAAGGCGCGGAAAGGCTGGAGGGGCTGGTGCGCGACCGCGTCAACCTGCTCATCACCGGGGCCGCGGGCTCGGGGAAGACCACTCTCCTTGCCGCGCTGTTGTCGCGGGCGCCTGTCACCGAGCGGATCGTGACGATCGAGGATGTCGCGGAGCTGAGGCTGCAGCATCCGCATCATGTCGCGCTGGAAGCCCGCCAACCGAACCTCGAGGGTGCCGGGGGCGTCGATCTGGCGCGACTGGTGCGTGAAGCGCTGCGGATGCGGCCTGATCGGCTCGTCATCGGTGAGTGCCGTGGGGTGGAGGTGCGGGAGCTCCTCTCTGCATTGAACACCGGCCACGACGGGGGCGCCGGGACGTTGCACGCGAGCAGCCTCACCGACGTTCCCGCCCGGCTGGAGGCGCTCGGTGCGCTGGCGGGGCTGGATGACACCGCCCTCGCGCGGCAGGTGGTGAGCGCCATCGGCTGCGTCGTCCATCTGGCGCGCGACGCCGGCGGGCGGAGGCGCATCGTGGGCACCGGCCGTCCGGTCCTGGACGCCGGACGACTCCGGATGGCGGAGATGCCGTGGACCTGAGACGACGACGCGCGCCCGCCCCGCCGGATGCGGCCGCCACGGCCGACACCGTGCTGCGGCTCGCGGTGCTGCTGCGTTCGGGAATCGCGCCATCCCGGGCATGGACGGTGCTGGAGGATCGCGGCGACCCCGTCGCGGGGCGGGTCCGGGCGGCGGTGCTGCGCGTAGGCGACGTGCCCGGCGCGCTCGCCGCCGAAGGCGGCGCCTGGCGTGAGGTGGCCGCGGCGTGGTCGATCGCGAGCATCGTGGGGGCGCCGCTGTCCGAGAGTCTCCGCGACGTGGCCGCCGCGCTGCGGGACGGTCAGCAGACGGCCGACGACGTGCGCATCGCGCTTGCCGAACCGGCCTCGACGGCGAAACTCCTCGGCTGGTTGCCCCTCGTCGCGGTGGGCCTGGGCATCGCCCTGGGCTTCGACACCGCGGTGGTGCTCACGACGACCCCGTTCGGTATCGGATGCCTCGTCGCGGGAGTCCTGCTGCTGATCGCCGCGCGCCGATGGAACGCCGCACTCGTGTCCCGCGCGGCGGCAAAGCCCGGGATCCCGGGGATGGCCGCGGAGCTCACGGCCATCGCGCTGTCGGGGGGTGCATCCGTCGAGCGGGCGCGAGACCTCGTCGGCGAGGCACGCCCCGACGCCTCGGACCCGGAGGTGGACGACGTCCTCGCGCTCTCCCGGGCGGCAGGGGTACCTGCGGTGGAGCTCCTGCGCTCATCCGCCTGGCTCGCGCGCCACCGCGCCCGCACCGACGGCCGACTCCGTGCCGCTCGGTTGTCGTCGCGACTGCTCATCCCGCTCGGCGTCTGCACGCTGCCGTCTTTCCTGCTGCTCGGCGTCGCGCCGATGATGCTGAGCATCCTCTCCTCCGGCGTACTGACGCTGTGAGGTCCGTCGTGCCCACCGACACCGATTCGAGGAGGATCACCATGTCACTGCCGCCCCTGCCCCCGCCCGCACGAGAACCCACGGTTCCGCTCCGCCCGCTGACGCGTTCCTGGGCGCGGCGGCTCTTCGCCGACGAGGCCGGCGCTGCCACCGCCGAATACGCCATTGCCACGATGGCGGCGGTGGCCTTCGCCGGTCTCCTGGTCGTCATCATGAGGTCCGATGAGGTGCGTGGCATCCTCACCGACCTCATCCGCCGCGCGCTGACGGTCGAATGAGCGCGTGCCGCCCCCGCTCGCTGCTGGGCGAGCGGGGGTCGGTCGCGGCCGAGTTCGCCGTGGTCCTCCCTGCCGTGATCCTCGTCGTCCTTTTCGGCGTGGGCGCGCTGGGCGCCGGTGCCCGCCAGGTGCGGATGCAGGATGCCGCCGCCGACGCCGCACGCCTGGTCGCCCGGGGGGAGGACGCCGGCCGCGCGGCGGCGGTGGTCGCCGCCGCGGGCGGAACGGTCTCGATCGAACCGCGCGGTGATCTCGTGTGCGTCGTCGCTACGGCGCCGTCGCCCCTTCCCGGGCTTCCCGCGGCGTCGGCGACCTCGTGCGCACTGGCGGGAGGCCTCTGATGCCCGGTGTCGCCGCGTCCGTCGGCGTCGTCGGGGTCGCGGCCGTGCTCACCGTGTCGCTGTGTGCGGCGGCTGCCGCATCCGCCCATGCGCAGCGGGTGGCGTCGGCCGCGGATGCTGCCGCACTGGCGGCCGCGGACGCCGCCAGTGGCGCGGTTCCGGGCGTTCCGTGCGAGCGCGCCGCCGAGGTGAGCGCGGCCGTCGGAGTCGCCGTGATCGCGTGCGACCTCGACGTTCTGGTGGCCACGGTCACGGTCTCCGCGCCCTTCGGAATCCTCCCGGCGACGGCCTCCGCGCGGGCGGGGCCGCCGCCGGAATGACCCCCCGCGGCGAGACGGGGCGGATCCGCACCCAGGAAGTCGTGTGTATGGTGTGCAACGAAGAAAGGACGCCCCCACGTGCCAAAGGCAGCGCCACACGGCAAGAAGCTTGTCATCGTCGAATCCCCGACCAAGATGCGGTCGATCCAGGGTTACCTCGGCGACGACTACGAGGTGTTGAGCTCTGTCGGGCACATCCGTGATCTCGCCAGCAAGAAGGAGATCCCGGCCGACAAGAAGGAGGCGTACGGCAAGTACTCGATCGACGTCGACAACGACTTCGACCCGTACTACGTCGTCAACGATCGCAAGACGAAGACCGTTGCCGAGCTCAAACGTGCCCTCAAGACGGCCGACGAGGTCCTGCTGGCCACGGATGGTGACCGCGAGGGTGAGGCCATCGCGTGGCACCTCCTCGAGGTGCTCAAGCCCAAGGTTCCGGTCAAGCGCATGGTGTTCCACGAGATCACCCAGGACGCCATCCGCGAAGCCGTCCAGCACACCCGCGAACTGGACACGTCGCTGGTGGACGCCCAGGAGACCCGCCGTGTGCTCGACCGCCTGTACGGCTGGGACGTATCGCCCGTGCTGTGGCGCAAGGTCGGCTCGGGTCGCGAAGGCACGGCGCTCAGCGCCGGCCGCGTGCAGTCCGCCGCGACCCGCCTGGTCGTTGACCGCGAGCGGGAGCGCATGGCCTTCATCTCGGCCTCGTACTGGGATGTCGAAGCATCCGCGGTCAAGGGCGCCGAAGCGTTCACGACGCGTCTCGCACGCGTGGACGGGGCGCCACTGGCGCGTGGCACCGACTTCGATGACCGCGG
Source organism: Microbacterium sp. Z12_35 (assembly GCF_058310475.1). NCBI lineage: Bacteria > Bacillati > Actinomycetota > Actinomycetes > Micrococcales > Microbacteriaceae > Microbacterium > Microbacterium sp. Z12_35. Next base: position 25,648 of record NZ_JBZEGJ010000003.1, on the reverse strand, counting down.
CGCGCTGAAGAAGGCCGTCGTCGCGCTGGACGAGACCGCTGCCCGGGAGCTCGCCGACGCGATCGCCGCCGCGGGAGCCGCCTCCGTCACGAGCGTCGAGGCGAAGCCGGGCACGCGCAGCCCCAAGCCTCCGTTCACGACGTCCACCCTTCAGCAGGAGGCAGGTCGGAAGCTCTCGATGAGCGCCAAGCACGCGATGAGCGTCGCCCAGCGGCTCTACGAAAAGGGCTACATCACCTATATGCGTACCGACTCGACCGCGCTGTCCGCGCAGGCGGTCAAAGCGGCGCGCGCGCAGGCCGTCTCCCTCTACGGTGACCGTGCCGTGCCGCCGAACCCGCGCGTGTACCGCAACAACTCCAAGAACGCGCAGGAAGCGCATGAGGCCATCCGGCCGTCGGGTGAGGTCTTCCGCACCCCGGCATCGGTGGCCGGCGGACTCGACCGCGACGAGCAGCGCATGTACGACCTCGTGTGGAAGCGCACGGTCGCCAGCCAGATGTCCGATGCGAAATACGAGACCACCACCGTCATCCTCAGCGTCCAGGCCGGGGAACGCGTCGCCGAATTCACCGCATCGGGCACTGTCTACACCTTCAAGGGCTTCCTCGAGGCGTACGAAGAGGGCCGTGACGAGAAGCGCAGCGACGCCGACAAGGCCGATGACCAGTCGCTGCCGGCGCTCGCCGTCGGCGATTCCCTCCAGATGCGCGACGTCGAGCCGAAGGGCCACGCGACATCGCCCAAGCCCCGCTACACCGAGGCGAGCCTCGTCAAGGCGCTCGAGGAGAAGGGCATCGGACGCCCCTCCACCTTCGCGAGCATCATCGATGTCATCCTCGACCGCGGGTACGTCACCAAGCGCGGACAGGCCCTCGTACCGAGCTGGCTGGCGTTCAGCGTCGTGCGCCTCCTCGAGGAGCACTTCGCAGACCTCGTCGACTACGACTTCACCGCCGCGCTCGAGGACGACCTCGATGCGATCGCCCGCGGCGAGCAGAAGCGCACCGAGTGGCTGCGTTCCTTCTACTTCGGCTCCGACGAGCAGGTGGGGCTCCGCAACGTCGTGGACAACCTCGGCGAGATCGACGCGCGCGAGCTGAACTCCACGCGCATCACGGACTCGGCGACGCTCCGCTTCGGCAAGTACGGCCCGTATCTCGAGGTGCCCGACGCGACGAACCCCGAGGCGCGGCGCATCGTCAACATCCCCGAGGACCTGGCGCCCGACGAGCTCACCCCCGCAAAGGTGCAGGAGCTCATCGACGCGCCGGTCGCCGGAGACCGCGTCCTGGGGGAGAACCCTGAGAACGGCAAGCTCATCGTCGTGAAGGACGGCCGGTACGGACCGTACGTCCAGGAGGTCGACCCCGAAGACCCCGACAACGTCGACGAAGCCACCGGCGAAGTCGTCGAAGCGCCGAAGAAGGGGAAGACGAAGAAGGATGCGGCGCCCAAGCCCCGCACCGCCTCGCTGTTCCGCTCGATGTCGGTCGAGACCATCGACCTCGACACGGCCCTGAGACTCCTCACCCTCCCGCGCATCGTCGGGGCCGATCCCGAGGCCGGTGAGGAGATCACGGCTCAGAACGGTCGCTTCGGCCCGTACCTGAAGAAGGGCACCGACTCGCGGTCGCTGGACAACGAGCAGCAGATCTTCGACATCACGCTCGAGGAGGCCCTGGCCAAGTACGCCGAGCCGAAGTACGGGGCACGCAAGGCGTCGAGCGCACTCAAGGAGTTCGACAACGACCCCACCAGCGGCAAGCCCATTCGCCTCCGCGACGGCCGGTTCGGCCCGTACGTGACCGACGGGGAGACGAACGCGACCATCCCCAAGGGCGAGAACGCGATGGACGTCACCTTCGAGCGTGCCGTCGAGCTGATCGCCGACAAGCGTGCGAAGGGACCTGCGCCCAAGCGGACGACGCGGAAGGCGACCACGACGCGGAAGGCTCCGGCCAAGAAGTCGTGACCGAGCACGCCGCATCCGGCCTCTTCGTCACGCTCGAGGGTGGTGACGGGGTCGGCAAGACCACGCAGGCTCGTCTGCTCGAGGACTGGCTGACGGGGGAGGGGCGGACGGTCGTGCGCACCCGGGAGCCCGGCGGCACCGAGGTGGGCGTCCTCATCCGCGACATCGTCCTCCACCACCGCGGTGACATCGCGCCGCGCGCCGAGGCGCTGCTGTACGCAGCCGACCGCGCCCATCACGTGTCCACCGTGGTGCGCCCCGCTCTCGAGCGCGGGGATGTCGTGCTCCAGGACCGGTACCTGGACTCTTCGGTGGCGTACCAGGGCGCCGGGCGCGTGCTCGATGGCGAAGAGATCCGCAACCTCTCCCTGTGGGCGGCCGGGGAACTCCTCCCGGATCTGACCGTTCTGCTGGACCTCGACCCCGCCGCCGCCCGCGCGCGCCTGAACGCCGCCGACAAACCGTTCGACCGGCTCGAAGCCGAGCGCGAGGAATTCCACGTCCGCGTACGCGAGGCCTTCCTCGGGCTCGCCCGCGCCGAACCCGAGCGCTTCCTCGTGCTGGACGCGGCCCGCCCGCCCGGCGAGATCGCGGCGGCCATCCGAGAGCGCGTCGGCTCCCTCCTGCCGTGACGCCGAACGTGCACGGTCCCGCCCCCACGGCGGGAAATGCGGGCGATTGAACCCCGGCGATCCCCACTCCGGAGGCGACGGCAGGGTCGGTGGCCGCGGATAGGCTGGAGCGCATGCCCGCCCTCTCCACCGTCGCCGTCCCGTGGGACGCCGTGTGGGGACAGGATGAGGCGGTCCAGGCGCTTCGCGCCGCGGCCGAAGATCCCGCGCAGATGACCCACGCGTGGCTGCTCGTCGGCCCGCCCGGCTCGGGACGCTCGACCCTTGCCCGCGCCTTCGCGGCCGCTCTCATCGCCGAGCCCGGGGACGACGCCGCCGTGCAGCAGGTGCTGGCGGGCACCCACCCCGACCTCACTGCGCTCCGCACCGAGCAGGTGGTCATCCGCATCGACGAGGCTCGACGCCTGGTGGAGCGGGCGTACTTCGCCCCTTCGCTCGGGCGTCATCGCGTGATCGTGGTCGAAGACGCCGACCGGATGACCGAGCGCACCTCGAACGTGCTGCTCAAGGCGCTGGAAGAACCGCCCGAGCACACCGTGTGGGTGCTCTGCGCGCCCAGCGACGCCGACCTGCTTCCCACGATCCGCTCGCGCGTGCGGGTGCTGCGTCTGCGGGAACCGGAGGTCGCCGACGTCGCGGCGCTCATCGCCCAGCGGACGGGGGTGCCGCTCGATGTCGCCGAGCAGTCGGCCCGGCACGCCCAGCGGCACATCGGGATGGCGCAGCGTCTGGCCACGGATGCGGACGCGCGGGCTCGGCGGGCGGAGACCGTCGAAGCGGTCCTCCGGGTGCGAGGCGTCGGAGACGCGGTCGACGTTGCCGGGCACGTGGTGCGCGTCGCCACCGAGGATGCGAAGGCTCTCTCCGCACAGCGCGACGAGGAGGAGCGCGCGGCCCTGCTGCGCACGATGGGCGTCGCGCCGGGAGCGCCCGTGCCCGCGGCGGTCCGCAGCCAGCTGACGGGGCTCGAAGACGACCAGAAGCGACGTGCCACACGCAGCCTTCGCGATGGCATCGACCGCGTGCTCACCGACCTGCAGTCGCTGTATCGCGACGTGGTGGTGATGCAGTTCGGCCGCGACGGCGATCTCATCAACCGGGAGTACGAGGCCGAGCTGCGGGCCATCGCCGCGGACTGGACCCCCGAGCGGACGCTCGGAGTCCTCGACCGCATCGCCGAGACCCGCCGCAACCTGCCACAGAACGTCGCCCCGCTTCTCGCGCTGGAGAGCATGCTGATCACGGTCGCCACGGGGACCACCCCGTGACGCGCGTCCGGCGGACGATCGCCCTCACGGTGGCGGTCGCATTCGCCGCCGTGTTGTCCGGCTGCTTCCTCGCCCCCACCCCCATCCCCACCCGGTCACCGGACACCAGCGGTGTGGCAGCCGAACTCGTGCCGTACTACGGCCAAGAGCTCGACTGGAACCGTTGCGAGGGCGACCGCTTCGACTGCACCACCGTGCGAGCGCCCCGAGACTGGGCAGACCCCGCCGCCGGCGACCTGGAGCTCGCCGTCATCCGTCAGCGCGCCACCGGCGGTGACCCCCTCGGGTCGCTCCTCACCAACCCGGGCGGACCAGGCGTCAGCGGGTACGACTACGTGCGCAACGCGGCATCCGCGCTGGCCACCCCGGAGGTCGCCGCCGCGTACGACCTCGTCGGCTTCGACCCCCGCGGGGTTGCCCGATCCACACCCGTGACCTGCCTCGATGACGCCGAGATGGATGACTTCCTCTACGGCATCCCCGCGGGCAGGCGCGGCACGCCGGAGTGGGACGAAAGCCTGGGGGAGAAGGCCGAGGCCTTCGCCGACGCGTGCGAGGAGAACAGCGACGGGATCCTGCCGTACATCTCCACGGCGAACGCGGCGCGCGACCTGGACCTGCTGCGCGCCGTGCTCGGAGACCCCGCGCTGAACTACCTCGGCTACTCGTGGGGAACGGCGCTCGGCGCTGCCTACGCTGAATTCTTCCCCGACCGCGTCGGACGCATGGTCCTCGACGGCGCGGTGGATCCGTCCCTTCCCGGGTCGATCATCGGAGCCGAGCAGGCCGTGGGCTTCGAAGAGAGCCTGCGCGCCTTCTTCGCCGACTGCGCGCGGCAGGACGACTGCCCCTACGCCGGCACCGTCGATGACATGCTCGCCGACCTCGGTGCCCTCCTCGCCCGCGTGGACCGCTCGCCCGTGCCCGGCGCCGACGGCCGGCAGCTCGGCGCCGATACGCTGCTGACCGGGATCATCCAGAGCCTGTACACGCCCGGCAGCTGGGCCTGGCTGCGTCTCAGCCTGAGCGAGCTCGAAGACGGCGACCCCACCTCGATCTTCACGGCCGCCGACGCGTACAACGGCCGGGCCGACGGAGCCTACCCCGACAACCTCACCGACGCGTTCACCGCGTACAACTGCATGGACTACCCGGTGGAGACGGCCGAGTCGGAGCAGGCCGCCGAAGACCTGGTCCGCAGCCAGGCGCCCACGACAGCGGACTACTGGTTCGGCGCGGATGTCTGCGAGTTCTGGCCGGCGGAGCCCACGGGAACACGCGAGCCCGTCACCGCGGCCGGGGCGGCTCCGATTCTCGTCATCGGTACGACAGGTGACCCGGCGACCCCCTACGCGTGGGCGGTGTCTCTCGCGGGGCAGCTGGCCTCCGGCATCCTCGTCACTCGCGTGGGCGAGGGCCACACGGGGTACACCGAGGGCAACAGCTGCGTGGACGAGATCGTGGACACCTATCTGCTGGACGGCGTTGCGCCCACCGGCGACGTCCGCTGCGAGTGATCGGGTGCGTGTTCGCGGCACCGGCAGCAAGCAGGTAGGATCGATGATCGTGCAACGCGCGAGCGAAGCGCGCCACCTTAGCTCAGTCGGCAGAGCGATTCACTCGTAATGAATAGGTCAAGGGTTCGATTCCCTTAGGTGGCTCCACTACCCCCGACCGGAGTGGGCCCATGACGAACCCGATCGAGGCGATCGTCGAGATCCTCAGCTGGGTGTGCCTGGGTGCGGGGGTCCTCGTCGCCGGTGCGGCGTTCATCGCCTACCTCGTGGACGGCACGTGGATGCCCGTCCGGGGGTTCGTCGAACACGAGCCCGACGGCCTCGTCGTCCGATGGATCGGCGACGATGACGCGGTGAATGAGGCGCCGCTGTCTGAGGCGGTGTGGCACGAGCTCGGCGGGAAGGACACCGTCGAGATGTTCGCCCGGCAAGGCCTCCGCAACCGGATGCGCGCGACGCGGCGGTCGGGTGCGGTGCGGGGGCTCGCGCTCCTGGCGACGATCCTGCTCGGCGTCGGAGCACTGTTGCTGATCGTCTCGGGCATCCTGCTCTTCGTCCCCGAGTGACCGAGCGGCCGGATGGCGCCGAACCAGGTAGCTAGATAAGCTAGCGATATGTCTGCGTCGCACCGCACCTCCTCCCGCCCGGCTCGCTGGCTCCGCATCCTCCTTCCCAGCGTGCTCGTGCTGGTGTGGCTGGTGGGCGGATCGATCGGTGGACCGTACTTCGGCAAGGTCAGCGAGGTGGCCACGAACGATCAGTCGAGCTTCCTCCCCGAATCGGCGGATGCGACGCAGGTCAGCGAGCGGCTTCCCGACTTCCTGGGCGAGGGCACCATCCCGGCCGTGGTCGTCGTGGAAGGCGAGGGCGAACTCACCGCGGACCAACTCGCCGACATCCAGACCCTGGCCGACGACCTCGCGACCGTGGAGGGTGTCCAGGATGGGATCTCCCCGCCTCTCCCGAGTGAGGACGGACAGGCGGTGCAGATCTTCGTGCCGCTGGACAGCTCGGGGGAGGTGAGCGACGCCGTCTCCGAGCTCCGCGACGTGGTCTCCGGCGACCTGCCCGAGGGAGTGGAGGCGTGGGTCACCGGCCCCGCCGGGTTCACCGCCGACCTCACGAACGGCTTCCTGGGGATCGACGGGCTGCTGCTTCTCGTCGCGCTCGGGGCCGTGTTCGTGATCCTGATCATCGTCTACCGTTCGCCGCTGCTCCCGATCCTCGTGCTGTTGACGTCGCTGTTCGCGCTCTGCGTCGCGCTGCTCACGGTGTGGTGGCTCGCCAAGGCAGAGGTGTTCGTCCTCAACGGGCAGGTGCAGGGCATCCTGTTCATCCTGGTGATCGGTGCCGCCACCGACTACGCCCTGTTGTACGTCGCCCGATTCCGAGAGGCGACCGCCAACGGTCTGCCCCGGTGGGACGCCATGGTGCGGGCGTGGCGGGGCGCGTTCGAGCCGATCCTCGCTTCGGGTGGCACGGTCATCGCCGGCCTCCTCTGCCTGCTCCTCTCCGACTTGGCCAGCAACCGGGCCCTAGGGCCCATCGCCTCGATCGGCATCGTCTTCTCGATGCTGTCGGCGCTGACGTTCCTGCCGGCGCTGCTCGCGCTTGTGGGTCGCGCAGCCTTCTGGCCGTTCATCCCGAAGAAGCCCGACGCCGAGGTCTCCGACGATCTCTCGCAGCCCGTGCGCGGCGTGTGGGCACGGCTGGCCCGTTTCGTCAGCCGGCATGCCCGGCCGGTGTGGATCGTCAGCACCCTCGTCCTCCTCGTCGGATGCGTGGGAGTCACTCAGCTGAAGGCGGAGGGCGTGCCGACGAGCGAATTCGTCCTCGGCGCCTCCGAGTCGCGCGACGGCCAGGCGCAGCTGGCGGAGCACTTCCCGGCCGGCTCCGGCAGCCCCACGTACGTTCTCGTGGGCGAGGATGACGCCGCCGACGCGCTCGCGATCATCGAAGACACCGACGGCGTCGACAGTGCCTCCGTGATCGTGGAGGATTCCGCCACCGGCCAGGCGCCGGTCGCGCTCGAGAGCGGCGAGCTCGTGGTCACCGCCATCGGTCCGCCCGGAACGCCCGCCCCGACCCCGACCGTTTCCGACGGCGACCTGCTGTTCGCGGTCACCCTGGCGGACGCGGCCGACTCCGACGACGCCGAAACCACCGTCCGCGATCTCCGTGCGAGCCTCGACAGCGAGTTCGGGGAGGGAGCAGTCCTCGTGGGCGGGGAGACGGCCATCGACGTCGACACCAACGACACCTCGATCCGTGACCGCACCGTCATCATCCCGGTCATCCTCGTCGTGGTGCTGATCATCCTCATGCTGCTTCTGCGGGCGATCCTCGCGCCGGTGCTGCTGATCCTCAGCACCGTGCTGTCGTTCGGAACCGCCCTGGGCGTGAGTGCGCTGGTGTTCAACCACGTCTTCCACTTCCCGGGGGCGGACCCTGCCGTGCCGTTGTACGGGTTCGTGTTCCTCGTCGCGCTGGGCATCGACTACAACATCTTCCTGATGTCCCGCGTGCGGGAGGAGTCTCTGCAGCACGGCACGCGCTCGGGCATCAGGCGAGGCCTGATCTCTACGGGCGGCGTCATCACCTCGGCCGGTCTCGTCCTGGCCGCCACGTTCGCCGCCCTCGGGGTCATCCCCATCCTGTTCCTCGCTCAGATCGCGTTCATCGTGGCGTTCGGGGTGCTGCTGGACACCTTCGTGGTCCGCTCCCTCCTCGTGCCGGCGCTCGGCATCGACATCGGGCGCGCGATCTGGTGGCCGTCGAAGAAGCTCTGGCGTGAGGGCCCGGAGACCCGCCAGGCTGCCGGGACTGCTCCGGCCGCCCCTCTCCCCGGACCTAACTCAGGCTCGATCCCCGCGCAGGCCCCGACACGCCGGTCGCTGCGGCGCCGGTGACGCGCTCGGCCTGAGTACGGTCCGGCGCCGCGCGGCGCCCCGCACCCCACCCCACCGCGCCCCGGCGCCCCCGTCCGGCGCCGGGGACCGCCCAGGCGTCGTACGCTCGAATCATGAGTAAGGCGCTGTTCATCGTCGACGTCCAGAACGACTTCACCGAGCGCGGTGCGCTGGGAGTGGAGGGTGGGGATGCGGTGGCCGAACGCATCTCGCGATTCCTCGAGGGGCACGCCGACGACTATGCGATCGTCGTGGCCTCGCGAGACTGGCACGACGGCGACAACGACAACGGCGGGCACTTCTCCGACACCCCCGACTTCATCGACACGTGGCCGGTGCACTGCGTCGCCGGGACGTACGGGGCCGATTACGACGAGGTCTTCGACACCTCGCGGGTGACCCACCACCTGAAGAAGGGTCAGGGCAAACCGGCCTACTCGCTGTTCGAGGGTGTGTCGGATGACGGCGCCACGGCGACGCAGCTGCTCGACGAGCACGGCATCCGCGATATCGATCTCGTGGGGATCGCGACGGACTACTGCGTCCGCGCGTCGACCCTGGATGCGCTCGCGGCCGGGCGACGGGTCCGGGTGTTCACCGACCTCGTCGCCGGCGTGCATCCCGACTCCAGCGCGGCCGCGCTCGCCGAGGTCTCCGCGGCGGGAGCGGAACTGACGGAGTCCCCGAAGGCGTGAGCCGCTGAGTCACCCCGACTCGCCTCCCGCCGGCGATAGGGTGCATCGACGATGGGCGAGCGGATGACGGCGGAGCAGCACGGGGCGACACGCTCCGCCCGCCGGCGCCCCCTTCCTGACGTCGCCGTCGAGCTGGCGGGATGGACCGCCGCTCTGGTCCTCAGCCTCATCGTGGTGGCGGTGGTCGCCTCGGTCAGCGACGAACTCCTCTTCACCGACGGCGATTCGGTGATCGTCCCGCTGATCGTGCGGTCGATCGCCCTCGGGCAACCCCAGGACTGGGCGATGTCGCCCGTCCTCTTCCTGCCCGAGACGCTGGGGTACGGAATGCTCTCGCTGCTCGGGTGGGGGATGCGCGCGACGCTCGTTCTCAACGCGGTCGTGAACATCCTTGCGCTCTACGGGGTGCTGCGCCTGGTGGCCGGCCGCCGTCGCCCCGGGTCGACGCCTGTCGCCGGCGCGCTCGCCGCGCTCGCGGTCTTCGCGGTGCTGGCGCTGCTCGAAGGCGCCGCAACCCGGGATGGCGCGCAGTTCGCCACGATGCTGGCGACGACGTCGTACTACTCGGCAACGGTGATCGCGACGCTCGCCGTCATCGGCGTGGTGCGGCGCGCTCTCGATCGCGGGTCGCCTCGGCCGTGGATGCCGGCCGCGGTGCTGGCGAGCGTGGCGGCCGTGTCGGTGCTGACGAATCCGCTGTTCGCGGCATGGGTGTCCGTGCCGGTCGTGGGGATGCTGGGGATCCTGGCTCTCGCGCGACGCCTACCCGCCGCACCCTCTGCGTACCTCGGCGGGGGGCTCGTGGTCGGCAGCGGTCTCGGGTACGTGCTGCGCGGCCTGTTCTCGGCCTCGATCGTCGCCGACAGCGGCAACTACTTTCGTCCGGATCGCTGGCTCTTCTCGGTGGAGCGTTACGGCGGTCTCGTCGGCGGCATCGCCGCCACTCCGAACGGCATCGCGTGGCTGCTGGCGATCCTCGCCATGTGGGTCGGCGCACTGCTGCTGTTGCGGTCGGCGTGGCGCTCGCGGGATGCGGCGCTCGCGGCGGTGGCCGGAATCGGGGCCGCCTGGCCTCCGCTTCTCACCGTCGGTGCGATCCTCCTTGGCACCGACGCGGTGCGGTACCTCCAGCCGTGGATGTACCTGCCGCTCGCGGCCGTCGCCGCTGGCGCCGCCTCCCCGGTGTGGCGCCCCCGCATCTCGCCGCGAGCGCGCCATGCGGTCGCGGCCACCGGCGCGGTCGTGGCGGTGGCCGCGGGCGTTGTGGCGATCCCGGGGGTCGTCGCCGCCGCATCCCGCACCGATGCCGACCTCGTGTGCGTCGTCGAGTGGGTCGAGGATTCCGGACGCACCGGGGCGGGCCAGTTCTGGGCGGTGCGCGCGCCGAAGGCGAATCTCGGCAACCCGGCCCGGCTCATCCAGGTGGATCACACGTTGCGCGTCTACACCTGGCTCACCAACCGCACCGATGCCGCGGCCGCGGAGGTCACCTTCCTCGTGCAGGACGCGAGCACCTACCCGTTCGACCTGCCGGACGGGTTCTCGATCGACCAGGCGCAGGCGATCGGATGCGGTCGCTACACGATCCTCGATTTCGGGAACCGCGCGCTGCCGCTGGGTCCGCCGCGGAACTGAACGCCTCAGGTCACCCGGCCATCACCGGGCCGTGAGACCCGCAGCCAGCGATATCCGTACGCCGCGATCTCCAGTTCCACCTCGCCGCGCGCCCCGAGCGGGAGCCGGTCGGAGTCGAAGAGGTCGACGAGGGTCGTGCCCTCCGGCTCATCCGCCAGAGCGAACGCCACCATCGCCGGAGTGTCGGCGAAGTTGTGCACCGCGACCATCCGTCCGACATCGGCGCGCAGCGAGTGGACCAGAACACCCGGCGCGTCGTGCTCCATCAGCTCGAACGTGCCCCAACCCAGCTCGGGCGAGATGCGGTAGCGGGAGGTGAGATCACGGAAGAAGTGCAGCAGCGATGCGCGATCCTCGATCTGGTCGGCGACATTGATATGCGCCGGGGCGTATCCGTCTCCGGGCGGGGCCGCCACGATGCGCGCAGGGGCGGCGGGGGAGAACCCGCCGTTGCGGTCGGACGACCACTGCATCGGTGTGCGCACAGCGTGGCGCTTGTCGAGTTCGGCGTTCTCACCCATGCCGATCTCCTCGCCGTAGAAGATCACGGGCGTCCCGGGGAGGGTGAAGAGCAGGCTGTAGGCCATGCGGATGCGGCGGGGATCGCCGCCGAGCATCGTCGGCAGGCGTTTGGTGATCCCGCGCCCGTAGACGCGCTGGCGTTCGTCGGGGGCGAAAGCGTCGAACACCTCCTGACGTTCATCGTCGCTCAGCTGGTCGAGGGTGAGTTCGTCGTGGTTGCGGAGGAAGTTCGCCCACTGGGCTTCCACGGGCAGCGCGGGCCGGGAGGAGAGCGCGGCCGCCAGGGGTGCGGGATCCCCCCGGACGAGCGACAGGTAGAAGGCCTGCATTCCGGTGAAGTCGAACTGCATCGTCAGTTCCTGGCCGTCGTTGCCCAGGCCGAAGTACGCCACCTGCTGTTCGTACGGCAGGTTCACTTCGCCCAGGAGCACCGCCTCACTCGAGCGTCGCTGCAGGAACCGGCGGATGTCGCGGAGCATGTCATGCGGATCACCCATCTCCTCGCCCTCGGGAACTTCGAGGAAGAACGGCACGGCGTCGACGCGGAACCCGGTGATCCCCAGCTGCAGCCAGAATCCGATCGTCTTGGCGATCTCGTCCCGGACGGCGGGATTCGCGATGTTCAGATCCGGCTGGTGGGGGTAGAAGCTGTGCAGGTACCACTCGCCCGACTTCTCGTCCTTCGTCCACAGTCCGCCGGCTTCGCCCGGGAACACCGGATTCGTCTGCCCTTTCGGTGGGGCATCGCTGCGCCACACGTAGTACTCCCGGTACGGGGACGACGTGCTGCGCTTGGCTGCCTGGAACCACGGATGGCGGTCGGAGGTGTGGTTGACGACGAGATCGACGATCACCCGCATCCCGCGGTCGCGGGCGGTGCGGATGACCTCGACGAGGTCACCGTGTGTGCCCAGGCGCGAGTCCACGCCGTAGAAGTCGGTGACGTCGTATCCGTCGTCGCGGTCGGGAGTCGGGTAGAAGGGCATGAGCCAGAGGCACGTGACCCCGAGCTGGGCGAGGTAGTCGATGCGGGAGGCGAGGCCCTGCAGGTCTCCGATGCCGTCGCCGTCGGAGTCCAGGAACGTCTCCACGTCGAGGCAGTAGATGATCGCCGACTTCCACCACAGGTCGCTCGTGTCGGTGATCCTCACAGCAGCTCCCGCAGGCGGGGGAGGAGCCGCGTCTCCGCCGCGTGCAGGAAGGCGGATTGATCCTTTCCGACGTGGTGAAGGTAAACGCGGTCGAACCCGATGCGGGCGTGCTCGGCGATCCGGTCGGCGAGTTCGTCGAGGTCGGCCGAGATGAACACCGCCTCACGCAGCGCGTCCTCGTCCGGATCGCCGGCGGCGGCGTCGAACTGTTCGGGCTGCTCGATGTTCCAGGTCGCCGGCGGCGACACCACGCCGTTGCTCCACTGATCCCGCGCGATCGCGAGGGCTTCCGCATCCGTCTCCGCGAAACTGAGATGCACCTGGAGGATGCGGGGGCCCCTGCCGCCGGCCGAGCCATATGCCGAGACGACCTCGCGCAGCGCGTCGGGCGCTTGCAAGACCGTGGCGAGGCCGTCGGCCCAGGATGCGGCCCACCCGGCGGTCTCCGGGCTCACCGCGGTGGCGAAGAGGGGTGGTGGAACTTCCGGAAGGGTCCACAGCCGCGCCTCGTGGACGCGGACGAGTCCGTCGTGGTCGACCATCTCGCCGTTCAAGAGCCGCCGGATCACCGACACGCTCTCCGCGAGCCGCTCGTTGCGCTCGTGTTTGGGTGGCCACGGCTGCCCCGTGACGTGCTCGTTCATCGCCTCGCCGCTGCCGAGCGCCGCCCAGAAACGGCCCGGGAACATCTCCTCCAGCGTCGCGTAGGCCTGCGCGACCACCACCGGGTGGTATCGCTGGCCGGGGGCGTTGACGAACCCGATCGAGAAGCGGGTGCGTGCGAGCGCCGCACCCAGCCAGCTCAGGGCGAAGCCCGACTCGCCCTGCCGCACGCCCCACGGCGCGATGTGATCCGAGCACATGGCGCCGTCGAATCCGGCCGCTTCGGCGGCGATGACGTCTTCGAGCAGTCGACTGGGGGGAATCTGTTCATGCGAGGCGTGGAATCCGATAAAGACCATGAATCGAGTCTTGCGGGACGGTCGGCCCGAAGGGAACGCGTTGCCCCGCGCGCTTGTGTGCGATATCGGGCATATTGGGCTGGTCCCCTGTGATACTGAGTCCCATGAGACCACCCCACCTGATCGCCGCAGGGATGATCATCATCGCCGCGCTGGCAACTCCGACATCCGCGATGGCCGCCCCCGCCCCGCCGCCGGTTGACTTCCTCACTGAGGGCGAGGTGGAGTTGCACACCGCCACCGAGAGCGACGAGGACTTCGATCCCGGCACGGTGTATTGGGAGGTGCAGCTCCAGTGGAGCGACGGGACCTACCCGTATGTCGCCACGTGGGAGCGTTCTGAGGGTTCGTGGGCGTCGGAGGACGAGGCGAAAGCGCATTTCGCCGACGCCGGCATAATCGACGCGATCACCGCGAGTCGTCAGTGCGAGAGATCCCGCATTCAGGAGATCGCCGCGGGAACGTCCTCATACAACGAGTTCCATGCACTGTCGGGGGACCCCGGCGAGGAATGGACAATCGCCCCTGAAACCTGGGAGGAGATCGAAGAGGCGTGCGGCTACGAGCTTCAGGAAGAGTGGGAATGGGCGTGGGAGCACACCCCGTCGGTGCACGACGAGGAGGGGACCGGGATCGTGACCGTACGGATCCCGATCGATGTGCTCGGGCCTGGCGAGCACGAGTTGTTCGCCACGCCCTACGGGTTCGTCTACGAGCCCTCCTCTGAGCTCGATGAACTCTGCCGCGTGCACACGTGGCCAAACGGCTACTGGGTGAGTCGGGCGTGCCGGTTTGAGTGGCTGGGGTCGGCGACGACCACGGTGATCGTGCCCGAGCCGCCGAGCGCTGCCCCGACGGACGCTCCGGCGGACGCGCAGGAGTCATCGGCCGGTCTGTCTGCGACGCCCCTGCTGGTGGGCGCCGGAGTCGGTCTCGTGGTTGTGGTCGGCGTGGTCGTCCTCATCGTCCTGATGCGGCGTCGCACCCGGTCTTAGGCCGCGAAACCGGGGCTGCCGGCTCACCGCGTGCTGTCGAGGGTGATCGCATCACCGACGCGGACAGTGCCGCCGCCTTCGAGGGGGAGCAGCAGGATCCCGAGGGTCGGCTCCGCCTGGTCGAACTGCGTTGTGAGGATGCGGAGGAGGCGAGCGTCGCGCTCGCCGGTGTCGGGGTTGGCCATGATGGCCGCGCAGCGTCCGATGGGTCGCTGCACCTCGAACCGCACCTCGCCGATGCGCACATGCCCGGCCCAGCCGAGCTCCTCCCACGGGGCCGTCCCATCGATCACGATGTTGGAGCGGAACCGGCGGTCATCGATGGGGGCGGGCACCGCCGCATCCACCGCCGCCACGGACGCCGTGCCATGCAGCGACACGAAGCCGCGGGGACGGTCCTGGAACCGCGAGGTCATCCCGTCGCCGACCAGCCGAAGGGGCAGGATGCTGTCGCCTGTCAGCCGCGCTCCGTCCGGAGTCCCGGCGAGGAGTGACGTGACGGCGTCCTCGAGCTCCCGCCGCCCCTCGGGCGTGAGGTCGGCTTCGGCGAGGACGCGGTCGCCGACCGAGATGCGCACGCGACGAGCGTCGTCGTCGTAGTGCAGCCGGAGGAGCGCGAGGGAGGGGAACTCCATCAACGAGAGGCCGCGGTTTTTCGGCCAGTAGTCCAGACCGTCGCGCTGCTCGGGCTCGAAGGCGTCCGCGAAGCGGAAGGCGAGCACGCGGTCACCGGCCACCCGCCCGTCCGCTTGCGCCGAGAGGTCATTCCGCGGCTCCGGGGTGAAACCCTTCACCGGGTATCGGTAGAGTGCGGCGACGGAAGGCACGCCCCATCCTTTCACCGCGTGCGACGGGCGACGCGGCTGCGCCGAGTCGGGGAGCCCGGCGGGCGCGCGCCCCGCCGGGCTCCCTTCCTCAGAACGCGACCTCGATCGTCTCGTTCGACTCGATCACGTCGCGGACCGCATCGCTCGTGAACGCCTTCATCAGCGCGGCGGTCGCTTCGGAATCGGCATCTTCTTCGCGGACCACGAGGTGGAGCGCGAAGGTGTCGTCGAGCTCGGTGATGAGCCCGTCGTCCTGCGGGGTGAGCCCGAGGGCGGCGATGTGTGACGGCCACTGGAAGACGAGGTCGGCTTCGTCGTAGGCCGCGTTGAGCGAGCTGATCGGCACCTGCAGGAACTCGACCTCCTTCGGGTTCTCGACGACGTCCTCCACGGTCGCCTCGTACGGATCCACCGCGGGGTCGAGCGTGATGATGCCCTCCGCGGCCAAGAGCTTGAGCGCGCGTCCGGTGTTGGAGGGGTCATCCGGGATCGCCACCGTGGCTCCCGACGGCAGGTCGGCGATGTCGGCGAGCGTCTTGGAATAGAACGCGATGACGAAGTTGTAGACCGGCTGCACCCCCACAAGCGACCCGTCGTTGCCGGCGTTGAACGACTCCATGTAGGGCACGTGCTGCGAGAAGTTCGCGTCCACGTCGCCGTCGTTCAGGATCGTGTTGGCCGTGATGTAGTCGGAGACCTCGACGAGCTCGATTTCGTAGCCATCCTCGATGGCCTCCGCCGCCGCCTCCACGACATCCGTCATCGGCGAGGTGACCGCGGCGACCTGGATCGTCACCGGAGCGCTCTCGTCGCCCGCGCCCGCGCCCTCGTCTGCACCGCCGGCGCAGCCGGCGAGGACCAGCACTGCCCCCAGTGCCGCTGCGACGATGCTGATTCGAGACGATCTCATGTGTTCCTTCTTTCCTGTGGTGGCCGGGTACGCGAGCCGAGGATCAACGGTGATCCAGCCGCACAGAGGTGCGCTGGCCGATCGCCTGGATGGCGAGGACGCACGCGATGATGATGACGATGGTGATGTACATGAGGGCGTCGTTGTACTCCTGATAGCCGTAGCGCATCGCGAAGTCGCCGATGCCGCCGCCGCCGACCACACCGAGGACGGTGGAGTACGACAACAGGCTGATCGCGGCTGACGTCAGGGCGTAGACGAGCCCTGATCGCGCCTCGGGCAGCAGGACCCGGAACACCGCCCGCGGCAGCGTCGCGCCCATGGCCAGGGCGACGCGGGAGACGCCGGGCGGGATCTCGCGGAGGATCTGCTCGACCAGGCGCGCATAGATCGCCACGGCCACGAAGCACAGCGGCAGCGTCGCTGCTTGCGTGCCGAAGCTCGTGCCGACCACGAGTCGTGTGAACGGAATGAGGAAGACGACGAGGAGGAGGAACGGGAAGGAGCGGACGATGTTGATGTACATGTTGGCCGCCGACCAGATGGGCCGGTTCTCGGCGATGCCGCCGCGCCGGGTGAGGAAGACGACCATCCCCAGCGGCAGCCCGATGAGGACGGCCGCGAGGAGCGAGACCACCAGCATGTAACCGGTCTCGCCCAGGGCCTCCAGGATCTCGTCGCCGTACTCGGAGAGAAGTTCGCCGACCCCGTTCACGGCATCAGCTCGCGCTTGACCTGCTCGTGATAGGTCGGCAGAGTGCGGTAGTCGGTCTTGGCAACCTGGAACAGCTCGATCAGTCGCCCCTGTTCCAGCAGCGCCGCCCGGTCGCAGATCGCCTTGACGACATCGAGGTCGTGCGTGATGACGACCACGGTGGTGCCGAGCTTGTCGCGAGCATCCGACAGCACCCGCAGGACGTCGGACGTCGTCGATGCATCCAATGAGGACGTCGGCTCGTCGCAGAGGAGGAGCGCGGGGCGAGCCACGAGCGCCCGGGCGAGCCCCACGCGCTGCTGTTCGCCGCCGCTGAGCTGCGCTGGGAAGTGGTCGGCCCGGTGCGACAGCCCGACGAACGCGAGGATCTCGTCGACGGCCTGGTTCTCCTCGGCGCGGGTGAGAACGGGGCCGCCCTGCCCCCGGGCGAGCTGCAGCGGCAGCGTGACATTGGACCGCACCGTGCGGTTGCTCAGCAGGTGGACACCCTGGAACAGCACCCCGATGCCCTGCCGGAGCTGGCGCAGCCCGCGGCGGTGGAGCGCCGTGACGTCGACGCCCTGCACCATGAGGGATCCGGAGGTCGGGGTGACCAGCCCGTTGATGAGCTCCAGGAGGGTGGTCTTGCCGGCGCCGCTCTCCCCGATGACCCCGAAGATCTCTCCTTGGCGGATGCTGAGCGTGATTCCATCCAGCGCGGGGCGGGCGTCGGAGCTCGCGTCGTGGCGCTTGGTGATGTCCTGGAACTCCACGATCGCGCTGGGGGGAGAGACCATCGCGTCGCGTCGTCCTTTCATGCCCGGCAGCCACCCGGTTCGGAGTTTCTGTATCGGATCCAATTATAGTTGTCTTGTGAGTGCGAGGTATCGGACGGCCGCTGTCAATCGCGATGGCGGGAATGGTGTCAGCAGTGTGGTCGGTGGGCTCGAGGTGGCGGTCTCCTCACCGCTGGCGGCGGAGGTCGACCCCACGGCGTCGAACCCCGAGCAGCTCCTCGCGCTGGCCTGGGTCACCTGCTTGAATGCCACCGCGCAGGCGGTGGTGGCGCGGCAGCGGCGCACAGCGGTGCGTGTGGAGGTCGAACTCCACCCGGCGTCCTCCGGGTCGGGGTACGAGTTCCATGTCGACGCCTACCTCTCGGCGGACGGCGCCTCGATCGAGGAGACCGCGGACATCCTCACTGCTGCCCACGCGCGGTGCCCGGTGTCGAAGCTGCTGGCCGCCTCATCCACGGTCCACGTGCATCCTGAGGTCTACGGCGAGGGCTGACGCGCGTGGGCGGCGGTCTCTAGCCCTGGAGCTGGCCGAGCAGCTTGTGAACGTCGATCAGGCCGGAGAACTCGGTGATCCGCCCCTCCGCGACGCGATACATGGCGAATTCCGCGACGTTCACGTGCCGGCGAGTCGGAGCGATGCCCCGGAAGGTTCCGAGGTGCGTGCCGCTTCCGCGGAGGTGTGCGGCGAGGCGGTCGTCCTCGACGATGAGTTGGATGCGGCGCCACCGCCAGTCCGGAAATGCGGAGAAGAGGTCGGCTAAGGCAGCGACCCACGCGTCTGCGCCGCCCGGGAGGTGCGCACGCCGGACTGACGAATCGACGAAGGTGCGGATCGCGTCCAGGTCGTGCCGGTTGCAGGCGTCGAGGTAGTCGCCGAACCACTCACGCATCTGCCACGGCTCCACCGTCTCATTATCCGTGGGATTCGACGGGCGGGTCTGGGCGATCCCGCCGACGACAGCGACGAGAGCCCGGCGCCGTGCGCACAAGAAGCGAAGGACGCGGTCTTCGTCCTACTTCTGAACAACGAGCTTCTGGGGAATGCGATCAGTGTCGTATCCGCTAAATACCCTAGGGGGGTATGGTACGCGTGTGAATCGATCGGTACCTCCGCGCTGAGGCGGCCGTAGAAGAGGCCGGATAGACCCTGGCCGACAGCACGTGTGAGCGTCCCCGCACGCAACGAAGGAGGCTCTGATGAGCCAGCACGATCACTCCCCGAACCCGGCGGACCGCAACGCGCATGCTGGCGCAGCGACGGCCATGGCGCACGATCACGGGGCGACGGGCCACCCCGGTCACGACGATGCCCAGATGCCGGCAGCGGGGCACTCCGGGCACGGGCATTCCGACCATGGCGGTCACGCTGGTCACGGCGATCACGTGGCCCGGTTCCGCCGACTGTTCTGGATCATGCTGGTCCTCGCGGTCCCCGTCGTCGGGTTCTCCATGATGTTCTCGATGCTGATCGGCTACCCGTTGCCGGACGCCGCATGGGTCGGATGGGTCTCCCCGGTCCTGGGCACGGTCATGTACGTGTGGGGTGGTGCCCCGTTCCTGACCGGTGCCATCAGCGAGCTTCGCGCCCGCACACCCGGGATGATGCTGCTGATCGCCCTCGCGATCACGGTCGCGTTCGTCGCCTCCTGGGGTGCGAGTCTCGGGCTCCTGCACCACGAATTGGACTTCTGGTGGGAGCTGGCGCTGCTGATCGTCATCATGCTCCTGGGCCACTGGATCGAGATGCGCTCCCTCGCCCAAACCACCTCCGCGCTGGACTCCCTCGCCGCCCTCCTGCCGGATGAGGCGGAAAAGGTCAGCGGCGACACCACCGTCACCGTCGCACCCGCCGACCTGCAGGTCGGTGACGTCGTGGTTGTCCGCCCCGGTGGGCGGGTGCCCGCGGACGGTCGGGTCGTGCAGGGCTCGGCCAGCATGGACGAGTCCATGATCACCGGAGAGTCCCGCCCGGTGCCCCGCAGCGACGGCGACCCGGTCATCGCCGGGACCGTCGCCACCGACTCCGGGGTCCGGGTGGAGATCACCGCGGTCGGTGAGGGCACCGCCCTCGCCGGCATCCAGAAGCTCGTCACCGAAGCGCAGAACTCTTCCTCCCGCGTACAGCGACTCGCGGACCGCGCCGCCGGTTGGCTGTTCTGGTTCGCGCTCGGCGCCGCCGCCGTCACCGCCATCGTGTGGACTGTCGTGGGGCTACCCGATACTGCTATCGCGCGCACCATCACGGTGCTGGTGATCGCGTGCCCGCACGCACTCGGGTTGGCGATCCCGCTGGTGGTGTCCATCGCCACCGAACGCGCCGCCCGCGCCGGCGTGCTCGTCAAGGACCGGCTGGCGCTGGAGAGCATGCGGACCGTGGACACGGTCCTGTTCGACAAGACCGGCACACTCACCAAGGGCGCCCCCGCAGTGACCGCCATCGACCCCATCGACGGCACCGACCCCGACGAGCTGCTCGCTCTGGCAGCCGCCGCCGAGACCGACTCCGAGCATCCCCTGGCCCGTGCCATCGTCAACGCCGCCCGCGAGAAGCAGCTCACCATCCCTCGCGCCACCGACTTCGAGTCTTCCCCCGCGGTCGGCGTCCGCGCCCTCGTGGACGGGCGCACCGTGCGGGTCGGCGGTCCGTACCTGCTCGAGCAGGAGGGGGTGAACGAGCTGCCCGTCGCGGACGAGTGGCGCGGAGAAGGCGCGATCATCCTGCACGTTCTGGTCGACGGGACGGTGGCGGGTGCGTTGCGGCTCGCGGACGAGATCCGCCCTGAATCACGAGAGGCCGTGACCGCGTTGCAGGGACGGGGCATGCAGGTGGTCATGATCACGGGGGACGCGGAAGCGGTTGCCGCGTCCGTGGCTGCCGAGCTCGGCATCGACCGGTACTTCGCCGGGGTCCGCCCCGAGGACAAGGCTTCCAAGGTCAAGCAGCTCCAGAGCGAAGGCCGGAAGGTCGCGATGGTCGGCGACGGGGTGAACGACGCCCCCGCCCTCGCCCAGGCGGATGTCGGTATCGCGATCGGCGCCGGCACCGACGTTGCGATCGCCTCCGCCGGGGTGATTCTTGCCAGCGACGACCCCCGGTCGGTGGTCTCGGTGATCGAGCTGTCCCGGGCGAGCTACCGAAAGATGACGCAGAACCTGTGGTGGGCCGCGGGCTACAACCTCATCTCTGTACCGCTCGCGGCGGGGGTGCTCGCCCCGATCGGATTCGTGCTGCCGATGTCGGTGGGCGCGATCCTCATGTCGCTGTCCACGATCGTGGTCGCCCTCAACGCCCAACTGCTGCGGCGACTGGACCTCCGCCCGGACGTCCTCATCGGTCGCCGCTGAGCGCGTGCCCTCCCGTGGGAGGACGAGGGAGGTGACAGCTGCGATTGTCCGGTCGGATGAAGGGCGCGGCGCTAGGCTCCGGTCATGATCGGGTTCTCTGCCGGGGTCCCGGCGAGTCGCACCGTTCTGGCGGCGTGCGCCCTCGCAGTCACCGCGGTGATCGCCGGGTGCGCTCCGGCAGAGCCCGCCGCCTCGACGCCCGAAACCACAACTCCGGCCATCGCCGCTTCCCCCGCCGCGACCACTTCGACCGTGACGGATGTCGAAACGTGCGAGGCGTTCACTGACGTCTCGACCATCCTCCAGAACGCGGGGGTGGCCCTTTACGAGGGGCGCATGTCACAGAAGGAGTACGACGGCTGGATGCGACTCGCAACGCGGGTCCTCGACCGGGTTCCCACTCGGGGCGAGGGCGCCGTCAGCGAAGCCATCGCAGCGCTGAAAAG
The DNA here is from genome assembly GCF_058310475.1 of Microbacterium sp. Z12_35. Taxonomy (NCBI): domain Bacteria; kingdom Bacillati; phylum Actinomycetota; class Actinomycetes; order Micrococcales; family Microbacteriaceae; genus Microbacterium; species Microbacterium sp. Z12_35. The sequence continues at coordinate 4,368 of NZ_JBZEGJ010000003.1, read as the reverse complement.
GGAAAACCCTCCCATTCCCTCGGGAACGTACGGCGCAACCAGCCTCGGCAACCCGGGGCCGAACACAGGCTCCTCTCCTGTCGACGCCTGTGAGGCAGCCGGCTATCAGCTCTTCGCTGAGGGTTTCACGGGCGGATAGCGCCTTGACGAACATCCAGGTCAGGTTGTCACGCAGCCGATCTCGCATGGTTTCCCAGGTTCCGCCATCCCAGTCGGGAGAAGGGATCGCGGCGGCATGAAGCGAGTAGCCCCGCGGGGCTCGAACCCTTTTCCGTGCGGCCGGGAGGGGCAAAACCCGCGTGACTACGCCCGAAGTGGGCTCTGACTTCGCTCGCCTGCTCTGGCGTGAGCAGCCACCGCTGATTTGGACGATGGTCTGGGTAGCGTTCGCGAAGGAAGCGCCGCACTCTTCGCCCTGGACGTTCGCCATCTTCGTGGCCGAGCTCCGCGGCAAGCTCGACCGGCGTGATAGAGCCGACGGATGGCAGCAGCCCAAGCACGACGGGATAGCCGAAGTCGTCATCCTCGAAGGCCACCCACACGGCTGCACCTATGGGAGTCGGCGCGGCAGGCGGGGGAGCGCCCAGTGGGAGAACCGGTGAAGCCCACGACAAGGCGTCGCCGCTCACGGATGGGACCAGGACCTGAAGCCGTCCTCGGAGCGCCGGATCCACAATGTTGATGACCGTTCCCCTATGAATCGACACCGCGCCAGCGTACGCGCACGGCCGCAGGCACGGAGCGAATCGGATCGTTGGTCGGACGGTGCGGAGCGTTACGGTGTGTCGCGTATCCCATGAGGGCCGCTTCGGGAAGGGGCAACGCGATATCCAGCTCGGGGCGGTAACGATGACGTATGGACACGATTGACGACGCCGACCCTTCCGTCGATTCATCAGAGCGGCACGTTGTTCCGTCTCCTCCGGAGCGGATTCGAAAGGCTCGGTCGATGGCGCGCGTGCCGGGCGCGAGGCGCCGCTTCGAGCCCGTCTATTCGTCCGCAGTCGCTGTAGGACGATTCTTCTTCGGCGGAATTCTTCAACTGCGGCCGACCGTTTCAGGGGCGGAGCGGATCCCTTCATCGGGTGCGGCCGTGTTGGCGATCACGCATTTCGGCTACATGGACTTCGCGTTGGTCGAGTGGGTCGCCTGGTTACGAACGCGGCGTCGGATCCGGTTCATGGTGACGAGGCGGGCGGCCGACAAACCCGTCATCGGCTCGCTTCTGCGCCAGATGCGGCACATTCCCGTGGAGATGGGAGCCGGTCGCGACGCGTACGCACACGCGGTCCGCGCCCTGCAAGATGGCGAGCTTGTCGGAGTATTCCCGGAGGCGGGAGTGAGCGCGTCGTTCACCGTGCGTGAACTCAAGACCGGCGCGGTGCGTATGGCCGCTGCCGCCGGTGTAACCGTGATCCCCGTCGTGGTCTGGGGTGGGCAGCTATTGCGAACCAAGAATCATCGAGCGCGGGTCCGGGAGGCCTTCAAAGCGCCGATCCGCGTCTCGGTGGGCGTCCCCATCGAGGTTGAGCCGTCGGACGATGCCGCGGAGAAGACAGCTGAGCTTCGTTCGCACCTGCAGGCCCTTCTCGAGGACGCACAGAGGACTTATCCGATGTCGGGGGCGGGCCAGTGGTGGCAACCAGCCCATCTCGGCGGCTCTGCACCCACCCCCGCCGCCGCCGCAGTCGCAGAAGCGGAGCGCCAGCGGCGAAGGTTGGCTGACCGCGGAGAGAGAACCAGCGACTGAGCCCTGACCATTTCGGCGAGAAGTGAAACCCCGCGATCCCAGTCCGGAGAGGGGATCGCGGCGGCATGAAGCGAGTGGGCCCCGTGGGGCTCGAACCCGCCTCAGACCCTTTTCGGGGTCGCGACGAAGGCCAAAATGCCGCGTGATTCCGCCTTTGTCGGGCTGTCAGCGATTTCCCAGGGTTGCTCTAATTTCAGCCGGATGTTGTCATTTTGTTGTCACGCGGCATCGCCGTCGACCTCCGCGTATGCCAGAGTTGCTCGCCCCGTCGTCACGTTCAGGCGATGCCGGGGAGCAGCCACCGCCCCGCACGTGAGTCCACACCGAGGGTACCCGTCCCGCTTCGACGGTTCCCGGCGGCGCCCTCACCGCGAGTGTCGCCGTCGGTCGCAGCCAGAGAGATGGTCGCGCTGACGTCAGACCGGATGCCCTGCAAACCCGGCGGCTGCGGAAGTTCACCTCTGCACCCTTGCCCGATTGCCGATCCGATACGCACGCTGCCCGTTAGCGGATCCGTCTACGGGCCCCGCGTCGAACCGGTAACGATCGTCGATCGCATGATGGAACTGGTCAACTATGAGGGCATGCCCCTCGCCCGCCGCGCTGCGATCGCTGCCACTTTGTTCGTCGCAGGGTCCGTGATGACCGGGTGCGTGCAGTCGCACGGATGTCCAGGGTGGGCTGGCTACGAAACGCCCGAAGACGCGTCGGACGCCGCGGATGCCGTCGCCGTGGGACATGTTGACGAGCTTGTGTCTACGGTGCAGCTGTACGGCGCAACCGCGAACGTCTGGTCCTTCGAAGTGGACGACTGGCTCACAGGACGCGGACCAGATCGCATCGAGATACTGTCTCCGCCGTCAGCATGCGGCCAGAGCGACGACCCGTACTTCGGCGTTGATCCGTTCCAGTCCGCGAGGGATCACGCGACCTCTGTTGCGTTTCTTAGTGGTCACGATGGCGAGTGGATGGCGATCAATCCGAGCCAAGGGGTGATTGAGGTATCCGGGAATCTCGAGTTGCCTGCAGCCTGGCCCCGGCCTGCAGACTGACTCGCGCGATCGCACGCTGGCCATCCCTGACCGGGCACCGAACGTTAGCGGAACGTCGCGCACGCCGTAGCAAAGGTGACCGTGGATCTACAGGGGCATGGTAGCTTCACGTAGCTCCGCCCATCGGGAGCCCAAATAGGCGGCCGACCGTCGGACTGCACCGATAAATCGAACGAGGAACCGACATGGTTGAGCAGATCCCGCCACTATCTCTGCCTGAGACGGGCGGTGGCGACGTAGCGGAGGTGCTCGTCGCTGGCGCGCTCAGTCTGGTTCCTGGCGTCGGTGGCTGGCTTTCGTCGGGTGTCCAGAAGGTCTTTGCCCAGCAGGAGCAGCAGCGAGTCTATGCATACCTCAATGAGATAACGGAGGTTGTCAACGCACTCATCGAAGATCGCGACGATCTCTCGCCGGAGCGACTTGCCGAGACGCCGGAGTTCTACGATGCGGCTGCGAAAGCGGTGCGCATCGCCTCGATGACCTCATCGCAGGAGAAGCATCGAATGCTTCAGAATGCGCTCTTCAATATTGGCCTGGCTAACGCAAACGACGTTGGAGCTGACCTCCGCTCAGTGTTCTTGCGATGTATTGACGATCTCACTGACACGCATGTTCGCATGCTCCGCGCGTTCGCGCAGCAAGGGGGCGTGTACATGGATATTGAGAATCTTGCGCCAATCGCGGACGGAGAGGCCGAAGCTCACCTTTTCGCCGCTGACCTCCAGGTGCGCGGCCTGATCGAGGAGCGACCGATTTTCACGCGTCAGCCTGGCGGCAGCATGGCTGTGTTCGCTGACGCTGTGAAGGGTGGCAGTCGGATCTCGGCGCTTGGTACCGAGTTCCTGCGCTTCATCGCGGGCCCTTTCGGGTAACAGCACCCAGTCCCTGCTTCGCCAGATGAGGACCTCCGCAACCGGGGCGCCAGCGACGCCAGGCTTAAGGGAGATCGCAGATCGTTAGCGCGGGCCGTAAACCGCGGAATTCGGTGCGAGGCGCTCGATCTCTTGTGAGGTCGTCAAACGGACGCTCCCTGTACGCTGTGATGCCGCGTGGCGTGGTTCCTTGATGGGGAGCGGGGCGATTCAATGCCCGGGGAGCGAAGCCTCACTCTGTGGGATGGGCCGCGGCTTGTTGGTGCGCGAGGCGGCGATGCCGCTCTCGAGCGAAATCCTGTGCGCGGGGGCCGGCGCCGAGCGCGCGCTGCGATACCGCGAGCACGATGCGAGTCGCCGTCACGACGGGCAGGACAGTGCGACGCACACCGAGGATTTTGCGGTACGGCCGCGGCAGGCTCGCGACAGCGGCGGCGAACAGCACGCGATAGGCAAGTCGCATCGAGCCGGTGAAGGGCACGTCACGCAAGAACCGCACGACCTCGTCCACGCGCTCGTCGCGGCGGAGCTCTCCACGGTCGAGGAACCCCCGCAGCCTCTCCCTCAGGTCGGCCTCCGTCTCGGGCGGATTCTCCACATGCATGAGACGCCCAGCCGTCGCCCACTCGCGCACGTATCCGTCGGCACCTCCAGGAATCGGACCGCCCCACCGCTCGTGCGCGCCCAGAAACGC
>NZ_JBZEGJ010000002.1:0-741247 GCF_058310475.1 Microbacterium sp. Z12_35 | reverse complement strand
CTCTCCCCAATCAGCGACTGGGAAAGAGGACCTGTAGCAGGAGCGGGGCTTGAACCCGCGACCTCACGATTATGAGTCGTGCGCTCTCACCAACTGAGCTACCCTGCCGCGACGCATCCGCATGGATGCTTCGAGCCCCGAGTCAGGATTGAACTGACGACCCCTTCCTTACCATGGAAGTGCTCTACCACTGAGCTATCGGGGCGCGCCCGGCGTTCCCCGGGCAACTCAACGAGAATACCAGAGCGCTGGGCCTCGCTTGACGCCGGTCAGCCGCCCGCGTGCTGACGCAGCCACGGCAGCGGGTCCACCGCGCTCGTTCCGCCGGCCAGCAGTTCGAAGTGCGTGTGCGCGCCGAATGAGCGACCGGTGTTTCCTGTGCGGCCGATGAAGGTGCCGACGGTGACCTGCTGGCCGGGCTCGACCTGAAGGGAGCCGTACTGCAGGTGCGCGTAGCGGCTGGAGATCAGCTCGCCGTCGACGACGTGGTCGATGACGACCGTCACCCCGAAGGCGCCGCCCGACTCCGTCGCGATCCGCACTGTTCCATCGGCGATCGCCTGGACCGGCGCCCCTGCCCCTGGCACGAAGTCGATGCCCTCGTGCATCCGGCCGGAGCGCATGCCGTATCCGTAGGTGATGGGCACGCCCACCGCGAACGGCCACTGGATCGCCGAGGTCGGGTCGTTGACGAAGAAGCTGGAGAAGTTGGAGATGCCGGATTCCGCGGCGATCTCCGCGAACGTGGTGGTGGTGAAGTGGTCGAGGCGCTCGACGCCCTCGTTCTTCACTTCAGCAGGCGCGACGTACACCTGGATCTCTTCGTCCTCCGCGGCGACAGCGCCTGCGGCCAGCGTGCTGAGATTTGCCGTTCCGCCTTGCACAGCCGCGACGGCCTCGGCCGGCGTGGTCAGCCCGACGGTGAGGAGACCGACGACGCCGATGATCCCGACCGAGAAGGATGCGGCGGCCGCCCGCCGGAACGACGAACCCCGGCGATGCTGCGCTCCCTCGGAGACGGCGGGCGCCTCTTCTTCCTCGTCTCGCAGCGCAGCTGCGGCCACCTGCACGGGCGTCTCACCGGTGAACGCGAACAGCCGGGCGGCAGCCTCGAACTCATCGAACGCGCCATCCTCGCCCGGCGAGGAACGCTCGGCGGCGGCGTGGACGTCGTCGACGAAATCGCGGTCATCCTCATCCGCCAGCGACTCGTCCACCGGGGCAGGAGCGGCGGGCGGTGTCCGGCGCGCGCGCACCTGGGGCAACGCGATCGGCGACGTCGGAAGAGCGACCGGAGTCGTCTCCACCGCCGCGGCGGTCGTCTCGACGACGAGGGCCACCTCGGCGGGCAGGGCGGGAAGCGCGAGGGCTTCAGGAGCCAGGTCGGGCAGGTCCTCGACAGCGACCGTCAGCTCGATCGCATCCGTCGACCCGATGGTCTCGGTCAGAGGTCGCCCCCGGACCTCGCGGGCCGCCGGCAACTCCGGACTCACGGCCGCCGCGGCTTGCGCTTGGGCGCGTCGTCGCAGTTCTGCACGCGTCAGCGGAGGGGCTCCGTTCGCTGGCGCGTCAGGAGTCGGGCTGGTCCACCGTGGGGAGGCAGGCGCAGCCGGGCGGGAGTCGGTCAAGACGTAGTGGCTTCCGGGTCGTGTCGCGAAGGCGCGACGGCATCGGTCAGTACAGCGTTGGCCACCCCCACCGTTCGGGCGGTAAAGGTAACGATCGGATAAACACTACCTCGCGGCGACTGAGAAAGCCATGTGCAGGGCCGCCCCGGCACGGGTCAATAGTCGAGCACCTCGGACAGCGCGTTGAAGACGCCCGGCGACGCAGCAATCGTCATGCCCCGGCCGGGGCGACCCCCGGGAGCCCCGGAAACCAGGCCTCCGGCCTCGCGAACGAGCAGCGCTCCGGCAGCGTGATCCCACGGTTGCAGCCCCCGTTCGTAGTACGCGTCGAGGCGTCCCGCGGCCACGGAGGCGAGATCGAGGGAGGCTGCGCCACCCCGACGAAGGTCCCGTGCGAGAGGCATGACCCGCGCGATCTGATCCAATGCGGCGGCGTGGGTGCTGGGGTCGTACCCGAAACCGGTGCCGATGAGGGCTCCGGCCGGGCCGACGTCGGCGTTCACGCGCAACCGCTGCTCCCCGAGCCAGGCTCCACCGTTCAGCGATGCGGAGAAGAGCTCTTCCGTCGGAGGCGAGTACACGACACCGACGCGCGCCGTCCACGTCTCCGGATCGGGATCCCCTCCGACGGCGGCGATGCTGACCGCGTACGCGGGGAGGCCGTACGCGTAGTTGACCGTCCCGTCGATGGGGTCGACCACCCACGTGATCTCCGACTCACGGGCGCGACCGCCCGATTCCTCCCCGAGGAAGCCGTCAGCGGGGCGAGCCGCGCGCAACCGCGACTGGATGAGCGCCTCCACCTCGCGGTCGGCCTCCGTGACGATGTCGGCCAGCGCCGACTTCGTCGCAGCCACCGTGACGCCCTCCGCTCGCCGGGTCTGCGCGAGCCGGCCCGCCTCCCGGGCGATCTCGGTGGCGAGCTCCAGCAGATCTGCGGTGAGGGTCATGACTCCACGCTAGCGGCGGCCGCGGGCGCCCCGGCTACCGTAGACGCATGAGCGCGCGCATCCCGGGCCATACGCATGACGTCGTCATCGTCGGGGGCGGCCACAACGCGCTGGTGGCCGCCGCGTACCTCGCCCGGGCGGGAGCCAGCGTCGTGGTGGTCGAGCAGCTCCAACACGTCGGCGGCGCTGCCGTGTCGGAGCGCCCATGGGAGGGAATCGACGCCCGGCTGTCGCGGTATTCCTACCTCGTGAGCCTGCTCCCCCGGCAGATCATCCGTGACCTGAAGCTCGACATCGACCTCCGCCGCCGCCGGTATTCCTCCTACACCCCCGATCCGGCCGACCCGTCGCGCGGCATCCTGGTCGACACCGCCGACCACGAGTCCACCGCCGCATCCTTCCTCCGCACCTCGGGCGATGCCGCCGAAGCGGAACGCTTCGCGGCGTTCTACGGGCGCATCTCACCGCTGGCGCGGGCGATCTTCCCGACCATGACGGAGCCCCTGCCGACCACCGCCGAGGTGCAGCAGCGCGTGGACGACGACGCACTGTGGAGCGACATGGTCGACAAGCCCCTCGGGCTGACGCTGCGGTCATCGCTCGAGACCGATATCGCGCGGGGCGTCGCCCTCACCGACGGCCTCATCGGAACCTTCGCGGCGGCGGATGACCCATCGCTGCGCCAGAACCGCTGCTTCCTGTATCACGTGATCGGAGGCGGAACGGGCGACTGGGACGTGCCGGTGGGCGGGATGGGGCGCGTGAGCGACGAGCTTGAGCGAGCCGCTCGCGTGGCCGGCGCCGAGGTGCGAACCGGCGCCCGCGTCACTGCCATCACCCCCGACGGCGATGTCCACGTCGATGACCGGAAGGGCGAGAACCTCCGCGGACGCGTCGTCCTCAGCGGTGTCGGACACGACGTGCTCGTGCGCCTCCTCCGGGACGGCGGCGCCGACGTGGATGCGGCGGCGCAGGCCGAGGGCGCCCAGGTCAAGGTCAACATGCTGTTGCGACGCCTGCCGAGGCTGCGTGACGAGAACGTGCGGCCTGAAGCAGCGTTCGCGGGTACATTCCACGTCAACGAGACCATGACTCAGCTCGACGCGGCGTACGCCTCGGCGGTGGCCGGCGTCGTTCCCGAGCCTATGCCTGCGGAGATCTACTGCCACTCGCTGACGGATCCGTCGATCCTGGGCCCCGAGCTGCAAGCCCAGGGGGCGCAGACGCTCACGCTTTTCGGTCTTCAGGTGCCGCACCGTCTCCTCGCCGGCAAGGATGCGGCGGCCGCCCGTGTCGAACTCTTGGGCGCCGCACAACGCAGTGTGGATTCGGTGCTCGCCGAGCCGCTCGCCGACTGCATCTACGAGACGGCGGACGGCCAGCCGTGCATCGAGGCGCGCACCACGGCCGATCTCGAGGACGACCTGGCGATGTCAGGCGGCGACATCTTCCACGGTCCGCTGTCGTGGCCCTGGCTCGAAGCCGAGCCCACCAGCCCCGCCGAGCGCTGGGGCGTGGCCACGGAGCATCCCCGCATCCTGGTGTGCGGGTCGAGCGCCCAGCGCGGCGGGGCAGTCAGCGGGATCGGCGGGCACAACGCCGCGATGGCGGCGCTGGAGCTGCTCAACCTCTGATCGGCTGTCCGACTTTGCCCCCGGCGGCGGGCGGGATTACCTTCGACCGCGTGAGCAAGCCGAGGAACCCCGCCGCACTCGCTGACTACGACCCCGAGTGGGCCAGGACAGCGTTCCGCCTGCTCGGAGGAGTGAGGAGCGCCCTGGAGGGCCTGCAGGGCGCGGCGGACGCCGCGCTCGATCACATCGGCTCCACCTCGGTGCCTGGCCTCCCGGCCAAGCCGCTCGTCGACCTGCAGGTGCGGATCTCGCCGCTTCCCGCCGATCCCGACCTCATCGCGCGCCTCGCTCCGCTCGGATATGAGCGAGCGCGAGGATCACGCCCCGATTCGCCGGGCGTGTACCGCGACGTGCCGAGGGGCTCTCTCGCCGCGGAGCCCCTGGTGTGGGAGAAGTCCCTGTTCTGGCACCAGGGCGAGCAGGCGATCCTGCATGTGCGCCGAGCGGACTCCCCCTGGGGCCTGTACACGGTGTGGTTCCGTGACTGGCTGCGGGCACACCCCGACCAGAGGGCTCGATACGAGGCGGTCAAACGCCAACTGAGCGAGCGGGAGACGGGCAAGCCCGACTACGACGACTACACGCGGGGGAAAACGGGTTTCTTTGACGCCGTGCAAGTCGAGTTCGAGAGCTGGGCCCGCAACGCACCCGCCGGCGAGCGCTGAGGCCGTTCACCTCGCCCTCGCGTCGGGACGGACCCGGGTCAGCGCGGCGCCGGGGGCGGCGGCGGATACCCTTCGAAACCGGGATGCGGTGGTGCGGGCGGCGGCGGCGGGGACACCGGCGGCTGCTGCAGGCTCGGCTGCTGCGAGGCCGGCTGCTGCTGAGCGGGTGCGGCTTGCGGCTGCTGCCCGTAGGTGGGGTAGCCGGTGTAGTACGCGTTCCAGTCGGGCGATCCGTCCGGGAGCATCGGCAGCGGAGTCGCGCCATCGCCGTACGTCGGCCACGGGGGAAGCGCCGACTGCTGCACGGGCGGGGAGACCGGTCGCGGAGCCTTCGGCGCGAAGAGCGCGTTCATCAGCGGGATCAGTGCCGTACCGACAGCGGCGAGGATGGTGATCGCCACCACGATCCGCCAGTACAGATCGCGGAAGTCGATGAACTCGTGGAAGGTCAGCGGCAGGATCAGCATGACGGTGAGGACGATCACGAGCCCGACGGTGATACCGGCGAGCGTGCGCGTGAAAGCGGTCAGGTGACGGCTGAGTGACTTCAGGTAGAGGCGCACGTGCAGCAGCGCCAGCTGCAGGATGAGCACGACGAGCAAGAACGACACGAAGCGCGTGAAGCCCTCGAAGCCGTATTCCTCCGTCGGCATCCAAATGAGCAACGCTCCCACCAGGAGCGCCACCACCCACGTGATCATGCTGGTCAGCTGGAACCACGGCGGCCGACGCGCGGAGAGGTGCACGTCGAGGATCGCGGCGCCGGCGAAGGCGGCCAGCAGCAGGATCGTCAGGAACGCGCGTCCGATGATGTCGTTCTCCGGGCCGATCAGCACCCAGACGACGCAGACGATGGCAGCAGCGATGAGCGCGCCGATGGCGACCCAGATGGCCAGACGCAGAAGATTGCGACCGGCCTGAGCCGGTGCCTGCTGGGGCGGATGCTGGGGGGTGGTCATGGTGGTACCTCTCCTCGGGAGTCGCTCCATCCTGGCACGCGGTCTCTCAGGGTCGCGGCGCGCCCGCCGTACTGGGGATGATCCGGTCCATCCCCCGCACGGTTATCGCCCACCCCCGGATGCTGCCGGCACCGGGTAGCGACGGGGGGTGCCGAAGCGGTGCGCGGTGATCGACACCGCCTGCTCGCGCAGGTACGGCAGCATCTCGATCCGCCCCGCGGTCACGGCCGGTCCGGTGTACAGGGCGACCGCGGGCGATCCGTCCGTCGCTTCCGCGAACTCCCGCGCCGAACCCCCGAGCAGCCGCACGCGTCCGCCGCGGAGGCCGAGGGAGGCCGCACGGCGGCACCAGGATGCGGTGTCCTCCACCCGCGCGGAGACCCCGGCGCCCTCGAGCCAGGCGCGCACCGCCGGCGAGAGGCCGGCCGCGGTGCTCACCGTGAGTGCAGCACCGGCGCGGATCCCGGCGGCGGCGGTCCGTACGAGCGCAACTTCGTCGGCCTGCTCGAACCGGATCGTCACCGGAACCGGCGCGTAGCGGAAGACGTTCTGCTCCGATGCCAGCGCCGACACGTCGCGGGCTGTGCCGAATTCGTCCGCCCATGCGAGGGCGTCGCTGGCGAGCGCGGCCGACAGCCAGCCGCGGTCGCTGGCGGGCACGGCAGCCAGGGCCGCAGACACGAACCCGTCAGGGCGCACGTGCGCCTGCACGGCTGGGGGCGCGGCATCCGTCCACGCCCCGAAGCCGGTGAGGTAGTTGGGACCGCCCGCTTTCGTCCCCGCGCCCACGACGGACTTCTTCCAGCCGCCGAACGGCTGGCGCCGCACGATCGCGCCGGTGGTGCCGCGGTTGATGTACGCGTTGCCCGCCTCGATCCGCCCCATCCACGTCTGGATCTCGGCGTCATCGAGGGAGTGCAGCCCCGAGGTGAGCCCGTAGTCGATCTGATTGACCAGATCGATCGCCTCGTCGAGCGTGGCGGCGGTCATGACTCCCAGGACCGGCCCGAAGTACTCGGTGAGGTGGAACTCCGACCCCGCCTGCACGCCATCGCGGATCCCTGGGCGCCACAACGCGCCGTCGGCATCGAGCTTCTTCGGCTCCACCAGCCACCGCTGGCCGGGCTCCAGCGTCGTGAGCGCCCGCAGGAGCTTGCCGTCGGCGGGCCCGATGAGGGGCCCGACGCGGCTCGCGGGCTCCCACGGCATCCCCACCTCGAGTGAGGTGACCGCGTCCACGAGCTGCCCGCGGAAGCGGTCGGAGGTGGCGACGGATCCCACGAGGATGACGAGGGATGCGGCGGAGCACTTCTGACCCGCGTGCCCGAAGGCGGAGAACGCCACGTCCTTGGCCGCCAGGTCGAGGTCGGCGCTGGGGGTGACGATGATCGCGTTCTTGCCGCTCGTCTCAGCAAGGAGCGGGAGGTCGGGTCGGAACGAGCGGAAGAGCTGGGCGGTCTCGTACGACCCGGTGAGGACCACCCGCTCGACCGAAGGGTGCGACACGAGCCGTCGCCCCAACTCCCGACCGTCGAGTTGCAGGTAGGTCAGCACATCGCGGGGCACACCGGCCTCCCAGAGCGCCTCGACCATGACGGCGCCCGAACGTCGTGCCTGGCGTGCGGGCTTGATGATCACGGGGCTGCCGGCAGCGAGCGCGGCGAGGGTGGAACCGGCGGGGATGGCGACGGGGAAGTTCCACGGCGGCGTCACGACGGTCAGCCGCGCCGGAGTGAACGTCGCGCCGTCGACCTGTCCGAGCCGGCGACCCTGTTCGGCGTAGTAGTGCGCGAAGTCGATCGCCTCCGACACTTCCGGATCGCTCTGCTCGACGACCTTGCCGCACTCCGACCCCATGACTTCGATGAGGTCTGCGCGGCGGCGCTCGAGGATGTCGCCGGCGCGGTGGAGGATCTCGGCACGACCATCGGCGCCCAGCGCCCGCCAGCGTTCGCCCGCCGTCACGGCCGCATCGATCGCGGCATCCACGGCGGCCTCGTCGGCGAGAACGTGGCCATCCGCCGTCTCGGTGCCGAGGGTCGAGGTCTGCATGCGGGCGAGGATGCCGTCGGCCCAGCCGCGGTTCGCCGCGATCGCCGGATCGGAGTCGGCGGCGTTGTCGAATCCGGGTGCCCGCGCGGGCAGGGCCGGGGCGGTGCGATCCTGCACGCGGTGCGGCGCGGGGACCCCATCGGGCATGGCCGCGATAGCGGCGAGGAACCGGTCGCGTTCACGGGCGAACAGACCCGCGTCGCTATCGAGATCGAACACGGCCGACATGAAGTTCTCCGCCGACGCGCCCTCCTCGAGCCGGCGGATGAGGTACGCGATCGCGACGTCGAACTCCTTCGGGTGCACGACCGGCGTGTAGAGGAGGATCGACCCGACAGTGCGGCGCACGACCGCGGCCTGGGCGGTGGCCATGCCGAGCAACATCTCGACGTCGATGCCGGAAGCGACGCCCCGGCGTTCGGCGAGCAGCCACGCCAGCGCGATGTCGAACAGGTTGTGGCCGGCGACGCCGACGCGGATGTTCGCGGTGCGTTCCGGGCGGAGCGCGTAGTCGAGGACGGCCTTGTACGACGCATCCGATGCCTGCTTGGACTCCCATGTCGCCAGGGGCCAGTCGTGAATGTCGGCGTCGACCCGCTCCATCGGGAGGTTCGCGCCCTTCACCACGCGGACCTTGATCGCCGCCCCGCCAGAGGCCACGCGGTCCGCCGCCCACTCCTGAAGGCGCATCATCGCGCCAAGGGCGTCGGGGAGATAGGCCTGCAGGACGATCCCGGCCTCCAGGTCGCGGAACTCCGGCTCATCGAGGATCCGCATGAACACCGCGAGCGTGAGGTCGAGGTCCTTGTACTCCTCCATGTCGAGGTTGAGGAACTTCCGTCCCTCCTGAGCGTCACGGTAGAGCGGGCGGAGAGCGGCGGCCGCATCCGCCACCGCCTCCTCGAACGCCCACGGGGTGTGCGGCGCGACAGTCGAGGAGACCTTGATGGAGACGTAGTCCACATCATCCCGGGACAGCAGGCGGCGCGTGCCCGCAAGACGGCGTGCGGCCTCCTTCTTACCGAGGATGGCTTCACCGAGGAGGTTGACATTGAGTCGGGTTCCTTCGCCCGCGCTCCGGATGCGTTCGATGGCCGGGCCGAGCTTCCGATCCGTCGCGTCGACGATGAGGTGACGCACCATTGCGCGCAGGACGGTGCGGGCGATCGGCACGACGATGCGCGGGGCGATCGGGGCCGCCAGCGCGCCGAGGCGGATGGCGGCCTTCAGCGGGAGGGGCAGGAATCCCGGAATCAGCGGCGTCAGCGCCGTGAGGTTGCGAGCGGCGACGCGGGTGTCGTCCGGCCGCACCACCCCGTCGACGAATCCCACGGTGAAGGCGAGACCGTTCGGGTCGCGGAGCACCCCGGCCAGGCGCTGGGCCGACGCATCGACCGGTTCGGCACGGCTGGCCTCCAGCCAACGGCGGACGAGCGCGATCGCGTCGTCGGCGAGGTCGATGGGCCGAATGTCGGCCGGGTCGGCGGCAGGGGCGCCGGCGGGGGCTTCGCTGAGGGTCATGAGGGAACCTTCCGTCGTGGGCCCAGTCTGCGCCGCGCACACCAATCGGGAAAAGCGACCATTTATGATGGATACCGTTCGGCTGTGTCGACGAATGGATGCTTCGTGTTCGATCTCCGCCGCTTGCGTCTGCTCCACGAACTGTCGGTGCGCGGCACACTCGCCGCCGTGGCCGAGGCCCTCTCCTACAGCCCGTCGACCATCTCTCAGCAACTGGCGCAGCTGGAACGCGAGGCCGGGGTCGCGCTGCTCGAACCAGACGGGCGACGCGTGCGGCTGACAGCCCAGGGCGAGGCCCTCGCCGCCCACGCCGCCCACATGCTGGATGCCGACGAGGGGGTGCGCAGCGAGCTGGAACGCATGCAGCCGACGCTCGCGCCGGTGCGGGTAGCCGTCATGCAGTCGGCCGCGCACGGGCTCGTCCCGCGGGCGCTCACCCTCCTCGCCCGTGACGAGCCGGAACTGCGCATGGAGGTGGCCGAACTCGCCCCGGAGGACGGGCTGTTCGAACTCGCCGCACGCGGCTTCGACCTCGTCGTCGCCGAGCAGTATCCCGGGCATACGCGCGAGCATCGCGACGGCGTGGAGCGCGTGCTCCTGGGGCATGACGCGATCCGCCTCGCCCTCGCGCCGGGCGACACCTCGGCGGCATTGACGGCGCTGCGCGACCGACCCTGGGTGATGGAGCCGATCGGCACGGCAGCGCGCCAGTGGGCGACGCAGCAGTGCCGCGCCGCGGGGTTCGAGCCCGATGTTCGATTCGAGCTCGCCGACCTCACCGCCCACGTGCGGCTCATCACATCCGGACTCGCCGTCGGCATGCTCCCCGACCTCGTGTTCGCCGGGGACGATCCGCCCGTACGCCTCGTGTCTCTTCCGGGCGACCCGAGGCGCGACGTCTTCACCGCCATTCGGAGCGGATCGGCCGGACGTCCGGGGATCCGTGCGGTCCAAGCCGCCCTGCAAGACGCCTTCGACGACGTCGCCCGGTCCGCCTGAGCCGACCGCCCCATGCCCCCGCGCGCCGCCCGTCGCGCTTGCCGCGTTGATCCGCGCTGCGGCGTTAGAATCGTGGTCTGTTCGACCGCGTCGGTCGGAGTAGGCCGTCCGCACATCGTGCCGCGACGGTCCGAGGCTTGAAACCTCCAGCACTTCGTTCGCCAGAAGCCTGGAGGGCCTTCTCATGTCCATCACTCTGTCCAGATCCCGTGCATGGTGGTCACTCGGCGTACTCGCGCTGACCCAGCTGGTCGTCGTCCTTGACGCCACAATCGTCACCATCGCCCTGCCCGAGGCCCAGCGGGAACTCGGTCTCACGGACGTCGAACGCCAGTGGGTCGTCACCGCCTACGTTCTCGTCTTCGGTGCTCTGCTCCTCCTCGGCGGCCGGATCGCCGATTACTGGGGTCGCAGGCGTGCCTTCATGGTCGGCATGTTGGGCTTCGGCGTGGCATCCGCGTACGGTGGGTTCGCTCAGACGGGCACCGAGTTGATCATCGCCCGGGGCGCCCAGGGACTGTTCGCGGCGCTGCTCGCCCCCGCCGCGCTCGCCCTGCTGACGGTGACCTTCCCGTCCGGCCGCGAGCGGAACACGGCCTTCGCCGTGTTCGGCATCATCGGCGGAAGCGGTGCCGCGGTGGGCCTGTTGCTCGGCGGCGCACTCACGGAATTCGCCGGCTGGCGGTGGTGCCTGCTGGTGAACGTGATCTTCGTCGTCGTCGGCATCATCGGGGGATTCCTCTTCCTCACGGAGAGCACGGCGGAGGGCGACAACCGTTACGACGTCTGGGGAACGATCACGGTGGCGTTGGGCCTCGGCTCGCTCGTCTACGGCTTCAGCCTCGCCGAAGAGAGCTGGAGTTCGATCGGCACGATCGGCTTCCTCGCTCTCGGCGCCGGCCTGCTCGCCCTCTTCGTGCTCATCGAGTCACGCGTCGCGCAGCCGCTTCTGCCGTTGCGGGTCATCCTCAACCGTGTGCGCGGCGGCGCCTTCCTCATTCAGGCGATCGTGGGGAGTGTCCTCATCGGCGCGACGCTCTACCTGACCTTCCACTTTCAGATCGTGCTGGGCATGAAGCCGCTCCTCGCGGGTCTCGCCAACGTCGCGATGACTGTCGTCATCCTCATCGTCGTTCCGGCACTCACCAAGGTGTTGCCGGCTATCGGCCCTCGCCCTCTGCTGGTTGTGGGTCCGTTGTTCGCCGCTGCCGGCCTGTTCTACCTGAGCTTCATCACGCCCGACGGGAGCTACGTCACCCAGGTTCTGCCCGCGCTCGTTCTGCTCGGCGCCGGTCTCGCGGCCCTGTTCGTTCCGTTGCAGAACGTCGCCCTCACAGGAGTCGCGCCGCACGACGCCGGAGCCGCCTCCGCCACGGTGAATGCCGCGATGCAGATCGGCGGCTCGGTCGGAGTATCGGTGTTCACGGCGATCTACGCCCGGGCAGCCGGGGGCTCTGCAGCATCCGGAAACGACCAGTTCGCAGCGTTCACCGACGGCTACTCGTCGGTCTTCATCGCTGCCGCGGTCGTCATGGTGGCGGCGTCGCTCATCGCGGTCTTCCTGATCCGCGGCGACAAGAACGACCTCCTTCCCCAGCGTGACGATGGCTCGGCCGTGCACGTGGGGTAATCCGCCGCCGCCGGCGTAGGCATGTGGGACTTATACCCGGATTTTCGACCCTGGTCCGATGTCGGCGGTGTACTCCTAAAGTCGTGGCCGGCCGGAGATTGGGGACCGGCATGGGGGCAAACCGCCGCTACGCATCTCCGTGTGGCACAACGCGGCCACGCATCGCAAGGCTTGACACTCCCCCCGCTCGCGCGTGCAATCCGATCAGGTGAGGGCACCGAATAATCAACGCTGGCACACACTGGGGGGGACGCCAGCTCGGGTGCCTTCCGCTCCTTTGCGGGCGGAAGGCACTCGAGGCGGGGAAACTACGCAGAGGCTTCTGCCGGGGGGGGAGTAGCCACGAAACCGCCACCGACGACGAAAGCCGCCCTGCCTGTCCGAGGACTGGCAGAGCGGCTTTCGTTGTTTACATGCGGTTAAAAGGGTGGTGGTGGCGAGTGAGGGATTCGAACCCCCGAATGCTGAGCAGTCTGATTTACAGTCAGATCCCTTTGGCCGCTTGGGTAACTCGCCAGGTGCGCACCTGCCCGGCTTTGGCAGTCGGACAGAGGCGCGATCACCGATATTACTCCCCTGTCCGGCTCAACTCGAACCAGACGGCACGCTGCGACGGCCGAAGTCGTCAGAGCGCGGCGGCGCCTGCGTCCGCGACCCGGTGGTCGTCCTCGACCGTGCTCCCCGAGACACCCACGGCGCCGATGATCACACCGTCGACCCTGAGCGGTATCCCACCGGGGAAGGTGATGAGCCCGCCGTTGGAGTGTTCGATCTGGTAGAGCGGGCCACCGGGCTGGGACAGCTCGCCGATCGCTCCGGTGTGCATGTCGAAAAGGCGCGCGGTACGCGCCTTCTTCACGGCGATGTCGATGGAACCGAGCCACGCGCCATCCTGACGCGCGAACGCCTTCAGGTTTCCGCCAGCGTCGACGACCGCGACGTTCATCGGCGTGCCGATCACTTTCGATTCCGCCAGCGCGGCGGCGACGACGGATTGTGCTTGCTCAAGCGTGATGTCTGACACGGAGGTCCTCCAGGGTAGGTTCCCCCACCCTAGACACTTGTGCGCGTCAGGTGCCCAGGTGGTCCAGCTCGCGCCCCTCGAGCTCACGGGGCAGGCGCAGCAACGCCCCCTCGAAGCGGCACGTCGCGGCCGCCACATCCATCGCCCGCTCGAGGACCGCGGCCCACTCTCCCGCAGTGGCGGGCACGCCGTCGCGCAGCAGCGCCACGGTGGCTGCGAGCACGGCGTCGCCGGCGCCCATCGTGTCGATGATCCGCCCGGGCATGGTCGAGACGGGCCGGACGACCGTGTCCCTTCCCGCGTCGATCGCCGCGCCGCCTGCACCATATGTCGCGAGAACCGCAGCAGGACCCAGGGCAGTCATCCGCGGGCGCACGCGGTCGAGTGACTCGCGATACAGCAGTCGCGCATCGTCCTCGCCGATCTTCACCAGCATCGCCCCCGCGGCCAGACGCTCGAAGCCGCGGACGAACTCGTCACGGTCGTGCAGCATCCCCGCCCGCGGGTTCGGGTCGACGGCGAGCGCGACGGATGCGGCGGACACAGCATCGGCGAACTCTTGCGTCTGCGCCCGGTCGTCGAAGGGGAAGCAGCTGACCACGACCATTTCGGCGTCGCGGAGCGCTGCGCGTTCGTTCTCCCCGAACCGGATGCGGCGATGCTGCGCCGCATCGTTGAACACGTACTCGGGCTCACCCGAGCGGGACCGCGTACTCACGGCGCGGGAGGTTCCGTACTCCGAGGGCGACGCGATCAGATCCACGCCGTAGTCCTCGAGATACGTGCGGATGCGCGAGCCGGGCTCGTCGTCGCCGACCATCGCCAGGAGCGTGGCCGGCACGCCCAGCCGTGACAGCCCCACCGCGACGTTGAGCGCGGCTCCCCCGACGAACTCGCGCACCCCCTCGCTGTCGCGGAGCTCATCGATGAGCGCGTCGCCGACCACCACGACACGTCGATTCATACGTCTGCCGTTTCGAGCACCCGCTCGACGAAGGCCTCGGTGCGGCGGCGCGTGCCGTCGATCTTCAGGTCGACGCTCGCTCGGACTTCGCTCGGCGCCAGCGGCATGGCAAGGCGGACGGTCTCGTGGCATGAGAGGTCGGCGCACATGTACGTCCCGACGCTGTCCCCGGCCTTGCCGGCCGTACCCGCCTTGCGCGCGGTGAACAGGGCCACCTGGTCGGCGGGCTGCATGGTGTGGCACAGATTGCACATGGCCGCCCGCGCACTCGAGGAGCCTTCCGCCGCACGCACCACGACGCCGCGCGGTACGCCGTCCCGCTCGATGACGACGTATCCGCGACCGCGGTTGCGGGGGTCACGCCACGCGAGGAAGTCGAGGTGATCCCAGTCGGCCAGGAGGAAGTCCACCGGCATCCCCGCAACCCGTCGTTCGTCGTCGCCCGCGTTCACGAACGACTCCCGCACTTCGTCCTCGGTCAGAGCATGCATGCCGAACAGTCTACGAACGCCCCTCCCCCGCGGGGCCGGGCGCCGGGAGATCGTATCGGTGAGGGAGGGACAGCCGGGTTACTTCACGCTTCCGGCCGTCAGACCACCGACGATGTACCGCTGCAGGGCGAGGAACAGCACCATCGGCAGGATGGCGGCGATCACGGCGCCGGCGGCGAACACGCTCCAGTTCGTCGCCGTCTCCTGCGACACGAACTGGTACAGCCCGACCGCCAGGGTCTGCTTGTCCGGGTCGACGAGGACGACGGAAGCGATGACGAAGTCGTTCATCGTCGCGATGAACGACAGCAGCCCCACGACAGCGAGGATCGGCGCCACCAGGCGCAGGATGATCGTGAAGAAGATCCGCGCGTGACCGGCCCCGTCGATCTTGGCGGCCTCGTCGATCGATGCCGGCACGGTGTTGAAGAACCCGTACATGAGGTACGTGTTCACCCCCAGCGCGCCCCCGAGGTACACCATGATCAGGCCGACCTGGGTGTTCAAGCCGATGGCGGGGAAGATGTCGGCGATCGTCGACATGAGCAGGAAGATGGCCACGAACGCCAGCAGCTGCGGGAACATCTGCACGAGCAGGAGGCTCAGGAGCCCGAAGCGACGCCCGGTGAACCGCATCCGCGAGAACGTGTACGCCGCCAAGGCGCCCAGGAGGACCGTGCCGATCGCGGTCGAAATCCCGATCACCAGGGAGTTCACGAACCACGCGCCGAACGGCTGCGTCGGGTTGGTGAACAGCCGCACGAAGCTCTCGCCGCTGAACGTCTGGAACAACCCGTTCGCCGTCAGCAGGGTGCCGCCGGGGTTCAGCGCTGCCGACAGGACGTACAGAAGGGGGAACGCGGCGAACACCAGCATGACGATGCCGACGATGTGGCGCCATCCGGTCTGCCGGAACCACACGCCGAAGGGTCGGCGCGGCGGGCGGGCGCCGGCGAGAGGAGTCGAATCCAGCGCCATGTCAGTTCAGCTCCTCAAGGGCCTTGGTCTGTCGGAATCCGATGTACGAGATGACACCCACGAGCAGGAAGATGATGATCGAGAATGCGCTGGCCAGCCCGAAGTCACGCATCTGTCCGACGAAGGCCACCTTGTAGACCATCGAGATCAGGATGTCGCTTGCTCCGGCGTTGATGGATGCGTCCGCGAAGCGCGGTCCGCCGCCGGTGAGCATGTAGATCAGGTTGAAGTTGTTGAAGTTGAAGGCGAACGAAGAGATCAGCAGAGGCGCCACCGAGACGAGCAGCAGCGGGAACTTGATGTAGCGGAAGATCTGCCACACGCTCGCGCCGTCCACCCTGCCCGCCTCTGTCACGTCGTCGGGGATGGACTGCAGCGCGCCGGTGGTGACGAGGAACATGTACGGGAAGCCCAGCCAGAGGTTCACGATGAGGATCGCGATCTTGGCGAGCAACGGGTCCTGCAGCCACGGGATGGAGGCGCCGCCGAGGAGAACCTGGTTGATGAACCCGAAGTCCTGGTTGAACAGGCCCGCCCACACCAGCGCCGAGAGGAATGCAGGGAAGGCGTACGGGAGGATCATGATGATCCGGTAGTACTTCCGGCTCTTCATCCGCGGATCGTTGAACACGATGGCGAGGAAGAGCCCGAGGACGAACGTCGTCGCCACCGAGAGGAAGGCGAAGACGAAGGTCCAGATGGCCACCGCGATGAACGGACCGCGGATGGACTCCTCGGTGAACGCACGCACGAAGTTGTCGACGCCGACGGTCACCACCCAGCCGGGCAGGAGCTCCGTGCCGTCGTCCGCGGTGAAGGCACCGGTGCCGATGTCGCGGTACACCGTGCCGGTGCTCGTGTCGGTCATGGTGTCCGCGTCCGGATCCCACTGCAGACTCGACGTGAACAGGTACGCGCTCGAGCCGTCGGTGGTGCGCAGGTACCCGTCGTTCGGGTCATCCGAGATCGGCACGGCGATCGCACCGATCTCGCCCTGGTTCGCGATGACCTGGGCGAACTCGAGGGTGTTGTACCCCTCGGCGGAAACGGCCTTGCCGCCGCTGAACTCCGCCTCGACCGGCTCGAGCGGAGCCTCGCTGTTGCCGACCTCGGCGTCGCCGCTCTCGGGGTCGGTCACCAGTAGGGAGAACACGCCATTCTGTTCGACGACCGTGATGGGGTAGGTCGCAGAATCCTCGACGCGGGCCTGCGACTGCAGGAGGAGCGCGTTGACGGCGTCGTCCTTGGACGAGTTGTGGCCCGAGCCGTAGTTCGTGAAGGCGATGTAGACCGTGTAGCCGATCACGAAGATCTGGAAGACGAGCAGGAAGATCAGCCCGGGTGTGAGGTACTTGGCCGGGAGAAGTCCCGGGGTCAGATAGACGACGTTGACGCCGACGGTGACGAGCGCCACGACCGCCGCGATGATCCACTGGTCGGACACCGCGAGCACCATGATCGCGTAGACCGCGGCGGCGTCGACGATCGCCAGCGCGGCGATCTTGACCAGCCACACCTTCCACCCGAGCGACGCGGCCTCGGCGTAGCGTTCGGCGCGGCGGCGGCGCTTTTCGAGTGCCGGATCTCGACGATCGGCGGGTGTGTCGGTCTCGACCGGGGGGAGGGTCATCCTCGGTGCTTTCTTGTTCGTGCGGATAGTGCTCAGAGAGTGAGGTGGGGCGGCCCGGAGGCCGCCCCACCTGCTTCAGCGGTGACGAAGGGCGTCAGCCGCCGATGTTGCCCTGGATGTCTTCGGCCATCTTGGTCCAGGTGGCGGCGGGATCTTCGCCCTTGAGGATGGCGACCTCCGCCACGCCCCAGAACTCCCAGACCGCACCCATCTCGGGGATGCTGGGCATCGGAGCACCCGTGGCGCCCACGGCGCCGAAGCCGGCGATGATGGGGTCGGCCGCGGCCTTCTCATACGCAGCGGTCAGTGCCGGCGGGCGGTCGCCCGCCTCGTACAGCGCGGTCTGCACCGGCTCGGTAGCCAGGTAGTTCACGAGGAACTCGTTGGCGGCGAGCGCGTTGTCGGACTTTGCGTTGAGGTAGAAGCCCTGGACGCCCACGAACGGCTTGGCCGTCTGCCCACCCGCGGAGGGGATGGGGTCGATGGCGAGGTTGATGCCCTTGGCCTCAGCGTCGGCCACGTTCCACGGGCCGGTCAGGATGAACGGCGTCTGTCCCGAGTTGAAGGCCTCTTTGGAGAGGTCCTGCGTGAGGTTGAGGTTGATCGTCCCGGCGGCCCCCTGCTGGCCCAGCCAGGTGGCGAACGCCTGGCCGGCGGCGTCGCCGATCGTCAGCTGCGATCCGTCGTAGCTGCCGTCGGCGTTCTGAGCGAAGACCGAGTTACCGAACGAGGTCTCGAACGGGTACAGGTGGTACGGGTCGGCGTTGGCCGGGTCGAGGCCGACGACGAACGGGTACTGCACGCCCGCGGCGGTTCCCTTGGCGATCATGTCGTCGAAGGACGTGGGCGCCTCGGGGACGAGGTCGACGTTGCGCATGAGCGCGAGGTTCTCCGTGGCGTAGGGAAGCCCGTAGACGTTGCCCTCGTTCGTGAAGGCCTGAATCGCGACCTGCTGGAACTCTGCGGCCTTGTCGCCGAGTTCAATGGGAGCGACGAGTCCGTCCTGCACGAAGCCGCCGAGCCAGTCGTGCGCGCCGACGGTGATGTCGGGGCCCTTGCCGGTGGGGACCTGCGCGGCGAAGTCGGCCTGGATCTTGGTGAAGTCGCGCTGAACGAGGTCGACCTCGATGCCCTTCTCCTCCTCGAACGCCGCGGCGACGTCCTTCAGGGCATCGGCGCGGTTCGCGTCGACCCATACGGTCAGCTTCGCGGATGCATCCCCGTCGCCCGAACCGCCGTTGTCTCCCCCGCCGCCGGCGCAGCCGGCGAGGAGCAGGGCGCTCGTGGCGATGAGGGCGCCGAATCCGAGCGCGCCCTTGGTGTTCACCTTCATCGGTGTGTGCCTCTCTGTCAGAAGGGGCCGCTGTCAGCGCAGTACTGGCGGACATCGTCGGCCCCGGGCTTGTTATGCAAGCGCTTCCAGTCTGCGTCCGCCTCCCACGCCATGCAAAGTGCACCCGGTTTCGATACGAAGACGTGATCCGGGGTTCCGCCGGAGGCGTTCGCCGATCCGCGGCCCCGTTCCCCGTGCGCTCCGACGGTCGCGGCTACACTCGCGTCATGGCCGACAGCTCATTCGACATCGTTTCCAAGATCGATCGCCAGGAAGCGGACAACGCGCTCAACCAGGCCCGCAAGGAGGTCGAGCAGCGCTACGACTTCAAGGGCACCGGCGCCTCCATCGAGTGGAGCGGCGAGTCCATCCTGATCAAGGCGAACTCGGAGGAGCGAGCCAAGGCCGTTCTCGACGTCTTCCAGACGAAGCTCATCAAGCGCAGCATTTCGCTGAAGAGCCTCGACTCGGGCGAACCGACCCCGAGCGGCAAGGAGTTCCGGATCGTCTCGACGCTCAAGGAGGGCATCTCGCAGGAGGATGCCAAGAAGATCGGCAAGATCATCCGCGACGAGGGGCCCAAGACGGTGAAGTCCCAGATCCAGGGCGACGAACTGCGCGTGCAGTCGAAGAACCGGGACGACCTTCAAGAGGTCATCCGGCTCCTGAAGGCCGCCGACCTCGACGTCGACCTCCAGTTCACCAACTACCGGTAGCGCGCGGGCCGCCTTCACCGCCCCGCGCGGATACCCTGCCTGAACCGCGGGGGTCCGCCTATCCGATCTCCCTCCAGAAGGCGAGAATCGCGTCCGCCAGCGCCGCCGGCTGCTCCAGAGGCACGAGTGTCCGCGCTCCCGAGATCGTGAGGGCACGGGCATTCGGGGCAAGCGCGGCCGCACGCTGCGCGTCCTCGGGGCTCCAGTCGCCGCGATCGTCGGAGGCGACGAACAGGCTCGGCGCCGTGATGCGCGCGAGCCGCTCCGTGACATCGCGGCGGTCGATGATGAACGAGCGCAGCGCATAGCTCATGCTCTTGCGCGTCGGTCTCGCGAGGCTCTCCGTCACCACACGCAGGATGCGCGTGTCTGTGGCCGAGGCATCCGTCAGCATCGCCGCGATGACGGCCTTCTGCACAGGCCGAACGGGTCCGGCGAGGCGGAGGAGGGGATGAAGGAGAGCGATCTGACGCCGGAGCGCCGCCGGGACGGGTTGGGTGGGCGCGCTGATCGCGACGAAGCTGCGCATCACGGACGAGTCTGTCGCCAACTCGTAACCGACGTGGCCTCCGAACGCGTTGCCGATCCAGTCGACCGGACCGCTCAGGCCGAGCCCCCGCAGGGCATCGCGTGCCGCCCCTGCGGCCTCGACCATGTTGGTGCGCCGCGAAAGAGGCTCGCTGCGCCCCAAGCCGGGCGGATCGATCAGCACGTACTCCCGCCCGGGGTCACCGTCCAGCAGAAGCGGCAGCAGGGGATCCCACGTGTGGCTGTCGACGAACATCGACGACCAGAGCACGGTCGGCGCACCTCGCCCGATGCGCCGCACGGACAGGGAACCAAGGCAGGTTTCGACGCGCCCGATGTGCCCGATGAAGGTATCCATATTTTGATGTTAGCGTGCTTAACATGAATAAGCGAGAGTATCGCATGTCGGCACGTGCGGATGCGGCAGAGCGGACGGCGGAGCGCATCGTGGACGCAATGCTCGCGCTGCTGCGCACCACGCCCTACGAGCGCGTCCGCCTCGAGGACGTGGCCGCGGATGCCGATGTCACCGTGCAGACGGTGATCCGCAGGTTCGGCAGCAAGGCCGCGCTCATGACCACGACGGTGGAGCGCGAGCTCAGCCGCATCGCCGCGAAGCGCGAAGCGGCGTCGCGGTCGACTGCGGCAGACACGATCGCCGCGCTCGTCGAGCACTACGAGGACTACGGCTTGCTCATCCTCAAGACGTACGCCGAGGCGCCACTCGTCGCGGGGCTCCCCGAGATCGTCGCGCGAGGACGCGCCTACCACGTCGACTGGTGCCGCCGCACGTTCGCGGAGCACCTGGACCCGGCGCTCGATGCGCCGACGCTCGTTCGCCGCTCCGCTCAGATCGTGGCATTGTGCGATGCCACGACGTGGCGGGTACTGCGCGTCGACGGGGGCCTCGATGCATCCGGTACCGAAAGAGCGATCGCCGAGTTACTCATCCCGCTTCTGCGTCACCCGGGGGCGCTGGCCCCCTGAGCTGGACGCCGGCAGCCTCGTTCACGGCACGGGCACGGGCACGTCGAGCGCCGCATCTCCCCCGAGCCTCGACTCCGCGCCGGCTGGATCAGTCCTCGGCGACATCCACTTCGGGCTGCGGCGGCTCGGGTGGATCGACGATCTGCTGCTCCTCGAAGACGTCGTCGTGACGGTCGTCGGGGGCGCTGTCTGCGGTGTGGGACATGTCTCGACCATACGAGTGGCACTCCGGGCGCCGCGGGGGCTTGACGCTCGACCGTAACGGCGGGAGGCCCCGGGCGCAGTATGGTGCGACCGGAGGAACTCATGAGACGCGGGTCCAACCTGCCGGCGGTCGGCACCTACAATCAG
Organism: Microbacterium sp. Z12_35; assembly: GCF_058310475.1. Lineage (NCBI taxonomy): Bacteria > Bacillati > Actinomycetota > Actinomycetes > Micrococcales > Microbacteriaceae > Microbacterium > Microbacterium sp. Z12_35. The sequence continues at coordinate 720,207 of NZ_JBZEGJ010000002.1, read as the reverse complement.
ACGCTCGTGCTCGACCTCATCCGGCGAGCACCCGAGGGCATCAGCCGCATCGAGCTCGCGGCGCGCACCGGATTATCCGCCCAGACGCTCAGCAACGTCGCTCGGCGGCTGGTGAACGAAGGCTGGATCGTGGAGGGGACGCCCATCGCGGCGGGCCCGGGCAAGCCGCGCACGCCGCTGCGGCTGGATCCTGCGGCGCGCTGCGCCGTCGGCATCCATCTCGACCCCGCCGTCGACACGTTCGTGGCGGTCGACCTCACCGGCGCGGTGATCGCCCACGCCGAGCACACTCCCCGGCAGACAGGCACGGCCGAAGATCTGGTCGCGGATCTCACCCGCGCCGTGGAGGAGCTGCTCGCCGCCGCAGGGCTGCCGCGCGACCGTGTGCTGGGGATCGGCGTCGCCGCCCCCGGACCCCTCGACTCCGCGCGCGGCGTTCTCTTCGAACCGCCGCTCCTGGTGCCGGCGTGGCGTCACGTGCATCTGCGCGAGCGGCTGCAGGAGGCAACGGGCCTGGCCGTGACGGTCGAGAAGGATGTCGTGGCCGCGATGGTCGGCGAGCTGTGGACCGACGCGAATCAGGACCTCGACGATGCGATCTTCGTCTACTACGGAGCCGGGGTCGGGGTGGGACTCGCGATGGATGGCACGCCACTTCGCGGGCGCACGGGCAACGCGGGCGACGTGGCCCACCTCGTCGTCGAGCTCGAGGGACCATCGTGTGCCTGTGGGCAACGGGGATGCCTCGGTGCGGCCATCGCCCCGGAGCGCCTGCTCGTCGACGGCGGCGTGCTCGCCCCCGGGGCCTCCCCCACCGCCCCTGAGCTGCGCGCTCACCTCGCCACGCTCACCCAGCGCGCGATGCACGGCGATCCTGCCGCCGTCGCGGCGGTAGAGCGCGCCGGCGAGAATCTCGCTCGGGCGGTCGTACAGGTCAACAACCTTCTCGATGCCGACGTGGTGGTCGTCGGCGGACCGCTGTGGAGCCTGCTCGCCGCAGCCGGCCGCCCCGTGCTGCAAAGCGCGGTGGCCGCGAGCCGCGCCACCGCGACGGTGCGCGGCATCCGACTGCTCGAGAGCTCCCTCGGCACGGACGTCGCGGCCGTGGGCGCCGCCTGCCTGGTGCTCGATTCGGCTCTCACCGCACGACCCACCGATCTGATGATCGCGTCCCGCTGAGGGCGACTCCGACCCGGAGAACCCTTGTCTATTTAATCCATTTGGTTTAGAAAAGACGTGCGCACCCCAACGTGCGTCTGGAAAAGCGAAGGAGCTTTGACCGTGAAGAGATCGAAGGCGGTTCTCGCGATCGCGGGGACGACCGCGTTCGCACTGGCGCTCGGGGGCTGCGGGGCGAGCGGCGAGGGCGGCGGGTCTGACGACACCATCCGGGTGGCGTACCAGAAGACCACGTCGTTTACGGCGATGGACGAACTCATGAAGCTCACGAAGGAGGAGTACGAGGAGGCTCACCCCGGGGCGACGGTCGAGCTCGTCCCGATCGAAGCCGAGCAGGACCAGTACTTCACCAAGCTCGCCCTCATGAATGGCTCGCCCGACACCGCTCCCGACGTGATCTACGAAGACACCTTCCAGATCCGCTCCGATGCCGCGGCCGGCTACCTGCAGCCCATCGACGACTTCGTGGCCGACTGGGACCAGTGGGATCAGTACGACGACGGCGCCCGCCAGGCGGGTCTGGGCGACGACGGCAAGACCTACGGCATCTCCCTCGGCACCGATACCCGTGGCCTCTACTTCAACAAGCAGATCCTCACGGACGCAGGCCTCCCCGAGGACTGGGCACCGACGAGCTGGGAGGACGTCCTCGATGCCGCCCGTGCTGTGAAGGAGAGCGACCCCGACGTCATCCCGTTCAACGTCTACGCATCGCAGGCGCTCGGCGAGGCGACCTCGATGCAGGGCTTCGAGATGTTGCTGTACGGCACGGAGGACGAACTGATGGACACCGATTCGAACAGGTGGCTGACCGGGTCACAAGGTTTCCTCGATGCGCTGCAGTTCTACCAGACGGTCGCCGATGAAGAACTCGGCCCCGACCCTGCGCAGGCGCTCGACGCGGGCTGGGGGACGAAGGTCAGCACCGAGCTGCTCCCCCAAGGCGGCATCGCGATCGCGCTCGACGGCTCCTGGCTGCCCAGCAACTGGATCAACGGCGAGAACGCCTGGCCGGAGTGGGAGGAGACGCTCGGATTCGCCGCCATGCCCACCCAGGACGGCGGCGGCGACGGCTTCACCTCCATGTCGGGGGGATGGACGCTCGCGATGGGTGCGAACGCGTCCGACCCGCAGGCGGCCTTCGACTTCATGGCACAGGCCCTCACCTTCGACAATGCACTGACGTACCACCAGGAAGCGGGCCAGATCGCCGTGCGGAAGGACGTCGCGGAGAGCCAGGAGTACCTCGACTTCAATCCCTCGTTCGAGTTCTTCTCCTCGCTGGTGCCTTACACGCACTTCCGCCCCGCGACGCCGGACTACTCACAGATCTCGTCCAACATCCCGGTCGCGACGGAGGCCGTCTTCACGGGGCAGGCCACTCCCGAGGAGGCCCAATCGGCATATGACTCGGCTCTGCTGGGCATCGTCGGCGAAGACAACACGCAGGCGGGATGACGTCGGGATGACCGCCACCGCCACACTCACCACAGGTGGCCGGCACCGCCCGGACCGGGGGGCCTCCTCCCGGCCCGGGCGTCCCGCCCGCACGGCCGCTCGGCTGCTGCCGCTGTTGCCTGCGACGCTGCTCCTGCTGGCGTTCATGTTGGGGCCGATCGTGTACTCGCTGTACGGCTCCCTCACCGACCGCGCCCTCACCGGACCGCGGGCCGCGGACCCGCAGTTCATCGGCCTGGCCAACTACGCCGAACTCATCGGGTCGCCGGAGTTCTGGCTCTCCCTCGGGCTCACCGTCATCTTCGTGCTCGCCTCGGCCGTGATCGGACAGAACGTGCTGGGCATGCTGCTGGCCGTCCTCATCAGGAGCTCGGTGAAACCGCTGCGCTCCCTCGTCGGCGGGCTCGTCGTGCTGGCCTGGGTGCTGCCCGAGATCGTCGCGGCCTTCGCGCTGTATGCCTTCTTCCAGACGGACGGGACGCTCAACACCTTCCTCGGCTGGTTCGGACTCGAAGGCACCAGCTGGCTGTACTACTTCCCGATGCTCTCGGTCATCCTCGCCAACATCTGGCGAGGCACCGCGTTCTCGATGATGGTCTACAACGCCGCGCTCTCGGAGGTGCCGCCCGAGCTGACAGAGGCGGCGACGATCGACGGGGCCGGCGCCTGGCAGCGATTCACCCATGTGACGCTCCCCGTCATTCGACGGTCGATCTCGACCAACCTCCTGCTGACCACCCTGCAGACCCTCGGCGTTTTCACCCTCATCTGGGTGATGACCGGCGGCGGCCCCGGCACCCAGTCCTCGACCCTGCCGGTCCTCGCCTACCAGGAGGCCTTCAAGTTCGCGCAGGTCGGATACGGCACCGCCGTCGCCACGGTCACCCTCCTGATCGGTGCCGTCTTCTCGGTGATGTACATCAAGATCCTCAAGCCGGAGGTGGACTGATGGCGGGCACCGCAGCGATCTCGGCGCCGCGCAAGGGACCGCAGACCATCCTGTCGTCGGTGATCCTGGCCGTGATCGGCGTCATCTTCCTCATCCCCCTGCTGTGGGTCGTCTTCGCGTCCTTCGACGGTGAGGCGAAGGTCACCATGAAGGTGCCCGTGACGTGGACGCTCGAGAACTACACCCAGGTCATGACCTGGGAACTGACATGGCAGCCGTTACTGAACTCGATCGTCATCTCCTTGGGCACGGCCGTGATCACCGTCGTCGCCGGCGTGCTCGCGGCATACCCGCTCTCGCGCTACGCGATGCGTTTCCAGAAGACCTTCATGTACGGGATCCTGTTCGGCACAGGTCTCCCCATCACCGCGATGATGGTGCCGGTCTACGCCCTGTTCGTGTCGTTCGGGCTGCTCGACTCGGTGTGGGGGGTCATCGTCTTCATGGCGGCGACGTCGCTGCCGATGGCGATCTGGATGCTGAAGAACTTCATGGATTCGGTGCCCATCTCGCTCGAAGAAGCGGCGTGGGTCGACGGCGCGGGATCGATGCAGGCGCTCGCGCGCATCGTCATCCCGCTCATGAGGCCCGGCATCGGCGTGGTGTTCATCTTCGTGTTCACCACGGCGTGGGGCAACTTCTTCGTCCCGTTCGTCTTGCTCTTCACCTCCTCGAAGGTCCCGGCTGCGGTGTCGATCTTCAACTTCTTCGGTCAATACGGCTCGGTCGCGTACGGGCAACTCGCCGCGTACTCCGTGATCTACGCCGCGCCGATGGTCGTGCTCTACGTTCTGGTCCAAAGGCTCTCCGGCGGCGCGTTCGCCCTTGCCGGCTCCGTCAAGGGCTGAATCGACCTCCCCTGTCATCCCGTAGAAAGGAACGCGATGCACGACCGCTCCGCCCTGGCCGCTCTCCGAGTCGAACGATTCATCCGCGAGCGACTCCTGCCCGCCGTGCACCGCGATGCACGACCGCTGCAGCTGGTGTGCTGGGACGCGCCCGGCGAACCCGTGACCATCGCCGAGGCCGCCGCCGGCGCCTACCGGCCGATTTCCGCCGGAGATCTCTGGGGGCGCCCCTGGGGGACGACGTGGTTCCGGGTGAGTGGTGGGGTACCGGACGACTGGCGGACGGACGACGGCGCACTGCCCGACGGCACGCGGGCCGAGCTCGTCGCCGACCTCGGATTCACCATGGGCCAGCCCGGCTTCCAATGCGAGGCGATGGTGTGGTCGGCCGGCGGAGAGCCGGTGCGCGCCATCGCGCCCCTCAACAACGCGGTCGTCGAGGCGGTCGCTCCCGACGGCACCATCGACGTGTACATCGAGGGGGCATCGAACCCGGATGTGGGGAGCCTCTTCAGCTTCGCGCCGACGCCTGTAGGTGACCCGCGCACCGCGGGTACCGACCCGGTCTACCGGTTGCGACACGTGGATGTGCGCCTGCGTGATCTGGAGGTGACGGCCCTCCTGGCCGACACCGTCACGCTGCACGGTCTCGCCGCGCAGCTGGACGCGGGCTCTCCGCGACGCGCCGACATCATCGTGGCGCTCGAGCGGATGATCGACACGGTCGACCCGACCGACGTCGCCGGGACCGCCGCCGCCGGCCGCGCCGCGCTCGCGCCCGTGCTCGCCAGCCCCGCCACCGCCAGTGCGCACACGCTCCACGCCGTCGGTCACGCGCACATCGACTCGGCCTGGCTCTGGCCGGTGCGCGAGACCGTGCGCAAGGTGGCCAGAACCTTCTCGAACGCACTGTCCCTGATGGACGAGAACCCCGACTTCGTCTTCGCCGCGTCGTCCGCGCAGCAGTATGCGTGGATGAAGGAGTACTACCCCGACCTGTTCGCGCGTATCCGCGCCCGTGTCGCCGAGGGCCGGTTCGTCCCGGTCGGCGGGATGTGGGTCGAGGCGGACACGAACATGCCCGGCAGCGAAGCACTCGCCCGACAATTCGTCGCCGGCAAGGGCTTCTTCCTTCGCGAGTTCGGCATCGATACTCCCGAGGTATGGCTGCCCGACTCGTTCGGCTTCACCGCCGCCCTGCCTCAGGTGGCCCGGGCAGCGGGCGCGCAGTGGTTCCTCACCCAGAAGATCTCGTGGAACGAGACCAACCGCATGCCGCATCACACGTTCCAGTGGGAGGGCATCGATGGCACCCGCTTGTTCACGCACTTCCCGCCCGTGGACACCTACAACTCGATCGTGTCGGCCGCGGAGCTGGCGCGCGCCGAGCGTAACTACGCGGACAAGGGACGCGGTACCGTCTCGCTCCTGCCCTACGGCTTCGGCGACGGTGGGGGCGGGCCCACGAGGGAGATGACGGAGGCCATCGCGCGGGCCGGCTCGCTCGAAGGATCCCCCCGCGTCGTCCACTCCACTCCGCGCCGGTTCTTCGAGGCCGCCGAGGCGGAGTATCCCGACCCGGAGGTGTGGGTGGGCGAGTTGTATCTCGAGTTCCACCGCGGAACCTACACGAGCCAGCTCGAGACGAAGAAGGGCAACCGCCGGAGCGAGCATCTCCTGCGCGAGGCCGAACTCTGGGCGACGACGGCCACGGTTCGGGTCGGCGCCGAGTATCCGACCGACCGTCTGGCGCGCGCCTGGGAGATCGTGCTGCTGCAGCAGTTCCACGACATCCTGCCTGGATCGTCGATCGCCTGGGTTCACCAGGACGCGGAGCGCAATTACGCCCACGTCGCGCGGGAGCTGGAGGACGTCATTGCGACCAGTCTCCGTCAGCTGGCCGGCGAGGGCACGCACACCCTGACCGTGAACGCCGCCCCGCACGCACGTGCCGGTGTGCCCGCCCTGGGCGTGGCACTCAGCACGCCACCCGCCCGCGTGACCCCGAGCGCGAGCGGGTCGCAGTGGATCCTCGACAACGGCGTCGTGCGAGTGGTCATCGACGAACGGGGGCTCGTGACATCCGCGGTCGATCTCGCCTCCGGGCGCGAAAGCGTCCCGCCCGGGACGGCCGGCGGGCTGCTGCAACTGCACCGCGACACCCCGACCCAGTGGGATGCATGGGATGTCGACGTGCATTACCGCTCGACCGTCACCGACCTCACGGGGACGGACCGCGTCTCAGTCGTGGACGACGAGGTCGTCGTCGAACGCTCGTTCGGCGCATCCCGTGTCGTCCAGCGCATCGCGCTGGACGCCGGATCGCGCACCGTGGACTTCACTTTCGACGTCGACTGGAACGAAACGCAGAAACTGCTCAAGCTCGCGTTCCCCGTCGACGTGCACACCGATCGCGCGACGTCCGAGATCCAGTTCGGCCACATCGATCGCGCCACGCATACGAACACGTCGTGGGATGCCGCGCGGTTCGAGACGGTGGCGCACCGGTGGGTCCGCGTCGCGGAACCGGGCTTCGGAGTGGCCGTCGTGAACGACTCCACCTATGGGCATGACGTCACGCGCGCGGCTCGCGCGGCCGGCGGTGGCACGATCTCGACGGTGCGCTTGTCGTTGATCCGAGCCGCGCTCTTCCCCGACCCGACACAGGATCAGGGCACCCACACCCTGCGCGTGGGTCTCGTGATCGGCGCCGACGTCGCGGATGCGGTGGTCGAGGGCTACCGCATCAATCTCCCGGAACGGGTACTGCCCGGAGCCGCCGCCACCGAGATCGCACCGCTCATCTCCGTCTCGGTCGCGCACTCGGACTCTCACGCCGACGAGGGCTCGGGGGTCGTCGTCGAAGCGGTCAAGCCGGCCGAAGACGGCAGCGGCGATGTCGTGGTGCGTTTGTACGAGGCGCTCGGACGCCGGATTGCGGCCACGGTCTCGACGGGATTCGCCGCGCACGGGGTGGCGGAGACCGATCTGCTCGAGCGCGTGACCACCGCATCCGCTCTGGTCGACGTGACCGCCGGCGAGGAACTCATCGCGACCCTGCACCTGCGACCCTTCCAGATCGTCACCCTGCGCTTCGCCCGCTGATCAGACACGGGTGATCGTCGACGACCTGCTCACGTTCGTCGCGGGCCTAGCGAGCTGATCGAGGGGGCAGGAGGTCAACGCACTCAGGTCGGAGCGGTGTGAGAATCGCTTCGGCAATGTCCTCCAGCTGCTCGAGCTGCCGATTCTCGAGAAGTGCGAACACGCGGGCGCGGACCTCCGCGACGTAGCCGGGTTCCACCTCCGCGAGAAGGCGCGCTCCCGATGGCGTCAGCCTCGCGAGGGTCTTCCGCGCGTCCGTGGGATCCGCGCTGCGCGCCAGGAGACTTCGTTTCTCCAATCGGCCGACGATCCGCGACAGATGCGACGGCGTCACGCTGGCGGTGGCAGCCAGGCGGCTCATGTGGATTTCGCGGTCCTCGCTGAGCGACAGACAGCGCAATACCCCGTACTCGGCGTGGCTGAGATCCGCGAACCGCTCCAGGTAGGTATCCAGTTCGGCGGGGAGCCACATCATGACGCCCACCAGTAGGGACCAGGTTCGATCCTCCTGCGGCGAGAGGCGATCTGCTGCGGACATGGTCACATCGTAGCGTTGCTTGCCGCGGAAAGTAATTCGGGATAGTGTTCCTTTCCGCAGCAAGTACTTGCTGCCTCATGCTCACCAGAAAGTTGAACTGTTATGCGCGCTGCCCGTTTCCACTCGTACGGTGCCCCCGATGTTCTCGTCGTCGAGGACGTGCCGGAACCTCATGCCGGTGCGGGTTCGGTTCGGATCAAGGTGCGCGCGACGAGCGTGAATCCGATCGACGTCGTCCTGCGCGCCGGCCACCTCGCGCAGGTCCTCCCCGTGACCCTGCCCGCCATCCCTGGCCGGGACGCCGTCGGTGTCGTCGACGAAGTCGGTCCGGGTGTGACGGACACGCGGGTGGGCGACCTCGTGTTCGGCCTGGGCGGGGTCACCGACGCCACCGCGGAGTTCGCGGTCCTGACTGCATGGAGCACCGTTCCTGAGAGCTGGTCGACGGCGCAGGCCGCCGCAGCAGGGCTCGCGTCCGCCACCGCCGCGGCCGTCATCGACGCTCTGGGTGACCTGAACGGCAAGACGTTGCTCATCGAGGGCGCTTCCGGTGCCGTCGGCACCGCTGCGGCAGCGTTCGCCCTCGCCGCCGGCGCCACCGTCATCGGCACGGGCCGCGAGAGCAACCATCCGCACCTGGAGTCGCTCGGTGTTCTTCCCACGGCATACGGCCCGGGGCTGGCGGAGCGCGTGGCCGTCCTCGCGCCGAGCGGCGTGGACGCAGCCCTGCATTCGGCCCCGTCCGACTCCCTGCCGGATCTGGTGAGCATCGTGGGGGTGGCCTCCCAGGTCGTCACCGTCATCGACCACCAGGGGGCCGCGCAGCTCGGCGCCACCTCGGTCAGCTCGCGCAACGACTCGGCGCTCCTGCGGTACGCCGCCGCGCTCGGGCGGGACGGGCTCTACACGCCCCGCGTCGACCACGAGTTCTCCTTGGCCGACATCGCCGAGGCTCACGCCCTGGCCGAAAACGGCGGCGGCAAGGTCGTCATCACACAGCCCTGATCCCCATGCCGTAGATCGAGCGCCCTCGCCCTCACCCTCGCACTCGCACTCGCACTCGCACTCGCGCTCGCACTCGCACTCGCACTGCCCGAGGTCTCGGTCAGATCGGGGTGTCCTGCACCCCGTCCTCTTCCGCGAGCGGTCGGTTGTCTTCCGGATCCGTGTCCGGTCCCGGCTCCAGGTCCGGCTCACCGGCGGAGGAGGTGTCGGGGTCCGGTCCGGATTCGATCGGCGCCCTCTCTCGGTCATCCATGCGGGAATTCCACCAGGCCGGATGTGCCGAGCGCTTCGGGCTTGACAGCGCAGCCGAGCCGCAGCATCCAGGCCCCTCCGCGCCGGAGTGTCAGCGCAGCGCCTTCGGCCACCGGTCGAGGGCCGCGTAGGCGGCGGTGCGCGGACCCGCTCTGGAGAGGAAGACGTCGTGGATGGCACCCTCGATCCGGGCGATCGTGACGAGCTCCCCGATGCGGGTCGCCGCGCGCGCGATGTCGTCGACGACGAGCACCGAGTCGGTGTCGGTCATCTCCTCCGTCCATCGGATCGGCGGCGTCGAGCGCGCGGACAGCAACACGAGGGCGGGGCATCCCACATCCACCCCTTCCGCGATGCGGCGGTGGCCCGCGAGGACGGCGGCCAGCCAGCGCGGATGAGTCGGGAACCCCCGCTCCGGACGCCATCCGTCCGCCGGGATCGGCAGCGAGCCGATCTCGCGCTGGGCCCGCGTGTAGAACCCGAGATCGACGACGGGCTGCGGGCCGAGCGGATCTATGCGGGCTCGCGCGTTGACGAGGGGGGTGAGCGCCTGCCGACCGATGGGGCCGATCTGGAGCTCGAGCCACGGGCTGTTCAGGACGAGCGCGGCGGCACGGTCGGGGTGTCGCGCGGCCCACAGGGTGAGCGTGAGGCCGCCGGTGGAGTGGCCGAGGAGGACCAGCCGACGCGTGCCGCGCTCCCCCTCCCCCATGACGCGAAGGGCCGCATCGATGTCGGCGTCGTAGTCGTCGAGCGAGTGGATATCACCCGGACGCTGACCCTCGCGAAGGCTTCTTCCGTACCGGCGCAGGTCGAGGGCGAAGAACCGGGCGCCCCGGTCTGCCCAGAAGCGGGCGAGCTCGACCTGGAAGAAGTAATCCGACCACCCGTGCACGTACAGCACGTCGATGTCGCGCAGTGCCCCCAACAGGCGAGCCGGTGGCGACGGGATGCTGCGCACAAGCGTCGCGGTGATCTCCTCGCCGTCCTCCCGGCCGAGGGGCAGGGTGCGTTGCTCGAAACCCGGCCCGAGCAGGTCGGGCACCCACCCTGCGTTCATGCCGCCAGCCTAGGGCTGGGCCGGCGGGACGTGTCCGGTCCGGGACTTGGTGCCTGGGGGTGGGCAGGTGCGGTGCGGTTCTCCCGGGGCGGTCAGGTTCTCCGGGGGCGGGGGCGGCCCCGGGGGTCTCGGGGCCCGGTGCCGCCCGCGGGCAACCCGGGAGGAGATGTGCCTTCGGGAGGCGGAGTCCCCAACATCCGCCCCTCCCCACACGCCATCTCCTCCCGAACCGCCCGGCTCCCGGCGCGACAGCTCCCCCGCGGCGGGGCGGGAGTGTGCCCGCGGGCAACCCGGGAGGAGATGTGCCATCGGGAGGCGGAGCCCCCAACATCCGCCCCTCCCCACACGCCATCTCCTCCCGAACCGCCCGCTTCCCGGCGCGACGGCGCCGCCGCGGCGGGGGCTTGCACACCGAGACACCCGCCATCTCGGTGTCAGTCATGCCGCGAGATGCAGACCCTGAGCGACGGCTCGCATGATGCGGTCCTGCACCGCCGCCCAGTCATCGATGACGGCGGCATATCCGACGCGGATGACGTGGTACCCCCTCAACGTCAGCTCAGCGTCGTGGGCGATGTCGGATTCGCGCTGGGCTCCGACGTGGTGGCCACCGTCGATCTGCAGAACGAGGCAATCACCGATGAGGAGATCTACCGGGCGGCCTGCGATCCACACTTGTCGGCGCAGTGGAAGCCGCATCCATCGCAGACGGGGTACGACGAACGTCTCCAGTCCAGAGTCGGCGAACGGTGTTGCCTCTTCGCAGAGCCGTCTCGCGTCCGGTCGAAGGGTAAGGCGCTGAAGCGCCCGTTTGTCGGCCATCCCCTGGCGCAGCGCCGACTCCCAGATCGCCAGCGCGACCTCGTGCGGCTGGCACGATGCCACCGCCGCGAGGAGGTTCTCGATGCCGTCGACGAGGGCACCGGGATGCCGAGGCACGACCGGCGCGGCCCAGTGCACGACCGTGTCCCGCGCGACGTCGATGTGGCCCGCGTGTGCCGGAGCAGCCACGTGCGGCCGGTCATCCCCGAACACCCATAAGCCGAGCCGCCGGGCCTGCGTGACGCAGGTGAGGACGACGCCCGCTCGAGCGGCGGACACCAGGTAGGGATCGGCATCCGGGGTCGCCACCCATCCGCGCCGCACCCGCACGATCTCCCCGCGTGCCAGGGCGGCCTCCACGCGGCGGCGGGAGAACCCACTGTCGCGCAACGTGGATACGCGCGAAACGCCGCCTTGGCTTCTGATCGATTCCGCAAGTGAGAGCATCCCGCCATCGTCGCGGCCGTGGGATGCCCGCGGACGCTCGATGGGGCAGCCCGTGTAAGAAACCCGTCAGCGGCCGACTGGGGAGGACGAGTGGGGGGTTCGGGTTCGGGTTCGGGTGCGCCGGGCGCCGGCTCGGGCTCGGGCTCGGGTTCGCCGGGGCGAGCGCCTAGGGAGGAGAAGTGCATTACGGAGGACCAAAAATCCCCAGATCCACCCTCCCCCAAGCGCCATCTCCTCCCGAAGAGCACGGGTGGGGACCAGGCGGACTCCGGTGCGGCGCCGGGGCGAGCACCCAGGGAGGAGAAGTGCAATACGGAGGACCCAAATCCCCAGACCCACCCTCCCCAAGCGCCATCCCCTCCCGAAGAGCACGGGAGCGGGCCAGGCGGGGTCCGATGCGGGCGCCGGGGCGAGCACCCAGGGAGGAGAAGTGCACTACGGAGGACCCAAACCCGCAGATCCACCCTCCCCAAGCGCCATCCCCTCCCGAAGAGCACGGGAGCGGGCCAGGCGGGGTCCGGTGTGGCGCCGGGGCGAGCGCCCAGGGAGGAGAAGTGCACTACGGAGGACGAAAACCCCCTGTCCCGCCCTCCCGAAGCGCCATCTCCTCCCGGGCCGCTCAAACCGAGCCCGTCAAGCTCAAGCCGCTCAAGCCCGAGCCCGTCACGCCCGAGCCGCCCAAGCCCAACCCCACACTCGAGCCGCCCAAGCCCAAGCCCAAACCCAAGCCCAAGCCCAAGCCCGAGCAGCCCAAGCCCGAACCGGCTCAAGCCCCGAACGGGCTACTCGCCGCGGGAGATCGCGACCATCTCGTCCCGCGGGACGACCTTGATGCGGGCGCGCTCGTGCGGGAGGCCCAGGGCGACCTCGTGCTCGTCGAGGCGGTGCCATCCGGTGAGGTCGGTCCAGCGGACCCCGCGCGAGGCCAGGAGAGCGGGGATCGCACCCTCCGACGGATCCTCCGGCTGCCACCACGATCCCTGGTCGTTGATGAGGTGACGCACGGTCTCCATCGCGTCCGACTTCGTGTGACCGATGAGCCCGACCGGCCCGCGCTTGATCCAGCCCGTCGCGTAGACGCCGGGAACCGGCTCGTTGGAGTCGCCGTGCAGCACCTGGCCCTCGCGGTTCGGGATGACCCCGTGCCGCGTGTCGAAGGGCACACCAGGCAGCGGCGACCCGAAGTACCCCACGGCGCGGTACAGCGCCTGGATCGGAACCTCGCGCAGCTCGCCGGTGCCGGCGACTCCGCCCTCGCCGTCCGGCCGCGTGCGCTCATAGACGAACGCCGACACGTGGCCGGACTCATCCGTCTTGATCTCGACCGGCTTGGCCCAGAAGTGCAGGTGCAGGCGTCGCGACGCCCCGCCGCCTGCCGCGGCGGCGGCATTGTTCGCGCTCGGGCGCTTTCGCCACGACTGGAGTATGCGGTCGATCACCATGACCTGCTTGTTGCTGGCGATCGCCGCCTTCGATGCCTCGTCGTAGTCGAAGTCCTCGTCGTAGACGACCATGTCCACGTCGCGCAGCTCGCCGAGCTCGCGCAGTTCCAGCGGCGTGAACTTCACCTGGGCGGGGCCGCGGCGTCCGAAGACATGCACGTCCGTCACCGGCGAAGCCTTCAGGCCCTCATACACGTTCGCCGGGACCTCGGTGGAGAGGAGATCGTCGGCGTGCTTGGCGAGCATCCGGGAGACATCGAGCGCGACGTTGCCGTTTCCGATCACGGCGACCGACTGCGCATCCAGCGGCCACGTGCGCGGCACGTCGGGGTGCCCGTCGAACCAGCTCACGAAGTCGGCCGCGCCATACGAACCTTCCGCGTCGATGCCGGGGATGTCGAGGCTCGTGTCGCGGATGGCGCCGGTCGCGAAGATGACCGCGTGATAATGCCGCTTGAGGTCGTCGAGGGTGATGTCCTCCCCGAAGCGCACATTGCCGAAAAGGCGGATGTCCCCGCTGTCGAGCACCCCACGAAGCGCGGTGATGATCCCCTTGATGCGGGGATGATCGGGGGCCACACCGTAACGGACCAGGCCGTAGGGCGCGGGAAGCTGCTCGAACAGGTCGATCGACACGTCGAACTTCCGCTCGGCCTTGAGGAGGATGTCGGCGGCGTAGATGCCCGCGGGTCCCGCGCCGACGATGGCCAGCCTGAGCTGAGTCATGAGGATCCTTTCGGATTCGGATGCGGCGGAAGCCGCGAGGTATCGCGCTGTGTCGGATGCGACATCAGCTGGAGCGGTCGGCCACAGCCTGCGCGAACCGGCTCAACGCTTCGCGCACGGCTCCATCTGGAAGCGGGTCCAGGGCAGCGATGGCCTCGGCCGACCAGGCGCGGGCGAGGTCGAGGGTCGCGCGGGTGGCCTGGTGCTCGCGCAACTCGGCGAGGGGACTGTCGAGCAGGGCCGCGTCCGAGCCGTCGGCGATACGGGCCACGCCGTCATCGATGCGCGCCACCAGGTCGCGGGATGCCGCATCCTCGCGCTGTCCGAGGAGCAGGTAGGGCATCGTCGGCACGCCCGCGCGCAGGTCGGTGCCGGGCACTTTCCCGGTCTCGTCCGGAGCGTCGGAGAGGTCGAGCACGTCGTCGAGGAGCTGGAACGCGACGCCGGCCTTCTCGCCGAAGACGCGGAGGGGTTGTTCGAACTCCTCCGGGCCGTGGGAGAAGATCACGCCGGCCTGGGCGGCGGCGGCGATGAGCGACCCGGTCTTGTCCAAGAGCACCTGCAGATAGAACTCGACCGGGTCGTCGTCGGGGTGCGGTCCGACGGTTTCGTGCATCTGCCCGAGGACGAGGCGTTCGAAGGTGTCTGACTGCAGCCGAATGGCGCGGTCGCCGTGGCGTGCCATGATCCGGCTCGCGCGGGAGAAGAGGAGGTCGCCGGTGAGGATGGCGACGTTGTTGCCCCACACCGTCTGCGCGCTCGGGATGCCGCGGCGGACGTCTGCGCCGTCCATGACGTCGTCGTGGTACAGCGAACCGAGGTGAGTCATCTCCAGCGCGGTCGCGCCGTCGACGACATCATCGGTCACACCGTCACCCAGCTGAGAGGTGAGGATCGCGAGCATCGGACGGAGGCGCTTGCCGCCGGCTTCGTAGAGGTAGCGGCTCGTCGCATCCGCCAGGGAATCGGCGATGCGAAGCTCTTCGGCGAGGTTCCGGTCGACGCGCTCGAGACCCGCCTCGACGGTGGCGAGGAGCCTGCGGGAGCGGACGCCCGCGAAGATGCGGTCGGTGAGGCCCAGTTTGCCCGCCATCTGCGAGCCCGCAGCGGAAGGTCTGGGGGTCACCATCCCAGCCTACCCCGCCGCGCTGGGGGCTTCCGAAGCGGGAGCGGTGCCTCGGTGCAGCGCAACGATGCCGAACGAGAGATTGCGGTAGGCCACGTCGGTCCATCCCGCCTCGCGAAGCCAAGCGGAGAGGGTGCGCTGGTCGGGCCAGTCGCGGATGGACTCGTTGAGGTACTCGTACGCCTCCGCGTTGGAGCTGACGGTCTTCGCGATCACGGGCAGCACCCGCCCGTTGTAGAAGCGGTACAGGCCCGCAAAGGGTCGCGACGGGGGGTGGGAGAACTCGCACACCACGATCCGGCCGCCCGGCTTGGTCACGCGACGCAGTTCACGCAGCGCCTTCCGAGGGTCGTTCACGTTGCGCAGCCCGAACGACATCGTGACCGCGTCGAACTCCGCGTCCTCGAACGGCAGTGCGGTGGCATCGGCCTGCACGAACGACAGGTTCGGGATGCCGCCGTACCGACGCCGGCCCTCCGCGATCATCCCCGGGGAGAAGTCGGCGGCGACGACCTCGGCGCCGCTCCGGGCGAGCGACACCGAGCTTGCGCCCGTGCCCGCCGCGAGGTCGAGGATGCGCTGACCGGGGCGCGGCCCGATCGCCCGGGTCGTCGCGACCCGCCAGAACCGGTCGTTCCCCAGACTCAGCACGGTGTTCGTGCGGTCATAGGCCGGCGCGACCTGATCGAACATGCCCGCCACGCGGGCCGGGTCTTTGCCGAGGTCGGCACGGTTCGGCTCGGAGGTCACCCGACGAGTCTAGGCCGGGTCCGCGGACTCCACGGCTCAGGCGAACGAGGCGAGCCGGCTCAGCCAGCGGGCGATCGTGGCGTCGTCGAAGGGGGCGTCGCGACGTCGCACGCGCTGCTCCAGATCGACGGCGACGGACTCGAGTCGCTCGACGATGTCGAGCGGGTATCCGTACTGAACGCGATGCTCGTCCCACTCGTCGCGATCGTCGATCCAGATGCCCCGGCCCTCGTGCTCCACGACGTCGAGGTCCATGTCGATGCCGGTCGGCTCCCCGCTTTCGCCCCACCGGACGTCCCACGCCAGGTCGATGTAGACCCGGGTGGGATGCGGCGCAGCATTCGCCGTGAACGCCCACTGCCCGCCGGGCGGAATCAGCGTGACGTTCGGCTGGGGAGCGGGCATCTCCCGCCCCGGCCGGGCGCTGCGCCATCCGGCCTGCTGCCCCACCCAGTCGCCGTGCTCGTCGCGACCCAGGAAGACGCAGTCGTGCTCCCAGTGCGGCGCACCATCCCATTTCCGCCAGCGGAAGAGCAGGCGCGTGCCGGGTTCGGGCGGTGCAGTCATCCCCGCAGTCTAGGGACAGGCCCTCGCGAGCGGGCGCTTCTCGGACGCTTCGACGGCCCCGCGACGGGGACGCCCCGCGAACCGAGGGTACGGGGCGCGAACTAGGCTGGCACCGTGCAGTCCCCCGCGTCGTCCGAGGTTCCACGGCTCCGCGTCGTGACCCGTGAGGTCGATGACGTCGAGGATGTCCTGGTCTACGCCGACGCCGAAGATCCCCTCTTCTGGAGCCGCCGCGGCGATGCTCTGGCCGCCTTCGGGGTGGCCCTGCGTCTGGAGGCTGTGCCGGGGACCCCGGTGCCCGCGGCGGACCTCGCAGCGCGCTGGCGCGCCGTCGCCGCCGCCGCCGACGTCGACGATCCCGTGGACGTGCCCGGTACGGGTCTCGTCGCACTCGGCTCGTTCGCTTTCGACCCGGACTCGCCGCGCGGCAGCATCCTCACCGTCCCCGCCACCCTCGTCGGCCGGCGCGGCGGGCGGACCTGGGTCACGCAGGTCTCCGTCGACGACCGCTCCCCGGCCGCTGCCGCCGCGGAACTCCCCTCCCCCACGCCGTTCGGCCCGCACTGGTCTGCCACCGTGGGCCCCGGCCGGATGACCGCGGAGGGGTACCAGGACGCCGTGCGGCACGCTCTCGGTGCCATCGCCCGCCACGAGGTCGACAAGGTCGTGCTCGCCCGCGACGTGGTCGGAACGGTGCCGTCCGGCGCCGACCTCCGCCGCTTGGTCCGGGCTCTCCTCATCGGGTACCCGGACTGCTGGGTCTTCGCCGTCGACGGCCTCATCGGCGCGAGTCCGGAGACCCTCGTGACGGTGTCCGGCGGCACCGTCACCGCGCGCGTGCTCGCCGGCACGATCGCCCGCGGCGCGGAAGCCGACGCCGACGCCGCGGCATCCCTCGCCCTGACCGACAGCACGAAAGACCAGGACGAGCACCGCTTCGCCGTGCACAGCGTCCTCGCCTCGCTCCGCCCGCACACCAGCGCCCTGGCCGCGGGCGAGCAGCCCTTCACGCTGCGCCTTCCGAACGTGTGGCACCTGGCGACCGACGTCGAAGGCGTGCTGGATGACGGGTCCTCCTCGCTCGACCTGGTCGCGGCGCTGCATCCCACGGCGGCGGTGGCGGGAACCCCCACCTCCGTGGCCATGGATCTGATCCGCCGGCTGGAGCCGTTCGACCGCGGACGCTACGCCGGCGCGGTGGGGTGGATCGGTGCCTCCGGCGACGGCGAGTGGGCGATCGCGTTGCGCTGTGCGCAGTTCGACCTGCCGCTGGCCAACGGCGCCCTCCCCATCACCGCCTATGCCGGTGCCGGGATCGTGGCCGGCAGCGACCCCGAATCAGAACTCCTGGAGACGCGCGTGAAGTTCCGTCCCATCGTCGAAGCCCTCGCCTGACCCCTCCCGGCAGTGGGTTTCGCCGCGTGGCCCGGCCATGGTCAGGATGCGGCGAGGCGCGCCCTTTCGGCATCGACGTCGTAATCGGCCGACGGCCATCGGGGATTCAGGTCGGTGAGAGCATCCAGGAGCAGCTGCTGCACCGCCAGGCGGGCGTACCACTTACGGTCAGCGGGCACGACATGCCATGGAGCCCCGGCTGTCGAGGTCCGCTCGATCGCGAGCTGATAGGCCGCCATGTATTCGTCCCACAGCAGCCGCTCGTCGACGTCTCCCGAGTTGTATTTCCAGTGCTTGTCGGGCCGGTCGAGGCGTTCGGTCAGGCGCTCCTTCTGCTCCTCCTTGGAGATGTGGAGCAGAACCTTCACCCAGCGGATGCCGCGTGCCGCCGCATCCGCCTCGAACTGCACGATCGCGTCGTATCGCCCTTCGATCTCCTCGGGCGCCGCCAGGGCCCGCACCCGCCCGATGAGCACGTCTTCGTAGTGGGAGCGGTCGAACACGCCGATGCGGCCGGGCACAGGAAGGCGGCGCTCGACGCGCCACAGGAAGTCGTGGGCGAGTTCTTCGTCGGTGGGCTTTTTGAACGACGCGAGCTCGACTCCCTGCGGGTCGACGGCGCCCACGACGTGGCGCACGACGCCGCCCTTGCCTGCGGTGTCCATCGCCTGCAGCACCAGCAGCACCGACCCTTCGGCGGTGCCCGCGACACTCTGCGCGAAGAGGCGCTCCTGCAGCTCACCGAGCCGGGATCCTCCCGCCTTCAGCTCCCGCGTACCCGCGGACTTCCCGCCGGTGTAGCCGGGCGTGGACCGCGGATCGACGTCGGCGAGACGGAATCCAGGATCTGCGCGAAGGACATCTGCGGCGGGGGTGGTCCACGGTGGCGAGGAGCTCATGGAGTCATGCTGCCGCCGGGCGGCACGCCGGCGCATCCTTTTCCTCAGCGGGGTAGCGGCACCTCGAAGAGCTGACGCCCGCCCACGGGAGAGGTGAGCAGCTGATCCAGGGCGCTGCGGGTGGTCGGCCGGTGGTACTCCCACCCGTACGCCAGGGCGAGGTGCTCGAGCCGAACCCCCTGCGGGGTGTACAGCACGCGGTCCATCGCCTGAGCTCCGGCGAGCTCCGCCACCTCGAGTCCGTCGAAGATCGTTCCCCCGCCGTCGTTTCCCACGACCACCTGGATGCGCGGCTCGTGCTCGGCACCCGGGAGGAGGAGCGATCCGACGTCATGCAGGAAGGCAAGGTCGCCGAGGACCACGCGTGTCACGCCGGCGCGCCCGTCGGTCTGGCTTGCCAGCGCGATTCCCATCGCCGTGGCGAGGGTGCCGTCGATGCCCGCGAGTCCGCGGTTGGCGTGCACCGGCACCTTCTTGCCACCCAGCACCGCGTCGGCCACCCGCACCAAACGCGAGGAGCCGAAGACGAGGCGGTCGTGCGGCCAGGTCGCGCGCCACACCGCGTCGACGAGCCCGGCGCGATCCAGCGGCGTGCGCAGGACCGCCATCTCCGCCGCGATCGCCCCCAGACGCTCGTGGGGCTCGGCCGAAGAAAGCCCGTCGGCGTCCGGAGCGGGCGGCGACAGGTCGGTGGATGCGGCGGCGGATGCCCGCATCCACCGTCCGAGCCATTCACGGTCGGCGGGTCCGTCGGCGACACGCACCTCGTCCACCCCCAGCGTCGAGCCGTTGAGGTTCAGGGGTTCGCCCGGTCGGCGTACGGCGATCACCTCGACGTCGTCGCGGGACAGCAGCCTCGCGACCTCGCGGCTGAGGGTCGGGTGGCCGAACACCACGGCGCGCTGGACCGCGCCACCCAGCTCGGGGTTCGACAGCAGGTCGCGGTACCCGTGCACGAGGTTCCGCCCATATCGTGCGCCGCTGACGATCTCCGCGACCAGCGGCCAGCCGCCCGCATGCGCGAGCTCTTCGGCCGCCGGACCGGCATCGGCCCCGGCGACCACGATCGTGCGCGGGCCTCGGGCGAGCAGATGCGGCGCTGTCTCCCCGGGCGCGACGTCGGCTCCGCCGATGCCGCCACCGCCCTGGTACAGCGCTCCCGATTCCGTGCCGGCGGGATCGCCGGGATCGCCGGCGGCCGGCCGGGTCGCGGGCGCACCGGTCAGCCAGGCAGGTGTCGGGCCGGCGAGGGGTTCGCGGTAGGGGAGGTTCAGGTGCACGGGTCCGGCGGGGCGCCCGGTGCCGCCGCGGGCGGCGGCGAGCGCGTCGGCGGCGACGCCCCGCAACATCACCGTCTGGTCCGAGGTGCCGTCGGGGTCGACGGCATCCGGAACCGGCAGGTCGGTGTCGTACCGCGCGTGCGGCGCGAACAACCCCGGCTGGCGTGTGGTCTGATTCGCACCGACGCCGCGCAGCTCGGGCGGGCGATCGGCGGTGAGGAGCAGCAGCGGCACGCCGGCATGGTGCGACTCGAGCACCGCCGGAAGGAGGTTGGCCACGGCCGTACCGGAGGTGCAGATGACGGCGGCCGGGGTACCGGTCTCACGCCCGATGCCGAGCGCCGTGAATCCCGCGACGCGCTCGTCGATCCGGACGTGAAGGTGGATGCGGCCGGCCCGTTCCAGCTCGGCGGCCACCAGGGCCAGCGCCTGCGAGCGCGAACCCGGGCTGAGGACCACGTGCCGGACGCCACCCGCCACCAGCGCTCCGAGGAGAGCGGCGGCGGCGTCCGTGGCGGGAGAGGCGCCTCGGCGCGGGTCGGGGCTGGTCACGCTCAGCCGACGGCGCCGCGCTGACCGCGGGCGTCGTCGTCGCCTTCGTTTCCGGTCGGCGGGGCGGTGCCGGGCTCGTCGCCCGGGAGTTCGGTGGGCGGCGCCGAGCGGAACCGTTCGTCGTCGTCCTCAGCGTCGAGCTGGGCGAGCTCCTCTTCGAGGCGACGGATGCGTTCGTCCTGGTCGGCGATCGTGCCGATGCTGCCGAGGAACTCGGGGTCATCGTCGGGAGCACGGCGGGCGGCAGCGGTGGCGGTGCGGCCGCGGCCGACGACGAACCACAGCAGGCCGCCGAGGACCGGAAGGAGCACGACGATCGCGATCCATGCGCCCTTGCTGACGCCGCGGGCGCGCTGGGCCGGCTGCAGCGCACAGTCGACGATCGAGTACACCCAGAACGCGGTGCCCACGAGCGCCAGAATCA
Organism: Microbacterium sp. Z12_35; assembly: GCF_058310475.1. Lineage (NCBI taxonomy): Bacteria > Bacillati > Actinomycetota > Actinomycetes > Micrococcales > Microbacteriaceae > Microbacterium > Microbacterium sp. Z12_35. The sequence goes on along the minus strand of NZ_JBZEGJ010000002.1, from coordinate 699,383 downwards.
GCAACAGCCTCGCCATGGTCTCATCCTAGGCGCGATGTCTGTGCGTCGGCCGGGCAGTGGGCACGATGATCGCGGCGGCTTAGACTGGCCCGATGATCGCGCGCTCGGCCCTGGTGTACACGGTGCTGCGGCTGCTGGCGTTCCTGGTTCCCTTCGGTGCACTTCTGCTGCTCCCGGTGTTCCGCGACCTGCCATGGCTCGCCGCCATCTTCGCGGCCTTCATCGGCCTGGCCCTGTCGCTGTTGTTCCTCCGCCGCCCGCTGGAAGATGTCACCTCCGGCCTCGCCGAGCGCCGTGCCCAGGCGCGCGGAGCCGCGCGCCGCGGCGCCGCGGCTCGGGCCGACGCCGACGCCGAGGATGCGGCGAGCGACGCAGCATCCCGTCGCCCCGGCACCGACCGCTGAATCCGGCGCTCTTCTCCGAATCCGCGAGTCGGACGGGGGTTCAGCTGACGAAGGCCCAGAAGAGGAAGGCCGCGTAGGCGAGGGATGTGAGCGACGTCAGCGCGAGCGCGATGACGAGTTCGCGCGGCACCCGGTAGGTCCAGACGATGAGGATGGCGGGGAGCCCGGCGAGCAGAGCCATCAGCGACAGCCACGCGATCGGATAGAACAGCGCGAGGAACGCGGCGATGCCGAACGGGGCCAGCACGAGCACCGTGTACAGCACCTGCGTCCACCGCTTGCCGATGCGCACCGTCAGAGTGCGCTTGCCGGCAAGGCGATCCTGATCGATGTCGCGGAGGTTGTTCGCGAGCAGCACCGCGCACGCGAGGAACCCCACACCCACCGCGCCGAACCACGCCTCTTGAGGGAGCGCGAAGGCCTGCACCCACGTCGTGCCGAGGGTGGCCACCAGCCCGAAGAAGACGAAGACGAACACCTCGCCCAGACCCGCGTAGCCGTAGGGGCGTTTTCCGCCCGTGTAGAACCACGCCGCGACGATGCACGCGGCACCGACCGCCAGCAACCACCACTGCTGCGTGCGGATCACCACTGCGAGTCCGGCGAGCGCGGCGAGGGCGAAGAAGACCAGGGCGACGATGAGGACCGTGCGCGGCTTCGCCTTGCGCGCCGCGGTCAGTCGGGCAGGGCCGACCCGGTGGTCGTCGGTGCCGCGGATGCCGTCGCTGTAGTCATTGGCGAAGTTCACGCCGATCTGGAGGCTCACGGTCACCAGCAGGCAGAACAGGGCAATGACCCAGTGGAAGGGCTCCGCCCCGAGGTTGGCAGCGCCCGTGCCCACGAGCACCGGGCTCACGGCGAGGGGCAGGGTGCGCAGCCGCGCTGCGCCGATCCAGTCCGCCGCCGTGGCCTTCCGGGGCGCGGCGGCCGGAGCGGGTCGCTTCTGCGGATTGCCGCCCGGGCGGCGGCGCGCGGAACTGGTGCGAGCGGAAGGTTTACGAGAAGATGCGGCCACGGAGTGCCATCCTAGGCGCGCGTGCAACCCCCTCCCCTCAGCGGGGGTGACTCGGCAGGGTGGAGACATGCTCACCATGGCCACCATCGTGATGACCGTCGAGGACATAACCCGGGCCGGGGACTTCTGGCGCGCCGCGCTGGGGTTCGTCAACCGCGCCGAACCCAGCGACGACTGGGTCATGCTCGATCCGCCCGACAAAGGCGGCTGGGATGGTCCCGGAACGAGCCTCGCACTCTCGGTGACGGGGTACCCGCAGCACTATCCGCCGCGCATCCACCTCGATCTCTACGCCGACGACCACGCCGCGGAAGTGCAACGGCTCCTCGACCTCGGCGCACGAGAGGTCGACTGGCACGGGTATCCCCGGGACGCCGACTGGATCGTGCTCGAAGACACCGAGGGCAACCGCTTCTGCGTCGTCGACACCGGAGAGCGCCCCGCCACCTGACGTCAGCGCAGCGACGTCACCAGGCGGCGGATCGCCTCGCGGTCGGGTTTGCCCGACGCCAGGTGTGCGATCTCGTCCACCAGGACCAGTCGCGACGGGCGGGCAGGCGTGCCGAGGGCGTCGGCCACCGCAGTGCGGGCGTGGTCCAGCTGCTCGGATTCGCTCCTGCGCAACGCCTCGCCCCGGGGTGCGACGATGACCGACGCCTCCCCCCACGTCGCGTCCGGCACGCCCACTACGACGGCCGCCTCCAGGCCGGGGATGCTCCGCACGACGCGCTCCACGCGGTCGAGCGAGATGTTCACGCCGCCGGAGACGATGACGTTGTCCATGCGCCCGTGGATGCGGAGCATCCCGCCGTCATCGACGAGGCCCGTATCCCCGGTGCGGAACCAGCGGGTGCCGTCCGCGTCACGCGGGAAGGCTGCCTCCGTCCGTTCCGGGTCGCCGAGATACCCGTCTGCGAGCACCGGGCCGGCGACCCGCACCTCCCCGTCGACGATGCGGAGGCGGACACCGTCCAGAGGGACGCCGTCGTAGACGCATCCGCCGCTGGTCTCGGTCGAGCCGTACGTGCGGACCACCCGCGCCCCCGCGTCCGCGGCGCGCTCACGGAGGACATCGGGCAGCGACTGCCCACCCACGAGGATCGCCTCGAACGAGCGCAGCGCCGCGGCGACGTCGCTGTCGGTGGCCGCCGCATCCACGATCCGCTGCAGCTGCACGGGAACCAGCGACGTGTACGTGGGAATCCGCTCGCCGTTCTCGCTCGACGCCATGAGCCGCGCGGCGGCGGTGAACGACTCGGGCGAGAACGAGCCCGCGAGGATCGCCGGCTCACGCCCGGCCACGAGGGAGCGGACGAGCACCTGGATGCCGGCGACGTAGGCGGGCGGGAGCGCGAGGAGCCAGGAACCCTCCCCGATCCGGGCGGCGGTGGCCAGGGCGCTGGAGGTGAGGGCGTTGCGGCTGAGCGCGACCGCCTTGGGAACCCCGGTGGACCCAGAGGTGGTGACGACCACGGCGGTTCCGGCGGGAACCTCCGCCGGAAGCGTGCCACGCGTGGATCCGAGCCCGACGGCGGGGCCGGCGCCGAGCGCCGCGCGGAGCGCGCGTAACACGTCGCGCGGCTGATCCCCGTCGATCTCCTCGAGTCTCACGCCGGCCTCACCCTCCGGTCGGGCGGAGCGGCGTCAGAAGTGCCACGGGAACCCGGTCCAGTCCGGCTCGCGCTTCTCCAGGAACGCGTCGCGACCCTCGACGGCCTCGTCCGTGCCGTAAGCGAGGCGCGTCGCCTCGCCGGCGAACACCTGCTGCCCCACCAGCCCGTCATCGACCGCGTTGAACGCGAATTTCAGCATCCGGATCGCCGTCGGCGACTTGCCCAGGATGACGCGGGCCATCGCGATCGCCTCACGCTCGAGGTCGACGTGCGGGACGACGCGGTTGACCGCGCCGATCTCGTACGCGCGCTGAGCCGAGTACTCCTCGGCGAGGAAGAACACCTCGCGGGCGAGCTTCTGCCCGATCTGCCGGGCGAAGTACGCCGACCCGTACCCGGCGTCGAACGAACCCACATCGGCGTCGGTCTGCTTGAAGCGACCGTGCTCGGCGGAGGCGATCGACAGGTCGCAGACGACATTGAGCGAGTGCCCCCCGCCGGCCGCCCACCCCGGGACCACGGCGATGACGACCTTGGGCATGAACCGGATGAGGCGCTGCACCTCGAGGATGTGCAGGCGGCCGGCGCGGGCGGGATCCGGGGCGGTCGCGGCGTCATCGGCGTACGTGTACCCGTCGCGTCCGCGGATGCGCTGGTCGCCGCCGGAGCAGAACGCCCACCCCCCGTCCTTCGGGCTCGGGCCGTTTCCCGTCAGCAGCACGACGCCGATGCGCGGATCCTGGCGGGCGATGTCGAGCGCGGTGTAGAGCTCGTCCACGGTGTGGGGGCGGAAGGCGTTGCGCACCTCGGGGCGGTCGAATGCGACCCGGGCGATGCGGCCGTCGGAGGAGACATGCGCGGTGATGTCGGTGTAGCGCTCGCTCGCCGGCGCCGGCATCCATTCGGCGGGGTCGAAGAGTTCGGAGACCATCACGACCCGTTCTTCCCGTCGCGCCACCGCAACCATGCACCGACCGTGTCGTAGTCCGGGGTTCCCGGCGGCCACCCGAGCGTGTACAGCCGCACGCCGGCATCGAAGAGGGCGTCGGCGTCGCGGCTGTCGCGCTGCTTCAATTCATTGGAGACGATCACGTCCGAGACGTCGCGCCCCTCGGTCTCCCCCCAGCGCTCGATCACGCCGATCTTGTGCGCGAGCTGGTCGGGGCCGACGAAGCTGTGCCAGATATCGGCATGGCGGGCCACGAGCCGGAGCGTCTTCTGCTCCCCCTTGCCGCCGATCAGGATCGGGATGCGGCGGCTCGGCGCCGGGTTGAGCTTTCCCCACCGCGCCACCACGCGGTCCAGCCCCTCGGCGAGGTCTTTGAGGCGGCTTCCCGGCGTGCCGAACTCGTAGCCGTACTCGTCGTAGTCGCGCGCGAACCAGCCGGCCCCCGTGCCGAAGATGAACCGTCCCCCGCTCATGTGATCGATCGTCCGCGCCATGTCGGCCTGCAGGTCGGGGTTGCGGTAGCTGTTGCAGTTCACCAGTGCGCCGAACTCCACGCGCTCGGTCTGCTCCGCCCACGCCCCGAGCATCGTCCACGACTCGAAGTGCGCACCATCCGGGTCGCCGTGCAGCGGAAAGAAGTGATCCCAGTTGAAGATGATGTCCACGCCCATGTCCTCCAGCCGCCGTACCGCGTCGCGGATCTGCGGATAGGTGGCGTGCTGCGGTTCGATCTGCACGCCGATGCGCACAGGGGTGTCGAGGAGCATGCGTTCAGCCTAGAGCGCCGGGCCGGCGCGCCCGCCGGGCCTTGCGGAAACCGTCGATGCTGTCCCAGGCGGCGATGGCGACGATCCCGAACCCGATGATGGTGGAGAGGATGACCGTGACCGGGCGAGCTGGAGCGGCCGGTCGATGTACTCGGCGGCGAGCTTGTCCGGATCGCCGAGCAAGGTCAGCACGCTTCGCTTGGCCGCGTGCCGGCCGCCGGCGTCCGACTTCCCCGGGCGCCAGACGCGGATCAGCGGGAGGATGGGGTGGTGACCTCCCCGCTTCCCTCCCTCGACGAGCTCCTCGAGGATGCGCACGTCGTCGCGCTGCCCATGGCGACACGCTTCCGTGGAGTGGAAGTCCGCGAAGCGCTGCTCCTGCGGGGACCCGCGGGCTGGACGGAGTTCTCACCGTTCGTGGAGTATGACGACCGCGAAGCATCCACCTGGCTGGCGGGGGCGATCGACTTCGGCTGGACCCCGCATCCACCGGCCCTGCGCCAGAGCGTCGGGGTCAACGCCACGATTCCCGCCGTGGCGCCCGCCGACGTCCCCGGCGTGCTGGCTCGTTTCGATGGATGCCGGACCGCGAAGGTCAAGGTCGCCGAGCCCGGCCAGCTCCTCGCCGACGATGTGGCGCGGGTGCGCGCGGTCCGCGACGTTCTGGGCGCGGAGGGCCGTATCCGCGTCGACGCGAACGGCGGGTGGAACGTCGACGAGGCTGAGCACGCCATCCATGCCCTCGCGCCCTTCGACCTCGAATACGTCGAACAGCCCTGCATGCAGCTGGACGAGCTCGCACAGGTCCGCGACCGGATCCGCTACCTCGACATCCCCGTCGCCGCCGACGAGAGCGTGCGCAAGGCGGACGATCCCCTCCGCGTGGCGCGCGCCGGCGCGGCCGATCTTCTCGTGATCAAAGCCCAGCCCCTCGGCGGCGTGCATCGGGCACTCGAGATCGTCGCCGCCTCCGGTCTCCCCGCCGTTGTCTCCAGCGCCCTGGACACCTCGATCGGCCTCGCGATGGGCGTCGCGCTGGCGGCGTCCCTTCCCGAGTTGGACTACGACTGCGGCCTGGGCACCTCGGCGTTGTTCCTCAGCGACGTCGCCGATCCTCCCCTGGCACCACGCGACGGGATGCTGCCGGTGCAGGCTCTCGCGCCCTCGCCGGAGCGTCTACGATCCCTCGCCGCGCCCCGGGACCGTCGCGACTGGTGGGTCGCGCGGCTGGCCCGGTGCCACGCGATGCTCGCGTCGTCCTGAGAGGTCAGTCCTCTTTGGCGATCAGCAGCGGAACGACGACCGCGATGCTGTTCTGCACCTCGCGCTGAGCGCCGAGGCGGTCACGGCCGGCGATCACGGCGCGCGTCATCGTGCCCTCCCACACGAGGAAGAGCACCCGGGCGGCATCGTCCGCCGGCACGGCCAGTCGCAGGCCGGTCGCCCGCGCGATCTCGCCGATGGTGCGGGCGATGCTGCCTCGCATCGACGCGTCCTGCGCGAGGAACGCCTCCGCCATGGCCGGCGTGCGCAGGGCGCGCATGCGGATCTCACTCATGAGGAGGACTCCGAGCCGATCGTCGCCGGGGAGGTCGAGCACGCGCTCGACCAGTCCCAGCGCCGTCTCCGGGGTGGCCGCGAGCGATCCCTCGCCCTCCAATTGCGCCACCCGCGCCTCGAACTCGGCGATCCGCTCTTCGGCGACGGCAGCAGCCAGTTCGAGGAACATCTCCTCCTTGGAGGCGAAATTGGAGTAGAAGGCCCCGCGGGTGAAACCGGCGCGTTCGCAGACGGCTTCGACGGACGTGGCATCGAGCCCGACTTCGGCGAAGACCTCGGTGGCCGCATCCAGCAACCGCTGGCGGGTGGCTTCCCGACGGCGGGGCCCAGTGACGGGGGTGTCGGACATCTCGTTCCTCCGTTTCACACGAATCGTCCAGCCTAACCAGACGTTCGGTTATTACGATACATCTGTGTATCGGGTACAGCGTTGTATCGGACCTTGACCGATCGGAGCCTTCGTTGTCCACTCTCCTCGCCTCGCTGGGACGCTGGTCGTACCGCCATGGCTGGCGCGTCCTCGTCGCCTGGATCGTCGTCCTGCTCGCCGCCGGCGGCGGCGCGCTCGTCCTGAATCAGGGCACCGACAACTCGTTCTCGATCCCGGGCACGGAGTCGCAAGAGGGTCTCCAGCAGCTGTCCCGCACCTTCCCGCAGGTGTCGGGCACCAGCGCCCAGATCGTGCTCGTCGCCGCTGACGGCGACCGCGTCGATGAAGACCCCTACGCCGCAGGCATCGCATCGCTCGTCTCCGAGCTGGAGGACATCGACGGCGTGCTCGCCGTCACCGATCCATTCGACGAGGCCGTGTCGGGTCTCGTCACCGATGAGGCGGATGCGGCGATCGTGCGCCTGCAGTTCGACGGCCAGGCCACGAGCGTCTCTGCCGAGTCGAAGGACGCCCTGCGAGCGGCCACCGACGCCTTCGCCGCTGACCTGCCCGACGGTGCCCAGATCGCGCTCGGCGGCGATCTGTTCGCCACCTCCATCCCCGGCGTCACCATCACCGAGGCGGTCGGCCTGATCATCGCGTTGCTGGTGCTGATCGTCACGTTCCGCTCCTTCGTGATGGCCGGGCTCCCCCTGCTCACCGCGATTCTCGGCGTGGGGTTGTCCATGGCGCTGATCCTGCTCGCGACGGCCTTCGCCACGATCTCCTCCACCACGCCGCTGCTCGCACTCATGCTCGGCCTGGCCGTCGGCATCGACTACGCCCTGTTCATCGCCGCGAGACATCAGGACCAGGTGCGCGACGGCATGGACCCGGAGGAGTCGGCCGCACGGGCGACGGGAACGGCCGGATCTGCCGTGACCTTCGCCGGCATCACCGTGCTCATCGCCCTCATCGGGCTCTCGTTCGCGAACATCCCGTTCCTCACGACGATGGGGATCGCCGCATCCGTCGCCGTCGCCATCGCCGTCGTCGTCTCCCTGACGCTCACCCCTGCCCTTCTCGGCTTCGTCGGCCGGCGTGCCGCGGGGCGCGTCGGCGGGCGCCGGTCGCGGAGGTCAGCGGCGGCGACCTCGCACGCTGACGCGCCCGTGGAGAAGCCCGGCGAGGCCGTCCTCCCGCGCACGACCCCCGCGACTCGCGCAACGCCCGTATCGGCGCCGAAGCGCACCAACGGCTGGGTCGCGCTGGTGTCGCGGCATCCGCTGGTCACCGCCGTCGCCGTCGTGGTGGGCCTCGGGACGATGGCGATCCCCGCCGGGAGCCTCGCGCTCGCGCTGCCGAACGCCGGCGTTCTGCCCCAGGACAACTCGGCGCGGCAGAGCTACGACCTGGCCGCCGAGCACTTCGGGCCAGGGTTCAACGGTCCGCTCGTGCTCACCGGCACCATCGTGACCTCGACCGATCCGCTCGGCCTCATGGAAGACCTCGCGGCCGAGGTGGAAGCCCTGCCGGGCGTGAAGGAGGTCGCGCTGGCGACGCCGAACGAGACCGCCGACACCGGCATCGTGCAGATCGTCCCGGAGACGGCACCCGACGACCCCGCGACCGCAGACCTCGTGCGCGAGCTGCGCTCGCACCACGACGAGTGGCTCGACGAATACGGGATCGACCTGAAAGTCACCGGCTTCACCGCCGTCGCGATCGACATCTCCGATCGCCTGGGAGCGGCGCTGGTGCCCTTCGGGATCTTCGTGGTCGGACTGTCCTTCCTCCTCTTGATGGTCGTGTTCCGCTCCATCGCGGTGCCGCTGACCGCGGCCCTGGGGTACCTGCTGTCGGTGGCTGCCGCCTTCGGCGCCGTGGCGGCGGTGTTCGAGTGGGGATGGTTCGCCGATCTCCTCCACGTCACCCGGGTCGGCCCGGTCATCAGCTTCATGCCGATCGTGCTCATGGGGGTGCTCTTCGGCCTCGCGATGGATTACCAGGTCTTCCTCGTCACCCGGATGCGCGAGGACTACGTGCATGCGCGCGCTCGCGGCGCGGCGGGTGCCGACGCCCGAGCGATCGCCGTGGAGGCGGTGCGATCCGGGTTCTCCGCCACGGCGCGCGTGGTCACCGCCGCAGCGCTCATCATGTTCGCCGTCTTCGCCGCGTTCGTGCCCGAAGGAGACTCCTCCATCAAGCCCATCGCACTGGGCCTGGCCGTCGGCATCGCCGTCGACGCGTTCCTGGTCCGCATGACGCTCATCCCCGCCCTCATGACTCTCCTGGGTGACAAGGCGTGGTGGATGCCACGGTGGCTCGAGCGTGTCCTGCCGAAGCTCGATGTCGAGGGCGAAGCCGTCGAACGGGAGATCGCGCTGCAGGATTGGCCGGGGCCGCAGTCTCGCGCGGTCGTCGTGGCCGACGGCCTCGCGCTCGGGGCCGGGGATATCGAGCTGTTCGGGGGGCTCTCCCTCGAGGTCGACCCGGGATCGGCCGCCATCCTCACGTCGGACGACCCCCGTCGGGCGCGGGCGGCGCTGTACGCACTGGCCGGTCGCGTCTCGCTCACCGAGGGGCGACTGCGGGTCGCGGGCCACCTCCTCCCCGGACGGGAGGCGTGGGTGCGTAGCCATGTCGGCATGGCGCAGCTGGATGAGGCCGAGGATCCTCTCGCCGAGCTGCGGGATGCGCTCACCGGCCGCCCCGGACTTCTGGCGATCCACGGCATCGACGTCGTCGCGCACGGGGCCCTCCGAGATCAGGCCGCCGCCACCCTCCGGGATGCTGCCGCCACCGGCGATTGGACCCTGCTCATCACTGCGGCCGACGCCGACGCCGCCCGGCGCCTGCTCGCCGACGGCGGATGGGCGACCGCATCCGTCACCCAGGTCCGCGCCCCCTCTCCCCGCTCCACTGATTTGTCCGAGGTGACCGCATGACCCGTTCTGGCTCTCCACTCGCGCTTCCGCTGGAACGCGCCGGTACCCGCCGACCCGTGACCTGGGTCACGATCATCGGTGCACTGCTGCTGCCGGTTCTCCTGGGCGGCGTGCTCGTGGCTGCGCTGTACAACCCCGTCGAGCGCCTCGACGCGATGAGCGCCGCGATCGTGAACAACGACGAGCCGGTCACGATCGACGGCCAGACCGTCCCGCTCGGACGCCAGCTGACCGCGGGCCTCGTCGAGGGGTCTGACGACCTCCCCAGCAACCTCGACTGGACGATCACCAACGAGGAAGACGCCCAGGACGGCCTGGCTGACGGCTCGTACGCCGCCGTCATCACGATCCCGGAGAACTTCTCCGCCGCGGCGACGTCCACCTCGCCCGGCAGCGGCACACCCGAGCAGGCGACGATCGAGGTTTCCACTCCGCCGGACAGCCTCGTGGTCGACGACGCGATCTCCGCGCAGGTCACACAGGCCGCCGCATCCCTGCTCGGCACGTCGCTGTCGCAGGTGTACCTCGAGAACGTCTTCCTCGGCTTCACGACCCTCGGTGACCAGCTCGGCACCGCCGCGGACGGCGCGGCTCAGCTGGCCGACGGCGCCGGGCAGGCCGCAGAGGGCGCCGCGCAGCTGCCGGCCGGTGCCACGCAGCTCGGTGACGGCGCCGGGCAGTTGTCGGCCGGCGCCGGTGAACTGGCGTCGGGTCTCGACACCATCGCCGGCGGCATCGGACAGTCCGCTTCCGGTGTGGGCCAGCTCATCGCGGGCCTCAACACGGCAGCCGACCAGATCGCCGCGCCCGAACTCGTCGCCGGCTCCCAGGCCGCGGCCGACTACACCCAGCAGTCGACGGACCAGGCAACAGCCCTCGCGCAGACACTGGGCGCCCTGGCGCAGCAGTGCGCCGCGGGAACCCTCGACCCGGTCCTCTGCGGGCAGGTCGGCGCGGCGGCGCAGTCTGCCGCGGACCTGGCGTACACGGCCGGCGCCGCCGACTACGCCACCGACCAGGTGTCGGCGGGGGTCTCGCAGCTGACGTCGCAATCGTCCAGCGGACTCCGCTCCGCCGCCGCGCAGGCGCAGGCGTTGCAGTCGGGCCTCACACAGCTCGCCGATGGGACCGCGCAGTCCGCAGCGGGCGCGCGTTCTCTGGGTGCGGGCGCGGGCGAGTTGCAGACGGGAGCCGGAGCGCTCGCGGCCGGGGCGCAGAGCCTCGCCGATGGCGTCGCACAACTGCAGACCGGGACGTCCGACCTGGCCTCGGGCCTGTCGACCGCGGTCGAGGAAGTGCCCTCCTACACCGACACCGAGGCCCAGGACCTCGCCTCCGTCGTCGCCGACCCGGTCGCAGCGGAGGGCATCGGCACGAACCTCTTCGGAGAGTCCGCGGTGCCCCTCGTCGTGATGGTGGCTCTGTGGTTCGGCGGGCTCGGAACCTTCGTGGTGCTGCGGGCCGTCACCGCCCGGACACTGGCCTCCCGCCGGCCGTCGGCGGTGCTTGCCCTCCGCGGATTGGCACCGGCCGCCGCGATCGGCGCTGTGCAGGGCGTGCTCGTGGCGCTCGTCGTGCAGGCCGCCGCCGGCTACGACTGGGCCGATTGGTCGCTGTTCGCGGTGGTCGCCGCCGTCGCCGGCATCGCGTTCGCCGCCGTGAACCAGGCGCTGGTGGCCGTCTTCGGTGGCGTGGGTCGCTGGATCTCCGCCGTGATCGGCGTGCTGGCCGTGGCGACCGGGGTCGTCTCGACCGTGCCCGGCGTGATCTTGAGTGTCGCGGGTCTCCTGCCCACGGCCCCGGCGTACCAGGGGATGCTCGCGGCCCTCACCGCCGCCGATGGTCTGGGCGCGGCCATCGTCGGGCTCGTGGTGTGGGCGCTGCTGGCGTTCGTCGCGACGACGGTCGCGGTCGCGCGGCGCCGATCACTCCCCGCTCGCGCGCTGCTCGCCGCATCCCCCGCCTGACCCGCTCCCCCGCTCCCCCGTCGCGCCGCTCCGCCAGCGAGAAACCACATTCTCGGCGAGACACTACGCGACGCGTCGTGTCTCAGCCGGAATGTCGTTTCTCGCGGGAGCGCGGGGGGGACGGGACGGGACGGTCGGGTCAGGTGGTCAGGCCGGAGTAGGCGTGCAGGCCCTTAAAGAACATGTTCACGATCGTGAAGTTGAACATCACCGCGGTGAAGCCGATGATCGACAGCCACGCCGAACGGGTGCCGCGCCAACCGCGGGTCGCACGGGCGTGGATGTAGCCGGCGTAGAGCACCCAGACGACGAAGGTCCAGACCTCTTTGGTGTCGAAGCCCCAGTACCGGCCCCAGGCGTCGTTCGCCCAGATCGAGCCGGCGATGAGCGTGAAGGTCCAGAAGATGAAGCCGACGATCGCGAACCGGTACGCGAGCGACTCGAGCGTCTCCGATGACGGGATGGTGCGAAGGAACCGGAGCCCGGTCTTCCCGGAAGCGTCTCCGGATGCGGCGGCCGCCGCCACGCGCTGCTCACGGCGCGACTGCATCAGCTGCAGCACCGAGAGCCCGAACGCCAGGGCGAACAGGGCCGTCGCCAGCGACGCGACGAAGACGTGGATGACGAGCCACACCGACTTCAGCGGGTCGGCCAGCGGCACCACCTCGACGAAGAAGGCCAGTGTGGCGCCGCCCAGGAGGACGACGGTGAGCCCGGTGATGAACGAGCCGAGGAACCGCAGGTCGTAGCGGAAGAGCACGACCAGGTACACCGCCACGATGAGCATCGTGCCGGTGAGGGCGAACTCGTACATGTTCGACCACGGCACCCGTTCGGCCGCGATGCCGCGTGTGACGTCGCCGGCCACGTGGAAGAGGAACGCGAGCACGGTCAACGACGTGCCGATGCGTCCCCATACGAACCGCGGCTTCGCGTCGGCCGGGTCTGCCCCGCCGCCGCGGGTGGTCGAGGGCGAGGCAACGGCTCCGGATGCGGCGCCGGCGGTCACGAGCTCGCGCTCGCGCGCAGCATCCTGAGCCTTGACGGCGACATCGGAGCGTCGGGCGAGGTCGACGGCGTAGGCGATGAAGGCGAGAACGTAGATCGCGATGGCGGTCCACACCAGCAGCACGGAGACCGCGTCGAGCGTGAGCGTTTCGGTTCCGGGCATGGTTTCAGTCTACGTCGGGGGTGCGGCGCGATCCCTCGAGGAAGTCGCCGTGACGGGCCGCGAACTGCTCCACCGCGGCGGCGAGCGTCGGGTCTTCGCCCCGCGCCAGGCCGGCGTACTCCACGTGCACCGAGGAACCCTGCGGTGTGGCCTTCACCCACATCCGTCGACGCGGGATGAAGAGGGCTGCGAGCAATCCGAAGGTGGCCAGCAGCGCGAACGAGAGCACCCAGGGCGCGGCGATATCGCGGTGGATCGAGAGCGAGGCGAAACGCTTCACGGACTCGTCGTAACCGGTCGCGCCCTCGGGCGCCTCGTTCTCGAAGGTGATCGTGCCGAGGCCCCCCGGAAGGTCGGTGGTCTGACCGGGGACCAGCTCGATCGAGTCGACGCCGGTGTCACCGCCGCTCAGCTGCTCCATGTCGGTGGTGTTCAGCGTGTACACCGAACGCGCTGTGCCGTCGTCGATGCCCAGGTCGCCGACGAAGACGTTGAAGGTCAGCACCGGGCTGACCAGCGCCGGGTACGCCGACGTGAAGGCGCCCGAACCGAGCGCTGCCTGCGTGGGGTAGAAGAACCCGACGAGTCCCATCTGCTCGGGGAGCCCGTCCGGCACCTTCACCACGCCGAGCGACGTCATGTTGGTGTCCTGCGGAAGGAACGGGACGGAGTCATGGAAGATCTCGACGCCCTCTGCGTCCCGGATGGTGAGGGTGGGGGCGTATCCGTTGCCCATCAAGTAGACCCGGTCGCCGGCCACATCCAGCGGGTGGTTCACCCGCACCTCCCCCTGGCTCTCCGTTCCGCCGACGCGCGTGGTGAGGTTCGCGGAGAAGCTCCCCGCTTGCCCTGCGCCTTGCTCACCGAGCGGGACGTACGCGACCTCGAACTCGTCCAGTGTCAGCGCGTAGGGGGTCAGGTTCTCGGGGCTGACGAAGCGTCCGGGGTTGAACGAGGAGTAGTCCAGCAGCGAGTTGACGAAGGTGGTGCCCTCCACGATCACCCGCTGTCCCGTGTAGGTGAACCCGCCGCCGACGCCGACCGCGATCAGCACGCCGACCAGCGCGCTGTGGAAGACGAGGTTGCCCGTCTCTCGCAGGTAGCCGCGCTCGGCCGACACGGAGAAGGAGCCACGGCCGTCATAGCGTTCGACCCGGTATCCCGCCTTGCGCAGCTGCTCGGTTGCGGAGGCGACCGCCTCGGCGGCACGCTGCTCCGCCTGCTCCGGCGACGCGGCCTCCAGATGGCGTTCGCGGACGTCGTCGAGCCGCGCGAGGCGTGCCGGCGTGCGCGGCGGACGGGAGCGCAGCGCCTTCCAGTGATGCTTCGTGCGCGGGATGACGCAGCCGATGAGCGAGACGAACAGCAGGAGGTAGATCGCCGAGAACCACGGCGACGAGTACACGTCGAAGAGGCTGAGGTTGTCGAGGATCGGCGCGAGGTCGGGGTTGTCGGTGAAGTACTGCGATACGCCGTTGGGGTCGGCGCTGCGCTGAGGCACGATCGATCCCGGCACGGCCGCGATGGCGAGGAGGAGGAGCAGCACGAGCGCGGTGCGCATGCTGGTCAGCTGGCGCCATCCCCAGCGGAGCCACCCGACGAACCCGAGCGCGGGCGAGGTGACGTCGCCGCTCGATCCGTCGGCGGGATCCGGAGCCGACGCGTGATCCGCGGGGCGGAGCGTCCCTTCGACGATCTCGGGAACGGGTGCCTCAGCGGGTGGCGAGTCAGAGCGGGAGCGGGACACTTCGGAACACCCCCTGCAGTTGCGACATCCACGCGCCCCACACGCCGGTCACCATCAGCAGGCCGAGCAGGATGAGGAGCACCCCGCCGGCGATGTTGACGACGCGGATGTGGCGGCGGACGAACGCGACGGAGCGGGTGGCCCAGCCGAAGCCCAGCGCGAGTAGGAGGAACGGGATGCCGAGGCCCAGGGAGTACGCGAGGCCGAGCGCTGCCGCACGGCCGGGGTCGCCCAGGTTCCACGAGATCGAGAGGATCGCGGTGAGCGTCGGGCCGATGCAGGGTGCCCAGCCGATGCCGAGAGCGATCCCGAGCAGCGGTGCGCCGATGAGTCCGACACTGCTGCGGGTCCGGGGCCGGAAGGTGCGTTGCGCAAGGCCGAACAGGCCGATGAAGACCAGGCCCATCAGGATGACGACCACCCCGAGGACGCGCGTGATGGGGTCGGCGTACTCCAGGAAGAATTGCCCGACGGTGCCGCCGAGGACGGTCATCGTCATGAACACGAGCGTGAACCCGGCGATGAACAGCAGCACGCCCCCCACGAGCCGTCCGCGCCCGGGAGCAGCGCCGGAGCCGCCCCGGCGCGGGGCGACGGTGCCGCCGATGAAGCCGAGGTATCCCGGCACGAGCGGCAGGACGCAGGGCGACAGGAACGACACCAGGCCCGCCGCCAGCGCGATGGGAAGCGCGAGCCACAGCGCACCGTCGAAGACGATGGCCCCGGGATTCACGCCGCCTCCGCGAGCGTGTCGCGCACGATCGCCTCGAGGATCGATGCATCCGGCAGCTCGCCGATGATGCGGGCGGCGACGCGTCCCTCGGTGTCGAGGACGAGGGTGACGGGCGTCGCGCTCAGCGGGGCGTGCTCGGCGAAGGCGAGTTTGACGGCGCCGCCGTTGACGTCGATGACGCTGGGGTAACTCACGCCGTTGTCACGGGCGAAGGATGCGGCGGTCGCTGCCTGGTCGTAGGTGTTGACGCCGAGGAACTCCACATCCTGACCCTCGAAGGCCTCGTACGCCGCCTCCAGGCGCGGGGCCTCGACGATGCAGGGGCCGCAGGCGGCGTACCAGAAGTTGACGACGAGCACCTGGCCGGCGAAGTCGGCGGAGGACACCTCGTCGCCGGACTCGGTGACCCCCGAGAATTCGACCGCCTCGCCGCGATCGGCGGCGGCGATCTCCTCGGTCGCGAACCCGTTCGCGGCGATGTAGCCCTTGTTGTCACCCGCCCGGTACTGGTCGGCGAGCGGATCCGCGGCGCATCCGGCGAGCCCGAGCGACAGCGCGGCGGCGAGCGCGAGGGCGGCCCCGCGACGGCGCCCGCGCCCCGGTCGCTGAGCGAGCCCGAAGGGCGAGACGAAGCGACGCATCACACCGCTCCCACGTCGACGGCACCATCCGTGGAAGCCGGCTCGGCGTAGGCGACCTCGACCCAGCGTTCCGAGGTCGACGACTCGCCTCGACGTTCGAAGCTGGTGACGCTCGACAGCGCGCACCGCCGGCGGCGGGGGTCGTGGCGCAGGGCGCCGCCCGCGATGGAGAGATGGGCCACCCAGATCGGCAGTTGGTGCGACACGATCACGACGTCGCCGCCCTCCGAGCGGTCCCACGCGTCATCCATCGCCTCGCGCATGCGCGCCACGATGTACTCGTACGGCTCGCCCCAGCTCGGAAGGGCCGGCTTGGCGAGATGACGCCAGTTGAGCGGGTTGTAGAAGACCCGCTGCATCCGCCTGCCCTCGAAGACATTCGTCGGCTCGATGACGCGTTCGTCGATGAACGGTTCGAGGCCGAGCAGCTCTTGGAACGGCTCCGCCGACTCGCGGGTACGCTGCAGGGGCGAGACGACGAGGGCGGTGACGGGGCGCTCCAGCGACTCGACGTATTCCGCCGCCTGACGCGCCATCCGCCGGCCGTCGGCGCTCAGTCCGAAGCCCGGGAGCCGGCCGTACAGCACGCGTCCGGGGTTATGGACCTCGCCATGGCGCACGAGGTGGAGGCGATCGGCGGGCACGCTCCCAGTGTAAGCCGGGGGCTTCTGTGGGCGGGCTGAGCGGATGCTGCCGCCGCGGCCCCGCTGCACCCCTAGGCGCCGTCGGCCTGCTCCTGCCGGGGCTGCCTGCCTGAGCGCACCCGAGTGAAGACGAACCAGGCGGCGGCGAGCACGAGCCCAGCGATCACGACGTACTGCAGGAAGTCGGCGTACTGCTCGACGATGTGCCACTGCGCACCGAGGAAGAAGCCGGCGAGCACGAAGATCGTGTTCCAGATCAGGCTCCCCGCCGCGGTCAGCAGCACGAACTTCCAGATGGGCATCTTCGAGACGCCCGCGGGAATGGAGATGAGGCTTCGGAAGATCGGGAGCATCCGCCCGAAGAACACCGCCTTGCCGCCGTGCCGGTGGAACCATGCGACGGTCTTGTCGACGTCTTCCGCTTTGACGAGTGGGATCTTGTCGGCGAACCTGCGGAGCCGGTCCGCCCCGAGCAGGCGTCCCAACCCGTAGAGGACGAGCGCCCCGACGATGGATCCGGCGGTGGTCCAGATCAGCGCCTCGGCGAGCGTGAACGACCCGCGGCTCGCCGTGAGGCCGGCCACGGGCAGCACCACCTCGCTCGGGATGGGCGGGAAGAGGTTCTCCAGCGCGATGGCGACGCCGGCCCCGACCGGGCCGATCACCTCCATGAGCGAGACCGTCCAGTCGACGAGGGCCGTGAGCCACGAGCCGTCCCCGCCAGGGGAGGTCACTGCAAGGGTGAGGTCGGTCATCCGGGCCTTCGTCTCGGCGATCGGCACCCGTGGGGATGCCTCGTCCCAGCGTAGGCGGGGCAGGTTACGAGTTCCTGGGGGCTCCCCTGCGTCCTTCCTCCGGCTATCCGGGGGTGGTCCCTCGGGCTATCCGGGCGTGGTTCCTCGGGCTATCCGGAAGGGCCCGCGCGCTACGTGCCGACGGCGGCGCCCACGACCAGCAGCGCCACGAAGAAGGCCGTGATCGTGAGTGCGGCCCCGGCCAGGGGGACCCAGAAAGCCAGTCGCCTCCGGATGAGCAGGATGACGGCAGCGGCGAGCGTCAAGACCAGCACCACCCACGGCGAAATCACCGCGAACCACACGCCGAAGCTGAGCAGATCGTAGTTGCAGTTGTCGTCGAAGCATCCATCGGAGGCCATCGCGAAGAAGAGGCCGAAATACGACGCCAGCATCGCCAAGACGCCCAACAGCAGCACCAGGAGGACGGTGAGGACGATGTCCCACACCCGCACAGGCCGACGGGTGGTCGCCGGCGGGACGGCGAGGGGCGCGCTCGGAGGCGTCGGGTAGGTCACGCGCTCATCTTAGAGACCGGGTGGGGGCGGGCACGGTACCGGACATGCCCGGATCGCGCCCGGGCATGCGCCAGCCGGGGCGGCGGGGGGCGAGGTGGCGGTGGCTGGCGCGAGGTGGGCCGCCGGCGAGCACCCCCGGAGGAGGCGAGCATTTCGGGAGGAGATGTGCACTGGGGAGGGCGGAATAGGGCGGATTGATCCTCCCGAAGCGCCATCTCCTCCCCAGGTGGCGCGGTTCCGTCGCCAGCACCGGAATGAACGCTGACCAGGGAAATATCGCAGGTTCAATGTCGGTGGCCCTCGGCAGAATGGGGGTATGGAAGCACTCGTCGACACCCTCCGCGACCTCGCCGGCCGCGTGGATGCGGTGATCGCCGAGGTGCTCGCGACCGACGCCGTAGGCGCAGCCGAAGACGATGCGCTGCTGGAAGCCCTCGCCCTCACCGGTCGGATCGAGCGCCGCACCGAGTCGGTCCTCGTCGAGCTCGCCGGAGAGGTCGCCGCGCGCTCCGCCTCGCCCGATCGCGACGCGAGGCTCACGTCACGAGCCGGATGCCACGACGTCTCCGAACTTCTCCAGCGCACCACGCGCGTCGCACCGCAGACCGCCACGAAATGGCAGCGGGCGGCTCGCGCGGTGCGCGGACGGATCGCCCCCTCCTCCGGTGAAGTGCTGCCGCCGTTTCTTCCCGCCCTTCGCTGTGCCATGGCAGACGGCGACGTGGGCGTCGACGGCATCCTCGCGGTGAGCGCGCCGCTGTCGGAGTTGGACCGGCGTGTCGCCCGCGATGCCGTCCTGCTGGCCGATGAGGTGCTGGCCGCCGAGGCGCGGGGCACCGGACCGGATGAGGCGCCGGCTGCCTGCGCGGAGCTGCTTCGCATCCAGGCTCTCGCGTGGTCGGCTGCCCTCGACCAGGACGGCGCGGAGCCGCGCGAGCGCGACGCGATGCACCGCCGGTGGCTGACGCTGGGCGCAGCGCAGGACGGCATGGTTCCCCTCCGCGGTCGCCTGATGCCCGAGGTCGCCGCTCAGCTGCAGCGCATCCTCGACGCGATCATGTCCCCGCGCGTCGACGACAACGGGGTCGTCTTTCGCGAGCCTCCGCCGCCCGGTTCCTCCGACGAATCCGAGGAGCTCTGCCCCGTGGACGACCGGCGACCCGCCCAGCGGCGGCACGACGCGCTCGCGACCGCTCTGATGGCGGCCGCAGCCAGCGGCGACCTGCCGACGATCGGCGGCGCGGCGCCCACCCTGGTGGTATCGATTCGCGAAGAGGATCTGCGCACCGGCCGCGGGTGGGCCTACGCCGAGGGCACCGACGAGCCGCTATCGCCTGCCTTCGCCCGGCATGTGGCGTGCAGCGGCAGCATCCAGCGCATCACGCTCGATGCCACGGGCCGCATCACGCGGCTCGGCACCGAGGAGCGCGTGTTCAACCGGCACCAGCGACGCGCGACGGCGCTCCGGGACGGTGGCTGCATCATCCCGGGATGCGGCGTCCCCGCGGGATGGTGCGAGATCCATCACGTCACCGAGCACGCCCGAGGCGGCCCCACCCACACCGACAACGGGGTCCTCCTGTGCTGGTTCCATCACCGCTTCCTCGACCGGAGCGGCTGGGATATCCGCATGAACCGGGGTGTCCCGGAGGTCCGCGCACCGGGTTGGCACGATGCCCATCGCCGATGGCGACCGGTCACCCGCTCGAAGACCCGCCTCCTGGAGAAGGTGGTTCGCCGGACGTAGGCCGCGACGCCGGGATCATCCGGTAGGTCTACGCCCCATCGAGGCTTGAAAGCGGACGAGGTAGCCGTCCGGGTCGGTGACAAGGAACTGTCGCACACCCGCCTCCTGGTGGTCGCCGACGCGGTACCACTTGATCTCCGGGGGCATGAAGAGCGGGTAGTCGGCGTCGCGGAGCGCCGCGAGAATCGGATCCAGCTCCGGGATGCTGATCTGAAAGTTGATTCCCCGCCCGAAAGGCGGGTCGAGCGGCCCCGTGACCCAGTCACGACCGATCCCTCGCTGCTGGAGCATCAGGTGCGCGCCTCCGCAGGAGAGGTAGGCGAAGCCTTCGTCGGGGCGTTCGTAGTCGATCTCGAACCCGGAGAGTCCGCACCAGAACCCGATGCTCTTCCGCACGTCGGTGACCAGGAGCTCGGGGACGAGCGCGGGGTCGACCGTCGCTGCACTCACGTCCCCATGCTGTCAGAGCTGTCCGACCCCGCCGTGCGCAGACCTGGCCTCGCGAACGGGCGGACGATGACTCACGGTCGGGAGCACGCGCACCGCAGGCTCCGGTCGGGCGAGCGAGACCGGCCCGGGAACGGCGTACCTCCGGGGAGGAGATGTGCAGTGGGGAGGGGCGGATCCGGCATTTCCGTCCTCCGGACTTCACATCTCCTCCCGAACGGCACGCCGACCCCGACGGGCACGCCGATCCCAACGGCACGCCGACCCCGAGCCGAGCCGGGTTCAGGCGCCCACCGATCCCCCGCGCCGCCCCACGTAGACTGAACCCTCGTGAGTGAACGCGTTCTCGTCAAGCAGCTGCAGTCCCTCCCCGACGGCCCGGTCTCCGTGTCGGGATGGGTCGAGACGGTGCGGGATCAGAAGAAGGTGCAGTTCGTCATCCTGCGCGACGAATCCGGTGCCGTACAGCTGGTCAACCCCGCGACGCGGGCGCTCGCCGAGCCTTCGACGAGCGGAGAGACCGGAGAAACCACCTCGGGTCCCGGATCGGCCGCTGCTCTCGCCCTGACGGAGACGATCTCCGCCCTGACCACCGGCACGTTCCTCACGGTGACGGGCGACCTCAAGCACGACGAGCGCGTCAAGCTCGGTGGCGTCGAGGTGAAGATCGGCAGGCTCGACATCGCGGCCGAGGCGCTCCCCGAAACGCCCATCGCCGCCGACAGCGGCCTGGACAAGCGCATGGACTGGCGCTTCATCGACCTCCGCCAGGCGCGGAACAACCTCATCTTCCGCGTGCAGACCACGCTCGAGCATGCGATGCGCACGTACTGGATCGAGCGCGACTACATCGAGATCCACTCCCCCAAGCTGATGTCGAGCCCCTCGGAATCCAACGCCGAGCTGTTCAGCATGGAGTACTTCGAAGACAAGACCGCCTACCTCGCGCAGAGCCCGCAGCACTTCAAGCAGATGGCGCAGTCGGCCGGCTTCGGCAAGATCTTCGAGATCGGCGACGTCTTCCGTGCCGACCCGTCGTTCACGAGCCGCCACGCGACCGAGTTCACGTCGGTGGATGCGGAGATCAGCTGGATCGACTCCCACGAAGATGTCGCCCGCATGCAGGAAGAACTCCTGCAGGTCGCCATCCAGGCCGTCAAGGACAAGCACGGCGCGGAGATCGAAGAGCTCTTCGGCATCGAGGTGGTCGTCCCGACCCTCCCCTTCCCCCGCATCCCCCTCGCAGAGGCCCGCGAGACGGTGAAGCAGCGCGGGTACGAGATCCCGCGCACCGACGGCGACCTCGACCCCGAGGGCGAGCGCCAGGTCGCCGCGTACATCGAGGAGACCTACGGACACCAGTTCGTGTTCGTCACCGACTACCACCCCGAGATCCGGCCGTACTACCACATGCGTGACCCCGAGACGGGGATGACCAAGTCCTACGACCTGCTCTTCAAGGGCGTCGAGATCACCACCGGCGCCCAGCGCGAGCACCGCGTCCGGGTGCTCGAGGAGCAGGCGGTCGAGAAGGGCCTGGACCTCGCCGGCGTCGCCGACTACCTCGACTTCTTCCGTTACGGCACCCCGCCGCACGGCGGGTTCGGCATGGGCCTCGCGCGCCTGCTGATGCTGCTGCTCGGCGAATCGTCGATCCGCGAGGTGACCTTCCTCTTCCGCGGCCCGACGCGCCTCGCCCCCTGACCGCTCACGCCCTAGCCTGAGGGAGTGACGGACTTCGATGAACTCGACGGCACGTACAACTTCCGCGACCTCGGCGGCCTTCCGCTGGACGACGGCAGCGCGACCGCGTCGGGGGTCTTCTTCCGCGCGGACGCCCTGCATGCCCTGAGCTCGCGCGGAATCGAGCAGCTCACGGCGTCGCCGGTGGACACGATCGTCGACTTTCGCACCCCGGTCGAACGCGACACCGCGCGTGACCGGCTCCCCACCGGCCGCCGGGTGAAGGAGCTGCATCTCCCCCTGCTGGAGGGCGCGATGTCACTCCTCATCGAGGAAGCGCTCACCGCCCATGCGACGGGCGACCGCGACGCCGCGAACCGCGCCGTCCAGCGCGCCCTGGAGAACCTCCCCAGCCTGGCCGATATGTACCGACAGATGCTGGGGCACGGCGCATCCGCCTTCGCCCGCGTCGCCCAGCTCCTCGCCGATGAGGATGCCGGCGTGCTCATCCACTGCACGGCGGGCAAAGACCGCACCGGTGTCGCCACAGCGGTGGTCCTGGATGCGATCGGCGTGCAGCGGGAGGCGACCATCGCCGATTACGCCCTCTCCCAGGAACGGCTGGGCGGAGCGTGGTTCGACCGGATGAAGGGGATGGTGTCGATGATGGGCGTCGAGGTGACTCCGGCCCTCGCCGACCTCATGGCCGGCAGCCCGCCCAGCGCGATCGAAGCGGCGCTGCAGTGGCTTGATGAGCGCGGCGGCGCTCGCGCGTACCTGCGCTCCGGCGGCGCGAGCGACGCGACCCTCGACCGGCTCCGTTCACGCCTCACCGCCTGACCCCCACCCCCGCACACGGTTACGGCCGACGACGAGGTGTTCCTCCACCGTCGTGCGCACGCACGACGGCACACTCGTGCGGGTGCAGCACGCGGCAGCAGAACGCGTGGAATACGGGCAGGCCGCGCGGATCGCCGTGGTGCCCGCCCCGGTCCTCGCGCGCGGGATCAGCTGAGCAGAACGCACACCTCACCGGCAGCACACCCCCTCGCCAGGCGGGCCGCAGGGTGCTCTCATAGGGGGATGCTTCGCCCGGAGGAGCCGCCGGGCGCGTCACCGAGGAGACCCATGCTGGACAACCCCTGGCTGAACTTCGCGATCACCTTCCTCGTGTGCATTCTCGCCGCGATCCTCTTCACGGCGGTGGTGACGATCACCGCCCGTCTCATCGCCCGCCGCCAGGCGTGGCCCCATCAGCTCGTGCGCCACGCGCGGATACCGTTCCGCACCGCCGTGCTCCTCGCGGGAGTGTGGGCCGCGGTGGGCCTCGCGTTCCCCGAGGCGGCGTGGATGCCGACTCTGACGCAGGTCCTCACGATCCTGGTGATCGCCGCATCCGCCTGGCTGTTGAGCGCCCTCGTGACCTTCGGCACGGATGTGACCCTCGGCCGCTACCGCATCGATGTTCCCGACAACCGGGTGGCCCGCCGCATCCGCACCCAGACCCTCATCGTGCGGCGTCTGGCGATCGCACTCATCATCATCATCGCGATCGGCGCGATACTCCTCACCTTCCCTGCCGTGCAGGCGGTCGGGGCGAGCGTGCTGGCGTCGGCGGGTATCGCCTCGATCGTCGCGGGCCTTGCGGCGCAGTCGGTGCTCGCCAATATGTTCGCGGGACTCCAGCTGGCGTTCAGCGATGCCCTGCGCGTGGACGACGTCGTCGTCGTCGAGGGCGAGTGGGGGCGCGTCGGCGAGATCACCCTGAGCTACGTCGTGCTCGACCTGTGGGATGACCGGCGGCTCGTGCTGCCATGCACGTACTTCACCACGCAGCCGTTCGAGAACTGGACGCGCCGCGGCAGCGAACTGCTGGGCGCGGTGGAGTTCGACGTGGATTGGCGCGTCTCACCGGCCCGGATGCGCGAGCACCTGGACGACGTCCTCGCCCGCACCGACCTGTGGGACGGGCGGACATCGGTGCTGCAGGTCACCGAAGCCACGGGCGGACTCATCCGCATCCGCATCCTCGTCACCGCAGCCGACGCACCGACCCTGTTCGATCTCCGCTGTCAGGTGCGTGAAGCGATGGTGACGTGGATGCAGCGCACGATGCCCGACGCTCTGCCCGTCCAGCGGGTACTCGTCACCGAAGACGGCGAGACCGTGACTGAGCCGGATCCTCCCGCGACAGAGGATCCCGGCGCAGGACTGTTCACCGGCAGCGCCGAGGCCGTGGAGCGCGCCTCGGCGTTCACCAATGCCATCCCGGTGATCCCGGGAGATACCGATCAGCGCTAGGCGGTCGCGTCCAGGATCGCCGTGCGAAGGCGGTCGGCGGAGACCCGCCAGTGGGCGTGCAGCTCACCGTCGATGAGGACGACCGGGATCTTCTCCCACCACAGCGCGTGCAGCGCGCGGTCATCCGCGATCGACGCTTGCTCGATCACCACGGTGTCGGCGACGGCGTCGGGAAGGTCGGCCACCACGGCTTCGACGATCTCCTCCGCCACATCGCACAGGTGGCAGTCCGGCTTGCCGATCACCGTCAGGGTTGTCACCCTTCGATCCTAGGCAGACGCCGCCGGGTGCGAGGCGCGGCACGCGTGCGCCGCAGCGATCAGCGCTCGATGTCGTAACCGGCCTCGGCCCATGCGCTGGTGCCGCCCTCGACGTTGGTGGCCTCGAGCCCCCGCGCCGTCAGCGCCTCGACGACACGGGCCGATCGCCCGCCCACCTGGCAGATGACGTCGAAGGGCCCCTCGGGCAACTCGTCGAGGTGCTCCCCCATGCTCGACATCGGCAGGTTCACGGCACCGGGGACATGGCCCGCGGCGAACTCGTCGGGCTCACGGACGTCGATGAGCGGAACGCCCTCGCGTTCGCGCAGCTGCTGAACGGAGATGGACTGCATGGCGGCTCCTCAAAGGTCAGGCGCGGCGCAGCGAACACGAAACGCCCGCCGCGAAGGACAGGCGCTCGGTGCAGGAGCCGCTTACTTCTTGTTGCGGCGCTGGTGGCGAGTCTTACGAAGCAGCTTGCGGTGCTTCTTCTTCGCCATACGCTTACGGCGCTTCTTGATGACAGAACCCACGGAAAACCTCACAATGTCTGGAGTCTGGGTGCCGATGACCGGCTCCCGGGAACACAAGGCTCAGAAAAAAGGCCTCGGATCAGTCTAGCCGACGTCGGCGACGGGTCGTTGCAGGGCCTCGACCACGGCCGACTCCGGCACGCGATAGCTGCGGCCGAACCGCACGGCCGGAAGCTCCCCCGCGTGCACGAGCCGGTACACGGTCATCTTGGACACGCGCATCAGTTCGGCGACCTCGGCGACGGTGAGGAAGCGCACGTCCGGCAGCTCGGCCATGGCGTTCCTTCCCTCGGGGTGCTGACGACACTCTAGAGCGTCGGCGCGACGCGTGTAAACCCGCGTGGCTGCTGGGACGTGTGGGGTTGTCTCACGCGTGCCCTCGCCCGACAGCCCGGGCGTCGACCCTGGAGTTCGCGGCATTCCCAGCGGACGCTGAACGCAATCATGCGCTGTTCTTAATCTGCCCCGGCAGAGTGGAAGCATGAACGACACGTATGCAGCCGGACACAATCCGGCCCCTTCTCGCACCCCCGAAAACAGCATCCCCACCACCCCGGTCGCTCCCGTCACGAACGAGGGCACCCCCAAGAATCGTGAGGCCAAGAGCCGTTCGTGGCCTGTCATCGCGGCCGCGGCCGCCGGCGGTCTCGTCGTGGCCGGACTCGCGTTCGGCGGCGGCGTCGCAACCGGATGGAACCTCGGCCCCGCCCAGACCTCCGGCTTCGAGCTCAGCAACGGCGGCTCCGACGCGGAGCAGCGCCCCGAGGCCGACGAACGTGGTCCGAACGGCCAGGAGGCCGGCCCCCGCTCCGATAACCCGGGTCAGGACAACGATGCCCCGCGCGACGGCGACGGTGGCGGACGAGGCGACGGCGCGGGCCCTCAGGACGGCGCGGGTCCTCGGGACGGCGCGGGTCCGCGTGACGGCGACCGTCCTCGCGAGGGCGCCGGTCCGCGTGACGGCGCCGGTCCGCGTGACGGCGCCGGACCGGGCGACGGGCCCGACGCGCACAGGGACGCTCCCGACGGCGAGCCGGACGAGTCCGACACCGAGCAAGAGGGCGACTCCACCGACGCGGCCGCCTGAGGCGTCAGCGGCCCGGCAGCTTGCGCAGGGCCGTAGCCACCGCGTGCTTTGCCGAGGCGGCCGCGCGACCGACCACATCCGCGGCGTACGCGGCCGTCTCGGGCAGCACGATCGGACTCGGCGGGTCGATCGTGAAGAACGGCACGAGCCAGTCGTCGATCTCATCCAGCGGCGCGGTCTGGATGCTGTAGTAGCGGTGCTGCCCCTCCTCGCGCACCCACACGAGCTCCACGTCGCGGAGAACCTTCAGGTGCTTGGAGACGGTGGGCTGGCTCACACCGAGCGCCTGCACGATGTGCGACACGCTGGTACCGTCCTGACCGGCGAGGGAACGATCCAGGAGTAGCTGGAGGATGTCGCGACGCGTGCGGTCTGCGATCACGTCGAAGATGTCCGCCATGCCTTCAGATTAGCCGCGCTCGAGCCGGAGTACCATGAGCGGGGTTCACGAGCGAGGCGATGCCCGAAGCGTGCGCAGCGAGACGAAGGGGGTCGGGCGATGGCGGCAGCGCCGGCGCGCCCCCGCGCACTGCGTGGATGGCGCGCTGTCCTCGATGGCGGCTGGGATGCGGTGCGCGACCTCACGACGTCGTCGCCGGCACGGTTCGCCGTCATGGTGTTCGTCGCCCTGATTCTGCTTTTCACGGCGCTGTTCTCGCTGCCGGCCGCCGCCGCCGACGGTCAGCGCACACCGCTTGCCGACGCCCTGTTCTCGGCCGTGTCGACGATCTGCGTGACGGGCCTGGCCACCGTCAACATGTACTCGCACTGGTCACCCCTCGGCCACGTGATCACGTATGTCGGCGTCAACGTGGGCGCGTTGGGCGTCCTGACCCTCGCCTCGATCCTGGGCCTGGTCATCTCCAAGCGCTTGGGCCTCCGCGCCAAACTCATCGCGGCAGGTGACTCCAATCCCATGCGCGTGCACGGCGGCCCGGTGAACGAGGGCCAGACGGTGCGGCTGGGCGAGGTCGGGCAACTGCTGGCCACGGTCGCCCTGTCGACCCTCGTGATCGAGGCGGGTCTGTCGGTACTCCTGTACCCCTCGCTCATCCTCGCCGGCATCGACCCGCTCGTGGCGCTGTGGGAGGCGCCGTACTACGCCGCGATGGCCTTCACCAACACGGGCTTCGTCCCGAACGCCGACGGCCTCGTGCCCTTCGCCGACGACTACTTCCTGCTGACGGTGCTGATGGCCGGCGTGTTCCTCGGTTCGATCGGATTCCCCGTCATCTTCACGCTGTGGAAGCACCACTGGCACGTCCGCCGGTGGTCGCTGCACGCCAAGCTGACCCTCATCACCACCGTGATCCTGTTCTTCGCCGGTGCCGGAGTCATCCTGCTGCTGGAGTACAACAATCCGAAGACATTCGGGAGCCTGGACGCGTGGGACACCACGTTCCAGGCGTTCTTCCTCTCGGCGATGACCCGTTCGGGCGGTTTCTCCGTCATCGACATCGGCGATCTGAACGGGTCGACCCTCATCGTCGGGTCGATGCTCATGTTCGTCGGCGGCGGGTCGGCCTCCACCGCCGGTGGGATCAAGGTGACCACGCTCGCCGTCCTGGCCCTGGCCGTGTGGTCGGAGGCGAAGGGCCGACCGTCCGTCGAGGCGTTCGGCCGCCGCATCCCCAGCGACGTGCAGCGCGTTGCCCTGTCGGTCGTCGCGTGGGGCGCGACCATCGTCGCGCTGTCCACCGTGACGATCGGTCAGATCACCCAAGCCCCGATCGAAGAGGTGCTCTTCGACGTCATTTCCGGGTTCGCCACCGTCGGGCTGTCGACGGGGCTGACCGCCGAGCTTCCCGACCCCGCCAAGTACGTCCTCGCGGTCACGATGTTCATGGGCCGCATTGGTACAGTGACACTCGCCGCGGCGGTGGCTGCGACGTCCCGTTCGCAGCTCTACTCGCTGCCGGTGGAAAGGCCCATCGTTGGTTGACCGCATCCGCAGCGACGCACCCGTCCTCGTCATCGGCCTCGGACGGTTCGGCGCGGCCTGCGCCGGCGAGCTCGATCGCCTCGAGCGCGATGTGCTCGCCATCGACGACAGCCTCGAGCTCGTCCAGAAGTGGTCGGAGCGCGTCACCCACGCCGTGCAGGCCGACGCGCGCAACATCGACGCGCTCAAGCAGATCGGCGCGCAGGATTTCCAGGTCGCCGTCGTCGCGGTGGGGTCGCTGATCGAAGCATCCGTCCTCATCACCGCGAACCTCGTCGACCTCAAGGTGCCGCAGATCTGGGCGAAGGCGGTGTCCCAGGCGCACGGCAAGATCCTCGCCCGCGTCGGGGCCAACCACGTGATCTATCCCGAGCGCGAGGCCGGCGAACGCGTGGCGCACCTCGTCAGCGGGCGGATGCTGGATTTCATCCGCTTCGACGACGACTTCGTGCTCGCCAAGATGTACCCGCCGAAGTTCATCCGTGGCGTCGGACTGAACGAGTCCGGCGTGCGCACGAAGTACAACGTCACGGTCGTCGGAGTGAAGAGCCCCGGCCGGCCGTTCCGTTACGCCGAGGCGAACACGGTGGTCACCAACCACGACCTCATCATCGTCTCGGGGACGAACTCCGACATCGAGCGCTTCGCGGCTCTGGACCGCTGACGGGCCGTTCCCTCAGCCGCCGTCAGGCGCCGGCGGCGAGCTCGCGCGCCCTGGCCAGTGCCGCATCGGTCGCGCGACCGAAAACACCCGCGAGATCAGCCTCCTGCAGCACGGTGATCGCCCGCTCTGTGGTCCCCTTGGGGCTGGTGACGCGGCGGCGGAGCTCCGCAGGCTCTTCGTCCGCAGCATCCAGCAGCGCCGCAGCGCCGATGAACGTCTGCTCGGCCAGCAGCCGCGCTTCGGCCTCGCCGAAACCCTTGGCCACGGCGGCCTTGGTGAGTTCCTCGACGAGGAGGAACACGTAGGCGGGACCGGACCCGGAGATCGTCGACAGTGCGTCGATCTGTGACTCCGGCACCTCCACGACCGCGCCCACCGTCTCGAACAACCGCCGGACGATGGCGATGTCGTCGGGGGATGCGGCGGCATCGGCCGCGATCCCCGTGACGGCTTTGCCGACCACGGCGGGGGTGTTCGGCATCGACCGGAGCACGACGGGGCCGGGGCCGAGGATGTCGACGAACGTCGCGATCGGCACCCCGGCGGCGAGCGACACGACGATCGCACCGTCGCGCAGGTGCGGGGCGATCTCGCGGAGCAGGTCCGGGACCATCCCCGGCTTGACTCCGATCAGGACGATGTCGGCCGACGCCGCCGCATGGAGGTTGCCGTCGGGCTGCTCTTCCAACGCGACGCTGGTGACCCCCTCCAGGCCGGAGAGGTCGGCGGCCTTCGCCGCGGTGCGGTTGGTCGCGGTGATCGACGGAGCAAGCCCCGAGCGGACGAGTCCTGCGAGGATCGCACCCCCCATCGATCCCGCGCCGAGGATCGCGATGTCGGGCAGGGGCGTGGGAGATGGCGCGGTCATGGCGCCATCCTAAGGTTTCGCTCGGTGCCCCCGTTCGGGCTTCGCTCGCACGCACGCCCGGCGCGTTCCGTCGCGTCGGGGCCGGAGATATAGTCGAATCGCAGGTGTCCCGACGCCTGCGACGAAGTGCGGAGGATCTCCCCATGACCGTGTTCGACGGCATCGTTTCGCGTCGCATCGAGACGTCCCGACTGAGTGTGAACGTGCTCGAACGGGAGGGCGACGACCCCGCCACCCCGGCCGATCGCACCGTGGTGTTCGTGCACGGCACCGTCGGGTCATCCCTGTTCTGGCAGGAGATCCTGCAGGACCTGCCGAGTGACCTCCGCGTCGTCGCGGTCGACCTCCGTGGCTACGGCGGCACCGAGAACGTCCCGGTCGACGCCACCCGCGGCGTGCGGGACTTCAGCGACGACCTCGCGGCGACCTTCGACGCGCTCGGCATCGAGACCGCGCACCTGGTCGGCTGGTCGCTCGGCGGGGCGGTGGTCCTGCAGTACGCCCTCGATCACCCGGCGCTGACCCTCACCCTCCAGGCCCCGATCTCACCCTTCGGTCTCGGGGGGACGCGCCGAGATGGCACGCGCCTCACCGACGAGGGTGCCGGGACGGGCGCGGGAACGGCGAATCCCGACTACGTCCGCCGCCTGGGTGCGGGAGACACCACCGACGAGGCGGAGACCTCTCCGCGCAGCGTTTTCCGCGCCGAGTACGTCGCCAGCGGGTACTCCAGCGCGCACGAGGACGTCTGGGTCAGCGCGATGCTCGCCACCTCGACGGCGTCGGGCAACTACCCCGGCGACATCGTGCGAACGGCCACATGGCCGGGCTACGCAGCGGGCACGGCGGGCGTGCTCAACGCGCTCGCGCCCACGTACTTCGACGTCTCCGGCATCGTGGAGCTCGCCGACAAGCCGCCTGTGCTGTGGGTGCACGGCGAGGTGGACGCCATCATCTCGGATGCTTCGATCACCGACCCGGGCAACCTCGGTCAGCTCGGCATCCTGCCCGATTGGCCGGGCATCGAGATTGCGCCGCCGCAGCCGATGGTGGCGCAGACGCGCGATGTTCTCGACGCGTACGCCCGGGCAGGCGGCAACGTGACCGACATGCTCCTGCCCGGTGTGGGGCACAGCCCGCACCTCGAGGCGCCGGCGATGTTTCGCCACGCCCTCCTGACCCGCATAGGCTACGTCGGTACCCCCGCAGACCCGGCCCCTTCCACGGAGGCCATTATTCTTCGATCGGCAGACTGAGTATGAGTGCATCTGGTGGCAACCGCGCCATCATCGCCGCGTTCCTCGCGAACATGGGCATCGCCATCGCGAAGTTCATCGCCTGGATCGTGTCAGGTTCCGCGTCGATGCTCGCCGAGGCGATCCACTCCCTCGCCGACTCCGGAAACCAGCTTCTCCTTCTGCTCGGCGGACGCCGGGCGCGGCGTCAAGCCGACCGGGAGCACCCGTTCGGGTACGGCCGGGAGCGGTACGTCTACGCGTTCGTCGTGTCGATCGTTCTGTTCTCCGTCGGCGGTCTCTTCTCGATCTACGAGGGCGTGAACAAGCTCTCGCACCCGCATGAGCTCGAGAACGTGTGGATCCCGATCGTGGTGCTTGTGGTCGCCATCGTGCTGGAGTCGTTCTCGCTGCGCACGGCGATCGTGGAGAGCAACCACGTGCGCCTGCCCGGGCAGTCCTGGGTGTCGTTCGTGCGTCACTCCAAGGCTCCGGAGCTGCCCGTCGTCCTCCTCGAAGACATCGCGGCTCTGATCGGCCTGATCTTCGCGTTGAGCGGTGTGGGACTGGCGGCGATCACCCACAACCCGATCTTCGACGCGATCGGCACCCTGTTCATCGGGGCGCTGCTGATCCTCGTCGCGATCGTCCTGGGGATCGAGACGAAGAGCCTGCTCGTCGGAGAGGGCGCCACCGACGCCGACCACGAGCGCATCGTGACGGCCATCGAGAACGGCCCCGAAGTCGACCGCATCATCCACGTCAAGACGCTGTACCTCGGGCCCGACGAGCTGCTCGTCGCCGCGAAGGTCGCCCTTCCCGCGGCGGAGACGCTCGCCGATGCCGCCACGAGGATCGACACCGTCGAGCAGCGGATCCGCGCGGCCGTGCCGGTCGCCCGCGCGATCTACCTCGAGCCCGACGTCGACCGGGCCCGGGTAGGCGGCCCGGAGGGACCGGCGGGTTCGGCCACGGCGGACCAGACCGGCACGGCCTGACAGGCGGGACCGGTGGAGTACTGCGTTTTCACCGAGCCTCAACAAGGCGCGACGTACAGCGACCAGCTCGCTTTCGCTCAGACCGCCGAACGTCTCGGCTTCGCCGGTTTCTTCCGTTCCGACCACTACCTCGCCGGCGAAGGCCCGGGGCTCCCCGGCCCGACCGATGCCTGGACGACACTGGCGGGCCTCGCCCGCGAGACTAGCCGCATCCGCCTGGGGACGCTCGTGTCCCCGGTGACGTTCCGCCTCCCGGGCCCGCTGGCGATCCAGGTGGCGCAGGTGGACGACATGTCGGGCGGGCGGGTCGAGCTGGGCCTCGGCGCCGGCTGGTTCACGCGCGAGCACGAGGCCTACGGCATCCCGTTCCCCGACAAGCGCTTCGGGCTGCTCGAGGAGCAACTCGAGATCATCACCGGGCTGTGGGCGACCCCTGTCGGTGAGTCGTACTCCTTCTCCGGTGCGCACTACCGGCTCACCGATGCGCCGGCCCTCGCGAAGCCGGTGCAGCGGCCGCTGCCGATCATCATCGGCGGGGGCGGAAAGCGCCGCACACCGGAGCTGGTCGCGCGGTACGCCGCGGAGTACAACATCGGTTTTCCGACGGATGACGGGATCGGCGAACGCATCGACAACCTGCGCGCCGCGTGCGAGCGGGTCGGCCGCGACCCGGGCAGCATCCGCCTCTCGATCGCGATGTCCACGATCGCCGGGGCGAACGACGAGGAGATCGCGCGGCGGGCGGCGCGGATCGGGCGCACGGTGGGGCAGGTGCGCGACGGCACGAACATCGTGGGCGGCCCGGAGGAGATCGCCGAGCGGATCGCGGTGTACCGGTCGCACGGCATCGAGCGCGTCTACTTCCAGTTCCTCGATCCGCGGGATGTGGAGCACGTGGAGTACCTCGGCACCGAGGTACTGCCGCACCTCCCCCGCTGACCCGCGTCGACTCGCCAAAAAACGTGCAGTTTCGCGCGGAAATCCGACGTTTTGTGGCGAGTCGACGGGCGGGTTAGCGGCGTGACGTGAAGAAGCGCCGGAGCAGGGCGGTGGATGCATCGGCCTCGACACCCGCCACCACCTCCACGCGGTGCGGCAGCCGGCGGTCGCGGACGACGTCGTACACCGAGCCGGCCGCTCCCGCCTTGTCGTCCCACGCGCCGTACACGAGACGCGGCACGCGGGCCTGGAGCACCGCCCCGGCGCACATGACGCACGGCTCGAGAGTCACCACGAGGGTGCAGCCGGCGAGGTGCCAGGTGCCGAGGGATGCGGCGGCCTGCCGCAGCGCGACGATCTCGGCGTGCGCCGTCGGATCATGCGTGAGTTCGCGGAGGTTGCGTCCTTCGCCGATCACCGCCCCCGCCGCATCCGTCACCACAGCCCCGACCGGAACATCGCCGTCGGCCTCCGCCTGGGCTGCGAGAGTGAGCGCCCGGCGCATCGCGGCGAGGTCGGCGGGCGGGACGGTCATGCGGCTCCGAGGTACGGACGGGATCGAGCGGATAGATTGAGCCTATGCGTGTGCACGTCGCCGACCATCCCCTCATCACTCACAAGCTCACAGTGCTGCGCGATGTGCGTACGCCGTCGCCGGGGTTCCGGCAACTCACCGAGGAGCTCGTGACGCTCCTCGCCTACGAAGCCACCCGGAATGTGCGCGTCGAACCGTACGCGATCCAGACCCCCGTGACCATGACGACCGGTGTGCGCATCAGCGAGCCGCGCCCGCTCGTCGTCCCGATCCTGCGCGCGGGCCTCGGCATGCTCGATGGCATGGTGAAGCTGCTCCCCACCGCCGAAGTCGGGTTCCTCGGCATGGTGCGCAACGAAGAGACGTTCGAGCCCACCACCTACGCCGAGCGCCTCCCCGACGACCTCAGCGACCGGCAGTGCTTCGTGCTCGACCCGATGCTCGCCACCGGCGGTTCGCTGGGCGCGGCGATCGACTTCCTCTTCCGTCGTGGCGCGCAGGATGTCACCGCGATCTGCCTCCTCGGCGCACCCGAGGGGGTCGCGGCCATCGAGAAGCAGGTCGACGGACGCGACGTCACCCTCGTCCTCGGGGCGCTCGACGAGCGCCTGGACGAGAAGGGGTACATCGTGCCGGGGCTCGGCGACGCCGGCGACCGCCTCTACGGCACCGTCTGACCCGCTACCCGCCCGCCCGCCCGCTTCTGGGAGAAACCACGATCCGGACGAGAAACGACGCGAGGCGCCGTTTCTCGTCCGGAATCTCGTTTCTCGCGGAGGGGACCGGGCGTCAGGCGGAGATGAGCGAGGGCGTCGCGACGTCGGCGCCCACGAGGCGTGCGAAAGCGCTCAAGCGTGCCACGCCCTCGGGCGTGCGCGGCAGGTCGTCGAGGAGGCCGGGCGAATACACGAGGTACGCGGCCTGCATCGCCCGCGACAACGCGACGTTGATGCGGTTGCTAAGCAGCAGGAACTCGGGTCCGCGCGGAGCATCCCGCCCGGACGACGCGGCGAGCGACACGATCGCCACCACCGCCTCCTGACCCTGGAACCGGTCGACGGTCCCGACCGGAACGGTGGGGAAGCCGGCCGCGGCAAGAGCCTCCTCCACCGCGACCTGCTGCGCGTTATAGGGCGTCACCACGATGATGTCTTCGGGCCGCAGCGGCCGGGACGGCAGCATCCGCACCTGGCCGTCGTCGCCGGTCTCGGTGGCCGTCCAGGTCCGTCCGACGAGGTCGGTGACGAGCCGCACGACCTCGGCTGCCTCTTCGGGCGAGGATGTGGCGTTGCCGGAATGCCGGAGGGCGATGGGATGGACGCCCGCCTCGATGCCGTCGAGCACGCGCAGAGCCGTCGAGGGATGCGACGCGAGCTTGCCCTCATACGACAGCCGTGACACCGGCTCGGCGACGCGCGGGTGCATGCGCCAGGTGCGCGAGAGGAAGTATCCGTACTCGGGCGGCACGACCTCGGCACCATCCATCACCCAGCCGAGCGCGGACGTGTCCACCGGCTCGGGGTGCGTGCCCTGACTCACCTGCGGCAGCTGCTGCGGGTCACCTAGGAGCAGAAGGCGGGGCGCGGCGAGCGACACAGCGATCGTCGAGGCGAGGGAGAACTGGCCCGCTTCGTCGATGACGAGGAGGTCGAGGCTTCCACGCGGAATGCGGCCCTCGTGGCTGAAGTCCCACGCGGTACCGCCGACGACGAATCCTCCGATGGCGTGTTCGGCCGTGTAGGCGGCGAGACCGTTCCGCGGGAGCGCCGTGAAAGACGGCGTGCACTCGGGGTCTTTGGGGGTCTTCGCCACGAGCGCTGCCGGTACGCCGGCCGCGACGACGCGGTCGAGCATGTGCTCCACGACCGCATGGGACTGAGCGACCACCCCGACCTTGAACCCGCGTTCGGCGACGAGACGGGCGATCACGTGCGAGCCGACGTACGTCTTCCCGGTGCCCGGAGGCCCTTGCACCGCCAGGTAGCTGCGGTCGAGGTCGGCGACGCTGCGGACGATCGCCGCGACGTCATCGCCGGCCGACGGCGTGAGCCCGCCGGGCTCGCCCTGAGCCTGCCGCAGCGTGCGGGGCGGGCGGCGCAAGAGGATGTCGGTCGCCGCGTCCGCCGGGAGGACCGGTGCGGATGCCAGCACGCCGTCCGCCCACGCGTCGATGGCCGCCTGCTGATTGCCCGCGCGCGGCGGAGCGGCGGGCGTGAGGGCGAGGGGCAGCTCGTGCCACGTGAACCCCTCGACCGCGGTCTCCTCGAGGATCGCGCCGTCGTCGAGCACCTCGACCACGCGCACCCACCGCGCACCGTGAATCCAGCGCGGGCGCGCCTGGTACGGGAAGGGGACGGGCAGCTCGTACACGGCGAACGGTTCCCCGCCGGTGGACAACCGCGTGCCCGGGGCGAGCTCGCCGCGCAGCTCGAGCGTGCGGCGCTCGCCTCCCTTGCCCGACTCCGGGAAGTGCCAGTCCTCCACCACGCGCGACCGAGCAGCATCCACCACCATGACGTCGCGCGTGTCTTCCCACACCGACACGGGTTCGCGCAGGCGCAGGAAATGTGTCGCCCAGAACGATTTCGCCTCGCGCGGGTAGTAGTCGATCGCCGCGGCGCCCAGGCGCAGGGCTCCGGCGTCCGACTCCGGCGCCTGGGCCGCCCAGCGCTGCAGCGCGGTCGCGCGGGGTGACTCGTCGTAGGTGACCTCGTCGGGGTCGAGTCCCTGAGCGGGACGGAGGCCCGCCTCGCGGGCGCGGTCGACGAGCCAGTCGCGCAGGCGCCGCGTCGAGACGCAGTCGTAGCGGTTGTAGTCGGCCAGGTCCGCGAAGATCGCCTCTGCCGCGGCCGCCTCGCCATCGGCCGCGAGCGCGCGTGCTTCGACGTACCGCACGATCGAGTCGTCGCCGCGCTGCACGTCGGACGTCCGCACCTCATCGCCCATGTAGAGCGGCTCGAGCTTCTTGATGGAGTAGGAGCGCGAACCGACCCGCAGCGCGCGACGGACGATCGGGTACAGGTCGACGAACACCCCCTCGCGCAGCAGCCGGTCGACATCGGCCTCTCGTACGCCGTAGCGCGCAGCCATGGTGAGCAGATGCGTCGGCTCGTACGGCGCGTAGTGGTAGATGTGCATGTCGGGATGCTGTTGCCGGCGCAGGGCGATGAGATCGAGGAAGCGCTCCAGCGCCTCCTTCTCCGCGGCGAAGTCGTGCGCCCAGAGGGCGGAGTACTGCTCCTTGGTGTCGACCCACCCGAAGAGGTAGTCCAAGCCCCAGTGGGCACCTTCCCCCTCGGTGTACAACGGGTCACCCTCGAAGTCGAAGAACAGGTCGCCGTGATCGGGCCGGGGCAGGGCGCCCAGCGCCTTCGGCGCGACGACCTCGTACACGGGGACGAGCGGCGCGCTTCCGACCGTCTCATCGGGGGCCGGGCTGCGCAGCTGCAGCCGCGCCTGCGTCCGCAGCGACCCGAAGGTGTCGACGCTCATCCCCGCCGGCGGCACGTCAGCAGCCGCGAGCGCGTCGATCGTGTCGAGGCCGGCGGCGGCGAGGCGCGCGCGTTGCACGGGGCGCATTCCGGCGACCAGCAGCAGGTCACGGGAGGCGACGACCTCCATCTCGCACGTGGCGCAGCGCCCGCACGCCACGACGCCCAGCTCACCACGGGGGTCGCCCCACGGGATGGGGGCACCCGCGGCACCCAGCTCCACGCGACGATCGGCGATGAGCGCCCGCAGCCGCGCGCGGCGCAACGCGAAGACCGGCAGCAGGTCGTCCACGTCGTGCGAGCTGACCGTGCCGTCGCCGAGGAGGAGCTCGACACGATCGGAGCGCGGCACCCCGAGGCGGTCCAGCTGATCGACATATGCCGCCAGCTGCATGAGAGCGGTGACGCGCGCGCGGCGCGCGAGCTTCGTGTCCTGCACGAGCCACCGGCCCCCGCGTGAATCCGTCGAAGCGGGGTGCGCTGAGCCTGACGAAGCGGGGTGCACTGAGCCTGACGAAGCGTCGCGCACCAGGAAGTCGGCGAACCCCACGAACTCGTCGGTCGCGAACGCCGCCTGGTAGACGACGTCGGCATCGGAGGCGAGAGCCGCGCGCGTGCGGTCCACCGCGTCGCTCAGCGCCGCCGCATCCGATGACCGTGTCTCGGGGATCTCGACGACGCCGGAACCGAACTTCTCGCGGTACATCTCCAGAACCCGGAGCTCGTGCGCCGTGCCGAGGCGTCCCGCGCGTTCCAGCGTCGGATCGTCCGGGTCCTCGACGGCCTCGACGCGCCCGAGCTTCGCGTCGATGGCACGCAGCCACGCGAATTCGCACTCGGCAGCCGCCTTCAGGTCGCTCGCGCTCCAGACGATCCGGCCTTCGTTCCCGATGTACCGCATGTTCCCCTTTTCCGTCTTCGACACTAGCCGCGGCCTCCGACGTCAATCCCCGCCGCCGGCCGGAGGCGCACCTGCCAGGATGGGACGGTGAGCACGACGCTTCCCTTCGACAACGCGTACCGGCATGGGTTCGCCCGGATCGCGGCGTGCACCATTCCGATCTCGATCGCCGACCCGGCCACCAACGCCGAATCGGTTCTCGCCACCGCGCGGGAGTGCGACGCCGACTCGGTCGCCGTGGCTCTGTTTCCGGAGCTGTGCCTGAGCGGGTACGCCATCGACGATCTCGTGATGCAGGACCCCGTGCTGGATGCGGTGGAGGCCGCCGTGCTGCGGCTCGTCGAGGAGTCGGCCGACCTTTTCCCCGTCCTCGTCGTCGGTGCGCCGCTGCGGCACCGCAACCGCCTCTACAACTGCGCCGTCGTCATCCACCGTGGCCGGCTCCTGGGGGTGGCGCCCAAGTCGTACCTGCCGACCTACCGGGAGTTCTACGAACGCCGCTGGTACGCCCCCGGCGACGACCAGTCGGGCCAGCACATCGTGGTCGGCGACCTCGAGGCCCCGTTCGGACCGGACATCCTGTTCGAGGCGCAGGATGTGCCCGGTCTCGTGGTGCACGCCGAGGTGTGCGAAGACATGTGGGTGCCGGTGCCACCCTCATCGAAAGCGGCTCTCGCCGGTGCCACGGTGCTGCTGAACATGTCGGGCAGCCCCATCACGATCGGCCGCGCCGATGACCGCACCCTGCTCTCGCAGTCCCAGTCACTGCGCTGCATCGCGGCGTATGCGTACGCCGCGGCGGGTCAGGGCGAGTCGACGAACGACCTGTCGTGGGACGGGCAGACCATGATCTACGAGGGTGGCCAGCTCCTCACGACCTCCGAGCGCTTCCCCGATGGACCTCGCCGCAGCGTCGCCGACGTCGACCTCGACAAGCTCCGGCAGGATCGCCTGCGCCAAGGCACCTTCGACGACAACCGCCGCACGTACGATCCCGAGTTCCGGACGGTGCCGTTCGACCTCGACCCCCCCACGACGGATATCGGCCTGCGCCGGTCGCTCGACCGCTTCCCGTTCGTTCCCGATGACCCCGCGCGACTGGCGCAGGACTGCTACGAGGCGTTCAACATCCAGGTGTCGGGCCTGGAGCAGCGCCTCACCGCGATCGGGGGGCCCAAGCCCGTCATCGGTGTCAGCGGAGGCCTGGATTCCACCCACGCCCTCCTCGTCGTGGCGCGGGCGATGGATCGCATGGGCCGGCCGCGGAGCGACATCCTCGCCTACACGCTCCCGGGCTTCGCCACGAGCGACCACACCAGGGAGAACGCCATCGCGCTGGCGACAGCCCTCGGAGCATCCATCGAGACCATCGACATCCGTCCCGCCGCCGAAGAGATGCTCCACCGGCTCGGGCACCCGTTCGCGTCGGGCGAGCCGGTGCACGACGTCACGTTCGAGAACGTGCAGGCGGGCCTGCGCACCGACTACCTCTTCCGGCTCGCGAACCACCACGGCGGACTCGTCATCGGCACGTCCGACCTGTCCGAACTCGCGCTCGGCTGGGCCACCTACGGGGTCGGCGACCAGATGAGCCACTACGCCGTCAACACCGGCGTGCCGAAGACGCTCATCCAGCACGTCATCCGCTGGGTCATCTCGGCCGGCGAGGTGGATGAGGCGAGGGACGTGCTGCAGTCCGTCCTCGACACCGAGATCAGCCCGGAACTCGTGCCGGCGGGGCAGGACGGGAAGATGCAGTCCACCGAGGACCGCATCGGACCCTACGCGCTGCACGACTTCACGCTCCACCACATCCTGCGCTTCGGATTCCGGCCGTCGAAGATCGCGTTCCTCGCGCACGAGGCGTGGAAGGACGCCGAGGCGGGCGAGTGGCCGCCCGGCTTCCCGGAGGCGGACCGCTACGCCTACGACCTCCCGACGATCGCGCGCTGGCTCGAGGTGTTCCTGAAGCGCTACTTCGCATTCGCGCAGTTCAAGCGCTCCGCCATCCCGAACGGGCCGAAGGTCTCCCCCGCGGGGTCGCTGTCGCCCCGGGGCGACTGGCGTGCCCCGTCCGACGGCAACGCCCGGGCGTGGCTCGCCGAACTCCACGCCGCGCTGCCCGAGGTCTTCCCCTCCTGACGCCCGCCTGACGTTCGCCCCAGGTCCGCGAGAAACGACGATCCGGGCGAGACACCACGCGACGCGGCGTTTCTCGCCGGGGATGTCGTTTCTCGCGCAGAGGCTTACTCGTGGAGGCCGACGCGGTCGGGGATGTCGAACGCCAGCCCGGGCAGCCAGGACCCGGGGTCCGGCCACGGCCGCGACGTCGGCAGAGACGTGAGCAGGCGCGTGAGGGCCGCATCCCGAGGTGTGGTCGGCGCCGTGGCGGGCAGGATGCGCCGGGGCGCGCGGTGTCCGAGCGCCCCCAGCCACCAGTGGCGCCACGTCGCGTCGGCCTGGTCGGGGTCGAGCACGATGTAGTAGTCCGGCATGATGGCCCGCCCGGCCCCGAAGTGGGCGAGCACCGCCTCCACCTCCACCTCGAGAGTGCCGAGGGTGGCGCGCTCCTCGTACAGCTCGACCCACGCGGACGCGACATGCTCGAGGGGATCGGCGTCGTGCACGATCCAGGGGGCGGATGCGGCGGCGATCCGCCGTGCGGCGAGGGCGGGGTCGGTGCCGTGCAGACTGAGGGTCTCGACCCCGGGCAGCGCGTCCAGGGCGCCGAGCGCCTCGTCGGATCCGGCCCCGACGACGGCCACGATGGTCCCGGTTCGCGATGTGTGCGCCATGCTCCACGGTACGACAGGATCCGCTCCCGAGGTCGGCGACCGCGCCGGAACGCCTCCGAAGCGCCCCGCAACCCGCTGCCGCCGGCGGTGGGGCGCCCCTACCCTCGGTTCATGGACGGCTTCGCTGCGATCGACTTCGGGTTCGCCCGCGAGGTGCTTCAGCGCGGTATCGCGGCCATCTACGTCGTGGCGTTCCTGTCCACAGCCGCGCAATTCCGCGCGCTCCTCGGTGAGAACGGCCTGCTGCCCGCTCCGCAGCTACTGGGCTGGGTGCGGTCATCGAAACGGGCACAGCGGATGCTGCATCCCACGATCTTCCGGTGGTGGCCGTACACCGACCGCCGCCTGCTCCTCCTCTGCGGCGCGGGGATGCTGGTCGCTGCATCGCTCGTGGTGGGACTCCCCCAGCTCGGCCCCGCGTGGGTGCCGATGCTGTGCTTCCTGTTCGTGTGGCTGGCGTACATGTCGATCGTCAGCATCGGCCAGACGTTCTACGGCTTCGGGTGGGAGATGCTGCTGCTGGAGGCCGGGTTCCTCGCGGCCTTTCTCGGCTCGTCCTCGTCCCCGCCGCCGACCGTCGTCATCGTCCTGTTCTGGTGGCTCGTGTTCCGCCTGGAATTCGGCGCCGGGATGATCAAGATCCGCGGCGGATCGGAGTGGCGAGATCTCACCGCCCTCACGTACCACCACGAGACGCAGCCGATGCCCGGTCCGCTGAGCCGGCAGGCCCATCTGCTGCCCCGCTGGTTCCACAAGGGCGAAGTGCTCGGCAACCACTTCGCGCAGCTCGTGGTGCCGTGGTTCTTGTTCGTCCCTCTCCTGGGCGTGTGGATCCCCTGGCCCGGGTTCGCCTGGATCGGCACGGTCGCCGGCGCCATCGTCGTCGCCACGCAGCTGTGGCTCGTGGTCACCGGGAACTTCGCGTGGCTGAACTGGATTTCCATCGTGCTCGCGTTCT
The DNA here is from genome assembly GCF_058310475.1 of Microbacterium sp. Z12_35. Taxonomy (NCBI): domain Bacteria; kingdom Bacillati; phylum Actinomycetota; class Actinomycetes; order Micrococcales; family Microbacteriaceae; genus Microbacterium; species Microbacterium sp. Z12_35. The sequence goes on along the minus strand of NZ_JBZEGJ010000002.1, from coordinate 658,158 downwards.
CGGCGATCAGCATCCCCGGCGCGGGGGCGTCCGCCGCGTTGCCGCTGCCCTGGCTTGTGGTCACCTCGGCGGTCGCGGCGCTGTACGTGGTGCTGAGCTGGCCGGCGGTGCGCAACCTCACCGCTCGCCGACAACTCATGAACGCGAGCTTCAACCGCTGGAACCTCGCCAACGCCTACGGCGCCTTCGGTACGGTCACCAAACGCCGTATCGAGTACATCGTCGAGGGCACCGACTCCGAGGACCCGGGCGATCCCGCCACCGTCTGGCAGGAGTACGGGTTTCGCGGCAAACCGGGGGACGTCCGCCGCATCCCGCCCCAGGTCGCTCCGTACCACCTGCGGCTGGACTGGCTGATGTGGTTCCTCCCCCTCGGCCGATCACTCGAGGACTGGTTCGAAGCTTTCGTCGGGAAACTCCTCGAGGCCGACCCGCGGATGCTGCGGCTCCTCCGGCACGACCCCTTCTCCGGGCGCCGACCGACCTGGGTGCGCGTGACCGCGTACCACTACCGATTCACCACGCGCGCGGAACACCGCCGATCGCGCGCGGTATGGCATCGCACACCCCAGGAAACGGTGCTCGGCCCCGTCCGCCTGCTCCCGACCGGATACCCTGGTCGGGATGGATAACGACCGCCCCGCCCGACGGCCCCCGACCGCCGCGATCATCGGCATCGTCATCGGCGTGGTATTCCTGGCACTGGCAGTGCTGGCGTACCTGTTCGGCGGGGGGCCGATCGTCGCCCTGATCGCCGCGATCGGGGGCGTGCTCACGCTCGCCGCCGCCATCTTCACTCTCGTCCGACCCTGAGGACCCCATGCTCCCCGCGAACGACCCGAAAAAACCGTCCCCGGCGCGCGTCGGCATCTGGATCATCGTGGGTGGGATCGGTGTGTACATGCTGGCATCGGGGATCATCGGGATCCTCACCTCCGGTGGCTGAGCCGGAGCGGAAGGAAGATTGATCGCATGAGACTGCTCGTCGCCGCGCACGCGGACGAACTGACCGCCTTCGAGCCCGAGCTCCCGGGGTTCGACCGACTCCTCACGGGGGTCGGCAAACTGCAGGCCACCTATGCGCTGACACGAGCGCTGGATGCTGCGCACTACGACGAGATCGTGGTGGTCGGAACGGCGGGCGCCGTCGACCCCGGTTTGGCGCCGGGCGTGTACGAGATCGACGCGACGGTCCAGCACGACGTACAGGATCTTGCGGGCGTGCGGGGCCAGCATCTCTCCCTCCCCACCCGGGTGGTCGTGGGGGCCAGAGGAGTCACGATCGCGACCGGAGACTCCTTCGTGGACGACGCGGAGGCGGTGACGGTCATCCGCGGGCTGGGGGCAGGCCTGGTCGACATGGAGTCCTACGCCTACGCGTGGGTGGCCGCGCGATTCGGCGTGCCCGTGCGCATCCTCAAGGCCGTGTCCGACCGCGCCCAGGACGGCGCCACCGAGCTGTGGGACACCGCGGTGCTGGAGTGCTCACGCCAGTTGCGCGAGAGCGTGCGCGAGCTTTACGGCGTCTGATCCGCGCCGGCGGGCGTCATGGGTTCGCCTCTGCGCCGACGTGAGGCCAGGTCGACGACACCGGCGATGAGCGCGAGCCCCAGGAAGACGCCGACCGCGATCATCCCGGTCGCATACGCATCGTGGTAGACCACGAGGTCGGGCTCGCTGCCCTGCTCCCGATACACCGTGGAGTAGAACAGCGCCAGCGCGACCGCCGTGCCGACGGCCGTGCCGATGCGCTGACCGAGCTGACCGATGGATCCGGCGACGCCGCCCTGCTGCACCGGGATGTCGGCCAGCATGAGCGTCTGGTTCGGGGAGATCACCAGGCCCGCAGCGAATCCGCCCAGCACCATGACCGCGGTCATCGCCCACGCCGTCCATTCGGGCGGGGTGAGCAGGACGACGAGGACGAGCCCGCCGACGCTGACCAGAAGACCGACGAGGCCCCAGACCACGAGCGGTCGTCCGAGACGGTTGACCAGGACGCCGCCGATCCAGGAGGAGAACGCCGAGGCGACCGCGAAGCCGATGGTCACCATGCCCGCGAAGACGGGTGCCAGGCCGAGCCCGGTCTGCAGGTACAGCGTGCCGAGGAGGAACATGGCGGGGCCGCCGGCGAAGTAGGCCGCTGAGACCATCACCCCGTTGCGGAAGGACCCGGCACGGAAGACGGAGAAGGGGATCAGCGGCAGCTTTCCCCGCCCGGCGTATCGCCGCTCCCAGACCAGGAACAGCGCAATGAAGACCACGCCGGCCACGAGGAACCACCAGCGCCGCGGGTCGTCCCCCGGAGCGCCCGTGGTGAAGAGGAACGGCCACATGAATGCCAGCACGGTGAGACCGAACAGCACGACACCCACGGGATCCAGGTCGAGTCGCCGGTGCGATTTGGTGCGCGTGCTCGGGAGCATCGTTGCCGCGAGGACGATGACGATGAGGGTCAGCGGGACGTTGATCCAGAAGATGAGCCGCCAGCCGTCGGCCTCGCCGCCCAGGGCGATCAGCAGACCTCCGAGGGTCGGGCCGAGGGCCGTGGCGATGCTGATCGTGGCACCGAACAGACCGAAGGCGCGACCGCGCTCGGCGCCGACGAACAGCTGCTGGATGAGCCCGAGCACCTGGGGCATCTGGATGCCTGCCGCCACGCCCTGGAGGAGGCGGAACGCGAGGAGCCACCCGGCGTCGGGTGCCAGCGCGCACGCCAGGCTCGTGACCAGGAACAGGGACAACCCGACGATGAACAGCATCCGCCGTGATCGCAAGTCGCCCAGGCGGCCGGCGGGGACGAGCACAAGGCCGAACGTGAGGATGTAGCCCGACACGATCAGCTGGAGCTCCGTCGGGCCGGCGTTGAGCGCGGTCTCGATGACCGGCAGCGCGACGTTGACCTTGGTCAGGTCGAGGATGGTGATGGCCGCGACGGAGACGGCGATCCAGTACGCACGCCACCGGTGTGCGGGCGAAAGCACGATGTCGCGGGTGGGCGGGTGCCCGCCGGCTGGGCTCGCGGAGCGGGAGTCGGAGGACATTCCCCTCAGGGTACTCTCCCGCGGCGGGCCCTCCGGCCTCAGGCGAGCGCCGTCGCCCCCGAGCGGATGACGCTGGCGCCCTGGGGGCCCGCCTCCACGAGAAGCTGGGCGGGCAGTTGCTCTTTCATCGCGGCGACATGGCTGATGACGCCGACGGTGCGTCCGCCCTGGCGCAGTTCGTCGAGGGCGCGCATGGCGAGTTCGAGGGTGTCGTCATCCAGCGAACCGAAGCCCTCGTCGATGAACAGGGTGTCGAGGCGGATGCCGCCGGCTCGTGCCGTCACGACCTCGGCGAGGCCGAGCGCCAACGCCAGAGAGGCGAGGAAGGTCTCGCCACCGGAGAGCGACTGCGGAGGACGCGCCTGACCGGTGTAGGCGTCCAGCACCTCGAGGCCGAGACCGGAGGCCGCGCCGCGCGCGGCGAGCGCGTCGGAGTGCTGAAGCCGGTAGCGGCCGTTCGACATGTCGGCCAGGCGCAGGTTCGCCGCAGCGACGATCTCCTCCAGCTCGGCGGCCAGCACGAACGTCTCGAGGGTCATCCGGTGCGTGTTCGGCGCGCGGCCGGACACCGTGTTCGCGAGGCGGGTGACGACGGCCGCTCGCGCGCTGGTCTCGGCGATGGCCCGGTGCGCGGCATCCGTCCGCTCGGCGAGGTCGCGCAGGCGGTCGACCACGGCGGTCGTCTCGGCGACGGTCGCGGCCGCCGCCGTGACGCGGTCGCGCGCGTCGGTCAGCGCGGCGCGCACCGGCTCCAGGTCGATCGGCTCCTCCGGCTGCTCGACAAGGGCGAGCTCGAGTTCGAGGAGGCGGGAACGATCGGCACGCTCGGCGCTCTCGTGTGCCCGCACCTTCTCCTCCATCGACGCGCGGTCGCCGGCGCTGCGCAAGGCCGCCCGTGCCTCGTCGGCATCGGCGAAGACGGAGGCGGCGAGGCGCGCATCCCGATCGACGACAGCGTCGCCCCACACCTGGGCGCGCAGGGCACTGTCGGCCGCGCGATCCCCGAGGGCGCGGAGCAGGCCACGGCGCCGCTCGGCGTCGTCGCGGCGCTCGGCGACCGAAGCCGCATCCCCGCGCGCTGCGTCGACCCGGGCGCGGAGGGCTTCGGCACGCTGCCCGGCGAGGGCAGCCTCCTGCCGGCAGCTCGCGGCTTCAGCCACGAGCGCCTCGCGGGCGGTGGCGGCCTCGGCGTCGGCGGCGGCAAGGCCCGCACGCTCGGCGGACAACCGCTCGAGCGAGGCGAGGTTCTGCTCCGCCACCGCGAGCGCCTTATGCGCGGCCTCGGCGGCGCGTTCGGCCTCCTGGAGGGAACCACTGCCGGCCCGACCCATCGCCGCGGCATGGGCGTCGCTGGCCGCACGCAGCGCCTCGGTGGCTCGTCGGTCGGCGGTCAGGGCGTCGTCCTTCGCGCGGGCGGCTGCGTCGAGTTCGGCGTCGGTGACCGGCTGATCGGACGGCGGTGCGGGATGCGGATGCTCCGCGCCTCCGCAGACCGGGCAGGGTTCACCCGCGACCAGTCGGGCGGCCAGGTCGCCCGCGGCCGACGACAGCCGCCGTTGGAGGAGCAGGGTGTGCCGAGCGGTCGCCTCCGCGAGAGCGGAGCCGCGCTCGACGGCGCGGAGTTCGGCCGTGTGCAGGGGCGCCGCCAGGGCATCGGCCTCGCGCGCGGCAGCGAGGCGGCGTTCGGTGTCCGCGACGAGCGCGGCCGCGGTGGCATGATCCGCCGGCGCAGACGCAAGGGCGCTCAGCTGCGCATCGAGGTCGTGCAGGAGCCCGGGGACGGCCGCTCGCTGGGCATCGAGGTCTTCCACGGCCTGCTCGGCGGCGGTGGCCGCCTCCGTGGCGCGGGCGACGTCCTTCTCGGCGGCGGCCAGCTCGCCCTCGGCGGTCAGCGCCTCCGTGCAGGCGGCGACGACCGCGGCCAGCTCGTCTTCGCGTGCCCGCAGCTGCGAGGGCGTGGTCGCAGTCTCCCCCGCAACGGCCCAGGACTCGATCGCCGCAGCCGCCGCGGCGGCGCTCGTGGCCGCGGCCGCTGCCGCACGATCGGCGGCGTCCAGCGCCGCGCGCAGGTCTTTCGCCGCGCGCGCCCGCGCAAGGGTGCCGCGCTGCTGCTCGATCGCGGGCGCCTCGACTTCGAGACGCGCCAGACGCGCTCGCACCTCGAGCCGCTGGCGCTGCTGCTCGGCGAGCGACACGGCGGCTCGCTCGCGTGCGAGAGCATCGTCCAAGGCGGCGTCGACGGTGCGGAGCTGTTGCGCGGCAGCGTCCGCCCGGTAGGCGGCACGCTCCACCGCGCGGACGACGGCGGCCAGTCGCCCCGCGATCCCGGCCTCGGCCGCACCGTCCTCGGGCAGGAGATCGGAGGAGCGGGCGGTACGCTCGGCCTCCTCCAGCAGCATCCGCACGTTCTCACCTTCACCGGCCAGAGCCGCCTCTGCGTCTTTGCGCATGCGGTCGAGGATCTCGGCGTACTCCTCGTACGTGCGGGTGCCGAACAGCGTCCGCAGCAGCGCCTGGCGCTCGTCGTTGCGGGCGAGGAGGAAGCGGGCGAACCGGTTCTGGGCGAGCAGGATGACCTGCAGGAACTGCTGCTGCGTCAGGCCGACGATCTCGTCGAGATGCGCGGCGACATCGACGGGGCGGGCGGCCACGCCGCTCCAGCGGGCGCCGTCGTACTCCTCGAGCATCGCCCGGTGCGGCTCGGTGGTCATTCCGCCGCCCCGCAGCTTGGGCCTTTCGTATTCCGGCGAGCGGGTGACGCGCCAGCGCCGATCGGCCGCCGTGAACTCGAGGACGACCTCGGTGGGGTCTTCGGGGTCGCAGTGGTCGCTGCGCAAGCGGCGCTCACTGCCGTCATAGCGCGGCACTCCGCCGAACAGGGCGTAGCAGACGCCGTCGAGGACGCTGGATTTCCCCGCCCCGGTGCGCCCGGAGATGAGGAAGATACCGTCGTCGGCGAACGCATCGAAGTCGACGAACTGACGCTCGCGGAAGGGACCGAACCCCGCCAGTTCGAGCCGGTGCAGTTTCATGCGTGCGCCTCCGCGACCGTGCGCGTGTCGACGACGTCGCGGATGAGGTCACGCTCGGCGTCGCTGGCACCGTCGCCCGCGCGCACGTGGGCGAGGAAGGCTTCGAACAGCTCGACATCGTCGCGCGCCGCGCGCACGCGACCCGAGTAGTCGCGGCCGTCGGGAGCCGGGACACCCTCGGGGCTGTGGATGACCGTGGCGCAGAACGCGAACCGGCGCTGCAGGCGCCGCAGGGGCTCGATCTGCGGCGTCGGGTCGGTGTACTGCGCACACACCCAGGCGTCTTCGTCGGCGGCGAACCGCGCGTCGTCGAGGAGTTCGTCGAGCGTTCCGCGCAGGGTGACGAGTCGCCGCGGAACCGGGAGCGGCAACCATTCGACGCCGGACAAGCCCGCGGCATCCAGCTCGACCAGCCAGGAGCCGCGCGGCTTGTCGCCCTCGCCGAAGCTGTAGTGCAGCGGTGCGCCGGCGTACCGCACGCGCTCGGACAGCTGCTGGCGCCCGTGGATGTGCCCGAGCGCGACGTAGTCCGGTCCGTCGAAGGCCGACAGCGGCACGACGTCGAGACCGCCCTGGCGGATCTCGCGTTCCACGCCGGGCGTGGCCTCCACACCCGCGGCGAAGCAGTGCGCCAGGGCCACGGAACGGCCACCGCGCTCGGCGAGGTCGGCGCGGACGAGATCCATCGCGTGGATCATCGTCTGGGCCTGGCTGCGCAGCTCGACACCCTCCCAGCGGTGCCGGACGATCGCCGGCTCGAGGTAGGGGATGCCGTAGAAGTGCACGGGACCGTCGGCGTCGGCGATCGTCACCGGGGTCCCGACAGCACCGGGATCGGTGAGAACCGTGATGCCCTCCCGCAGGAGCGCGGACTGGAACCCGAGGCGTGCGGCGGAGTCGTGGTTGCCGCTGGTGACGACGATGCGGGCCCCCGCCGCGGAGATCGCGGCGAGCGTGTCGGTGAGCAGGGCGTAGCAGGCGGGGGCCGGAGCGGCGGAGTCGAACACGTCACCGGCCAGCACGACGACATCCACGCGGTGCTCCTCCACCTGCGCGACCAGCGCACGCAGCACGTCGCGGAGCGCATCGAGGGTGGCATGTCCGTGGAAGGACCGCCCGATGTGCCAGTCGGAGGTGTGCAGGATGCGCATGCCAGCACGCTACGTCGCCCCTCCGACATCGCCCCGGAGGCACCCCGCACCCCCGTCGACTCGCCAGCAAACGCACGGTTTGGCGCGAGACCGCCGCCGATTGTGGCGAGTGGATGGGACGCGAGAGCGCCACACGACGGAAACACGGGCCGGATAGCCTCGACGCGTGGATCTGCCCGACGTGTGCGTCGTCTATCTCCTCCGCGACCGTGCGGACGGCGGCCTCGACGTGCTCCTCGGCTACAAGCGCCGCGGACTCGGGCTCGGCCGCGTCGTCGGCATCGGCGGCAAGGTGGAGCGCGGCGAGAGCGTCCGCGAGGGCGCGGTCCGGGAGATCACGGAGGAGACGGGGCTGCGGGTGGATGCGGACGACCTCGTCCCCGCCGGAGTGCTCGACTACCTCTTCCCGACGCGACCGGCGTGGTCGCAGCGCTCCCACGTCTTCACCTGCCGACGGTGGGAGGGCGAGCCGGCCGAAACGGAGGAGATCGTCCCGGCGTGGTTTCCCGTCGGCGGCATCCCGTTCGCGGACATGTGGGACGACGCGGCGCGGTGGCTCCCCGACGTCCTCCGCGGCGGCTCGGTCAGCGCGACCTACACGTTCGGCGATGACCTGGCCACGGTCGTGGCGGAGGGCCCGCGCTCGGTCGCGTGACGCACGGGGCGCCGGACACCGTCAGGATGCAGCGGCGACGCGCGGCGCGTACCGGCCCGAGCGCTCGGCGCGGGCGCGTGCCTTCGCGGCTTCCTCATCGCGGTCCTTCGGCGGGGCGACGGCCACGAGGTCGTGGAGGAGGTGTTCGGTGGCATGCGCGATGTCGGCCACCGCCCGGTCGAACGCCTCCTGGTTCGCACGGGAGGGCTTGGTCGTTCCGGCGATCTTGCGCACGTACTGCAGCGCGGCCGCGTGGATCTCGTCGTCCGTCGCGGCCGGTGCGAAGTTGTGGAGGGTGTGGATGTTCCGGCACATGCCGCCACGGTACGCGCGTCGCGTCTCCGCATCCAGAGCCGCTAGCGTCGAGGCGTGGAGCCCGAACTGAGCGATGATGCGTCGGTCAGTTCGTTCACTGCTTCCGGGTCGACCCTCGTAGCCGAAGCCCAGGGCACCGGGCCGACGACGTTCGTGCTGGTGCACGGCATCGGCATGGGCCGTACTGTCTTCGCGGACGCGGCACGGCACCTCCGGCGGCACGGCCGCGTGATCGCGATCGACCTGCCCGGCTACGGCGAGGCCCCTGAACCCGCCCGCACGCCCGCGATCGAGCGGATGGCGGACCTCGTCGCCGCCTTTCTCGTCGCGCGCGTCCCTGGCCGCATCGTGATCGTCGGACACTCGATGGGCTCGCAGGTGGCACTGGAGGTGGCCGCCCGCCACCCCGGCATCGTGTCGTGCCTCGTCCTGGCCGCCCCGACCGTCGACCGCCACGCCCGCAACCTGATCGTCCAGGGGTGGCGGCTCCTGCGCGACGTCGCGAACGAGCACCCGAAGGTCATCTTCGCCGGCGCCCGCGAATACGTCCGCGCCGGGCCGCACCTGAGGCGCAAGTTCCGGGCGATGCTGGCGCATCGGCCGGAGAACACCCTTCCGCGGGTGAAAGTGCCGACGCTCGTGCTGCGCGGCGCGCACGATCCGGTATGCCCGCGGGATTGGTGCCGCTTCGTCGCGGATTCTCTCCCCGACGGTCGGCTGGAGGAGATCCCCGACTGCGGACACGAGATGATGATCCGGGATGCAGCGCCCGCGGCGGCCCGCATCCTGGTGTTCGCCACCGCCTGACACGCAGCACGGGCAGAAAATATTGGCGTGCCGTGTCCACCGGTGTCAACGGTCAAATTCCCCGACGTCCAGGCCGCTAAGTTCCGAGGACCGAAGGCGACGACTGGCAGGGGGCAAGCCGTCCGACCGAGGGTGAACGGGGCAGTTCGTGTCGGAAACGAATCGGGCAGACGGAAGCGGACGGCGCGGCGGGTCGAGGAGGCGACGGCGCGCCATCGCGACGACATCGGCGGCACTGGCCGCCGCGCTCGTCATCGCGGGAGCGACGCCGGCGTTGGCGGCACCGGGGGATCGCGCAGAGGCGGAGGGGTTATTCCTCTCCGGCTCGGGCGGCGCCGTGAACATCGACGCCCTGGCGACGCTGCAGGCGCCGTACAACGCCTTTCCGCCGGGCGGGTCGTCGCGCCAGGCGCTGGACGTCACCGCGCTCGGACTTCTGGACCTCGGGCTCGGCGTCCAGCTCTTCGGCGGCAGTGACGTCGTAGAGCTCGGGGCTGTCGATCAGTACGCCCGGACGGACGCGACCGGCGCCTTCGCATCCTCCGGCCTTCTCGCCGCCGACGGCGCAATCGCGGCCGGTACGGGCGCTCCGGGTGAGAACACCACCGTGGACCTGACGCCGGTGCTCTCGGCCCTGGATGCCACGGATCTCCTCAGCAGCGCCTCGCTCGAGCTGGGCGCCCTCGCCGCCGAGGCGAGCGCCACCCGCACCACCACCGGTGCCACGATCGACAGCGACTACCAGATCGCGAGCGGTGACCTCATCCTGCAGTCGCCCGCTCTGGCCGCCCTGTACGCGGGATTGACGACCGAGGTCGCAGACCTCGACGCCGCCGTGGGCGCGCTCGATGTGGACGCATCGGGCCTCCTCGGAGTCGTGACCGGCACCCTGGACGACCTGCTCGCGGGAGCGGTCGTGCTCGGGACCCCGACGGTCGACGTGGATGTGGACCTGGGTGCCGCCCTCACTGCCGCCGCGGCCACGCCCCTGACTGCCGACGGCGTGACGATCGTGCTGTCCACCGGCACCATCATCCTGGACCTGGAGGAGCTCCAGGGCCTGAACGGTCTCGATCCGAACACCGTGCTGCTGAGCGATGCCGCGGTGATCTCCGCGATCGACGCGACGATCGACGGTCTCCTCACGGGAGTGCTTCCCACCGCGCTCCAGAACGCTCTGAACGCCGCGTCTCTCGACATCGAGGTCGCGACCAGCCTCACCGTCGCCGGGGTGCCCCTCGGCGAACTCGTGATCGACGTCGACGGCACGGTGGGGGGCTTCCTCGACCTCCCCGGGGCCGCGGAGCCTGAGGCGAGCGTGGACGCGCCCGGCCTGCCGGCTGTGGTCGACCTCGACCTCCTCCTCGACCCGCTCGCGGACTACGTGACGGCAACACTGGTCCCCGCTGTGGGCGCCGTCCTCGAGCCCGCCCTGAACCCCGCGGCATTCGAGGCCTATCTCGACAGCACCACGAGCGGGGCCGTCACGGCCCTCGCGCCGCTCCTCGGCGCGGTCAATGAGGTCGTGGAGATCACCGTCAACGTGCAGGAGAACCCCGGCACGTTCCGCAACGCCGCCGGAACGGATGCCGGTTCGTTCACGCAGCGCGCGGTGCAGCTGCGGATCGCGCCGGATCTGGGACCGAGCGTGATCACCCTTCGCCTGGCTTCGGCGACCGTGCGCGCCGTGGCACTGGCTCCGCCTGCCGGGCTCGCGATCGATCCGCCCCGCGGCCCGGTGACCGGCGGAACCCCCGTGACGATCACGGGGACCGGCCTCACCGACGTCACCGACGTGACGTTCGGCGGCGTGCCCGGGACGGAACTCCTCGTCAACTCGGACACCAGCCTGACGGTGGTCACCCCGGCGGGAGCAGCCCCCGGAGTCGTGACGGTCGCCGTCACAGGCCCGGACGGTACGAACACGTCACTCGTCTTCGAGTACTACGCCGTCACGGCCGTGACCGCCATTGCTCCCGATTCCGGCACGACGGAGGGCGGAACCGAAGTCACGATCACCGGCGTCTGCCTCACCGGTGCGACCGAGGTGCTCTTCGACGGTGTCGCCGGGACCGATCTCGACGTCGTCAGCGACACCCAGCTGACCGTCACCGCCCCGCCGGGCACCGCCGGTCTCGTCGACGTCACCATCGTCAACCCGACCGAGTGCGGGAACGAGACGGTGCAAGACGGGTTCACCTACGTCAACCCCGGCGCCCCGACCATCATGGGAATCGACCCCGACCGGGGCCCCGAGACCGGTGGCACGACGGTGGAGATCACCGGCGTCGACTTCACCGGTACGACGGCCGTGACCTTCGACGGCATCCCCGCGACGGAGTTCGAGGTCATCAGTGACACGCTGATCAGGGCGGTCTCGCCGCCGCACGCGCCCGGCGGAGTCGACGTGATCGTGACGAACGCCGCCGGCGACTCGGCAGGGTTCGACTTCGAGTACTTCGCCGTCGCGGACATCTCGTCCGTCTCCCCCGACGCCGGTCCGGTGGCGGGCGGCACGACGGTGACGATCACCGGGTCGTGCTTCACGGATGCCACCGCCGTGGAGTTCGACGGCATCGCGGCCACGAGCTTCACGGTCGTGAACGACACGACGATCACGGCGGTCGTCCCCGCCGGAGCGGGCGAAGGCGCGGTCGACGTGACCGTCGTCGGCGCGGGCGATTGCGGCACGGCGGAAGCGCCCGACGCATTCGAGTACTTCCTGCCTCCGGTCGTGACCGATCTCGACCCCGCACAGGGGCCGGAGACCGGCGGCACGCCGGTGACGATCATCGGCTCCGGCTTCGCCGGCACGACGGATGTCACCTTCGACGGCATCTCCGCAGGCACGGTCGAGGTGGTCAGCGACACGGAGATCCGGGTGGTGGCACCGCCGCACGCGCCCGGCCCCGTGACGGTCACGGTCGTGCACCCCGGCGGCGACGTCGATGCCGGCGACTTCCTGTACCTCAACGTGCCGAGCATCGCCTCGCTCACACCCGACCAGGGGCCCGAGGACGGCGGCACGGTGGTCGTGATCACCGGTGAGGGCTTCACCGGTGCGACCGGTGTCACCTTCGACGGGGCGGCCGGCACCACGTTCACGGTCGACAGCGACACGCAGATCACGGTGACGAGCCCCGCGCACGTGCCGGGGAACGCCGCCGTCGTGGTGACGCACCCCAACGGCGACGCGCCGCCGCTGTCGTTCGCCTACATCGAGGGCACCGAGGTGGACGCGGTGACGCCTCCGGGCGGGCCGTTCGCCGGCGGGAACACGGTCGTCATCACGGGCGTCTGCTTCACCGGCGCCACGGACGTGTCGTTCGGCGGCGTGCCGGCGACATCCTTCACCGTCGACAGCGACACCCGGATCACGGCGACCGTTCCGGCGGGCACCGGCATCGTGGACGTGACCGTGGAAGGTGCCGACGCGTGCGGCACCGACACGCTTCCCGATGCCTACGAGTACACCGACGACCCGGTGATCGGGACGATCGATCCCGCGGTCGGCCCCGAGACCGGAGGAACGGTGGTGACCATCACCGGCTCGAACTTCACGGGCGTCACCGGCGTGACCTTCGACGGGGCTGCCGGAACCGGGCTCGTCGTCGTCAGCGACACCGAGCTGCGGATCACCGCTCCCGCGGGCACGCCCGGTACCGCGGATGTCGTCGTCACCGGCCCGGCCGGAATCAGTGACGCCGGCGTGTTCACGTACACGCCGGTGACCGCTGTGGACGCCGTCACGCCGGGGAACGGCCCGACAGGTGGCGGCACCACGGTGACGATCACCGGCTCATGCTTCACGGGTGCCACGGCCGTGCTCTTCGGTGGCACCGCGTCGCCGCGCTTCACGGTCGTCAGCGACACGGAGATCCGTGCGACGGCCCCGGCGCGGGCGGCCACCGGTGCGGTGCCCGTCAGCGTGGTCGGCGGAGGAACCTGCGGTACCGGCTCGCTGGCGGGGGGCTTCAGCTACTTCCCGGGCGCGGCAGTGCTTCCCGCCACGGGAGCCGAGGCACCCGTCGCTCTCGCCGGGATCGCGTTGCTCCTCCTCGGCGGTGGCGCGGCCCTGCGGCTCCTGCGACGCCGCACCGCCTGACCCACACAAAGCGAGGGCCGCACCGGAGTTCCGGTGCGGCCCTTCGCGTGAGACGACGCGGCATCCCTCTCGTGCGGGAGTGCGTCGCATCCCCGACATCCATCCCGGTCCCGGAGGCGACGTGGCACTTCGTGCCCTCCCAGCCCGCACAGATCGACTCGGCGAGCACACACGTCATGGGGCACCGTAACGTGTGTGCTCGCCGAGAGGATATGGGCAGGGGCGAGAGGGGCGCGGCGCGGCCGCCCCGCGAGGGGTCAGCGCTGCGCGATCTCCGCAGCGAGCGCGCGGATGCGGTCGTCCCCGACGTCGGTTCCGGTCTCGGTGAAGCGCTGACGCAGGACGTCGGCGATACGCTCCTCCGGGGCATCACCCACGTCGGCACGCGTCTGAGCCACGATTCCGTTGACGCGGTCTTCGTCCGAGGCGTCGTGCATGTCCATGGCCGGTTCGTCCTGCGTGCCGGGCGACCCCGCCGTCGGGGCGTGGGCGTCCGGAGCGACGGCGCCGCCCTGCACGGTCGATGGCGCCTCACCGTGCTGGATGGTGGCGTCGCCGCCGCGATCCTCGTCCTGCGCGGGTTCGATGGGCGACTCGTCATTGCGGTCGGGGTAGTTCCCACCCGGCTTGTCGAATTCGTTCGCGGTTCCGGACATCGTCAGCTCTCCTCATCCGTGGACATGTCGGGGTCGGCGACCTGAGTAGGCGCGTCGCTCTCGACGGGTGCGACGTCGGTCGCATCGTCGCCGGGCTCGGTCGGTGACAGATCGGAGTCGGTCAGACCCGACGAGTCCTGCGCCTCGCGGTTCCGCTCGGCGGTCTCGCCGTCCGCGGTCGCTCCGCTCTCCCAGCCGCCGGCGGGGTCGGCGTTGATGACACCCTCGGGCAGGTCGCGATCATCCATGGCGTGTTCCTTCCGTCGCTCTCCTACCCTCGCGTGTCCCCCGCGCGGCGGGGAAGGGCTTGACGCTCGGAACCGGGGCGACTACCTGCCGGCAGAACCGGTCGCGGCCCGGTCTCGCGCGACGGCACCGGCGACCACATGCGCCCCGGTCGTGGTGAGCGCTCGGCGCCAGGGCAGGACGGCGGCGACGAGCACCTCGAGCCCCAGGAGGATGCCGCCGCCCAGAGTGGTGCGCACCACGGAGAACGCACGCGCGCCCCCTTCGCCCCGCGTGAGGGCGCGGATGCTGAGCACCACGGCGACGACGAACCCCGCTGCCATGGCGACTGCTCCGATCGCCTCGAAGACGACGGCCACCGCGTCGAAGGCGTCCTTCATGTGCACGCGCTCAGTGTAGAGCCGCGAGAACCTCAGGCGGAGTGGCGGGCGCGCAGGATGCCGGCGCGCTCGGGGTGGGCCGCGAACCAGTCGGCGACGTACCAGCACACCGGGATCACCTCACGGTCGCCCGCCGCCTCGAGCTGCGCGACGGCGCGGTCCACGACCTCGCCCGCGTACCCGTGTCCGCGGAAGGTCGGGATCGTGTAGGCCCGCGTCATCGCGACGGTCCGGCCGTCGTCGCGGTAGTCCAGCACGCTCACGAGGTCGTCGCCGCAGTGCAGCGTGTAGCGCGAGGCGTCTTTCTCGTCGGCGAAGCGCAGTTCGGTCACCCCGATAGGGTACGCCTGTCTCCGGCGCACGGCGTCGGGGCGCGGGGTCCTTCGGGCTCGACTCAGTCCGGAAGCACTCCGGTGCGCGCGAGCTCGCTGTACCAGCGGCCGCTGTCCTTCACGGTGCGCTCGAGAGTGTCGAAGTCGACGCGCACGATTCCGAACCGCTTGGAGTAGCCGTAGCCCCACTCGAAGTTGTCCATCAGCGACCAGACGAAGTACCCGCGCAGGTCCACGCCCTGCTCCATCGCCCGATGCGCGGCGGTGAAGTGACGGCGCAGGTAGTCGACACGATCGGGGTCGGGCACCGAGCCGTCCCCCGCCACGACATCGTCGAAGGCGGCGCCGTTCTCGGTCACCATGAGCGGCTGCCCGGGGAACTGGTCCCGCAACGACACGAGCAGCTCCTCGAGTCCCTCGGGGGCGATGTTCCATCCCATGGCCGTGTACGGCCCCGGCTGCTCGAGGAATTCCACGACACCGTCGCTGCCGGGCCAGGCCGTGCCGCCGTCGGCGGCCTTGTGGCCGTCGTTCTGCTGCTTCGGCGACGCTCCGTCCCACATCTGCACCGTGACGGTCGAGTAGTAGTTGACGCCCAGCACGTCGATCGGCTGAGAAATGGCCTTCAGATCGCCGTCCTGAACGAACGACCAGTCGGTGACGGATGCGGTGTCCTCGAGCAGGTCGGCGGGGTATTCGCCGCGCAGCATCGGGCCGGTGAAGGCGCGGTTCGCGAGGGCTTCGACGCGGCGGACCGCCTCGGCGCCGCGATCGCCGCGCCCGCGGGCGACGTGGAAGTTCAGCGTGACCGAGTAGTCCGGGTCGCCGGTCGAGGTGGCCCGGAGTGCCTGCACGGCGCGCCCGTGCGCGAGGTTGAGGTGGTGCACGGCGGCCAGCGCCGCGGCCGGCTCATGGCGCCCGGGCGCGTGCCCGCCCTGCCCGTACCCGAGGTAGGCCGAGCACCACGGCTCGTTGAGGGTCGTCCACGTGTGGATGCGATCGCCCAGCGCCGCGCCGACGACCTCCGCGTAGCGCTCGAAGGCGTCGGCGGTCGTCCGCGCCGCCCATCCGCCGGCATCCTCGAGGGGCTGCGGAAGATCCCAGTGGTAGAGCGTGGCGACGGGCCGGATGCCGCGCTCGAGCAGACCGTCGACGAGACCGGAATAGAAGTCGAGCCCGGCCTGGTTCACGGCCCCCGTGCCGGTGGGCATGATGCGCGGCCAGGCGATCGAGAAACGGTAGGCCCCGAGTCCGAGGTCGCTCATCAGGTCGAGGTCGGACTCCCACCGGTGGTAATGGTCGCACGCCACGTCGCCGGTGTCGCCGTTCCACACCTTGCCCGGGGTCTTGCTGAACGTGTCCCAGATCGAGGGTCCGCGGCCATCCTCCGCCGCGGCGCCTTCGACCTGGTAGGAGGCGGTCGCCGAACCGAAGGTGAATCCTTCGGGGAAGAGGAGGCCGCTGTCGCGGTAATCGGCGTTGCCGGCAGAGGCGGTCATCGGGTGATCTCCGAACGGTCGGCCGACAGGACGGCGGTGCGTCCATCGGGAGTGGTGACGTGCACGTCGGCGGTACCCTCCCCGCCCGGGAAGACCCGGAGGGTGAGGCCGTCGAGGTAGTCGTAGTCGGGGCGGTCGGCGCGCGCCCCCCACGGGAGGACGGTGCCGGGTCGAACATACAGCGGAAGACTGTCGAACCCGTGGCGTTCGCGGCGCCAGCGGCCCCCGTCCACGCTCTCACCGGTGAGGAGATGCGTCCACTCCCCCGCGGGAAGGTAGAAGTCGACCTCGCCCTCGGCGGAGAACACCGGCGCTACCAGGATGTCCGAACCCAGCATGTACTGCCGATCGAGGTGGGCCGCCGCGGGATCGTCGGGGAACTCCAGCGCCATCGGCCGCAGCACCGGCACACCGGTTGCCGCGGCATCCACGCCCGCCTGGTACAGGTACGGCATGAGCCTCATCTTCAGCTGCGTGAAGGTGCGGGTGACGTCCACGGCCTCCTCGTCGAACTGCCACGGCACGCGGTACGAGTCCGACCCGTGGAAGCGGCTGTGCGTGCCGAGGAGCCCGAACGCCGTCCAGCGCTTGAACACGGCGGCGTCGGGGGTGCCTTCGAACCCGCCGATGTCGTGGCTCCAGTGCGCGAACCCGCTCATCGCCAGGGACAGGCCACCCCGGAGGGTCTCGGCCATGGAGGCGAAGGTCGACGTCGAGTCGCCGCCCCAGTGCACCGGCATGGTCTGGCCGCCGGCCGTGGCCGAGCGGGCGAACAGCACCGCCTCGCCCTCGCCGCGGATCTCCTCGAGCACGTCGAAGACGGCCTTGTTGTAGAGGTGCGTGTAGAGGTTGTGCATGCGGTCGGGGGCGCTGCCGTCGGCGTAGACGACGTCGGTGGGGATGCGCTCGCCGAAGTCGGTCTTGAAGCAGTCGACGCCCTGGGCGACGAGGGCACGGAGCTTGTCCTGGTACCAGCGGGTCGCATCGGGGTTGGTGAAGTCCACGAGCCCCATGCCGGCCTGCCACAGGTCCCACTGCCACACCGACCCGTCGGGACGCTTCACGAGGAAACCCTGCTCGGCGGCCTCGGCGAAAAGCGGCGCCGCCTGGGCGATGTACGGGTTGATCCACACGCACACCCGCAGGTCGCGGTCGTGCAGGCGCTGCAGCATCCCGTCGGGGTCGGGGAAGACACGCTCGTCCCACTCGAAGTCGGTCCACTGGAATTCCCGCATCCAGAAGCAGTCGAAGTGGAACACCGAGACGGGCAGCTCGCGCCGCGACATCTCGTCCAGGAACGAGGTGACGGTGGCCTCGTCGTAGTCGGTGGTGAAGCTCGTGGAGAGCCACAGTCCGTAGGACCACGCGGGTACCACCGGCGGGCGGCCGGTGAGGGCGGTGTAGCGCGAGAGGACGTCCTTGGGGGTCGGCCCGTCGATCACGAAGTACTCCAGTGCCTCACCGGGCACGGAGAACTGCACGCGCTCGACCGCTTCGGATCCCACCTCGAACGAGACATGACCGGGGTCGTTCACGAGCACCCCGTACCCGCGGTTGGAGAGGTAGAACGGCACGTTCTTGTAGGACTGCTCGCTGGAGGTGCCGCCGTCGGCGTTCCAGATGTCGACGGTCTGGCCGTTCTTGACGAAGGGTCCGAACCGTTCGCCGAGACCGTAGATGAATTCCCCCACACCGAGGTCGAGCTGCTCGTGGATGAACGCGCGGGGCCGCCCGACCGGGCTGCCGGCGCGCGCGTTCCCCACGATGCCGGGGTCGACCTGGGCGTCGTCGGTGAGCGTCAGATAGCCCTGGGCCTTGTGGCCGCTGGACGTGAGGGTGCGGCCGGCCGACGAGAACGACAGCGACCACGGTGCGCCGGGCGTGATCTGCGCCTGCAGGTTCCCGGTGCGCAGGCTCGCGCCCGCAGCATCCACCTCAACGGCTGCCGTGTTCTCCGTGGCGCCCGGCAGCCCGAACGACAGTCCGCGGCCACCCCCGACGTGGTGCTCGACCCGCACGCGCACGACCCCCTCGGACGGCGAGGAGAGGGTCACCGTGAGCACGGGACGGTTGAGGGTGTCGCCGCGGCGCTCGATGACCTTGGTCGGGGCGATCACGCGGATGCCGGGGCCGTCGGCCGTCCGAGTCTCCCGGATGTCGTAGGCCTCCTGGCCGTACAGCGCCGTGACGCCCGGTCGGAGCTGCCAGAAACCATCGGTGAACTTCATTACTTGACTGCTCCTGCGGTGATGCCGCGCGTGAGGGTGCGCTGGAAGATGAGGAAGAAAAGGAGGGTGGGGATGAGGCCGAGGAGGGCCGATGCGCTGGTGGTCGTGACATCCATCAGTCGATCGCCCTGAAGGACGGCGATCGCGACGGGCACGGTCTGGTTCTCGTTCGAGACGAGGAACGTGAGGGGGATGAGGAACTCGTTCCAGGTCCAGATGAAGAAGAAGATGAGCAGCACCGACAGGGTGGGGCGGCTGATCGGGAAGATCACCCGCCACAGGATCTGCCACCGGCTGGCGCCGTCGATCGAAGCGGCCTCGAGCACCTCCTTGGGGAACGTGCCGTACACCGACGACAACAGGTACGTGCCGAAGGCGGCCTGGATGACGGTGAAGACGATGATGACCGACCACACGTTGTTGTAGAGGCCGACCTCTCGGAACATGTAGTACAGCGGGTAGAGGAGCGCCTCCTGCGGCAGCAGGTTCGCCAGGAGGAACAGCAGCACGATCCACGAGCGACCGCGGACCCGTCCGATGCCGATCGCGAAGGCGTTCAGCACGGAGATCAGCACCGCCAGGACCGACACCATCCCGGCGATGAAGAACGAGTTCCACACCTTCTGCGGGAAGTTCACCCTCTCCCAGAACGCGACGATCCCGTCGAAGTTCAGGGCCGTGGGCAGTGCGAGCGGACCGCCGTTGGAGTAATCGGTGGGCGACTTGAAGGAGTTGATGAGGATCAGGTAGAACGGCGCGATGATGACGATCGCGGCGACGACCGCGAAGGCGAGCAGCAGCCAGTCCACTCCGCGCTTCTTGGTCATCCCTCCTCGCCCCTTGCCGCCCGCGGGGCGCGGCTTCGCCGAAGTGGGAGCCGCGGTCACGGCTATCGTCGTGGCCATCAGAGCCCCGCCCTTTCCTTGCGCTCCGCGCCGTTCTGCGCGCGGATGAACAGAATCGACACGATCGTGATGACGATCGTCAGCGCCGTGGCGATGGTGGCGCCGTAGCCCACCTGCTGCGACTGGAAGAACTCGCTGTAGGCGTAGTAGGCGGGCACGATCGTCGAGGTGCCCGGTCCTCCGCGGGTGAGGACGTAGACCGGCCCGAACACCTTCAGTGCGGCGATCGTGCACGTGAGGGTGACGACGTAGATCTCGGGGCGGATGATGCTCACCGTGATGGAGCGGAAGCGCTGGAACCAGTTGGCACCGTCGAGCTCCGCCGCCTCGTACAGCTCGGGATCGACGCGCTGCAGGGCGGCCATGAACACCACGACCGGGTAGCCGATCTGGATCCAGACGAGGACGACCATGATCGCGGCGAGGGCGGTGTCGGGTGAGCCCAGCCAGTTGTGCGCCAGGAAGCCCAGCCCGACGTTCTCCAGAAGCGTGTTGAGTGCGCCGTCCTGCGGGCGCAGGATCCAGCCGATGACGATGCCGGCGATGGCGGCAGGAAGGATCTGCGGAAGGTAGTAGGTGGCGCGGAGGAAGCTCGCCAGGCGCCCACCGAACTTGCGCCCGATGACGTCGAACAGGAGGGCGGCGAGGACGAGCCCGATGATCGTCGGAAAGACGACCATCGCGATGATCATCCAGATGCTGTTGCCGAACGACGTCCAGAACTTCGCGTCGCCCACCAGCTCGATCCAGTTCTCCAGACCGATGAACTCCGGCGGCCGGATGCCCCGCCAGTCCGTGAAGCTCAGATAGATGTTCCAGATCAGCGGGATGACCACGATCACGGTGGCCAGCACGAGACCCGGCACAAGGTACAGCCAGTAGGCGGCCGTGCGTCTCCGGCCCTGGGGAATCAGCGGCTCTTCGGGCGGGAGCTTGGTCCGCGGGGCGCGGACGAAGGGAACAGCGGACATCGCCGGCTCCTCGGGCGTGGATGGATGAAGTGTGCAGGGGGGCGGGGTGGCCCGACGCGGCGGGCCACCCCGGTCGATCAACGGAAGTCGTCGACGTACGAGTCGTACTCGGCGCCGAGGGCCTCCTGGACCTCTGCCGCCGTCTTGGTGCCGTTCACCAGCTCCTGCAACTCGGCGACGAGGCTGTCGTAGAAGGTCGGGGTAGGCCAGTCGGGGTAGAACGACAGCCCGTCCTGCTCGTTGACGGCGTTGAAGGCCTGGATGAGCTCGAGGCTCTTCGGGTCGGTGATGTCCGCCTCATCCGCGGCGACGGGCAGACCGCCGTTGTTGCCGATGAGCGCCTGGATCTCGGGACGCATGGTGATGTCGATGAACTCGTACGCGAGCTCCTTGTTCTCCGCGCGCTCGGGGACCACCCAGAGGTTGCCCGACGAGCCGAGGCTCAGGGCGCTGTCGGGGAAGGGGAACAGCCCGAAGTCGAACCCGTCGATCTCATCGACGAAGCGTCCGTACCACCAGCTGCCGGACACGAAGATCGGTGCCGTGCCGTTGATGAACGACAGACCCGCGTCCTCGGCCTTCTGCCCGGTGACGTCCGGCGAGAAGTAGCCCTTGTCGGCGTACTCGAGGACCGTCTCGGTGGCGTACGTGATCTCGTCGCCGGTCCAGTCGACCGGGTTCTCGTACAGCTGGTAGTCGTTGACCCACTGCCGGTCCGCCTGGCTCAGCGCCAGCTGGTACCAGAGCTGACCGAGCGGGTACTCCAAGCCGGCCTCGGCCAGCGGGGTGATCCCCTGCGCCTGGAAGGCATCGAGCACGGCGATGAACTCGTCGTAGGTCGTCGGCACCGCGAGCCCGGCGGCGGCGAAGGCATCCTTGTTGTAGTAGACCGTGACGAACTCGCCGTAGTTGGGAACGCCGTACCAGGCGCCCGAACCCATGACGCCGTCCTCGTCGTAACGCGCGGTGGTCTGCAGGGCCGAGGCCAGCTGGTCGTCCCAGCCGTGCTCCTCGACCGCGTCGCTGATGTCGGCGATGAGGCCCTGGCTGGCGAGGAACCCGGCCGTGGCGTTGCCCTTGTTGAACTCCATCAGGTCGGGCGCTTCGTCGGAGTTGAGCACCTGGCTCGCCGTGGAGCGGATCTGTTCGAAGCTGCGCTCCTCGAATTCGACGGTCGCGCCCGTCTCCTCTTCGAAGACCTTGATCGCCTCCGCCCAGGCGATGCCCATGGCGCTGTTGTCACCCTCGTAGTGCCAGAGGGTCAGGGTGTCGTCTCCTTCGCTGTCGCCCGATCCGCCGGAGCAGGAGGTGAGAGCGAGCGCGGCCACCGCTGCGGTGGCCAGAGCCGCGGCGGCACGGCGCTGGGTGTTCCTGGTGATTCGTGCCATCTTCGGCACTCCTTTCTGAGTGACTTTTCTTGGTGACGTGCTGGTCGGGTGGGGCGGGGATGACGCGGTGTCGAAGCGCTTCGATGCGAGGCATGCGGATCGGGTTGGGCGGGCGGGTCAGCGGCGGGCGGGGACGACGGGGCGAGCGACCGACCCGCGGTCGACGTACGTCGGCGGGATGAGGTGCAGCCCGGGCACCGGGCGATCGGGGCCGAGCGAGCGCACGGCCAGATCGACGGCGAGGTCACAGGATGCCTGCGGGATGAGCGGGATCGTGTCCACGGGCGTCGGCATCGCCGCGGTATCGAAGGTGGCCCCCACCGCCACGACGGAAACGTCGTCCGGAACGGACACGCCCGAGGTCGCGAGTTCCTCGAGCGCCGCGACGTGGGCCTCCTGCGTGCAGTGCAGCACGATCCCGGTGATGCCCGACTCCAGCAGCTCAGCGACGGCGCGCCGCGTCGCGAGCGGGTCGGTCATCACCGCACCGGAGGAGCGGAACTGCAACTCGACACCGCGCTCGGCGGCTCGCTCCATCGCGCCGTTGCGCACGCGCGGAGGGAAGTTGGATGTGCGGTAGGCGATGTCGGTCTGACCGATGAGCGCGATGCGCTCGTGCCCCGCATCCAGGAGGGCATCCACGGCGAGAGCGGCAGCCCGCTCGAAGTCGAGGTCGACACAGACGAGGCCTTCGTGGTCATCGGGGACCCCGATGAAGATCGACGGCGTCTCGATCGCCCGTGCGAGAGCCACGCGCGGGTCGTCGGGCGCGACATCCAGGACGATGATCGCGTCGACGAGGCCGCTCGAAGCGACGCGGCTCATGCCCGCCTGCGCCTGTTCATCGGTGAGCAGCAGGATGTCGTAGTCCTGTCGCCGCGCAGCGACCGTGGCCGCCAGCACGAACGCCATGTGCGTCGGCGCATGGGTGTCGGGGCGCAACGGCTCCGTCAGGGCGAAGATGTGCGTGCGGTCGCCCGCGAGCATGCGCGCTCCGGCGTTGGGGCTGTAGCCCAGTTCCCGGACGGCACGCTCGATGCGCTCTCGGGTGTCTTTGGCGACGGGCCGCTTGCCACTGAGCGCATACGAGACCGTGCTGATCGAGACACCGGCGGCCTTGGCCACCTCATCGATCTTCGCCATGCGGACTCCATCGTCAGCGGCCAAAGCCGCGGTTTCCCCGTTGTCGAAGCGCTTACGGGAAGCGCTTCGACACAGACGTTAGACCTTCGGCGATCTCGGCACAAGAGGTTTAGCGGATATTGCAACATATCGAGGATGACCGTGCGACGACCGTCGCACGTCGGCGTCATAGAGTGAAACATTGCCCGCGACGGACCTGACACGTTTGACGCATCGCGACGCATACCGACATAATCGGGCGTATGACTGACAACGCGCGTTCTCTGTCCGCCTGGGAGGCGAACGGGATTGCCGGCATGATGATGGCCGGCCGCGCTCAGTCGTGTCGAATGTGTCGCTGACTCGGTGACTCCGTCGGACGACCGCTCGAGCTTCTGAACGCCGAGCACGCCGTCCCCGAGCGCCCCGGAGCGCGCGTCGATCACGCGCACCCGGATGCCTCGTTCCGGCCATCGCGGCCCTCCCTCCCGCATCCGAACCGCCTCCTCGTGCGAGCGCAGGTTCTGCTTTCTTAGGACAGCCATCATCATGTCGACCTCCGCCCTTCTCGACCGCCCCGCTCCCGTCCGCCACCTGCGCGCCGTCGCCACGCCCCCGGCCCCTCCGGCCTCGGTCGTCGCCGAGCCGCCCGCCGCCGAGCGGCACCTGCCCCCCGGAACCGCCCCCCGCGGGTTCGCCCTCTACGTCGGGATCGACGAGGTGAAGGCCGCCGCCGACGGCGTGAGCCTCGGCACCCTGGTGGAGGCCCTCCGCCGAACCCTGGCCGACCTCGCCCCGAGCGCCCAGACCTACGCCACCGTCGCGCTCGCCCCCGCCGGTTCCGGCGGTCGCGATGTGGATGTCGTGCGGCTCGCGCTGCACGAACCCTCGGCCGTTGCCCGCACCAAGCAGGAACCGGAGGACGCCGACACCCTCGCCGGCGGCGTCATCGTGGACATCTCCCGCAAGCGCGTGCTCATCGACGGAGAGTCCGCGGCGTTCACCTTCAAGGAGTTCGAGCTGCTGCAGTACCTCGTCCTGCGCGAGGGCCGGACGATCGACCGGAGCGAACTGGTTGCCTCCCTCTGGCAGGGCACGACGGATGACGAGACGCCGGGCGAACGCACGATCGACGTGCACGTGCGGCGGCTGCGCGCCAAGCTCGGTCGCTACGAAGACATCGTCCGCACCGTGCGCGGCGTCGGGTACCGCTTCGACCGGCACGCCGACGTCGTTCTCCGCTTCGGGCACGGCACCCCCTCCCCCGACCGCGTCTGAACCACCCCGCACCACTCTCGGCCGCCGTGTCGTGACGAGGACGTAGGGTGGCGGGCATGGCTTATCCGGGGGTGCGCGCGCGAGAGATCGCCGCGCGGCGCGGTTCGGAGCCGGCCCCCGCCTTCCGACGTCCGGGCCGCGATGCGCCCGCAGCCGCACGCGACCCGCGGCCGGCGCCGCAGCGACCGGTCGAGACGGTCTATCGTCCGCGGCATCCGCTCGACCTCGCGCGGGCCGTCCTCCCCCAGCGTCATGGCCCCGGAGACCCGACGATGACGACGGCCGGCGGCGTCATCTGGCGGGCGAGCCGCACGCCGGCCGGCGTCGCGACCCTCGCCCTCCGCGAGGGCCCGGGTGGCATCGTCCGGGGCGCGGCGTGGGGTCCCGGCGCGGAATGGGCGCTCGACCAGCTCCCCGCGTTGTGCGGAGGGCAGGACGACCCGGCCGACTTCGACCCCACGGGCCATCCTCTGATCGCCGACGCGCATCACCGCCATCCCGGTCTCCGCATCGGGCGGACCGACCTCTTCTTCGACGCCCTCGCGAGCGCGATCATGGAGCAGAAGGTGACCGCGATCCAGGCGTTCGCCGCCTGGCGGCGGATCGTCACGTGGTACGGCGAGCGCGCGCCGGGACCGACGCCCCGGCCGCTGTTCGCCCCGCCCGATCTCACCGCGTGGCGCCGCATCCCTTCGTGGGCGTGGCATCGGGCAGGCCTCGAGCCCCCGCAGTCGCGGACCATCGTCGAGGCTGCCGCGCGCGGCGATTCCCTCGTCCGCGCCGCGACCGACGCCCCCGACAGCACCACTCGCGACCGAGTGATGACCAGCCTGCCCGGGATCGGTGTCTGGACGAGCGCCGAGACCCGGATCCGCGCCTTCGGCGATCCGGACGCCGTCAGCGTCGGCGACTACCACCTGGCCCATCACGTGGGCTACGCGCTCACCGGCCGGCGCGTGGACGACGACGGGATGCTGGAACTCCTCGCCCCCTGGGCAGGGCAGCGCCAGCGCGTCATCCGGCTCATCTACGCCAGCGGCATGATCGAGCCTCGCCGCGGTCCGCGCCTGCATCCTGAAGACCACCGCGACCGCTGAGTCCAAAGCCTCTCCCACGATGTCGGCACCCCGCGTCATCCTGTCGCCATGGCAACGACGCTCAACCCCTACCTGTCCTTCCGCAGCTCCGCGCGCACGGCGATGGAGTTCTACCGTTCGATCTTCGGCGGCGACCTGACGATCGACACCTTCGGTTCGTATGAGATGGGTCAAGACCCGTCGGAGAACGACCTCGTCATGCACGCGCAGCTCGAGACGCCCGACGGCTTCACGCTCATGGCATCCGACACCCCCAGCTCCGTGCCGTACTCACCGCCCGCGGGCTTCTCCGTGTCGCTCAGTGGCGACGACGCGCCCACCCTGGAGCGCTACTGGGACGCGCTGGCGGAGGGCGGCACGGTCACGATGCCGTTGGACACACCGCCGTGGGGCGGCCGGTTCGGCATGCTCACCGACGCCTTCGGCATCGCCTGGATGGTCTCGATATCCGCTCCCGGCTGAGCTCACGGGCGGGGCGTGATCGCTCAGGCTCTAGGCTGTGCGTATGTCCGAACCCCGCTCCGGCTGGCCGCGCGGCCGCACCCAGTGGCTCCTGGGAACCGTGCTCGTGCTGGCCCTCGGCGTGCTGTTCGGCATGGTCTTCGGAAACGTCTGGCTCGGGATCGTGCTGGGAGCGGCGATCTCGATCGGCTGGCTGATCGCCTACGAGTCGTGGCGCGGGCGCAATTCCGGCGTCAACGACGACGACCGCGGCATCGAACTCTGACGGCGCCGGTGGCCGCTCGGTGGCTGCCGATCAGTGCGATCGGCGTGTCGGTGATCCTGTGGTCCTTCGCCTACGTCCTCTCGGGCTGGGCGCTGCAGACCGCCTCCCCGGCCGTCCTCTCGGTCAGCCGCTTCGGGCTGGCGCTGGTCATCCTCGTGCCGCTCGCCCTCCGCCGCCCGGCGTTCGCGCGCGCCCTGCGACAGCCGCGCACCATCCTGCTGGGGTTCACCGGCGTGACGCTGTACTACTCCCTCTCGAGCATCGGCCTGCTGTTCACCACCCCCGGCACCGCGGCTCTGGTGGCCTCGCTCCTGCCGGTGCTCACGGCGGTCGCCGCTGTCATGGTGATCCGCGAGCGGCTCTCCGGCCGCACCATCGCCGGGTTGACGCTCGCGACCATCGGCGTCGCGCTGGTCGCCGCATCCGGGTTCCGTCTCGACCTCGGCGTGGTGCTCAACGTGGGAGCACTGGCCTCCTACGCGATCTACACCGTCCTGCTCCGCCGGGACGGAGGGCGGGCGGATGCCCCGGACGCGCTGTCGCTCGCCACCGCCACCGGCGTCTGGGGCACGGCCCTGATGCTCCCCTGGCTCGGGTGGGAGGCGGCGACGGGCACCCTCGCCCTTCCGACCGACGAGCGCGGGGTGATCAGCATCCTCGTGCTGGCGCTGGTGGTGACCGCCCCCACGCTCGTGCTCTTCAATTACGGGGCCGAGCGTGTGCCGGCCGCGGTATCGGGGGTCGCGACGGCGGCCATCCCCGCGTTCGGCTACGCGTTCGCCCTCCTGCTGGGTGAGACCCTCGACCCCGTGAATGCGCTGGGCGGCGCGATCGCGCTGGCCGGCGTGCTGCTGGCGATCCTCGCCTCCCCGCGGGTGGAACCCAGCCCGCCGGGATCGATGCTCCCCGACCCGGCCGACCTCGCGCCCGACGATCCGCGCCCGGCCCGCTAGCGAGAAACGACGTTCCGGACGAGAAACGGCGCAGCGCGTGCCGTCTCGCCCGGATTGTCGTTTCTCGCGCTCACATCTCTTCGTGGGTGTCGGGGTCGGCGCCCCACAGGCGCCCGCGGCGGAGTGCGGAGACCGCATCCACCTCGTCGGCGGACAGCTCGAAACCGAACACGTCGGCATTCTCCCGCTGGCGCTGCGGGTCGGATGACTTCGGAATCGGGGTCGAGCCGACCTGCACGTGCCAGCGCAGCACCGCCTGGGTGGGGGTCACCCCGTGCGCGGCGGCGATGTCGGTCACGACCGGTTCGCTGAGGAGTTCGCTGCGGCGGGCGAGCGGGCTCCAGCTCTCGGTCCGGATGCCGAGTTCCGCATGCACGGCGCGCAGCTCCTCCTGCGGGAGGTACGGATGCAGCTCCACCTGGTTGACCGCCGGCACTTCACCGGTCTCGTCCACGAGCCGGCGCAGCATCGGCTCGGTGAAGTTCGAGACACCGATCGAACGCACCTCCCCCGATGCCCGCAGGTCGATCATCGCCCGCCAGGTGTCGACGTACTTGTCCACGCTCGGGTTCGGCCAGTGGATGAGATACAGGTCGATGCGGTCAAGTCCCAGGGTCTCCAGGGATCGCCGCGCACTGGCCGTGGTCTCGTCGTAGCCGTGGTCGCGCCCCGGGATCTTCGTGGTGACGAGGATCTCCTCGCGCGGGATGCCGCTGCTTCGCACCGCCTCCCCGACCTCGGCCTCGTTCTCGTAGTTCACGGCGGAGTCGAGCAGGCGGTAGCCCGCGGCGAGCGCCGAACGCATGGCGTCGATCCCGGCCTCTCCGCGCAGCTTGTAGGTGCCGAGACCCAGTTGGGGGAACGAGGTGCCGTCGTTGAGGGGAAGGGTGGGGATGCTGAGCATGGCCCCATCCTCGCGTGACCGGGATGCTCCCGCATCCGGTTGCCCGGCGGCGCGGGTCGCGCTATCGGGCGGGCGCCTCGATCGCGAAGAGCTCGCAGGTCGTGTCGTAGTACCGGTCGCTGAGACCGAGGTGCCGCATCCCGATCCTCCGGCACACGGCCTGCGACGCGGAGTTCGCCGGGTTGGTCACCGCGACCACGCGGGGGATGCCGCCATCCCACGCCTCCTGCAGCACGGCGGCGGCCGCCTCCGACGCGTACCCGTGGCCCCACGCGTCCGGATGCAGGTGCCAGCCGACCTCGATGTCCTCGGGCGTGCCGGGCGGCACAGCATCCGCCGACCACGGGATGCGCTTCAGGAGCAGGCTGCCCACCCTCTCGCCCTCGTGCGTGGTGATCGCGCGGACGCCGAGGGGGCCGTCCTCGAGCGCCGTCCACCGCCTCACCGCCGCGCGGGCCTCCTCCACGTCGGCCATGAGGCGCGGCGAGCGCCCGAGGTAGCGCTGCACGTCCCCGCGCGAGTACATGTCGAGCACGAAGTCGAGATCGTCGGGGTCGGTCGTCCAGTCGCGAAGTGTCAGCCGATGGGTGCGGAGCGGGGTCACGGCCGCCTCATCGGGATGTGAGTGACTCCGTCTTCTTCGAAGGGCTCGCCCGAGCGCGCGAATCCGAAGCGCGTGTACCAGCCCTCGAGCCCAAGCAGCGCGTCGAGGTTGATGGGCGCACCGGGGTCGCGCCGCTCGCAGCGCTCGATGGCCGCGCGCATGAGGTCAGCGCCGTAGCCGCGGCCGCGTGCCGCGGCTGCCGTGACCACGCGACCGATGCGGAGTGCGCCGTCATCCTGCAGGATCCGCAGGGTGGCGAGCACGGCCTCACCCTCCTCGGTCCACAGGAGCTCCGCGCCGGGCTCGATCTCACGGCCGTCGATCTCGGGGTAGGCGACGTTCTGCTCGACGACGAACACGCTCACGCGCAACCACAGGATTCGGTAGAGCGTCGTCGGGTCGATCTCGGCGACAACGGAGCGGCGGATTTCGGGCATCTGGCTACGCTACCGTGCCCCGCGGCTGCGGGCGCCTGCACGGGCGCCGTTCACCGCGCGCGCAGCCAGGCGTATCCGGCCTCACCTGGTTGACCGCCGGTCATGAGCGCTTCATCGGGATGTGCGGGATGCCGTCTTCGGTGAAGGGTTCACCCGAACGCACGAACCCGAAGCGCGCGTACCAGCCTTCGAGCTGCATCTGGGCGTCGAGGTCGATCGGGGCTCCCGGGGCCACCTCTTCGCAGCGTTCGACGGCGGCGCGCATGAGGTCGGCGGCGTATCCCCGGCCGCGGGCGCTCCGGGCGGTCGCGACGCGGCCGATGCGCAGAGCGTCGCCGTCGCGCAGGATGCGGAGGGTCGCGGGAACCGCGCCGTCCTCCTCGAGCCACATCAGCTCGGCACCGGGTTCGATGTCGCGGCCGTCGATCTCGGGGTAGGCGACGTTCTGCTCGACGACGAACACGCTCACGCGCAGCCACAGGATGCGGTACAGCGTCGTGGGGTCGATGTCGGCGACGGCCGCGCGGCGGAGTTCGGGCATCCGATGACGTTACCGCGCCCCGCATTCGTGAGGGCACGGTGCTCAGCCGCCGCTTCCCCCGGGAGGAGGGATGGAGGGCTCGTCCCACCCTTCCTGCGGGGTGGCGCAGGTTCCACGGAAGACGTACTGCGAGGGAAGTTTGCGTTGCCCGCTCGTCCAATCGATCGGCGGCCGGCGCTGCTCGGTGGGCAGATAGCCGAGCCGGTACACCGCCATCAGCTCGAGGTCGTCCGGCACCTCGAGCAGGCGGACGATCTCGTCCCAGCGACCCGGGACTTCCATGGGGAAGGAGATGAATTGGATCCCCATGCCGAGCTCGACGGTGGCGAGCCAGATGTTCTCCATCGCCGCGCCCATGCTGAACACGGAGTAGAACGATGACAGCTGACCGGGCCGGTACTCCGACCGGTCCAGCATCACCCCGAGCAGCAGCGGCGAGCCGGAGACCAGCTTGCGGTTCTCCTCGCCCAGGCTCTGAGGCACGCGCAACCCGTTCATCAGCTTCTGCCCCCGCGAGGTGAACACCTGGCTGGTGAACGGGCGGAGCGGTGCCGGGAGCCGGTCGAACAGCATCCCATCTCGACGCCGCTCCATCTCCGCGGCGCTGAAGCGGAAGTAGGGCTTGTACCGCTCGAAGAAGGTGCCGTTGGACATCGCCTCGGTCATGCTCTCGCCGCTGATCCGGCCGATCTTCTCGATCGTGGAGCGATCCTCGACGATCACGAAACGCCACGGCTGGCTGTTCAGCTGCGACGGGGCGCGCCCGGCGACCTCCATCAGCAGCCGCTGATGCTCCTCCGAGACCGGATCGGGGAGGAACGCCCCATTCGTCGTCTTCCGACGACGCACCACGTCAAGGAACTCCATCAGCGCCTCCTCCAGGCCAGAATGACAGCGGTCGCAAACGACGGCGCGGCCGACCCCGCGACCGCGATGTGCCGGCTCCGCTGTCCGCCCGCGTAGGGCAGCACGGCGAGCGTCAGCGCCCCCGGCAGGAGAACGAGGGCCTCAGGCCGACGCTGGACGGCATGGGAAGCGAGCGCGAGCGCGGTCAGCGACGCCGTGGCGAGGAACAGGGCGTGGTGGACCCAGCGGATGCGACTGTTGTCGACGGCACCGGATGCCACGGCCGCACCGAAGGCGACGTTGACGGTATAGCTCGCACCCGCGGCTGTGACGAGGCCGCGGCTGAGTCGTCCGTCTCTCACAGCGCTCATCGGGCGCCTCCTTCGTCGGTGAGCAGGTCACACTGCGGGGCGGGGAGGCGACCGGCCACTCGCACGGTGCGACGCATGCAGCTTACGGCCGCGCCGCGCGAGCCTGCCACCGACGACCCCCTCAGGCGTGTCGCCCGAGCCTGCGGACTCGGCGGACGACGCGGCCGGCGAAGTCCTTCACACGTCCGCCCGGCCACTCGCGACGGAGCTCGACCGCCCCATTGCCGGCTGCCACGAGGACGCACGTGCGGCCGGCCAGGAGCGGCGAGCGCCCCGCCCTGGCGAGGATCGCCGGATCCGCTGTCAGGGGCACGTCGAAGGACCAGCGTGCTCGACGAATCTTCACGACGATGCGCCCGCCGTGGGAGCGATCCTTCCGGCTGAAGACCTTCAGCGGGTCGACCGAGAGGCCGAAGGATGCCCGGCTGTCTCGTCGGCGGTCCGCGAGGCGGCGCTCGGTGCCGTCGGTGTCGTCGTGGAGGAGAACCTCGACACGGTCGCGACGAAGGTCGCGGCCGGCCTTGAGGACGGCCGGAGGAAGGTCCTCGAGGGAGAACGAGGATGACAGCACGAGGCGCCCGGGGTCCGAGCCGGGCGACTCGAAGACGAGCGCATCCTCGCCGTCCTGGGTGATCGTCACGCGGATCGTGAGCCGGAGCCCTCCCCCGCGTGACCACGTGGCGGAGGTCGCCACGGCGCGGCATTCCAGACCGGCCTCGAACGCCGCCAGGCACAGGAGATCGGCGCGCCGGTCGCCGCGGAGCAATGCCGAACGGATCCGGTGCGGCAGCGCGAGGCCGTCGTCGACGCCGGGACCGAACCTTCTCCGCGCGATGGGGATGACCACGTCGAGGAGCTGCGCGCGGTAGTCGTCGGGATATCCGAGCATCTGTCGCCCCGCCAGTCGCTTCAGGATCTTCCCGCGGTACCAATGCCGCAGGAGCGTGTCGCGAAGCGGTCCCGGTTCCGTGTGGGCATCGACGAGGTCGAGGACGGCCTCCAGATGGGGGTAGTACGTGCCGGGATCGATCCGCGAGGAGCTGGCGCTGCCGGGGTGCTTCACCCAGGCGTAACAGGGCTCGCTGGCGAGGACGGAGATCGTTTCGGCCTCGAAGTAGGCGCGCATGACGAAGAGGTGATCCTCGAGGCGCACTCGTCCGTCGGGGAAGCGGATGTCGTTCGCTCGGAGAAACGAGGTGCGGAAAAGCTTGTGCGGGGTGAGGAGTTCCAGGAGGGGATCTTTGCCGAGCGTGGCGCGAGGGATGTCACGGCGGAAGATCTGGCGCGGCAGGCGGCGTCCGATTCCCACTTCCTTGCCGATGACCACGTCGGATGCGTGCAGGTCGGCGTAGTCGCAGAGCTTCTCCAGCGCCGCGTCGAAGAGGTAGTCGTCTTGATCGACGAAGTACACGTAGTCGCCCTGCGCCGCAGCGATGCCGTGATTGCGGGGCGTACCCGGCCAGCCCGTGTGCGCGAGGGTCAGCACCCGCGTGTTCGGTCGATCTCGGGCGACACGGGCGAGACGCGCGCGGGTCTCCTCGCCCGATCCGTCATCGCACAGGAGGACTTCGAATTCCGTGTGCCGCAGGGTTTGGCGGTCAAGAGATCCGATGAGTTCGTCGAAGGCCGGTCCCGGATTGAACACGGGGACGACCACGCTCACACGAACGGGCATGGGTATCGGCGACGTCACAACAACTCCTTCGCTCTCCCCGCGTCTATCGTCACCCCGCGGCGGCGGGTGCGGGGCCGAAACATGCGACGTTCTCCGGTCCTAGACTGTGAACCCCTGGGGAGGAGCGTGTTCGATGGGCTTGGATCCGTTCTTCTCCGAGCGATTGCGGGTGCACCGCCGGTATCTGTTCCGGCAGCGCATCGACGCGCTCCGCCTCCGGGTGGCCGGTTGGCGCCGGCTCCTCGGGCGACGAGACGAGCCCGAAGCGCCGACCAAGGCGGCTGGGTCGGGCCCGGCTCGAACGCCGACGTCCGGCGCCGGGGCCCATACGGCAAGGGCGCGGCATCGCCGTGCTGCGCTGGCATGGGATCGCAAGGAGCTCGAAACGGTCGGGACGCCGGGCCCGGAGTTGCGCACCGTTGAGCACCTCGTCCCCGTTCCCGGTCTGCCGGCCGTCCGTGTGCGCATCTACTACCCCCAGCCGGCACAGGGCCCCCCGAACTCGGCCGGCGCCGAGCGCATCCCCGCGTGGCTCGTTTTCTTCGGCGGGGCATTCCGCATCGGGGGCATCGACTATCCGACGACGGATGCCGCGAACCGCCGCCGGGCGGCAGACGCATCCGTCGCGATGGTCGCCGTGGACTACGCCCTGGCTCCCGAGCACCGGTTCCCGACTCAGATCGAGCAGGCACACGCTGCGCTCGTGTGGCTGCACCGCAACGCCGACGAGCTCGGGATCGACCCCGACCGGATCGGGGTCGCCGGGACGTCGGCGGGTGCCTCGATCGCCGCAGCGTTGACGCTCGCCAATCGAGACCGTTCGGGACCTCCCATCCGTCTGCAGCTGCTGGAGGTGCCGGTCACCGACCTCACCGGCCGACACATCGACTTGCGCGCGACGCGGGCGCTCGGCATCCCTTCTCTCCTCGCGCTACGCGAACTCCGTTCGGTGGCCCGCACCTATCTGGCACAGCCGTCCGATGCCCGCGACCCCCTCGCCTCGCCGCTGCTCGCCGCCTCGCATGCCGGCCTTCCCGAGGCGGTGATCCTCACCGCCGAGTACGACCCGCTCCGCGGCGATGGAGCGGCGTACGCGGAGCGTCTGCGCGCGGACGGTGTCGAGGCGAGCGCGGTGCAGTACCTCGGGGTGACGCATGACGTCGCCATCTTCACGGGGGTCCTCCCGGCGGCGCGCCGCTGGCACCGGGACGTCGTCGCCGCCCTGGCACGCCTCCACGGGGCGCGCGGCACCGCGGAGTGATCCGGTACCGGCAGCGTTATCGTGTGCCGCCCGATTCCCCCGGATCTAGACTCGGCTCTGGAATGAACTCGCTGCAAGGTCGATGCCCCCCGGCGCGCTGGGACGCGATCGTCGATGACCTCTCGGCTCGTGGCGTCTCGGGAGAGCCGGCGCTGGTCTCCGTCGAGGCCGTGACGTGGCCGAGCAGCGCCCTCGGCTGCCCGGCGCCGGGGCGGTCCTACGCGCAGGCGATCGTGGAGGGTATGCGGATCGTCGTCGAGGTCGACGGCACGACCTACGACTACCGCTTCGGACGCAGCGACACGCCCATGCTCTGCAAGGGCTGAGCCCGGGGGCGCCGATGAGCGGCGGCCGGGTCGCCCTACCGTCCAGTTCGGCCCGGCTGAGCCGCGCGATGACGGCGCGACGCTCGGCGATTTCGATACATCACTCCGCTGCCACGGGGCGGTTGCCCTCTCCGATGCACACTCCGGGGATCGACAGACGCCGCAGCAGATGCGGGCTCGCCGTGGCGCTGTCGGGGTAGACGGCACGCAGCGGACCGAACTGTGGCTGCCGGTTCGTCGCCGCGAACGCCGCGGTGTTCTCGAACACCGCGTAGTTCAAGAACAGCCGGCTGCCTCCAATGCCCTTGTGCAGCTGCGCCGAGATGTATCCGGGCTGGGCCTTGAAGAACTCCGCGTCGGCCTTCCAGGCGGAGATGAAGTACTCGTGGTCGCGTGGGTCGACGTCGAACAGGTTGAGCAGCACCGTCGTCTGGCCCGAGGTATCCGCGTACTGCTCGGCAAGACTGAACGTCGGGTCGAGTTCGACGTGCTTCAGCCCGTGTTGCTGCGGCGTTGCGGGACCAGCACTGCGTCCGTCGAACTCGCCGACGCAGATGCCGGCCACGGCCACCCGGCGGAACAGATGAGGGTGGGCCGTCGCGCCGTCGGGGTAGACGCCTCGCAGCGGACCGAATTCGGGCTGCCGGTTCGTGGCGGCGAACGCCGCGGTGTTCTCGAAGACCGCGTAGTTCACGAAGATGCGACTCCCCCCGATGCCCTGGTGGAGCTGCGCGGAGATATAGCCGGGCTGCTTCTTGAAGAAGTCGGCGTCGATCAGCCAGGCGTCTGTGAATTCCGACTGTACGGCCGGGTCGACATCGAAGATGTTCACGAGGATGGTCGGCTCGTTCGACGTGTCCGAGTACTGCGAAGTGAGCGGGAACGTGGGATCCAGCTCGACGTGTTTCAACATTTGCGGTCTCCTTCGGGTGGTGGTGCCACCACTCTGGGCCGGGGTGCTCAGCGCGTCCAACGCATTGTTCCGATCGGCTGCATCGATGAATCCGATCAATGGCCGGCCGCTGGCGAGAGTGACGCCCGGTTCCCTGCTCGCCCACGTCAGAGCCGCGAGAGCGGATGACCGCGGTCTGCGCCGGCCGCTGGAATCGGCACTGTGTGACGGTGACGTTGCGCGGTTGTTAATGTCCGGCGACGCGGGGTGATCTCCGGGCGTGGGGAATTGTAGGCCGCAACAACAATTGCTACTTTCGTCGCGGGCCGACCATTCGGCCGCCA
The DNA here is from genome assembly GCF_058310475.1 of Microbacterium sp. Z12_35. Classification (NCBI taxonomy): domain Bacteria; kingdom Bacillati; phylum Actinomycetota; class Actinomycetes; order Micrococcales; family Microbacteriaceae; genus Microbacterium; species Microbacterium sp. Z12_35. The sequence goes on along the minus strand of NZ_JBZEGJ010000002.1, from coordinate 623,066 downwards.
TCAATGGAGTCAATCAGCAGGGAGCTGGGACGACGAGCATCCTCTGCTGCTCTCGTGCCGTGAGCGCCCGCGCGGAGCGGGCCGGGCCGGGGGGACCGGCATGCCGCTTCCCGATCAGGGAGACAGCGTGAGAGTCAGAAGAGCAGTCGTCGGTGCCGTCGTCGGCGGAGTATGCCTGGCCGTCCTCGTCGGCGGAATCCCCCCTGTGGCGGCCGCCAGCGAGGACGCCGCCGCACTCCCGACGTCGTCCGAGGAGCAGTCGGGTGATGTCGTGACCTTGATCACGGGCGACCGAGTGACGGTGATGGATGGACCGGACGGCGATCCGGTCATCTCACTCGCGCCCGCTCCGCGGGACGACGGACGGCCCGTGAGCTACAACAGCTTCGGAGAAGACGGCCACCTGTTCGTGATCCCCTCGGACGTCGCCCACCTCGTGCCCGAGCACCTGGACCGCAACCTGTTCGATGTCCTCGCTCTCCAAGAGCTGACAGCGAACCAGCCGGAGAACGGCATGCCGGTCATCGTTCAGACGACCACGGAGCCCGGTGCCCGCGCTGCCGAGCCGAGCTGGGATGCGCTCGGCGTCGAGCCGGAGCACACGCTGGAGTCCATCTCCTCGGTCGCCGGCGAGATCGCACCCGAGGGCGCTCCGGAACTCGTCGAGGCTGTGGGAAGCGCCGACACGGTCGAGAAGGTCTGGCTCGACTCCCCCGTCGAGCTGCTCGACACCGACTCACTGCCGCAGATCGGCGCTCCGCAGGCGTGGGCGGGCGGCGCGGATGGGACCGGCGCGGTCGTCGCCGTCCTGGATACGGGTATCGACACGAACCATCCGGATCTCGACGAGGGGATCGTCACCCTGGAGGCCGACTTCACCGGCAGCGGGACGGCGATGGACCAGGCGGGGCACGGCACCCACGTCGCATCGATCATCGCGGGCAGTGGCGAGGCATCCGGCGGCGACTACCGGGGCGTCGCCCCCGGAGCCCGTCTCCTCAACGGAAGGGTGCTCAACGCCGCGGGTCAGGGCGAGACATCGTGGGTCATCGACGCGATGGAGTGGGCCGCCGCAAACGGTGCGGATGTCATCAACATGAGCCTGGGAATCCAAGGCGATTACACGGATGGCACCGACCCCGGCGCCCTCGCCGTGAACTCGATCTCCGAGCGGTACGACACCCTCGTCGTGGTCGCCGCCGGCAACGAGGGAGAATTCGGGGCGACGACGGTGACCACCCCGGGCACGGCAGACAGCGCACTGACCGTTGCGGCCGTCACGGACGACGACTCGCTCGCGTCCTTCTCCTCCCTCGGACCCCGCTTCGGCGACTGGGCGATCAAGCCCGACATCGCGGCGCCCGGCCACAGGATCGTGGCAGCCCGGGCAGCGGCGGAGACCAACCCGCTCGAGCCCGTCGGCGACCTCTACCAGGCCATGTCCGGCACGTCCATGGCGGCACCCCATGTGGCCGGCGCCGCGGCGATCGTGAAAGCCGCACGCCCGGACCTGGAGGACCAGGCTGTCAAGTCCGTGCTGATGGGTTCGGCGCAGCCGGCCGGCAACCCGGTGTACTCCGAAGGCTCGGGGCGGACCTGGATCCCCGGCGCCCTCGAGGAGACGGTGTACGCGACTCCCGCCTCGCTGTCGTTCGGGGTCTTCTCGTCGCCCCGCGACACCCAGGCCCCGCGGTCCCAGACGGTCACCTACACGAACACCTCCGACATCGACGTCGTCACCCACGTCGCCGTCACGGTCACGGACCCTGACGGCGGCGCGGCACCCGAAGGGATGGTCACGCTCTCGACCGACACCGTGACGGTGCCGGCTCACGGCACCGCCTCCCTGGACGTGAGCGTCGACCCGCGCGCCGATGACCCGGGCGTGTACACCGGCGTGCTCACCGCGGTGGGCGAGGGGGCCCCGCCGGTCCGCACCGTGCTCGCCTTCATGTCCGAGCCCGACCTGCACACGCTCCGGATCGAGGCCATCCAGGCGAACGGCACGCCCGCTCCGCTGGGCAGCGCGGGCTCGATCCACGGGCTGGATGACTCGCAGGTCAACCAGTCGTTCAGCCTCGTCGACGGCGTCACAGAGATTCGGCTGCGGCCGGGCCGCTACGCGCTGCTGGGCCAGCTTCTGAACGTTGCGTCGCCGGATGCGCTCTTCGTCGACGGCTTCACGGGCTTCGCGCGCGACATCGACCTGCAGGGCGACACCACCCTGGTCCTCGATGGGAGCAAGGCGATTCCGGTCGAGATGAAAACCGAGAGGAAGGCCAAGACGACCGGTTTGGAAGAGACCATCGCCCGATGGCTGCCGAACCGCGGCTACCCCGTCACGACCTGGGTGTCGGGCGGCATCGGCGGCGCCACGGGAGGACTCGATCTCGACATCTCCGTCCTCGCGTCCCCGGAGCCGCTGGCCGGCGACACGACCGTCCACTCGCGGTACGTGCTGAACCAGCCGCTGCTCGACGCGAAGGCGGTGGGCGCCCGTCAGAAGATCGACATCTCGCGTGAGCTGAACTACGGCGTGCTGTCCCCTCAGTACCTGGGCAGGCTCGACGCACCGATCGTGAACGCCGGGAAGGGAACGCCGGACGAGTTGGCGGCCGCGGGTGCTCGCGGGGCCGTCGTCCTCATGGAGGATCGTGGAGATCCGGATCTGAACGCTCAGGCGCAGGCCGCGTTCGACGCCGGAGCCGTGGCCGTGCTCGTCTACGGCGCGACGCCCGGTCCGTACTTCGAGTCGGTCGACCCGCGGAGATTCCCCGGCATGGCCCGCAAGGCGCTGCCCACCCTGACGCTGCCCCGCGACCTCGGGCTCCAGCTGGTCGAGCTCGCCCGTCACGGAAAGGCACGGCTGCAGGGCACCGGCATCGCGAACCCCTCGTACCAGTACCAGCTCGGCTACATCGAGGAGGGCGTCCCCACGGATCTGACCTACGAGGCCAACGCGAAGACGACCGCCAAGGTGAACGTCGACGTCAAGGCTTTCGTGCCCGGCACCACGATGGTGGAATACGTCACCATGATCGGTGGGGGCAACTACACCGGATTCGGATTCCGCTTCACCGGGCCGCTGCTCGGGCGTGAGGTGTACTACTCGACAGACGATGACCTGACATTCCAACGCTCCGTGCGGGCAGGGGAAGACTGGAACGCGGATCCCGCGCCGTTCGAGAGCGCGCCGGTGACGTACCGGCCGGGGCAGCGGGCGAGTGAGACGTTCATGGGCCAGGTCCATCACGGTGGACTGCGACCGTCTCCCGCTACGCCGCAGGATGCTGCGGTGAGCCGTGACGGCGATGTGCTGTCGGTCAACCTGCCGTACCGGGTCGATGGAGACGGTCATCCGCAGCAGTGGGGGCCGGATACGGAGTCGACCGGGAGGTTCGAGCTGCGCGAGGGCGAGGCCCTGCTGATCGAGGGAGAGAGCCCCAGCGGAACCCCTTCCGTGCCCGCGGAGAGGAGCACCTACCGGATGACGCTCGACACCCGCCGGGATGTCGCGTGGTGGCCGTTGTCCACGCACATCTCCACCGAGTGGGGATTCACCTCCGCCCACACCCAGAGCCCCACGATTCTCCCGCTGCTGCAGCTGGATTACGGAGTACAGGGGCTGAATGCCTTCAACACGGATGGACGCACGACCGAGTTGGATCTGACCGTGTCGCACCAGGACGGCTCCGAAGGCGGGAAGATCCGAGGCCTCAAGCTGTGGTCGTCCGCGGACGCGGGCGCCACGTGGACGCCGGTCCGGGTGGTGCCGGGCCGAGGGGCGGGCGCATACTCCGCGAAGGTGACCGCTCCGCGGGACGCCACCACGATCTCGCTGCGCTCGGAAGCGTGGGACGACGCGGGGGCCACGTTCAAGGAGACGGTGATCGACGCCTATGCGGTGGACACCGTCGCGCCGCCGATCACCGTGACCACCCCGGCCGGGGGCATCCCCCAGCCGACCCGGTCGAGCACTGTCGCGGGTACCAGCGAACCCGGTGCTGTCGTGTCGGTGACGGCGGGACGCAGCACGTGCGAGGCGACCGCCGGTGCCGACGGCGCGTGGACGTGCGACGTGCCGGTCCGCGACGGCGTGCACCAGGTGAAGGTCACCGCCACGGACGCGGTGGGGAACTCCTCCCCAACCGTGCGACGCGTGCTGTGGCGCGACACCGTCGCGCCACAGGTCCCGACGGTGAAAACGCCCACCGGCACCGTGCACACCAACCGTCCCGCGATCAAGGGGTCGACCGAACCGGGAGCCACCATCACCGTGACGGAGGCGGACCAGACGGTCTGCACCGCCACCGCCGGGCCGCTCGGCGGCTGGTCGTGCACACCGCCGGGCGCACTCAGCCCGGGGCGGCACACGATGACCGTCACCGCCACCGATGTTGCGGGGAACGCCTCCCCGCCACGAACCGTGCGGTTCACGGTCGCCCGCAGTTAGGACCGTTCCTGCCACGCGACAAGGGTGGGCACACCAGAAGGCCGGCTCCTGGCGCGCAGATGAGTCACGGCCTCGGGTCCGACTCGCGCGCGCCCGCGAACTGCCGATGGTCTCGCGGTCCGCGGCCCGGTTGGCCGCACGTCACAACGCGAGCGCGTCGACGATCGCCTGCGAGACCTCCGCGGTGCTCGCGTGGCCGCCGAGATCGGCCGTGCGCACTCCCGCCGCGGTGACCGACCGGAAGGCCGCAGTGAGGTCGGCGGCGGCATCCGCGTGACCCAGGTGCTCGAGCATCATCGCCCCCGTCCAGATGGCGCCGATCGGGTTCGCGATACCGCGCCCCGCAATGTCGGGAGCCGAGCCGTGCACCGGCTCGAACAGCGACGGGAACCGGCGCTCCGGGTTCAGGTTCGCGCTCGGCGCGACGCCGATGGAGCCCGCGATCGCGCCGGCGAGATCAGAAAGTATGTCGCCGAACAGGTTCGAGGCCACGATGACGTCGAACCGACCGGGGTCGAGTACGAGGCGGGCCGCAAGCGCGTCGATGAGCATGCTCTCGAGCCTGACGTCGGGTGTCTCCGCGGCGACCTCAGCCACGACCTCGTCCCAGAACGGCATCGAGTGGGTGATTCCGTTCGACTTGGTGGCAGACGTGAGCCCGCCCCGACGGGCCGCGGCCTGCCCGGTCGCGTAGCGCGCGACCCGCTCGATGCCATGCCGCGTGAAAACGTTGACCTGGATCGCCTCCTCCTCCGGCCGGCCGCGATACGAACGCCCGCCGACCTCGGAGTACTCACCCTCGTTGTTCTCGCGGACGATGAGTACGTCGATGTCGTCGCCGCCGAGGACGGGGCTCGGCACGCCCTCCAGCGCCCTGATCGGGCGCAGGTTGACGTACTGGCGAAATTCTCGGCGGATGGGTATGAGCAGACCCCAGAGGGTCTCGGTGTCCGGTATCGCGGGCAGACCGACCGCGCCCAGGAAGATCGCGTCGTGACCCGACAACTTCTCGATCCCGTCGACCGGCATCATTCGGCCCGTCTGCATGTAGAGATCCGAACCCCAGTCATAGTCGACCCACTCGACCGACGCGTCGTGGCGGGCGAGCGCGGCATCCACGCACGCGATCGCTGCAGGCACGACCTCTTTGCCGATGCCATCACCGGCGATGACTGCGATGCTCATACATACCTCCGGGTCACCGAGCGGGTCGCTGATCGACCGCAGGCTTTACAAGTTGTAAAGTAACACCGATGACGCGACATGCGCGACGCTGGGAGTCCCGATGAATCAGGCAGGTCCGCAGGCACTGCTGCTCGACAGGCTTGCAGCCAACCCGCTCCCCCGCACGCCCGGCATCGCGCTGTACTGGCAGTGCGCCGAACTGCTGAAGCGACTGGTCGAAGAGACCCATTATCCGGCGGCGGTGCCGCTCCCTGCGGAGAACGACCTGGCTCGGGCGCTCGGTGTCAGCCGCCCCACCCTTCGGCAGGCAATGGCTCGTCTCGCCTCGGACGGCATCATCCACTCTCAGCGCGGCGTCGGCGCGTTTGCGCTCCGCACCGGCCTGGTGCGCCCGGTCGGCCTCAGCAGCCTGTACCGCGACCTCGTCGCTTCGGGGCAGACGCCCTCGACCAAGGTGCTCCTCCTCGAAGAGGTGAAGGCACGGGCGGATGTCGCGGCCGAACTGCATGTGCCGCCGGGCGCACCACTGTTGCACGTCGAGCGCGTGCGTTTCGCCGACGGCGTGCCGGTCGTGCTCACCAAGACCTTCCTGGCGCTGCCGGAGGGCGTGACCCTGACCCGTGAGCAGCTCGAGTCCGATGGGCTCTACAACCTGCTGCACCGTGTCGCATCGATCGAGCTGGTCGGCGGGTCGCAGGTCGTGACCGCGAGACATGCGACACCCGAGGAAGCCTCCGCCCTCGAGCTGCCCGCCGACGCCGCTGTGCTGGTCGCGCATCGCGTGGCGTTCGATAGCCGCGGCAACGGCGTCGAGTACGTGCATATCATCTATCCCGAGGGCACCGAGCTCAGCTCCGACCTGCGCGGCACCTCCACGCGCGCCGCCGACCCGGAGTCGCGGCGGTGACCGTGCGCACGCTGTGCTTGGGCAGCCTGGTGCTCGACACCATCGCCGTGGTCGGGCGGCTTCCCGGTGAAGACGAGCGGGTCGAGGCCGAACACGTCGTCCTCGCCGGCGGCGGCAACGCCTCGACGGCCGCCGTCGCCATGGCCCGGCTCGGCGTCGAGGTCGACTTCGCAGGCGTCGTCGGTGCCGACGATATCGGCAGGCTCCTGATCGACGGCCTCGAGGCCGAAGGTGTCGGCACGCGCCACGTGGTGGTCCGCGACGACCTGGAGAGCAGCTCGTCGGTTGTTGTCGTAAGCACCGAGACAGCAACTCGCACGATCATCACGCGCCCCGCCGAGGTGCCTGCCTCCATCCCGGCCGGCTACGACTGGCTGCACGTCGACAAAATCGGCTACCGAACGCTGCGGATGCTGGGCGCGGGCACCGCGCGAGTCTCACTCGACGACGGCAATCCGGTGCCGGATCTCGATCTGCGCCTCATCGACCTCTACGTGCCGACCGCCCAGGTGCTGCGCGAGCGCTACAGGATCGACGATCCGCGAGAGGCCGCCCAGCGCGCCCGCGCCGACGGCGCGCAGACGGTCGTCGCGACGGACGGCAGCCGGGGATCGTTCGCGCTCGACGCCGAGACCACTGCGTACGCGCCCGCTCTGTCGATCGTTCCGCGCAGCAGCCTCGGTGCGGGCGACGTCTTCCACGGAGCGCTGCTCGCCGCGGTCGTACTGGGCAAGAAACTGCCCGATGCCATCCGCTTCGCGAACGTCACCGCGGCGCTGTCGTGCCGCGCGATCGACGGCCGCTCCGGCATCCCGGGCCGGGCCGAAGTCGAGGAGACCATGCGCGAGCTTCCCCGCACCCCCGGCGACGCGGCGGTATTGATCCGCGACCTGCTCGGTCCCACGTCGCCGCCGCAGGCATCCGTGAGTTCTCCCACCTGAAGCCGTTCTGGAAGGCGTGAGTCTCCTAGCGCCTGCCGGCCGCCGCATATGCGCCGGCCAGCAGAGCGTACGCATCCTCGGCTACCCGGGTGTCACGGTCGAGCACGTCGCGCCACACCGCGAGGCCGGTCGCGTGGTCCGGTGCGAGGGCCGAGACGGTGAACGCCTCGAGCCCGTAGCGGCCGTCGTAGCCGACCTCGATCGCCGATGCCGTGAGTTCAGCCAGCGGGATGTGGCCGCGACTGAGTTCCCCGCGGTGGTTCTGCTCGAGCTCGAGATAGCCGAGGTGGGGCAGCGCCTCGGCTATCGCGGCGACCATGTCGTCTTCTTCGATGTTCATGTGGAAGATATCGAGATGGATCCCGAGGAGGTTCGTACCGGACGCCGCGACGAAGTCCATCGCCTGACGCGCGGTGTTCACAAGCGCCGTCTCGTAGCGGTTCACGACCTCGAACAGCAGCCCGACGCCCGAGTCCGCGGCCTCTTCGGCGAGGTCACCGAGCATGCGCGCCGTGCGAGTGAAGACCGAGCGCGGAACAGGGGCTGCGGCCTTGCCCAGCACCCCGTAGAGGATCCCGGTCAGTTTGTCGGACCCCAGTTCTGCAGAGACCTCGATGGCGCGGCGGATCCTGCGCACGCCACGCTCCCGCACCTCGCGATCGTCGCTGGCGATGTCTTCGGTCGCGATCTGGTTGGAGTTGGTCATGACCTGCAGGCCGTGCGACTCGACGAGCTGCCGGACGCCTGCGGGGTCGAAGGTGTGTGGGTCCCGCAGCACCACGACGATTCGGCGGTAGCCGATACGCGCGATGCGCGCGACGATGTCCTCGGCGCGATCGGCCTGCCAACCGGTCATCCAGACTCCTGGATTCACCGCGAGGTCGGGCACGCCTCCGGTCACGGCAGCACCCGCCTACCTCGCAGCGCGCCGAAGAGGTCGCGGAACATGTACTCGGAGTCGACGACCTCGGTGAACCCCGCCTGGCGCAGCTTGATCGTGCTCAGGAACAGCGGGAGCGACCGCGCCTCGTGGACGGAGCCATCCGGGGTGTAGGCCAGCATGTCGTCGGCGAACGCGTGCGAGTAGCCGAGGAGCTGCTCGAGGGTGTTGGGGCGCAGTCCGTGGCGCGCGACCACACGGTCCCACACGTCCGCGTGGCGGGGCAGCCACGCGGCCAGGCTCATCGGCTCGTCAGCGCCCGTCTCGACGCCGAGCATGTCTGCGAAGGCGGGCCAGATGTCGGGCCAGGCGAAAACGTCGCCGTTGGTGATGTTGAACGTCTCGTCGTGAGCGTTCTGCGCCCCCGTCGCCCAGTGCATGGCGTTCGCGATCAACCGCGCATCGACGGCTTCGACCGGATACAGGTGACCACCCGGGAAGGAGAACGGCTCACCCAGCTCCGCTCGGATGGCGGCATACGCACCGAGGACGGGCACCATGTTCATTGCGACCCCGATCTGGTCACCGAAGATGGCCTGCGGGCGCCAGATCGTGAAACCGAACCCGCGCTCGGCGGCGGCGGCGGTGAGCAGATCCTCCTGAAGCCAGTAGAAGTTGGGATGCTCGACCCGGGGCTGAGACTCCTTACCGGGGACCCGCATCCGGCCAACGTGGTAGCCGTACGCCTTTGTGCCCTGAAGCAGCGAGACGTGTTCGACCGGATGGTCGCTGAGCGCCCCCATGACGTGCTCGAACATGCGGCCGTTCGTGATCCGCTGCTCGGGGTCGGTCCAGCCGCTGATGAGCGAAGGCTTCTCGTAGAGGGCGGCGTACGTGACGTGCGTGATGGGCCCGGCCGCGCCGAGGGCGTCGGCGACCGCGCCGGCGTCGGTCAGGTCGACCGCCATATGGCGGAGCCGGTCGTGCGGTGCGTATCCAGGTGTGCGGCGCGAGACCGCCACCACCTCGAACCGCTCATCCTGGAGGAAACGGCGGGCGGCAGCACTGCCGACCGTGCCGCTCGCGCCGAGGACGAGCACACGCAGCCGCTCGCTCACAAGTCGCCTCCGCTCATGACGCCTTCTGCCAGGAACGCGTCGACCTCGGCGCCGGTCGGCATCGCTGTCGAGCATTCATACCGGGTGGCGACGATGGCGCCGGCGGCGTTGGCGAACCGCAGCGTGCGCTCAAGGGACCAACCCTCCACGAGGCCGCGGCAGAGTGCACCGCCGAAGGCGTCTCCCGCACCCAAGCCGTTCACCACGTCGACGGGAATCGGGGCGACCTCGACGCGCTCGTCGGCGGTCTTCGCGAGCACGCCCTTCGAGCCGCGTTTCACGATAGCCAGCTCGACGCCACGCTCGAGCAGCGCGTCCGCCGCCCGCTCTGGGTCGCGCTCCCCGACCGCCATCTCGCACTCGTCGGCGTTGCCGATCGCAATCGTCACGTGTTCGAGTGCGCGGCCGACGGCCGCGGAGGCATGGGCCTGGCCGTCCCAGAACATCGGCCGATAGTCCAGATCGAGCACCGTGTGACGCGCCCGGCCACGCGCCACCCACGCCGCGAGGTGCGCGGCACGGCTGGGTTCGCGAGAGAGCCCCGTCGCGGTCGACCAGTAGACGCGGGCCGACGCGATCTCGTCCAGCGGCAGGTCTTCGACGTCGAGGAACATGTCGGGTGCGGTCGGGTTTCGCCAGATGTACAGCGGCGGATCCTCCGGCGGATACATCTCGCAGAACGTCAGCACCGACGGGATACCTGGCATAGGACGGATGTGCCGGGCGTCAACGCCGAAGCGCGTGAACTCCTCGACGACGTAGCGCCCGAAGGGGTCGTCCCCGGAGCGGGAGAGCATCGTGACACCCAGACCCTGGCGCGCAGCCGCGACCGCGACGTTGGCCGCGCTGCCCCCGATCGACTTGGTGAAGGTGCGCACATCCTCCAGCCGCACGCCCGATTGCGTGGGATAAAGATCGATGCAGACCCGGCCGACGACGACGACATCGGTCGGAGCAGAGGTCACGCGACCTCCGCCGCGGACAGCTCCTGCAGCCGGCGCACCGACTCGGTGCGGAGAAAGGCGGCCGGATCGGGCGATGTCGTGGCATCAGCCCAGATCGCGCGTCCTGCGAGGAAGCCCTGGGCTCCCCCCGCGGTGCAGGCGCGGACGGCATCGGGGAAGCGCGCCGCGGGAACACCGGACGACAGCACTACCCACGGACACTCGAGGCTCTCGGTGATGGCGCGTGCTGTTGCGGTGATGACCTCCGGATCGCCGGCACCGTACGACGGCACTTCCGCCTTGTAGAGGTCGGGCGCGGTCCCAGCCAGGTCGCGGGCGGCAAGGACCAGCGCCTCGTTGAGGGCAGGAGCATCCCAGAAGGCGATGTCCTCAGGTCGCACGACCCCCTCGACGATGCCCGGCACTCCGAGCCGTCGACAGAGGTCCATGAACCGGGCGGATAGGTCTACGGCCTCATCTCGACGGTCGGGAAGCCAGGGGACGAGCATCTTCAGCGCTGCAGCGCCGAACTCCGCCACGACCTCGGGTGTCACGTCTTCGTCGAGCATCGCTACGTTGACCGGCCCGCCGGGCACGGATTGGGACAGGAGATCGGCGGCCAGGATGACGGGGCGCGCTGACAAGGCGGCGGCGGGGCCCCCATACTGCCGATCGACGAGCACAGCACTGGCGTGCGGCACGAGCGTACGCGCGACGAGAACCTTGAACGACACGAGTTCGTCATCCCCGACCGGTGTCGGAGCGTCGGCGGACAACATCTGCCGCAGCGATTCGCGCTGGTCGATAGCCAGCATGGAGAAGCGGCCGCGGCCGTCGCGAAGCTGATCCAGCGGGAGGGAGCGGGTCATTTGGCCTTCGATTCATCCTGAGCACCCACGGTTGGGCTTACAACTTGTCAACGTATCCTATCAAGTGAGCATCTGGTAACGTGGCGATTTATGCGTGCAATCCGTTACCAGGGGGAACACCGCGTCATCGTCGACGACATTCCCATCCCCAACGTCGGCCCGACCGACGTCCTCGTCGCTCCCGAGTTCGTCGGTCTGTGCGGCACTGACGCGCACATCGTAGACGGGGAGTATCACAGCGTGCCCCCCGTCACGCTCGGACACGAGATCGGCGGACGGATCGTCGAGGTCGGCTCCGGCGTCCGTCACCTCAACGTCGGCGATCTGGTGAGTGTCGAGCCGCACTACTACTGCGGCGTCTGCGTGCCGTGCCAGACCGGTCGACCGAACATGTGCCCCGACCGCCGCGCTCCCGGCGTGCACCTCGACGGTGGCATGGCCGAATACCTCGCGGTCGACCAGAGCCTCGCCTACACCGTTCCCGGGACCGACGACGCGCGTCGGGCGGCCCTCACCGAGCCGCTCGCCTGCGCCGTGCACGGTCTCGACCGGCTCGATGCGAAGTCCGGTACCTCGATCGTGATCTTCGGCGTCGGCCCCGTCGGGGCACTGCTGATCATGCTGTCCCGTCGCGCCGGCCTTGGCCCGATCGTGGCCGTGGAAGGCAGGCCTTCGCGGCGCGATCTCGCGCTCCGGGTCGGCGCCGACACCGTGCTCAGCCCCGCCGAGGACGGACTGCGCGAGCGCCTGGTCGAGGCAAGCGGCGGCATCGGCTTCTCCTCAGCGATCGACGCGGTGGGCTCGGTCGCGGTCATGGACGCGGCGATCCCTGCCCTCGCGCGGGGCGGGCAGCTCCTGCTCTTCGGAGTCGCGCACCCCGACGCCCGCGCTAGCGTGTCTCCTCACGACATCTACGCCCGGGAGTTGACCATCCTGGGCACGGCCCTGAACCCCTTCACCCACCGCCGGGCCGCGAATCTCGCCCACCAGCTGCCGCTCGACGAGTTGCGCGTCGGCGACTTCCCCATCGAACGTTTCGACGAGGCATTGGCTGCACAGCGTGAGGGCACGTACGACAAGGTGTTCATCACACCGCAGGCGAGGGGCTGAAACACATGCAGACGTTCCGGCTCGACGGACGCACCGCCCTCGTCACCGGCGGCGCCGGGGGGATTGGGCTCGCGTCGGCACGACTCCTCGCGGATGCCGGCGCCCAGGTGTGGGTCGGCGACCTCGACCCCGACATCGGAGAGTCGGCGGCCGCATCCGTCGGCGGCCGCTTCGTGCACATGGACGTGTCGTCGAGCGAGTCGGTCGACCTGGCCGTCGAGGCCGTGCTGGCGTCAGCCGGTCGGCTCGACGTGGCAGTGAACTGCGCCGGCATCCGCCATCTCGGGTCCCACGCCGAAGACCTCACCGACGAGGAGTGGGCGACCGTCATGGACATCAACGCCACGGGGGTGTTCCGCTCGTGCCGCGCAGAGGGACGAGCCATGCTCGGGGCGGGCTCCGGCACGATCGTCAACATCGCCTCGATGTCGGGGCACATCGTCAACCGACCCCAGCCTCAGGCCAGCTACAACACGTCGAAGTCGGCGGTGATCATGCTGACCAAATCGCTCGCCGTCGAGTGGGCCGCACGCGGTGTTCGGGTCAACAGCATCTCGCCCGGCTACGTCGAGACCGCGCTCACCGCTCGCAGCAGGGCCATGCCCGAGCGCCTCGACGTCTGGCTGCAGGGCACTCCGATGGGCAGGCTCGGACGGCCGGAAGAGATCGCCGGGGCGGTACTGTTCCTGGCGTCCGACGCCGCGTCGTTCATCACCGGTGCCGACCTCTCCATCGACGGCGGCTACACCGCCGTCTGAGGCCGGTCACCCCTCCGCGAGCAGTCTCTCCAGCGCGGTGAGCGCCCCCGCCTCGTGAAGCACCGCGAGCGTCTCGAGGTACGGCTCGCGGAAGGCCGGCTGCTCGACGAGGTCGCCGAACAGGGCGCGGTTCTCGATGAACGCCGTGGGACGTTCGCGCTGCGTGCGCGCGATCGCCTGCAACGATTCTGACAGCCGATCGACGATCACGATGGGCTCCCCGGATTCATCGACTGCCTCCGCGTACCGGGCCCAACTGGCCACCACGGCGGCCGCGTAAGGCACCGGGATGCCGGCATCGAGGTCGTGCCGCACCACGGGGAGGAGCCACTTCGGGATGCGGTCGCTGGACTCGGCACACAGGCGTGCCAAGGTGTCGCGGATCTCCGGGTTGGAGAAGCGCTCGATCAGCTGAGCCTTGTACGCGCTGAGATCGATGCCGGGCACCGGGGCGAGGGAGGGCGTTCCCTCGCGATCCATGTAGCGACGCAGGAGCGTCTCGATCCGCTGATCCGCCAGCGCCTCGTGCGCGTACCGATAGCCGGCCAGGTAGCCGAAGTAGCAGAGGGCCTGGTGACTGGCGTTGAGCAGCCGCAGCTTCATCAGTTCGTAGGGCAGCACGTCCCCCACCAACTGCGCCCCGACGAGCTCCCATTCGGGCCGCCCAGCCGGGAAGTGGTCCTCGACGACCCACTGCGTGAAGGGCTCGCACACCACCGGCCACCGGTCGATCGTGCCGAACCGCTGCTCGAGTTCCGCACGGTCCTCGTCGGCTGTCACCGGTGTGATGCGGTCAACCATCGCGTTCGGAAATGCCACCTCCGTCTCGATCCAATCGGCCAGGACCGGGTCGAGCAGCCGGGCGAACCCCGAGATCGCCTGCCTCGCCACGTCGCCGTTCGATTGGATGTTGTCGCAGGACTGCACCGTGAACGGCGGGACGCCTGCCTCCCGGCGACGGCGCAGCGCGGCCACGATCAAACCGAATGCACTCCGCGGAGCACTGTCACCTTCGAGGTCGGCAGCGATGTCCGGGCTCACGGGGTCGAACGCGCCGGTGGAGGGATCGACGCTGTAACCACCCTCGGTGATAGTGAGCGACACGATGCGCACGGAGGGGTGCGACATGCGTGCGATGACCGCCTCCGGGTCATCCGGCGCGAACATGTAGTCGATGATCGACCCGATCACCCGGGCCTCGCGACTGCCGTCCGCGTGCTTGACCATGACCGTGTAAAGGTAATCCTGCGCTGCCAGCGCCTCGGCCATCCGCTTGTCGTGGGGGAGAACGCCGACGCCGCACAGCGCCCAGTCGCTTGCCAGCCCCAGCGACATCAAATCGTCCAGATAGACCGCTTGATGGGCGCGGTGGAACCCTCCCACGCCGAAGTGCATGATGCCCACCGAGAGCCGGGACCGGTCGTACCTCGGCACCGCGACCCGCGGGTCCAGTTCGGCCAGCGACGCCTGCGAGAGCCCGACCCCAGTCATCGGATGGCGACCGGGTTGACCGGAGCACCGCTGGCGCCGTGTACCTTCAGGGGCGCCGCGGTATAGAGGAAGTCCCACCGGTCGTCTGCCGCGCAGGCGGCAGCGAGTTCGTCCAGCCAGACGATCTCCGTGAAGACGACCCCGAGGTTGCGCATGAGGGCGTTGTGCAGGGGAAGCTCGACACCCGACTCGTGCCAGGTCGTCTCGTTCGCGATGAGGTCGGTCACCAGATTGGGGATCTCCATGCGCTGGAACCACTCCACGAGCTCGGGCGACCAGGTCAGGCCCGGCTCATGCCAATCCGCGTAGAACTCCTCAGGCGTGGTCCGGTAGTAGTGCCCCAGCCACCCGGTGCGGATGACGATGATGTCCCGCGGCTTGATCTCGATGCCTTGCTTGGCGGCGGCGTCCTGGAGGTCGATGTGCGAAAAGCTCTCGCCCCGCTCGAGCGAGTCCTTGCCGTAATAGCGTGCCATGTCGATGAGCACGCCGTGACCGACGACGCCTCGCTGGGCGATGGGCAGTATGGAGGCCTTGCGCAACTCGCCGTTGGTGGTCGAGGCGTCGTACCCGTTCCACAGCTGACCGTCGTACCAAAGGTGGCCCAGGGCGTCGTACTGCGTAGAGCCCTGCAGGAACATTTCGATCTTGTCATCGGCCCAGTGGTGCCCACTGGCGGGCTCTTCCGCGCCGCGCTGGAAGAACCCCTCGTCCGAGACCGAGGTGCGTACCGCGCCCGCGCGGCTCGGGTGCACGGGATCTTCGAACCCCGGCATCCCGATCGGAACCTGAAGGGTGAACGACTCGCCGGAGCGGATGGCCGCCACACCGCGGAGGGCTTCCTGCGGGGTCAAGTAGTTCAGGCTCCCCACCTCATCGTCGGGGCCCCACTTGCCCCAGTTCTTCGGGGCGTCATCGCCGAGCAGTTCCGCGATGGTATTCGGCGTCTCACTGGACATCGTGTCTCCTTCGTCTGCAGACGCGTCAGCCGGCGCGGGTGAGCTTACGGGCGACGGTGCTGAACGACACGGCCGCGATGAGCACCAGGCCCTGGAAAAGGAACTGCGCGAACGCCGGCACGCCGATGATCGCGAGGCCGTTGAAGCCCGTGGCGACGGTGAGGACGCCGACCACGGTTCCGAGGATGTGGAACTGGCCTTCCCGCATGACCGCGGTACCCAGGAAGGCTGCGGCGAAGGCCTGCAGGGTGTAGCCGTCACCGCCCGTTGCCTGCCCGCTGCCGACGACTGACGCGAGCAGGATGCCCGTGACGGAAGCGCAGAGCGAGCAGATCACGAACGCGGCGGTCGTGACGGCGCGCACGGGCACCCCCACCAGACGCGACGCTTCGGCGTTGCCGCCGACGGCCTGAATGTTGCGCCCGAGGACGGTGCGGTTCAGCACGACCCAGAGGATCGCGACGATGATCACCATGTAGTACACGTTCTTGGGAATGCCGAACCAGGTCCCGACGGCGAGCTCGGTGAATTCCGGGACGAATGCGCCGTATGGCTGGGCCGCCCCACCGGAGATCAAGTAATTGACGCCGATGGCGACGCTGCCCACACCCAAGGTCGCGACCAGTGCGTTGACGCCGAGGCGTGTGACCAAGAACGAGTTGAGCAGTCCCACGCAGAGACCGATCGCGAGTGCGACCACGATCGCGACCGGGATCGGGACGCCGCCGATGAGCATAGCGGCCACGGCGATTCCCGAGAGACTTGCCGTGTTGCCGATGCTGAGGTCGAACTGGTTGGACGCCAGGACCAGCGTCAGACCGCAGGCGATGATCGCCGCGAGTGCCGACTGGTTGAGAATCTGGACGATGTTGCCCCAAGTGAGGAAGTACGCCGACTCCAACACCCCGAACACGATGACGAGGAGGGCGAGCACGATGAGGGCTCCGTACTTGCCCATGAAAAGGGTGACGGACTGGCCCGCCGATCGACCCCGTCGGGGGTCGATGGTCGGCGCAGGAGCGATGTCGGTCATGCGGCTTCTTCTTTCGGGTGGTGGTTGTAAATCTCTGAGAGCATCTGCTCATCGGTGACGCCGGGTCCTTGCAGTTCACCGATCGTGCGGCCCTCTGCCATCACCACGACGCGATGGCAGATGGATAGCTCCTCGAGCTCCGAGCTGACGACGACGACCGCGTTCCCTGCGGCCGCGAAGTTCTCTATGGTCTGCCAGATCTGCTGGCGGGCGCCGATGTCTACGCCCCGGGTCGGCTCGTCGAGCAACATGACGCGGGCATCGCGGGCAAGCCAGCGGCCGAAAACGACCTTCTGCTGATTGCCGCCGGAGAGCGTCCCGACCTCTACGTGCGGGTCGCGGGCTTTGATACGCAGCTCACTCATCATGCGCTCGGCGGTTCGCTGGGCCTTGCGGTCACTGACGAACGGCAGCAGCCGGCTGATCGCCGTCGCCCCCCACGACCCCATTTGGATGTTGGCGCGTACCGAGTCCGTCATGATCAGTGCCTGCGATCGACGCTCCTCCGGCACGAGAGCGACGCCATGACGGATGGCCTCGGCGACGCTGCCGGCCCGGTACGGCTTGCCGTCCAGGGTCATCTCGCCGCTGACCGGTCGACGCTCGCCGAATACGAGGCCGAGGGTTTCGGTGCGCCCGGCGCCGACGACACCAGCGATTCCGACGATCTCGCCGGCACGCACGTCGAAGCTCACGTCCCGGACGCGCCCCCCATCAGACAGGTGCTTCGCCTCGAACACGACGGACGCATTCAGCGCGACCTTGGCGACCTCGGCGCGCGGGCCGAGCCCCTCGGCCGTCCCGGTGATCCCGCGGACGAGATCGTCGCGGGTGTACCCGCCCCGTTCGAAGCGCCCGGTGACCCTTCCGTCCTTGAAGACCGTGATTCGGTCGCTGAGATCCTCGATCTCGCCGAGCCTGTGGCTTACGTACGCCACCGTTACGCCGGACGCTGCGAGGTCGCGGATGATGCGGAACAGTCGCTGGCACTCGACGTCTGAGAGCACGGCCGTAGGCTCATCCATCGCGATAAACCGGGCGTCGCGGACGAGTGCACGCCCGATGGCAACGAGCCCGCGCTCGGCCGGGCTGAGCAGACGCGCCGGCTTGCGCAGCGAGAAGTTCATGCCGAGCAGCTCGGCTACCTCGCGGGCCCGCCTGGATGCGGCGCGGCGGTCCAGGAAGCCGAAGCGCCCCGCGTCGCGCAGCCCTAGCGTCATGTTGTCGATTGCCGAGAAGTCGGGAATCAGCGCCAGTTCCTGATGGATGAATGCGAATCCGAGCTCATCCGCGTCGCGAGGCCGATCGATGGCGTGCTCCTTGCCCTGAACAAGGATGCTGCCGCTGCTCGGGGTGATCACCCCGCCGATGACATTGAGGAGAGTGGACTTGCCGGCGCCGTTGGCGCCGACAAGTCCATGGATCTCACCCCTGCGAAACTCGAGGCTGACCCCCGAGAGGGCCGCGACCGCCCCGAAGGACCTGGTGACGTCACGGGCTTCAATGAGCGGCGCGTCGCTGACGCTGGCCTCGGTGCGGCGTGCGGGTTCGCTGTTATTCACAGTTGAACGTCCCTCTCGGAGATCGATCCCGGTCAGTTGCGCTCGACCTCGGGATGGTCGGTGAGGAACTGCTCGATGTTCTCACTGGTGAGCACGATGTTCGCCGCCACGACGCCTGTCGGTTCACCGCCGGCCAGGTTGTCTTCCACCAGCTCCAGGGCCTGGGCGCCCATGCCTTCGAAATCGATCCAGAGGTCGGCGGCGACGGCACCGCTGCGGATGCCATCGAGGATGGACACGCTGTAGTCCCACGTGAAGATGGGCAGCTCGTCGGTGCGTCCGGCCTGCTCGATTCCGGCGAGGGCGCCGGCAGTCGAGTCGGAGAAGCACGACCAGATCGCGAACGAACCGGAGCCCGCCGGGTGGGCCGCGAGCCACGCGGCGGTGGCGTTCTGCGAATCCACGACCTGGCCGGGGATCGGGAACTCGTGGTTGTCGACCTCGATGTCGAGACCGGACTCTTCGATCAGCTTGTCGCGGTACTCGGCACGCAGGCGGCACGGGGTGCCCGGCGTGTAGTCGAGCGTGAGGATGTTGGTGACCTTGTTGTCCTCAAGGTACTTGAGGAAGACGTCGTTGATGGGCTCAGGCGCCACCAGGTCGACCGCGCCCGCCATGCCGTCCATCAGGGGGCTGGCCAGGAAGAATACCGGGATGTCGGCCGACCCCGCCTGGGAGAGGCACTGCGCCATCTGGTCCTGCGCGAAGGTCGTGATGATCAGCGCGGTGACCTGCCGGGTGACGTACTGACTGCAGATCGTGTTGGCCTGACCCGCGTCGCCCTTGGGATCCTGCGTGAGGACCTCCCAGCCGGCATCCGTGAAGGCGGCCTTCGTGCTGTTGTCGAACGCCGCGTCAGACGGCGACGTCATGTCGAAGGCAACGAGGCCGAGGACGTTGTCCCCCCCGTCACCGCCGGCGGCTCCGCCGCCGCCCGCGCTGCCCGAACAGCCGACGAGGCCGACAGCGAGGAGGGTGGCGACCGCCAATCCCACAGCGCCACGGCCGCGCCGAGACACCTTGTTGAGGACTTCATTACTGTACATAGCTACTCCCACGTCATTGTCAAGAGTTCACGGTGCGACGAGCGTTGCAACGTTCCAAAATTCTGACAGCTTGTAAACATATCCTATCAACTGAGCATCTAGTAACATCACCCCTTCCGCAGATGCGAAATCGTGACCATGCGACCCTGGCGCCCGTGTGCGCGATCACCCCGTCGGGGCGCGACGGCTTCCAGCGACGCCGGCTCGCGATGTGCGCGAGCGTCAGGCGTGACCGTGCCGTCCACGAGCGAACCGCCCGTGATCACACACCGACGATCGGCACCCGCAGCTGGGCACCAGTGCGGCTGGAATCGATCCGGTAGCCGATGGGCCTCTGCCGATCGGTGGTCACCGAGTCGCTCCTTCGCGTCGTACTGCCAGGTTATGCCAGCTAGAACCAGCCTCCTACGCTGTCGCAGTGCGGTTCTGATACAAATTTTCCATGAAGATGGCCGTCTCCGCTGACCGCGCTGCTCAGCTCCTGAACCGCCCGCCCGAGCTCGAGGTGGTCGAGCGCCATCCCGCACGCTCCATGCGCTGGATGGAGCATGACTACCCGGCGCCGATCGCCCGGTGGAACTACCATCCCGAGTACGAAATCCACCTCATCCGCAAGAGCACCGGCAGGTACATCGTCGGCGACCACATCGGATCCTTCCAACCCGGGCAGGTGTGGCTCGTGGGTTCGGGGCTCCCCCACGACTGGATGAGCGACCTCCAGCCTGGCGAGATCATCCGCAACCGGGACGCTGTAGTGCAGTTCGACGGAGCCCGCATAGAGCGCGCGGCTGCGGAGCTGCCAGAACTGCGTGAGCTGCGCCCGCTGTTGGACGAGTCTGCCCGTGGAATCCTGTTCACCGGCCGCACCGCCGTCGACGCAGCAGAAGCCCTCGAGGCGATGGGGTCGACCGACCACATGCTGCGGCTCGTGCACTTCTTCCGACTGCTGGGCATTCTGAGCAGATCGCCGAGGGAGGACCGGGTGCTGCTGGCGAGGGAGTGGTTCACGCCCCCGGAGGCAGCTTCACCCGCCGCGGCCGCAGTCGAGCGCGGGCTGGACTACATCTTCGCCAACATCAGCGGCACCGTGCGGATGGGCGAAGCTGCGCGTTTGGCAGGCATGTCCGAGACGACGTTCTCGCGATTCTTCCAGCGGGCGAGTGGCCGCACGTTCAGTGAGACGGTCCGAATGCTCCGTATCGCGCGCGCCCGCGTGCTGCTCGAAGAGTCTGACGCCCTGATCGCGGCTATCTGTTACGACGTCGGCTTCAGCAACCTCTCCAACTTCAACCGCCAGTTCCTGCGGGAGGTCGGGATGACGCCGCGCGAATACCGTCAGTCGTTTGGACCGCCGCGCTGATCCCCGATGGGTGCCAGATTCGACGCGCAGCCTGACGTCCGGGCGCGCGATCGCGGTGGTCTTCGCCGTGGAGGTCGAGTAAAACTAACTAGTCGGTTGACAGCGGCGGGTCGGAGAGTTAGATTCCTAACCAACCAGTTAGTCCCGACGAGAGAAGGCCAACATGAAGACCGTTCTGATCACCGGCGCAGGTAGTGGCTTCGGCCGACTCACCGCTTTCGATCTTTCCCGTCTGGGGTACCGGGTGATCGCGGGGGTGCAGATCTGGCCGCAGGCGACGCAGTTGCGTCAGGAGATCGCGGCGGCCGGCTTGGAGAACATCGAGGTCATCAAGCTCGACCTGTTCGACGAGGTCGATGTCGCGCACGCGCTCCGCTACGACGTCGACGTGCTCTTCAATAACGCCGCTGTCGCTCACATCGGGACACTGACCGACCTGCCGATGTCGCTCCTTCGGGCGAACTTCGAGTCGGACGTGTTCGCTCCGATGGAGTTGACGAAGCGCTTCATTCGCCAGATGGCCGGGCGCGGCAGCGGCAAGATCGTGTTCAACTCCTCCATTGCCGGCCTGCAGGCTCAGCCCTTCGGCGGTGCGTACAGCGCGACCAAATACGCGGTCGAGGCGATCGCCGCCACGTTGCGGGAGGAGCTGAAACCCCTCGGCATCGCCGTGGCGACGGTGCAGCCCGGACCCTTTCAAACCGGTTTCAACGACACCGCGATCGAGGCGTCGTCCTACTGGTACGACCCGGAGACGGCGATCCTCCCGGGTTGGGAGCAGCCGACGTTCACCTACCCCGGGCAGGGCGACCCGCAGGAAATGGTCGACGTGATCGTCAAGGTCATCACCGGTGAGATCTCCAGCTACCGCAACGTGTTTCCGTCGTCGACGGAGCGCCAGGCCCGGGAAGCGCAAGCCGCCGAGTGGGACGTCACCGTTTAGTCGAGAAGTCGAATGAGCCGAGAAGTCGAAGAAATCACAAAAAGGTAACGGCCAACTCTTCCGTTCCGTTACCTCACCGTTATAGAGTGCTGACAGGTAGTTGTTTGCTGTGGCAGCTGCCGACATGTGATTGCAGGACACTCTTGGTGCAAGGGACAAGGGCCGGTCGGAAGCCTCTCCGACCGGCCCTTACTCTTGCCGGGAACGGGACTCTTCCTCCCCAGCCTCCGCGCACCGGGAGTTGTCCACCGATTTCTGGCCTGATCTGGGCCTGAGTCGCTCCGATGTCGGTGGCCAGCGGGACAATGGGGTCATGTTCGACAGCGACCAGACAGCCCTCGTGGACTCCCTCCGCGACGGCCTGCGTGCGCTCGTCGGCGGCTTGGACGCGGCAACCGCCTCCGACGACTCACTGCTGAGTCAGGCGGCAGACGTCGAGGAACTGGGTCGGCTGTTGGATGCAGCCCGCGTGGTCCTGGCCGGTGAGGTCGCCGACCGCTCGCGCGCAGAGCTGGGCGAAGACCGGTTGTCTGCGCGACGTGGATGCCGCACCCCCGGCGAACTCCTCGAACGCGTCACCCGCATATCCGCGTCCACCGCGCGGACGCGGATGCGAGCCGCCGCACCCCTGCGCCCCCGCACGGCGCTCACCGGCGGCGAACTCCCCGCGGCGTTCCCCCTCGTCGCCGATGCGGTGACCGCCGGTGCGATCGGAGTGGACGCTGCAGCGGCGATCGCCGCGGAGCTCGCACCCATTCGCGACCGCTGCGCGGCGGTCGACGCGGATGCGTTCGCCGCGGCTGAGGAAGCACTGGTGGATGCGGCCGTCGGCACCGCCGATACCCGGCCGGCCGGGGCGGACGAGATCGCGATCATGGCGAAGACCTGGGCCCTCTACCTCGACCCGGACGGCACCCTCCCCGACGAGGGGCGTGCGCTCAAGGCGCGCGGCCTCACCCTGGGACGCGAGCAGAGCGGTGTCGTTCCCCTGCGCGGGAGCCTGATGCCGGAGGTCGCCGCGCAACTGCAACGCCTGTTCGACGCCTTCCTCAATCCCAAGGTGACCTCGGCTCCCGGTCCTCGATTCGAACCCGACGCCGCGTGCCCTAACGCGGGTGAACCGAACGAGGATGAGGACGCGCCCGTCGATCCGCGCACCACCCCGCAACGCCGGCACGACGCGTTCGCGGGCGTGCTCACGGTCGCTGCGGGGATGGACGGGATGCCCCAACTCGGCGGCGCCGCCCCCACCCTCACGGTCACCGTTGCCGCCGACCAGCTCGCACAGCCCGGCGGAGTGGCGTTCGTCCCCACGCGCGACACCGACGACACCGGCGCCGTCTCCGCTTCCGTCGCACGGCATGTGGCATGCACCGCCGCGATCCAGCGTCTGGTGTTCGACGGCGCCGGCAGCATCGTCGAGCTCGGCACACCGCATCGCATCTACAACGCCCACCAGCGTCGGGCGATCGCGGTGCGGGACGGCACCTGCATCACCCCCGGATGCCACGTCCCCGCCGCGTGGTGCGAAATCCACCACGTGGAAGAGGCCGCCCGCGGCGGGCCCACTCACACCGACAACGGAGTGGCCCTGTGCTGGTTCCACCACCGCACCATCGAGACCAGCGGTTGGGAGATCCGCATGATCCGACGCGCCCCATGGATGCGCGCCCCGAGATGGCTCGATCCCGCCCGGCGGTGGCGCCCCACCGATGGATCACCCGCCCGCCAGCTCGCCACGCTCACCGTCTGACGCTGTGCTCAGACTTTGGGACGGGCGCAGAAATCACGGAACGTCGCGATGGGATTCGGTGCGTCACGAACTGGGCGGGCGAGCCCCGGCCGCCACCGGGACGCGGGAGGGGCTGCACCCCACCGCCCCGCCATCCGACCGCCACCGGGACGCGGAACAGCTAGACGCCGCCGCCGCCACCGCCTCCACCCCCGCCGCCAGCCGACCCGCCCCCGGTCGACCCGCCCGACGTGGACGAGGCCGAGGTCACGTTCGCCGACAGCGACCCGATGCCCGACGCGAACGACGCGGCGCTGAAACCGGAGGTTCCGACGTACCAACCGGGCGTTCCGGTCGAGTCGTACAGCACCGCGAGCCGGTCGGCCCACTGCTTCTCCTGCCCGAAGACCACCGCGTACGGCAGCAGTGCCTCGTAGATCCGGAGCATCTGCCGCGGATCGTTCGCATCGACAGGCGTTCGCTCCGCGCCGCCCGGAGACTGCAGCATCCGGATGCGGTCCGCCTCCGCCCATTCGATGAACTCCTTCAGTCCGGCCAGATGATCCCGGGTCTCGGCACCGAGCGCCGTGAGCGGCTTCCGGGCGATCAGGCCGCCGACCGCGACGACAGCGATCGCGGCCGCGATGAGCAGCACGATCGGAATCCACGGCGTCACGCTGGCCGCGAGCGCCAGGACGCCGAACGTGAACACCCCCGCGGTTGCGACCAACGCCAGCATGAACGGCAGCACTCGCTCCCGCAGGGGCACCTCGCGCCGCAGGCCACGGGTCACCAGTTCCTTCCCCGCGGCCGCGAGGATCGCGCGGGCCGCAGTGGACAGCCGCGTGTCCTGCCGTCCGAAGGAGAACACCGCGCCCGGCGCGGCCCCCTCGCCGAACAGCCCGTCCAGCAGCATCCGGCCATCACCGTCGGCTCGCGCCGGATCGATGAGATGCGCCTCCAGGTCGACGCCCCCCAGCCATCGGCGCTTCCCCTCGACGATGCGGATGCTGCCCACCACGGCCTGTTCGAGAACCTCCGCCGGAATCGCCTTGGCCGATTTCCCCAGCAGCACCGCACTCTCGAGGGCATCGACGGCGCGGGGCGGCGTGTACTCGGCGATGATCGTCGGCCGCCCGGGCGCGTCTGCGAGCCGTCGGACGCGGACCACCACGGCCCACGCCAATGCGGCGAGAAGGACCAGCGCACTCCCGGCCTGCAACCACCCCCACGGCGAGGCGAGATAGGACGCGTCGAACGGGGTGAACGTCCCCGGCGCGAAGCCCACCGCAAGCGTCAAGGTCTCCCCCGGCCCCACGTCGGTCGCCTCCGCCCGCACGGTGACCCCACCATCCGGATCGGGTTCCGCCACGATCGGGCACCCCGCCGTGGAGTCCCGCGGGCCGGCGTAACACGCCTGCGAGCCGGTGAGAGAAGGGGCGAGTTCTGCGTCCACGTAGAGGTTCGCGGTCACCCGACCGAAGGGCTGCGCCCAATCGAGCCCGTTCACGTTCCAGTAGAACTCGTCCGCGCGGGTGTCTTCGAAGGCTCGGACCGCGTTACGCATCGTGTAGGTGAAGACATAGGTCTGCTCCCCGTGCACGAAGTCGTCGGCGCGAGAGGTGACGAGTAGGTACCCGTCATCGCTCTCGGTCTCCACGGGCCGCGACCTGCCCTCCGCGTCCGTCACCGAGACGAGGTCGACATCGAGCGGCGCACCGAGGTAGGTCTCCGGGAGCAGCCGCTGCATCCCCCTGTTCTGATCACTGTCGGGGAAGACCGCGACGAACGTTTCGACCACCCGGACCTCGCTCGCGCCGTCCTCTGCGCGCGTGAGCGTGTAGTCGGCGTTCATGCTCGCGAACGTGAAGTCGTTCACGTCGGCCGAGGCGGGTGAGGCCGGGGATGCGACGACTCCGGCGGTCAGCGCCGCCAGGAGGATCACCAGGGTGACCGCGACGCGTCGGATCGGGTTCATGCCGCTCAGCCTAGGCGGCCTGCAATCGCCGTAATCTGAGGGTATGACCGACCGTCGCCTCGCCGTGGCCGCCTGGGAGAGTCTCTTCCGCGCGCAGCACGAGGTGCTCGAGGAGTTGAGCGTCGACTTCACCGGCACCGACCTCTCGCGAGCCGAGTACGACGTCCTGCTCACCGTCACGCGCGCACGGGACGTGACCGCGCGACTCCGCGACGTCACGGCGAACATGCTGATCAGCCAGCCGAGCGTGTCGCGGCTGGTCGAGCGGATGGTGTCCCGCGGACTCCTCACGAAATGCTCCGATCCGGATGACGGGCGGGGCACCCTCGTGCGGGCGACCGACGCCGGCGCCAGTGCCTTCCGGAAGGTCGCCGCCAACCACGCCACATCCATCGCGGAACGGATGTCCCTGCTCAACGACGAAGAACTGGGGATGCTGCGCGACCTCACCGCGAAACTGCGGAAACCGCCGGAGCCCGAGCCGGAAACCGACTACTGAGCGGGCGCCGCGTCAACACTCGATCACGTTGACCGCGAGACCCCCTTCGCTCGTCTCCTTGTACTTCGTCGACATGTCGATGCCGGTCTGACGCATCGTCTCCACGACCGTGTCGAGTGAGACGTAGTGCGATCCATCGCCGCGCAGCGCGAGCCGCGCGGCGGCGACGGCCGTGGAGGAGGCGATCGCATTCCGCTCGATGCAGGGGATCTGCACGAGGCCGCCGACCGGATCGCACGTGAGGCCGAGGTGGTGCTCCATCGCGATCTCCGCCGCGTTCTCGATCTGCCGGTTCGTCCCGCCCATGACGGCGGTCAGTCCTCCGGCGGCCATCGCGCACGCCGAGCCGACCTCGGCCTGACATCCGCCCTCGGCGCCCGAAATGGACGCGTTCGCCTTGAACAGCGATCCGAGCGCCGTCGCGGTGAGGAGGAACCGGCGGACGCCGCGGCGGCGGTTGGCCTCGGCCACGTGTGCGTCATCCCAGGCGGCGGCTTCGGTCGGCGAGATCGCGTGGCCGTTGTATCCGAGCAGCGCGCTCCCGACCAGCTCGCCGTACGGCGTGACGGCGTTGCCCGCGCCGAGTCCCGAGTCGGCGAGGAATCGCCACCAGTACATGGCCACGGCGGGGAGGATGCCGGCGGCGCCGTTCGTGGGCGCGGTGACCACCCGTCCGCCCGAGGCGTTCTCCTCGTTGACGGCGAGCGCGAAGGCACCGAGCCACTCCCCCGGCAGTTCCCGCCGCCCGTCCGCCTCGACCTCTTCGAGCTGGGCGCGGATGGCCGACGCCCGGCGCTTGACCCGCAGCATCCCCGGCAGCACACCGTCGGCCTGCAGCCCGGCGTTCACGCATGCGGCCATCGTGTCCCAGAGCCGGTCCAGCCCCGCGGCGATCTCGGCGTCGTCGCGGAGCGCCTCCTCGTTGCGACGGGCTGCCTCCGCGATCGTGATGCCGTGTTCGTCGCAGAGCGCGAGCAGTCCTGCGGCGTCGTCGAAGTCGAAGGGGAAGGAGTGGGCACTCACCCGCGGAGGCTCGCCGTGGCGTCGGATGAAGCCGCCGCCGACGGAGTAGTAAGTCTCTTCCGCGAGCACCTCCCCACCTCCCGCGCGCGCGACGAGGGTCAGGGCGTTCGGATGCCCCGGCAGACGCGTGCGCGGAGCGAAGACGACATCCTCCTTCGCGAAGGCGACCGGATGCCGGCCCGCCAGCAGGAGCGGCTGCCCCTCGGGCCATCCGCTCCACGCCGCACGCACCGCATCCGGGGCCACGGTCTCGGGAACGAGCCCCTGAAGCCCGGCGACGACCGCGTCCGGCGTGCCGTGACCGATTCCGGTCGCGCCGAGCGATCCGTACAGTGCGCAGGCCACGGCCGCGGTTCGATCGAGCATGCCGGTCGCCGCAAGTCGCGCGACGAAGTCGCCGGCCGCGCGCATCGGTCCGACCGTGTGGGAGCTCGAGGGTCCTATTCCGATGGAGAACAACTCGAACGCCGAGACGTAGGCGCTCATCCCCCCAGGGTACGCCGCGACCCCGCCGCCGCCCCCGGATACGACCGCGAAAAGGCCGTCTCGATTCGCGGCGGCGGCGGAGTGTGAGGTACTCTCAGTGAGGCCTGCGCGCCGTTTCGCGCGGAGGCCGTGCGCCCGTAGCTCAATGGATAGAGCATCTGACTACGGATCAGAAGGTTGGGGGTTCGAGTCCCTCCGGGCGCGCACTGTGTTGAGACAGTGATGAAATCCCCCGGTTCTCCTCTGGAGACCGGGGGATTTCTGCATCCTTACTCTTCGGCACCCGCCTGAGCTGTCTGCGGCTCTTCACCGGGCTCTGCGTCGGCCGCGGACCGCCGGCGTCGCGCGTGCGATGCGAGCCTCGGAAGATCGACCATGCGGAGCGCATCCATCCGCGCCTTCCGCATCCGCCCGTAGTCCGGATCCGCGTCTGCCGTCATCCCCTCGACCTTGAGGCGGCGCTGAAGGTTCGCCTCCACGTCGCCCCACGCTGCGTCCCGCGCGGCGTCGAGGAGGGCGAAGACCCGTTCCCGGTCGTCGGCCAGGGCACGCAGCTCCTTCGCCACGCCGGCGTACTGCTTGCGGCGCCGGCGAAGGTTCCGGGTGTCGCGCTCGCGGTAATCGTGTGTGCCGCTGGACGTGGAGTGCTTGCCCCACGCGCCGCGGCGAAGCTCCCGCATGCGGTCGGCGGCCCGCTCCTGTTCTCGCGCGAGGTCCAGCAGTGTGTCGCGCGTGAACGCCGCGAGCGCGTCGCGATCGAAGTCGGCACCACCCGAGATCGTCTCGACGAGGATGTGGTTGCGGACGGTCAGCCGAGCCGCGGCCAAGGCGATCGATACGCCCTCCGCGACAGCATCCGACGTTCGCCCCACCGTCCACCTCCTCGCTTCGAGGCTAGCGTCTGTGCGCGGCCCCAGCCGCACGCATACCGCGGCTTCGCCTGCCATGCAACCCCATCGGGTGGCGCCTCGCTCCGCCCCTACGTTCGCCTCAACAGCAGATCCAGAAGGAGGACGCATGGGACTCATGGATGACGCGAAGAACGCCGGTCGCAAGGCGAAGGATGCCTGGGAAGACGCCACCGACGGCAAGGACGGCACCGCCGAGAAGGCCGACAACAGCCAGCCCGCCGCCGACACGCGACGAGCGGACGCCGAAGGCGGCAGCCCGGACCACCACCACGAGATGGAGGAGCAGCTCCGCCGCGACCCGTAAAGTGCGCGACGCAGCAGAACAGGGAAGGCCTCGAAAGAATCGAGGCCTTCCGCCTGCCCGGCCGTCACCTTCCGAGGCACGCACATCCGATTCCTGATCCGTTCCGAACCATCCGCAGGCGCGGTACCGTCCGCGCCACTCATCTGGAGGTCCTCATGGGCTCATCACCGAACCGTCTCGTCGGCGTCATCTTCGGCGCCGTCTACCTGCTCGTCGGCTTACTCGGCTTCACCGTCACCGGAGACGTCGCATTCGCGGGGCCGGACGGCAACCTGCTGCTCGGCATCTTCCAGGTCAACCCGCTGCACAACATCGTGCACCTGCTGGTCGGTGCGGCGCTTCTCATCGGCGGCATCGCCGGCGTGCGTGCGGCCAAGACCGTCAACATCCTCGTCGGGGCGGTCTACCTCCTCCTCGGCATCGTCGGCTTCTTCCTGCAGGGTCCGGCCAACTTCCTCGCGCTCAACGTGGCCGACCACTTCCTGCACCTCGCCAGCGCGATCATTCTGCTCCGCGTGGGCCTGGCCGCCGACAAGAGCGTGCGTGACTCGCGCACTCGCACGGCGTAAGGCGATTTCCCCGTGACGCTCACCGCGTCCGATCCCGCCGTCCCCGCGCGCGCTCTGCGTGCGGGGATGGCGCGGGTCGCGTTCACGGGCTCATGGCCCGCGGTGGCCGGTTGGGGTGCCGGGCTGATCCTCGCCGCCCTGGGCGCCGGGGGCGTCGTGGGTCCCGCCGGCACCGCGCTCAGCCGAGGCGTGGGCCTGCTGCTCTTCACGCTGGGCGTGACCAGTCTCGCCTGGGGCACGGCGAGCCTCGCTCGCACCCGCATCCTCGTCCCGCGTCTCGTCGTGGGCGGCGCCATCCTCGGGATGCTGCTTCTCACCGTCCTGCTGGCGCTCTCGCCCGCCCACACCAGCGTCGTGGCCGCGGCCGCAGCGACCGCCCTGGTTCTCGTCGTCGCCGGCTACGCCGCTGTCGCCCTCCGCCGGCGGCCGGGACGCGTCGGCGAACGCGCGCCGAGTGTGTGGGGCCTCATTCTTGCGGCGGCCGTGCTCTCGGTCGTGGTGACCCCCGCTCTCGCCGCCACGCAGGATGCTGTGCTCATCCGCGGCGACGGCACCGTGCCCGCCGTGACACACGACGGGCACTGATCCGCGTCATCCCACCGGGCGGATGGTCCAGCTCGCTTCGAGCGGTTCGGCGCCGGGCTCCAGGAGGAGAAGACCGGTCTCGAAGTCGTAGCGGGCGGCGTTGAACGCGTCAGGAGCACACGTCATCGGCTCGACCGCGAGACCGATCCGGTGCGCCGGAGAACGCTCGCCGTCGGGCTGATCGGCGGTGTGCACCTGCACCCACGGGCACGCCTCACCCCACGTGATCGCCGCGCCTCGGCCGTCCGCATCCGTCACCGCCACGGTCACGGTCCCGTCCGTTTCGCGCGCGAGCGCCGTGAAGGCGTGGTCGATCGCGACAGGCCCGATCGGGCGGGCGGTACGGAAGTCGAACCGGTCAGGATCCGCCTCGACCGGGACGAGGTCGGTGGGGATGAGGCGGTCCGGGGTGACCTCGAGCACCTGGTCCGCGGGCAGGTGCAGCGTCCAGTCGTCCACGCGGCCCGCCCCTCCGACGAGGTACGGGTGTGGCCCCGTGCCCCAGGGCGCGGGGGTCACACCATCGGTCCGCGCCCGCACGGTCTGCGTCAGCCCCTCCGCCGTGAGGGCGAAGGTGGTCTCGACGAACACCCGCCAGGGATAGCCCGTCTGCGGCTCGATGGTCGCCGCGAGGGTGACGTGGCTCGGCCCCTTGTCGAGCACCGCGTACTCGACCCACGCCAGCAGACCGTGCAGGGCGTGCCCCCGCTCGGGTTCGGTGAGGGCGAGGATCTGCTCCACTCCGCCGAACGAGTACCGGCCGTCCACAACGCGGTTCGGCCACGGGGCGAGCGTCACGCCGCGGTAGCCGGGGCGCACCTCATCCGCATCGAAAGGCACGACGAGGTTCCGCCCCTCGTACGTGTACGAGCGCAGGGATGCTCCCACGCCGGCGATCACCGCTTCGGCGTCGCCGGCGCGGAGGGCATGCTGAGTGCCGGAAAGCGGTGCGCGAGCCATGTCAGAGTCCCTGCGCGAGGCGGTAGTAGGCCTGGTTCCAGCGGAGCTCCCTCTGGAACCCGCGAAGGGTGGTGTCGTCATCGATCACGACGAGTTCGGTGCGCGCGATCTCGGCGAAGTCGCGGAAGACCTCGATGCCCACAGCGGTCGTCATGACGGTGTGATGCGCGGCCCCTGCCGCCAGCCAGCATCCCGCCGACGTGGCGAAATCCGGCTGCGGCTTCCACACGGCGCGTCCGACCGGGAGCTTCGGCAGGTCGGGCGCCGCGACGTTCTCGACCACGTTGGCGACGAGTCGGAACCGGTCGCGCATGTCGCTCATGGCCACGACGAGCGCCGGCCCGGGGTCGGCGGTGAAGACCAGGCGCACGGGATCATCCTTGCCGCCGATGCCGAGCGGGTGGATCTCCAGGCGCGGCTTCGACGTCGTGAGCGACGGCGACACCTCCAGCATGTGCGCGCCGAGAATCTTCTCGTCGCCGGGAACGAGGTCGTAGGTGTAGTCCTCCATGAGGCTGGCGCCCCCGGGGAGTCCGGCGCCCATGACGTTGGCGACGCGCACGAGGATCGCCGTCTTCCAATCGCCCTCGGCCCCGAAGCCGTATCCCTCGGCCATCAGCCGCTGCACGGCGAGGCCGGGCAGCTGGGGCAGAGCACCGAGGTCTTCGAAGCTCGTCGTGAACGCGCCGAAACCGCCCTCCTCGAGGAACGCCCGCAGGCCGAGCTCGATGGCGGCGCCGTCACGCAGCGACTCGTGCCGCTCCCCGTCGGCGCGGAGCTCGGGCGCCACGTCGTAGAGCTCCTCGTACTCGGCCACGAGGGCGTCGATGTCGGCATCGGATGCGGCGGCCACAGCCTCGGCGAGGTCGTTCACGCCCCACGTGTTCACCTGCACACCGAAGCGCAGTTCCGCCTCGGTCTTGTCCCCCTCGGTCACCGCCACGTAGCGCATGTTGTCGCCGAAACGCGCGAGTTTGAGCGAGCGGGCGGCGGCCCACCCGGCGGCCGCGCGCTGCCAGTCCTCGACCTGCGAACGCACCGCCGGGTTCGACACGTGGCCGACGACGGTCTTGCGCGCGACGCCGAGGCGCGTCTGGATGTACCCGAACTCCCGGTCGCCGTGCGCGGCCTGGTTGAGGTTCATGAAGTCGAAGTCGATCTCGGACCACGGCAGCTCGACATTGGCCTGGGTGTGCAGGTGCAGCAGCGGTTTGCGGAGAGCGTCGAGCCCTGAGATCCACATCTTCGCGGGGCTGAACGTGTGCATCCACGCGATCACGCCGATGACCTCGTCCCGGGCGTTCACGTCGAGCGCCAGACGGCGGATGCTGTCGGCATCCTTCAGCACCGGCTTCCAGACGACCTTCACCGGCAGTCCGTCGAGCCCGGCCGCGACCGCCTGCGACTGCTCGGCGACCTGCCGGAGCGTCTCGTCGCCGTAGAGGGTCTGGCTTCCGGTGACGAACCAGACCTCGTAGGCGGCGAGGGAGGAGGAAAGCGGCGTGCGGGTCATGGGATGTCCTTCGGGCGGGGCGGGGGCGTTCGGGGGCCGGTTAGGGGAGGCGTGGTGCGGGGCGGTTCGGGGGCGTGGTGGCTCGGGGGGAATCAGAGGGAGGCGACGGCGGCGACCTCGGCGGCGAGGCCCGCACGATACCGGTCGAGGTAGTCGGCGTAACCGGCGACGTCGGCCGGTTCGGGCGCAAGGGTCGTCGCGGGAGCGCCGGCGAACACGCGTTCGCGGAGGTATCCGGCCAGGTCGAGCTGCGAGGCGTGCGCCAGATAGGCCGCCAACACCGCCGCGCCCCACGCGCCGCCCTCGGACGCCGTTTCCGCCACGGTCACCGGCGCGTCGAGGGCTCCGGCGAGGAACCGCTGTGCGACCCCGGCCGTGCGGAAGATCCCCCCGTGGGCATACATCTGGTCGAGTGCGACCTCCTCCTCCGCGAGGATGCGCATCCCGAGGCTCAGGGTGCCGAAGACGCCGTAGACCTGCGCGCGCATGAGGTTCGCCAGGGTGAGGCGGCTGCCGGGCGTCCGGACGATGAGCGGGCGGCCCTCGTCGAGCCCCGCAATCGGTTCCCCGGAGAGGTGGTTGTACGCGAGGATGCCGCCGGCATCGGCATCCCCTTCGAGAGCTTCGCGGAGCAACACCTCGAACACCGCATCCGAGTCGAGGGGAGCGCCCGCCGCGGCGGCGAACTCGCCGAAGACCCCTGCCCACGCGCCCAGCTCGCTGGCGCCGTTGTTGCAGTGGACCATGGCGACGAGGTCGCCGGCGGGGGTGGTCACGAGGTCGATCTCTTCGTGCACGCGACGCAGCGCGCGCTCGAGCACCACCATGGCGAAGATGCTCGTCCCTGCACTGACGTTGCCGGTGCGTGGCGTCACGGAATTCGTCGCGACCATGCCGGTGCCGGCGTCTCCCTCGGGCGGGCACAGCGGCGACCCGGGGCGAAGCTCGCCGGTGGGGTCGAGGAACATGGCACCCTCGGCGGTCAGTTCACCCGCGGGCATGCCGGCCTCGAGCACCTCGGGGAGCAGTTCCCCCACCGGTGCCGGCAGAACGGTTCCCGCGGCGAGCGCGTCGTAGCGGGCGAGCAGCGCGGTGTCGTAGTTCTTGGTCGCCGGGTCGATGGGGAACATGCCCGAGGCGTCACCCACCCCGAGCACCCGGCGTCCGGTGAACCGCTCGTGGACGTATCCGGCCAATGTCGTGAGGGAGGCGATGCGCGGCACATGCGGCTCGACGTCGCGGACGGCCTGGTGCAGATGCGCGATCGACCAGCGGAGGGGGATGTTCACTCCGAACGCCGCGGTCAATTCGGCGGCCGCCGCGGCGGTCGACGTGTTGCGCCACGTGCGGAAGGGCACGAGGAGGGCGCCGGCGTCGTCGAATGCGAGGTAGCCGTGCATCATCGCCGACACACCCATCGCGCCGTACGTGGCCGGACGAACCCCGTACTGCCGCTCGACGTCGGCGACGAGGTCGGCGTAGGCGGCGCGCAGACCCTCCTCCACCGCATCCAGGGAGTAGGTCCACGTGCGGTCGACGTAGTCGTTCTCCCACGCGGAACTCCCCACGGCCAGGACCGTGGTGTCGTCTGCGACAAGGCACGCCTTGATCCGGGTGGATCCGAGCTCGATCCCCAGTGCGGTGCGCCCCGCGGCAATCAGTTCGCGGATGCGGTCGACCGCGTCAGGATCCAGAGATGTCGTCACGGGTGCTCCATCGTCGGCGGGCGAGGTCTCCCGCGAATGTTACCGGTATCATTGCGGCGGCGCGACCCCCCTCCCGCGGGTCCGGCGCCGGAGGGACGGCCGCGAACCGTCGCGTCCCGGGGAGGCGCATCCGCGGGAGGCGCGTCCTGGCGCGGAGTGGGGCGGGCGGGCTGTCAGGGAGCGCTCCGGGGAGCGGCCGTCGAGGCGCGCTCGACCAGGATCGGCGGCGCGGCGGATGCCCCGGCCTCGGGTTCGCCGACCACGGCGGCCACGACGCGGCGGGCCTCACCGGCGAGGTCGAGGCGCACCGTGGTCAGCGCAGGGGTGTAGAACGCCGCATCCGGATTGTCGTCGAATCCGGCCACGCTCACCTCTCCCGGCACCTCGACACCACCGGCGCGCAGTCCGGCGATGAGGCCGAGCGCCATCTGGTCGTTCGCGGTCACGACCGCGGTCGGGCCGTCCGGGCGCGAGACGGCCGCCGCGACATCCCCGGCGGCGGCAGCTCCGGCGGCGGCGCTCCAGTCGCCCGACCATCTCCCGGCGCTCGCGACACCCCCCTCGGCGAGCGCGGCCGCGACGCCCCGCGAACGAGCGACCGCCTCGGTCCAGTCGGCGGGGCCGCTGAGTTCGGCGATGCGCTCATGCCCCAGGGACAGCAGGTGCCGCACGGCGAGGGCTGCCCCCTCGGCTTGACGATCGGTCCCCGCGCCGCCGTGCAGAGCGACGACCGGCACCCCCGGCCGGGCAGCGTCAACGGCCTCACTCGTCCGCGTGTGCGCGGCGACGAGGATGATGCCGTCGACCCCCTGCGACAGGAGGTGCTGGAGCGCAGCGACCACCGAAGCGGGGTCGGCGGCGTCGGCGTACGCGGTGGCGATCCACCTGCCGCGCGCCCGGGCCGCGGTCTCCAGTGCGGCGATCCCCGCGGAGGGGCCGTACAGCGCAGCATCCGAGGCCACCACGCCGAGGGTCCGCGTGGTGCTCGTTCCCAGCGCGCGGGCGGCGTTGTTCATGCGGTACCCGAGTGCGTCCACAGCCGCCAGAACGCGCGCCCGCGTGTCGTCGCGGATGCTCAGGTGCCCGTTGAGCACGCGCGACACGGTCTGCGGAGAGACGCCCGCTGCCCGGGCGACATCGCGGACGCCGACGCGACCTGCGCTTGTCGGGCGTGCACCTGGCTCCTCGGTCATCCCCCGCCTTCCTGCGTGCTGCGCCGCTCACCCTAGCGCGGCCCGCGCCGGCCGACCCCGCCCTCTTCTCCCGTCGTAGGCTCGATGGAGACCCTGCGGAGGTGCGCATGAGCGACGACCCGAGGCAGGCGGCCGCGCGTTACCGCCTCGAGCAGGAAGCGCGCGCGGGGCGCCTGTCGCCCGAGGATGCTGCCGCCCTGGCCGAAAGCCCGCCGGCCGAGGATGCTGCCGCCCTGGCCGAAGGCCCGCTGGCCGGGGACGCTGCCGCCCTCGCCCAAAGCCCGCCGGCCGGGGCCCCCGAACGAGGGTCGACGGCGGCCGAGCGGGCGGCGTACGTGGAAACGGCGATCCAGCAGGCGATGCGGCGAGGCGAGTTCGAGAACCTCCCCGGGGCGGGCAAGCCGCTGGCGGGGCTCGGCGAGAGCCACGACCCCGACTGGTGGATCCGTCGCAAGATCGCCAACGAGAAGCTCACCGGACTCGGACCGCCGGCGCTGATGCTGCGCGTCGAGCACGCCGAGATGGCGGAGCGCCTGGACGCCCTCACCCGGGCGGCCGACGTGCGCGAGGCGGTCGAAGACTTCAACCGCCGTGTCATCGAGGCCCGGCGCCAGCTACTCGGCGGTCCGCCCGTCGTCACCCCGACCCGCGACGTGGAGGCGGAGGTTGCGGCATGGGAGGCGCGCCGAGATGCGCGCGCGGCTGCGGCCGCCGCATCCCCTTCCCCTCCCCGCCGCCGTCGCTGGTTCCGCCGCCCGGCCCCGTAGCCCGGCGACGTGGCGGGGGGTCCGCGATTCGGCCGTTCCCCGAGCACTCCGGGAGGAGATGGCGCTTCGGGAGGGCCGAATCACCACATCCCACCCTCCCCATCGCACATCTCCTCCCCAACCGCCCGCCGAGCCACACGGCCCCACTCGCCCCGACCGCGAACGTCCCCGAGCACTCCGGAGCAGATGGCACTGCGGGAGGAGATGGCGCTTCGGGAGGGCCGAATCACCACGTCCCGCCCTCCCCATCGCACATCCCCTCCCCAACCGCCCGCCGACTATCCCCCGCCGACCATCCCCACGCAGCCACACGGCCCCACTCGGACCCGACCGAGAACGTCCCGAGCACTCCGGGAGGAGATGGCGCTTCGGGAGGGCCGAATCACCACATCCCGCCCTCCCCATCGCACATCTCCTCCCCAAATGCCCGCCGACCATCGCCGCCACGGTCGTCACGGTCGTGATCTCGCGCCGCCGGGAGCTACTGCCCGCCGTGCTCGGCGCCTCGATCGCGCTTCGACCGGACCGCGCCCGGGCTGCTGCTCCGCCTCCAATCCCTGAAAGGCCCGTGAGACACGCATCCGGCCTGCGGCGCCGCAGCACCGTAGGCCGGATGAACGTCAAGCGTCAGCCTCGTTCGGCAGGCTTCGCCGCCGCTGCGGCTGCCTTCGCCCGGAATGCGTCGAGCTCCCGGGTGTTCACGGGGGTCTCACCCTCGGGGTCGCCGCCGACCTTGTCCTGTTCCTGCGCGGCCGCGCCATGCGGGTCGCCGGTGAGCATGGACTCGTCGAACGGCAGGCGGCCGGCCAGCACCTCGCGTGAGCGGGCCGCGTCGAACTGCTTCGTCCACCGGCCGATCAGAACCGTGGCCACCGCGTTGCCGGTGAAGTTCGTCACCGCCCGCGCCTCCGACATGAACCGATCGATTCCGACGATCACGCCGACGCCGTCCACAAGGTCGGGCCGGTAGGCCTGCAGTCCCCCGGCGAGGGTGGCAAGACCGGCGCCGGTGACTCCCGCCGCGCCCTTCGACGCGATGATCATGAAGACGAGGAGGCCGATCTGCTCTCCGATGGACATGGGCTGCCCCATGGCCGTGGCGATGAACAGCGACGCCATCGTCAGATAGATGGCCGTGCCATCCAGGTTGAACGAGTATCCCGTGGGGACGGTGATGCCCACGACGGGACGGGAGACTCCGAGGTGCTCCATCTTGGCGATGAGCCGGGGCAGGGCGGATTCGGAGGACGAGGTGCCCACGATGAGCAGGTATTCACGGCCCAGGTAGCCCATGAGGCGGAACACGTTCATGCGTGCCACCGCCCACAGGAGCGTGCCGAGGATGACCGCGATGAACAGGAAGCACGTGAGGTAGAACGCAAGCATCAGCACACCCAGACTCACGATCGCCTGGAATCCGGTCTTGCCGACCACGGCCGCGATCGCGCCGAACGCCCCCAGCGGGGCGAGCCACAAGATCATGCCCAGGATGCGGAACACGAGCACCTGGAAGCCCCGGACGGCCTCGACCATGCGCGCTCCGCGCTCGCCCATCCGCTGGAGCGCGAAGCCGACCAGGAGTGCGACGAAGAGGACCTGAAGGATGCTCCCGCCGGTGAACGCGGAGAAGAACGTCGTCGGGATGATGCCGAGGAGGAACTCGTCCGTGCTCTCGGCCTCACCCTCCACCTCGTATGCGGCTCCGCCGATGTCCAGGCCGGCGCCGGGGTGGATGATGTTGCCCACCACGAGCCCGATGGCCAGCGCGAACGTCGACATGATCAGGAAGTACCCGAGCGCCAGGCCCCCGATCTTCCCCACCGTCGCCGCCTTCGCGATCGATCCGATGCCCACCACGATGGTGCAGAAGATGACCGGAGCGATCATCATCTTGATCAGGCTCACGAAACCCTGGCCGATCGGCTCGAGGGCGACCCCGACATCGGGCGCGACGAGCCCCACGATGATGCCGAGCACCACGGCCACGAGGACCGCGATGTAAAGCCAGTGATTGCGATCGATCCTTCTTCGGGGTCGTCCGTTACGTGCAGTGCGGAGTGACAGAGCCATCAGCGCCTATCCCCTCTTCCAACATCGTCGTCGTGACCGGCGGGGGTGCCGGTGCTGCCTCGACTGTGAACCAGCCCGCGTGCAGCGGCCAGTTGTGGTCGTATTGTTCACGGCGCGCGACGAAGCGG
Organism: Microbacterium sp. Z12_35; assembly: GCF_058310475.1. NCBI lineage: Bacteria > Bacillati > Actinomycetota > Actinomycetes > Micrococcales > Microbacteriaceae > Microbacterium > Microbacterium sp. Z12_35. The sequence continues at coordinate 585,083 of NZ_JBZEGJ010000002.1, read as the reverse complement.
CGCGGGAGGATGAGGTTGTGAGACTCACCGTGGGAGGCCGGCTGGCGCTGGTCGCGCTCGGGACGGCCGTGGCCACCGGCGCGGTGCTCTCGATCGTCCTCGGCCTCCAACTGGCCGATTCCGGACAGCGCGAGGCCGAGGCCGTGACACGCTCCGTGGCCGAGACGCTCGCCCACGAACCCGCCGTGGCCGACCTCACCGCGGACGGCGATTCTGCCGGCCTCCAGCGCATCGCCGAACAGGTGATGGCCGACGCCGATGTCTCGTTCGTCACGGTCATGACCACCGACGGCATCCGGTTGACCCACCGCAACCCCGAGGAGATCGGGGAACCCTACCTCGGGTCGACCGCGCCCGCCCTCGCCGGCCGCACGTTCACCGAAGTGTACGAGGGCACCCTCGGTCCGTCGGTGCGCACGATCGCGCCGATCCAGGACAGCGGGGAGATGGTGGGATTGGTGTCGGTCGGCGAGACCCTCGATTCCGTTCAGGCGCAGCTTGCCCCACGGGTTCCGCTCATCGCCGTGGTGACCGGCGTGATCGTCGGGCTCGGGCTCCTCGGCGCCGTCTTCGTGCGGCGGTCTGCGCGACGAGTCGCGGGCGAACTGACGCCGGACGAGTTGACGCGCATGGTGGAGAACTACGAGACCGTGCTGCACTCGATCCGGGAGGGTCTCGTCGTCACCGACGGCGAGGGCCGCATCCGTCTCTACAATGACGAGGCGGCCGACCTCCTCGGTCTTCCGCCGGCGCGCAGCGGACTGGTGACGCTCGATCCGGAGGAGGCGGGGATCGCCGCGGAACTTCGCGATGCGCTTCGGGAAGGGCGCCGCATGGTCGAGGAGACCGTCATGACGGGCGACCGTGTCCTCCTCGTCAACCAGGAGGAGGCGCGCGATCTGCGGGGGCGACGTGCCCCGCAGCGGGGCCACGTGATGACGCTGCGCGACCGGTCGGAATTGCAGGCGCTCCTAGGAGAGCTGGCCAGCGTGCAGACGCTGACCGAGACCCTCCGGTCCCAAACGCATGAGCATGGCAATCGGCTGCACACCCTCCTTGCCCTGCTCGAACTGGATCGCGCGGAGGACGCCCGCGCGCTGCTCACCGAGTCCGCCGACCATCGGCAGGGACTGGCCGATCGCCTCGTCGGCCACACCGGCGACTCCGTCATCGCCGCTCTCCTGCTGGCCAAACTGGACGAGGCCGCGGAGCGCGGGGTCTCGATGGAGATCGACATCTCCGATCCGCCGCCGATCGTGGCGATGCCGCCTGCTGATGCGGTGACGGTTCTCGGCAACCTCGTCGACAACGCCCTGGACGCCGCGTCCGCCGGTGCCGAGGGCCGGTGGGTGCGGGTCGGCATGCACCAGGTGGGCGAGGAGACCGAGGTCACCGTGACGGACAGCGGTCAGGGCTTCCCAGCCGAGCTCTCCGACCCGTTCGCGTTCGGCGCGACGACGAAGCCGGCCGCAGCCACCGCGCCTCGCGGGGTGGGCCTCGCCCTCGTTCACGACATCGTGGCCTTGCATGCGGGCTCCGTGCGCATCTCGGGCCCGCCGACCTGTGTGCAGGTACGGCTTCCGGGAGCACCGGCATGATCCGCGTGCTCATCGTCGACGACGACGCCCTCGCTCTCGAGCTGCACGCGGCCTATCTCGCGCGAGTGGACGGGTTCGAGGTCGCCGGCCTCGCCTCCAGTGCCCGCGCGGCTCTTCCCGCGCTCATCGATCCCGATCGCCGGATCGACCTCGTGCTGCTGGACCTGACGCTCCCCGACGGCGGAGGCCTCGGCGTCGCCCGTCGGGCCCGTGCGCACGGCGCCCAGGTGGACATCATCGCGGTGACCGCGGAGCGGGAAGCTTCGACCGTGCGCGCGGCTGTCTCCACCGGGGTGGTGCACTACCTCATCAAGCCCTTCACCTTCGCGGCCTTCCGCGAGCGCCTGGAGTCGTACCGCGCGTATGTCGACGGAATGACCCAGGCCGAGGGCGTGGCGTCGCAGTCGGAGGTCGATGCGCTGCTGGGAGCGCTGCGTGCCACACCTCCCCCACTACCGAAGGGCCTGTCCGAGGAGACCCTCACGGCAGTGGGCGCTCGCGTCCGCGAAGCGGCGGCGCCGCTGTCCTCGACCGAGGTCGCCGAAGCGGAAGGGATGTCGCGGGTCACCGCGCGCCGCTACCTGGAGCATCTCGTGGACAGCGGACGGGTCGCGCGGGTGCCCCGTTACGGAGCGCCCGGCCGTCCGGAGATCACCTACGCATGGTTGCGCTCACCGTGACGAACCCGGGGACCGAGGATCAGCGCTGCGCGACGCGCGTCGTCAGCTGGTGCGCGTGGGCCAGGAGCGTGCGCCCGAGTTCGGCAAGACGATCCGGTCCGAACCGGAACTGCACGCCTGTGAGGCTCAGCGCCCACTGCGGCTCGCCCTCCCGGTTGAACACGGCGGCGCCCATCCCCCAGCTTCCCTCGACGATGAGCCCGGGGTTGACCGCATAGCCCCGTTCGTGCGTTTCCCGCAGCCGCGCGCGCAGACGCTTCTCGCCGTGCGGTGCACCCCAGGCGTCCCCCAGCTCCGGGTGCCGGTCGAAGTAGGCGTCCACATCGTGGGGCGGGAGGAAGGCGAGGATCGCCAGGCCCGCGGATGCGACGCCCAGCGGGAAGCGCACCCCTTCCGCGAGCACGAACGAGCGGATCGGGAAGCTTCCCTCCTCGCGCAGGAGGCACACCGTCTCGTCCCCCCGGCGGACGGAGAGGAAGGCGCTCTCCTCGGTCCGCACGGCCAGCGAGCGGACGATGTCGCGCGCGGTCGGCGTGATGTCGTAGCGGGATGCGGCGACGGTTCCCATGAGGTACAGCTCGGGTCCCGGCATCCACCGTCCCGTAGCGTCGTCCCGGTCGACCAGACCCTCCCGGCGGAGCGCCGTGAGCAACCGGTGCACCGTCGGCCGCGTGAGGTCGGCCCGCGCGGCGAGGGTGCCGATCGCTGCTCCCTCGACCCCGGCCGCCGTCACGAGGCGCAGCAGGTGCGCGGCCCGAGCGATGGCCTGCGCGCCGGGTACCGCCCCACGGTCCGAGGATGCGTCCACCATATGGACGTTACGACCGACGGCATCCACATCGCAACACGACACGTCGCCCGCAACGTGCACGCCGCGCAGGATGGGAGGACGGCGCATCGCTGCGCCGGGAACACGAAGGAGTGCCACGTGATCGACAAGACGTGGGCCTCGGCTGCCGAGGCCGTCGCCGACATCCCGGACGGAGCTTCCCTCGCCGTCGGGGGCTTCGGCCTTTCGGGCAACCCCATCGCCCTCATCGAGGCCCTGCTGGCGCAGGGGACGAGAGACCTGTCGATCGTGTCGAACAACTGCGGCGTGGATGATTGGGGCCTCGGGATCCTCCTGAATGCTCAGCGCATCCGCAAGATGACGTCGTCCTACGTCGGGGAGAACAAGGAGTTCGAACGGCAGTTCCTCTCCGGCGAACTCGAGCTGGAGCTCACCCCGCAGGGGACCCTGGCCGAGAAACTGCGCGCCGGCGGGTCGGGCATCGCCGCGTTCTACACCCAGACCGGCGTGGGCACCCAGGTGGCCGAAGGCGGCCTCCCCCGCAAGTACGACGGCGCCGGCGGGGTGGCGATCGCCTCGCCCGTCAAGGACGTGCGCACGTTCGACCTCGGTGGGCGACCGCGCGAGTTCGTCCTCGAGGAGGCGATCGTCACCGACTTCGCGCTCGTGCACGCTCTCCGCGGCGACCGCCACGGCAACCTCGTGTTCAACAAGGCCGCGCGGAACTTCAACCCCCTCGCCGCCATGGCCGGCCGCGTGTGCATCGCCCAGGTCGAAGAGCTCGTCGAACCCGGCGAGCTCGAGCCCGACAGCATCCACCTGCCCGGCGTCTACGTGCACCGCATCGTGGGAGTCGGCTCCGACATCGAAAAACGCATCGAGCGACGCACCGTCCGCGCGGAAGGGAAGTGACATGGCGCTGACCCGACAGGAGATGGCCGCCCGCGCCGCGCGTGAACTCACGGATGGCTCGTACGTCAACCTCGGCATCGGACTTCCGACGCTGGTGCCGAACTACGTGCCGGACGGGGTGACGGTGGTGCTGCAGTCGGAGAACGGGATCCTCGGCGTCGGCCCGTACCCTCCCGAGGATGCCGTCGATCCCGACCTCATCAACGCCGGGAAGGAGACGGTGACGACCCTCCCGGGCACGGCCTTCTTCGACTCCGCACTCAGCTTCGGCATGATCCGCGGGGGCAAGATCGACGCGGCCATCCTCGGTGCGATGCAGGTGTCGCGGGACGGGGATCTCGCGAACTGGATGATCCCCGGGAAGATGGTGAAGGGCCCCGGCGGCGCGATGGACCTCGTGCACGGCGCCGCCCGCGTCATCGTGCTCATGGAACACGTCGCCAAAGACGGTTCGCCCAAGATCGTGGATGCGTGCAGCCTGCCGCTCACCGGCAAGGGCGTGGTCGACCGCATCATCACCGACCTCGCCGTTCTCGACGTCACCCCGGAGGGGCTCGTCCTCGTGGAGACGGCACCCGGCGTGAGCGTGGAAGATGTTGTGGCGGCCACCGAACCGCCGTTGCTTGTCCGCATCCCCCAGGAGCAGAAATGATGATTCCCGACGACATCGTCCTCGTGGCCGCGGCGCGCACCCCGCAGGGCCGCTTGAAGGGCCAGCTGGCGGCGCTCACCGCCACGCAGCTGGGCGGGATCGCCATCCGCGGCGCGCTCGAACAGGGCGGCATCCCCGCCGACGCGGTGGATGCGGTGCTCGTCGGGCAGGTGCTGCAGGCCGGCGCGGGCCAGAACCCGGCCCGTCAGGCCGCCGTCGCGGCGGGCCTCCCGTGGGAGGTGCACGCCTCCGCGGTGAACAAGGTGTGCCTGTCGGGGCTGACCGCGATCATCGACGCGGCGCGGATGATCCGCACCGGCGACGCGCGGGTCGTGGTCGCCGCCGGCATGGAGTCCATGACGCGGGCGCCGCACCTGCTGATGGGATCGAGGGAGGGGTGGACCTACGGCTCGGTCGAGGCGCTGGACCACATGGCGTACGACGGACTCACCGACGCGTACGACCACGAGAGCATGGGCGCGTCGACCGAACGGGCCAACGCGCGGTTCGACGTCTCGCGCGAAGCGCAGGATGCCGTCGCCGCCCGCTCGCACCAGCGGGTCGCAGCCGCCCAGGCGGCGGGGATCTTCGACGCCGAGATCGTGCCGGTGGAGGTCCCGCAGCGGAGGGGCGCGCCGGTCGTGGTGACCACTGACGAGGGCGTGCGCCCCGATACGACGGTGGAGACTCTCTCCCGCCTGCGCCCGGCCTTCGCCGAGGGCGGCACGATCACCGCGGGGAACTCCTCGCAGATCTCCGACGGAGCGTCGGCGGTCGTCGTCACCTCCCGCTCTCACGCGGATGAGAACGGATGGGAGGTGCTGGCCGTCGTCGGCGCGACCGGGCAGGTCGCCGGACCCGACAACTCCCTCCACGAGCAACCCGCACGCGCGATCGCGCAGGCGTGCGAGCGGGCGGGGATCGCGCCGTCCGACCTGGCGTTCGTCGAGATCAATGAGGCGTTCGGCGCGGTCGTGGCCCGCTCGCAGGCAGAACTGGGGCTGTCGGACGACGTCGTGAACGTCCACGGCGGCGGCATCGCGATCGGCCACCCGATCGGAGCATCCGGCAATCGTCTCGTCGTGCACGCGGTGCACGAACTCATCCGCCGCGGCTCCGGCACGGCTGCCGTCGCCCTCTGCGGTGGCGGCGGCCAGGGCGACGCCCTCCTCCTCACCCGCTGACCCTCCGCGTCCCCGGCAATACGCCGGGCCCTCTCCCGGAGTGCAGGCGTCCGCTTGGTGCTCCGGCGCTGGCGCGACCCGCGCGCATCGTCGTGGCGCCGTCGCACCGCCCGCGACGGCGTCGACGCTGCCTTCGTGGGCGCATCTCCCCCAATCAGGAGTTTGGGCTTGCGACGCGCCGTTGTCCTCCCTATTGTAGGGGTACTAGTTCGTCTACCTGATGAGCAGGACAAGGAAGGAACATCCCCCATGAAGACCCATTCGTTCTCCGGCCGCCGGCTTGCCGCCGCAGCCGCCGTCGCACTGACCGCGGCCCTGGCCGTGGGCGTCGGAGCCGGCGCCGCCAGCGCTGCGGAGCCGGCGTCGAACGCCAAGCCGACCGCCAAGCCGACCGTCGTCCTGGTTCACGGCGCCTTCGCCGACAGCAGCGGCTGGAACAACGTCATCGACGAGCTCCAGCGCGACGGTTACCCCGTCCAAGCCGTCGCCAACCCCCTCCGCAGCCTCTCCTCCGACAGCGCGTACCTCCGCAGCGTCCTGGAGTCCATCCCGGGCGACGTGGTCCTCGTCGGCCACTCGTACGGGGGCGCGGTCATCACCAACGCCGCGACCGGCAACGAGCACGTGAAGGCCCTCGTCTACATCGCCGCGATCGCGCCCGACGCCGGAGACGCCGTCATCGACTTCCTCGACCCCGTGAAGTACCCGGGCGGCGTGGCGGACCCGGCAAAGGACCTCGTTTCGCGTCCGATCGCCGGCGGCGACACCGAGTCGCTCATCAACACGACGCGGTTCCGTGACATCTTCGCCGCCGACCTGCCCAAGAAGGACGCCGCACGCATGGCCGTCACTCAGCGTCCCGCCGCGTCCCTGAGCATGACCGAGAAGTCCGGCGAGCCGGCGTGGAAGACCATCCCGAGCTGGTACCAGGTCTCCACGCAGGACAAGGCCGTCTCCCCCGTCGCCCAGCGCTACTTCGCCGAGAACATCGGAGCCCAGACCTCCGAGGTCAAGGGATCGCACGTCGCGTTCATCTCGCACGCCAAGGAGACCGCGAAGACGATCGAGAAGGCTGCCAAGGCGACCACCAAGTAATACCGACGCGCCCAACCGGGCGCACCTCCGCGGGGAGGGCGATCGACACCTGATCGCCTGAAACCCGATGCCAGAGGCCCAGGTCACCACGCGACCTGGGCCTCTGGCATCGGTGCGCGGGGCCGCGCACGGCACCGCTATGCGGGAAGGTCGAAGACCTCGGGATGCCGCGTCAGTTCGAGGCGGCTGCGGCGGATGTGCTGCGCCAACAGCATCTCGGCGTCGTCGGCGTCACGCCGACGGAGCGCGCCCACCAGCAGCTGGTGGTCGTGGTGCACGCCGCGGTCGCCTTCACTCCAGAACAGCCGCGTCGCGGCGCGCCGGTAGTGCTGCGTGCGGTTCCACAGGCTCTTGACGAGGTCGGTCAGCACGCTGGTGTCGACGTGGTCGATTCCCAGGAGGTGGAATTCGCGGTCCAGCGCCAGGAACTCCTCGACGTCGGCGGATTCCTCCATGCGATCGGCGAGCAGCTGGAGCCGCTCTATCTCGTCGTCGGTGACCAGCTCGACGTTCATCTTCAGCAGCAGCGGCTCGAGCCGCTCGCGGACGAGGTACAGCTCCTGGCATTCTCCGGCGCCGAGCGTGGAGACCCACGCCCCGGTGTTGGCGACGAGGGTGACGAGACCCTCGGCCTCCAGCATCCGCAACGCCTCGCGCACGGGGAGCCGGCTCGCACCGTGACGCTCGGCGAGGTCGTCCTGACGAATGCGCTCGCCCGGGGCGTACTCGCCGTCGAGGATGGCGTCGCGCAGGGTCGCGGCGATCCGGGCGCCGGTGGCGCCGTGCACGCCCGCACGCGGAGCAGCCATCACGGGTCCTCTCACGCAGTCGGGTCGGTGGGCTTCCACAGCAGACGCGGCGCGTCCGCCTCGTACGCCTTGCCGCCGGGATAGCTGACGAGCTCGAACTGCAGCCCCCACGGAGCGCGGAAGTACACCCACCGCTGCCCGAGAGCCGCCTGCGCGCTGGCCACCGGCTCCCCCATCACCTCGACACCGGATGCGCGCAGATACTCGACCGCGGCATCCATGTCATCGACGTACAAGGCCAGATGGTACCCGCCGATGTCGCTGTTGCGCGGCTGCGGGTTCTGCCCATCGGCGGAGTCGTAAAGGAACGTCTCGATGTTCACACCGGTCGCGAGGCGGTAGAAGCGGATCTCGCGAATGACGGTGCGCGGATGCACGCCGAGCTGGACCTGCATCCAATCGTCCTCGGCGCTCTTCTGACCGAGGGTGTAGATGTACTCGGCTCCGAGGACGTCGACGAGGAAAGTGTGCGCCTCGTCGAGGTCGGGCACCGTGATGCCGATGTGATCCGATCCTCGCAGGCCCGGGATTCCGGGGCTGTTGTCCTGAGTCATACGCGACCTCCTCGTCGACTGGTGACCACATCGTATCCATTTGTGCGCCATCTGCCCAGAGTTCTCGCGAACTGTTCTCGGCTCACCCCTTGAATTGGATCAAATCCTCCCTTACTCTCGAAGAAGCGGACCGGCCACATGGGCCGCGGGATGGGATGAGGCGAAGATGCCTGAGCGCAAGAAACTTTCGACCGGCGTGGACTGGATCGAACTCTCCACGACCAAGGACGACTGGAACGCAGCGGACCCCGCACTGCTGGGCACGATGCTCAGCCAGTTGCACCTGATCCGTGCGTTCGAGGAGTCGGTGCTCGAACTGGCCGGCGAAGGCCTCGTGCACGGCCCGGCTCACTCCAGCATCGGGCAGGAAGGTGGCGCCGTCGGCTCCATCGTCGGGCTCCGCTCCAGCGACGGCGTGAACGGCTCGCACCGCGGGCACCACCAGTTCCTCGCGAAGGCACTCACGCACGTCAGCGGCGGCACCATCGACCCGGCGAACCCCGTGGACGACGACATCCAGACCGTGCTCCAGCGCACGCTCGCCGAGATCCTCGGTCTGGCCCAGGGCTACTGCCGGGGCCGCGGCGGCTCGATGCACCTGCAGTGGTTCGAAGCCGGCGCTCTCGGCACGAACGCGATCGTCGGCGGCGGCGCTCCCATGGCGGCAGGCAATGCCTGGGCGCAGAAGCACAGCAGTGCGACCGACACCGACCTCACGATCAACTACTTCGGCGACGGCGCCGCGCAGATCGGGTCGGTTCTGGAGTCGATGAACCTCGCGGCGACCTGGAAGCTGCCGGTGGCCTTCTTCATCGAGAACAACATGTACGGGGTGTCCACGCGCGCCGACGAGATCACCGCGGACACGCGGTTCTCCGTCCGCGGGCAGGGCTTCCACATCCCCTCCTGGCGCGTGGACGGCATGGACCCGCTCGCGGTGTACCTCGCCACGCAGGAGGCAGCCGAGCGGATGCGGTCGGGCGAAGGCCCCGCCGTCATCGAGGCAGAGGTCTACCGCTTCTTCCACCAGAACGGCCCCTACCCCGGCAGCGCCTTCGGCTACCGCACGAAGGAAGAAGAAGCGTCCTGGCGTGCCCGCGACCCGCTCGACCTGACCGCGAGTCGCATGCGCGACCGCGGCCTGATCGACGACGAGGCTGTCGCAGCGCTGCGCACGCGCGTCCAGGAGGCCATGACCGCCGCCGTGAACGCCCTCGTGGAGGCCGACCCCGACCGCCCCGGCAAGCGCCGCATCCGTCCCGAGCTGTGGCCCGAGACGACCTTCGTCAACGTCGGCGTGCGCGGCGATGCCAGCGAGCTGGAGGGTCTCCCCCGCCTCGAGGCCGGCGCCGCTACCCGCCCCGTGAAGTTCGTCGACGCGGTGGCCGAGGTCATGGACCGCCGCATGGAGGAAGACCCGCGCATCGTCGTCATGGGCGAAGACGTCCACAAGCTCAACGGCGGCACGAACGGCGCGACCAAGGGGCTGGCGAAGAAGTACGGTCCCGACCGCGTGATGGGAACGCCGATCAGCGAGAACGCGTTCGTCGGTCTCGGCGGCGGACTGGCACTGGACGGCCGGTTCCGCCCGGTCGTGGAGTTCATGTACCCCGACTTCATGTGGGTGGCCGCCGACCAGGTGTTCAACCAGATCGGCAAGGCGCGCCACATGTTCGGCGGGGAGAACCCCGTGCCGCTCGTGCTCCGCACCAAGATCGCGATGGGTTCGGGCTACGGCTCGCAGCACCTCATGGACCCCGCCGGCATCTTCGCCACCAGCCCCGGATGGCGCATCGTCGCCGCATCCAACGCCCGCGACTACGTCGGTCTCATGAACGCCGCGCTCGCCCTGCAGGACCCGGTGCTCGTCATCGAGCACGTCGATCTGTACGGCAAGGCCGATGAGGTGCCCGAGGGAGACCTCGACTACATCATCCCGCCGGGAAGCGCCGCCGTCGTCCGCGAGGGCGCGGAGGTCACCGTGATCAGCTACCTCTCGATGGTCGACCACGCCGCCGAGGCGATCGAGCAGACGGGCATCGACGCCGAGCTCATCGACCTGCGCTGGCTCGACCGCGCGTCGATCGACTGGGACACTCTCGGCGAGAGCATCCGCAAGACCAACGCGGTGCTCATCGTCGAACAGGGCGCACAGGGGACGTCGTACGGCGGATGGCTCGCCGACGAGATCCAGCGTCGCTACTTCGACTACCTCGACCAGCCCATCGCGCGGGTGACCGGCGGCGAAGCATCCCCCAGCATCTCCCGGGTGCTGGAGCGCGCCGCCATCGCCCGCACTGAAGAAGTGGTCGCCGCCCTCGAGGCCGTCCGCGCCGGATTCGGAGCCTGACATGGCTGAGATCATTCGCATGCCCGAAGTGATGGCCGGCGCCACCGAAGCCGCCATCCAGTCCTGGCTCGTCGAGGAAGGCGCCACCGTCGCGGTGGGCCAGACCCTCGCCGAGATCGAGACCGACAAGGCGACCGTCGAGCTGTCCGCGGAAGCGGCCGGCACGGTCGGGCGCCTCCTCGTTCCGGCGGGCGACAATGTCGCCGTCGGCGACGCCATCATCGTGCTCGTCGCCGAGGGTGAAGGAGCCGACGCGATCGACGACGCCTTGCGCGCCGCCGGCGTCGCCGCCGCAGATCCCGCTCCCGCCGCCGAGCGCGCGCCGAGCGGATCATCGTCGGCGGGCACCGCAGCCCAGCCCCCGGCCGAGGAAGCCCCCGGCGACCCGGAGCCCGACCCGATGGACGGATCCGGAGTGCGCACCGGAGCGGATCCCGCATCCGCGGACACCGAAGACGACGCGGGAGCCTCCGGCGAGCGACTGTTCGCCAGCCCGCTCGTTCGGCGCCTCGCGGCGGAGAAGGGTGTGCCCCTCGCCGACATCTCCGGCACCGGACCGCACGGACGGATCGTCCGGCGCGACCTCGAGCGCCACCTCGCGAAGGCTCCGGCCGAGACGGCCGCCGCCGAGCCCACCGCCCAGGCGCCTGCAGCTCCGGCCGCCCCCAAGGCGCCCGCCTCGTCCGCCGAGGGAGCCGCGACCTACGAAGACGTGCCGGTCGATCGGATGCGGCGCACCATCGCGCGGCGTCTCACCGAGAGCAAGTCGACGGTCCCGCACTTCTATCTCGTCGCGGACTGCCGCGTGGATGCGCTCCTGGAGCTTCGCAAGAGCGTCAACGAGTCGGCGCCGCGCAAGATCTCCGTCAACGACTTCGTGCTGAAGGCCGTCGCTGCCGCTCTCGTCGATGTTCCCGCCGCCAACGCGATCTGGAATGACGACAGCATCCGCCACTTCACCGGCGTCGACCTGGCCGTCGCCGTCGCCACCGAGGGCGGACTCACGACACCGGTCATCCGGGGCGTGGAGCGGCTGCCGCTGTCGCAGATCAGCGCCACCGTCGCCGACCTCGCCGAGCGTGCTCGTGCGGGCCGCCTCCGCCAGCATGAGCTGGAGGGCGGGAGCTTCTCGGTGTCGAACCTGGGCATGTACGGGACGGCGCAGTTCAGCGCCATCCTGAACCCGCCGCAGTCCGGCATCCTCGCCGTGGGCGCCGCGCGCCCGATGCCGGTCGTCGGATCCGACGGCGAGCTGACCGTGGGCTCGGTGATGACCGTGACACTCTCGGCCGATCACCGCGTCCTCGACGGTGCCATCGCCGCCGAGTGGCTCGCCGCGTTCCAGCGCCGCATCGAGAATCCGCTCAGCATCCTCATCTGAGCTTTCCCACCCCCTTCCCCCACCGCATTCTGAGAGGCGCCGCCGTGCCCACCATCCGCAGTGTCAACCCCGCCACAGGAGCCGAACTCGGCATCTTCGAGGAGGACGACGACGACGCCGTCGAGGCGAAGCTCGCCGCCGCATCGGCCGCCGTTCCCGCGCTCGCCGAGGCCGGCTGGGAGGCGCGGGCCACCTGGATGCGGGCCGCCGCCGACCTGCTCGAATCCGAGGCCGAGGAGGTCGCCGCCGCGATCACCGCGGAGATGGGAAAGCCCATCGCGCAGTCTCGCGGAGAGGTGGCGAAGTCGGCGCGGGGGATGCGGTACTACGCCGATCACGCGGAGGAGTTCCTCGCCCCGCGGTGGCTGGAGAACCCGGGCGTCGTGGGAGCATCCGCGGCCGGCGCGCGGTACGAGCCGCTCGGCGTCGTGCTGGCCGTGATGCCGTGGAACTATCCGATCTGGCAGGTCGTGCGCTTCGCCGCGCCCGCGCTCATGGCCGGAAACACCGGGCTGCTCAAGCACGCCTCGATCGTGCCGCGCTCGGCGCTGTACCTCGGTGAGCTGTTCACGCGTGCGGGGTTCCCCGAGGGCGCGTTCGCCACCCTCCTGGTCGGCTCCTCCCGTGTCGAAGCGGTCGTCCGCGACCCGCGCATCGCCGCGGTGACACTGACCGGATCCGAGGGCGCCGGCCGCGCCGTGGGCCGCACCGCGGGCGATGTGCTGAAGAAGGTCGTGCTCGAACTCGGCGGCTCCGACCCCTTCGTCGTCATGCCCTCCGCGGATCTCGACGGTGCGATCGCCACGGCGGTCTCGGCCCGCACGTCGAACAACGGTCAGGCCTGCATCAACGCCAAGCGCTTCATCGTGCACGAAGACGTCTACGACGCCTTCGCCGCGGGATTCGCCGAGCGGATGTCGGCCCTCGTGCTCGGGAACCCCGCGGACGAGTCGACGCAGATCGGACCCCTCGCCAGCGAGTCGGGCCTCCGCGACATCCTCGAGCTCGTCGACGACGCGCGGGCGAAGGGCGCCGACATCCTCGCCGGCGGAGAGCGCCCGGGCGGCGAGGGCTGGTTCTACCCGCCCACGGTCGTTGCCGGCATCACGACCGACATGCGCCTGTTCGCCGAGGAGGCCTTCGGCCCCGTCGCATCCCTCTACAAGGTCTCGTCCCTCGACGAGGCCCTGCAGATCGCCAATGTGCTCGACTTCGGCCTGGGGTCGGCGTTCTGGAGCACGGATGCGGCCGAGATCGATGCGGCGATCAGCGGCATCGAGTCGGGCGCCGTCTTCATCAACGGCATGACGATCTCGTACCCCGAGCTCCCCTTCGGCGGCATCAAGCGCTCGGGCTTCGGCCGTGAGCTTTCGGCCGAGGGCATCCGCGAGTTCTGCAACCTCAAGACCGTCTGGGTCGCCTGACCCCTCCCGACCCCCCTCCTGTCGAGTCGCCAGCATCCGTCGCGTTCCAGCGAAAATTCGAACGGTTGTTGGCGACTCGACGGAGGGACTTCTCCTCCCCAGGGGCGGATGCCACGGGATAGTGCACAGGCACCCCGCCGGCGCCGCCACGGGCGAGGCCGCGAGCGCACGCTGGCGGGATGCTGCCACCTTCTGACCTGCCCGCCGCCTTCACCGTCGCCGACGGGCGGGCGTTCGGGCTGTCGGAGGGGCGGATGCGCTCGAGAGCCCTCGAGTCTCCCTTCTGGGGCACGCGCACGTCACGGGCGCTCGAGGACGAAGAGCGGCTTCGGCTGCTCTTGGCGGCGCTCCCGGGGCACGCCTTCGTGTGCGGAGCGACGGCCGGGATCGTCCTCGGGCTGCCACTTCCCGGGCCGCTTCAGGAGCGGGCATTGACGGAGCCGCTCGTCGGCGTCCCCCTCGAACACAACCGCATCCGACGCCCCGGTGTGCGCGGCCGCGCTCTCGTCGTCGAGCCGGGGGACGTGGTCTCGGTGCGGGGCATGCGCTGCACGTCACCCGAGCGGACGTGGTGCGAGTTGGCGGGCGTACTCGGACTCGGCCAGCTCATCGCCGTCACCGATCGGCTCCTGTATCGGCGTGATCCGCTGTGCACGCGAGACGCGCTCGAACGTGCGCACCGTCGAGTCGGGCGGAGCCGGGGTGCCGCCCAGCGGCCGCTGGCGCTGGAGTGGAGCTCGTCGCGCGCGGAGTCGCCCCGTGAGTCCGAGCTGCGCGTACTTCTTCTCCAGGCCGGTCTCCCGGCGCCGGAATGCAACGTCGACATCTTCGACGGCCGCCGGTTCGTCGCTCGCGTCGACATGCTCTACCGGGAGGCAGGACTGATCGTCGAGTACGACGGCGACTACCACCGCGATCGGGACCAATGGAGCCGCGATATGTCGCGGCGGGCGGAGCTCGAGTCGCTCGGATACCGCGTCACCGTGGTGACGGCGCGCGACTTCGACGACCGCCCGGCGCTCATCGCCCGCATCCGCCGTCTTCTTCGCGCCCGTTCGTAACCGTCGACTCGCCACAATCCGTCGCGATTCGCCGGAAATCCGGACGGTTTGTGGCGACTCGACAGTGCGGAAGGTGTGGATGTCCGAGAGATCGGACCGCAGTTCGGCGCGTGCGGCGTGAATCGACGCACCTGCATGTCGAGGAAGACCGGGGATTGCAGCTCGCTGAAGCCGAGCCCGCTCGCACGCGCTGATCGGGCTGCCGGTGCGTCGACTCGCCAAGATCGGTCCTGAAACGGCGAAACCGCACGCATGATGGCGAGTCGACAGGCGGATCAGCCGTGCGGGAGAGGGCCGGCGGAGTCACGGTCGCGCACGAACCAGATCGCCCGCACCTCGGTGTCGGAGTCGTTCCAGAACCGGTGCGGCTGGCGCGACTCGAAGACGATCGAGTCCCCGGGCCTCAGCTGCGCCGTCGCCCCGGCCACCTCCACGCTGAGCGTTCCGGTCAGCACGATGCCGTACTCGCGGCCTGCGTGATGGATGTGCTCAGGCGGCGCCGCCGTGCCCGGAGCGTAGATCACCTCGAGGAACTCCGCATCCGGCTCACCCACCGCCGTGAGGCGGCTCCACCGCGGACCCGAACTGAGCTTGATCGTCGGGTGGTTCTCGGCCCGCTGCACGATGCCCTCCGACACCAGGTCGCGCGCGCCCTCGGGCGCAGGGGGTGCGGCGGACGCGTCGGGCGCGGAGAGGAGATCGCTCATCGCCACGCCGAGTTCGCTCGCCACGGCGTAGAGGGCGGGGACGCTGAAGGCCCCGAGGCCCCGCTCCACCTGCGACACATGGCTGGCCGACAGCCCGATCCGCCGTGCCAGCTCGCGCACGGTGATCCCCGCCGCGATCCGCGACGCCCGCACGCGCTCCCCGACGAGATCCCACGGGGTGTCGAGGTCGGCCACGCGTCAGTTCCGTCCCGACAGTCGGCTCATCGCATCCAGCACGTCGACGGCATCGCGGAGCTCCCCGGCCGCCTCGGGCTCGGACGAGGCCGGACGCGCATGCCCCGTGACGAACCACACCCCCTCGGCGACCGCGCCGGACTCATTGAGGTAGAGGTGCGGGCGCATCGAGTCGAAACTGAACGAGTCGCCCACCCGGAGCACGTAGGTGTCGAAGTCGAGTTTGAGCGTCAGCTCACCCCGCACGATATAACCGAACTCCACGCCTTCGTGCCGCATGTGACTGTCATCGAGCGAGCTCGCCGCCCCCGGCTGATACGTCACGTGCACCGCATCGACCCCCGGGCCCGATACCGCCAGCCCGCGCCACGTCACGCCGTTGGTCATGGAGATCTCCGGCGCATCCTCGCGGCGCTGCACCGGCTCCCCGAGGGCGGACCGACGGGCGGCAGCGGCCGGGGCGGGCGACTCCGGCGCGACAGGTGTGTCACGCAAGACGTCGTCCACCGACAGACCCAAGCCGGTCACGATCGCCCATAACGTGCTGACCGACGGCTGCACCTTTCCGGTCTCGACCTGTGACAACAGGCTGGGTGAAATGGATGCCGCCGCCGCGGTGGCCCGCAGAGACAGTCCGCGCGCCTGCCGCGCCTCGCGGATTCGTCCGCCCAGTACCGCTGTCATGTGTGTCCTTCCGCTGAACGAACTTTACCCAGCGGGTCAGTAGGGATTCGCCACGAAAAGATCTTGTGCGGGGAACTTGGTGAGCACTTCGATGCCGTAGTCGGTGACGACGACCTCCTCCTCGATGCGTGCGGCCGAGATCCCGTCTGATGCGGGGCAGTAGGTCTCCATCGCGAACACCATGCCCGGGCGCAGCTCGACGGGATCTTTCATCGAGTTCAGCCGCGAGATGATCGGTCGCTCGTGCAGGCCCAGCCCCAGGCCGTGCGCGAACTGCAGTCCGAATGCAGCCAGCTCGTTCGCGAAGCCGAAGTCCTCGGCCCGCGGCAGCACCGCCGCCACCTGGTCCGACCCGACTCCGGGCCGGATCGCATCCAGCGCCGCATCCATCCACTCGCGGGCCTGCTTGTACGCATCCTGCTGGCTCGCGGTGGCCCAGCCGACCCCGAAGGTGCGGTAGTAGCAGGTGCGGTACCCGTTGAAGGAGTGGATGATGTCGAAGAACGCCTGGTCGCCTGGCCGGATGATGCGGTCGGTGAAGTTGTGCGGATGCGGATTGCACCGCTCACCCGAGATCGCGTTGACCGCCTCGACCTGGTCGCTGCCGTACTCGTAGAGACGCTTGTTGGCGAGTGCGACGATTTCGTTCTCGCGCACCCCCGGCTTCAGGGCTTCGGCGATGTCCTGGTAGACGCCGTCGACCATGGCGGCGGCCTGGTTCAGCAGCAGGATCTCGTCGGCGTTCTTGATGACGCGGGCATCCAGCATCGCCTGCTGCGCGTCGGCGATCCGGAGCCCCTGCCGCTGCATTTCGAAGAGGAACGGCGGCTCGACGATGTCGAGGCCCACCGGAGCATCCGCGAGCCCTTCCTCCTTCAGCAGCGACACGATCTCGGCGACCGCGTCGCGCATGAGGCCACCGCCTTCGGGGTCCACCGCACCGCGGAACCCGAGGAACCCGGCCCGGTAGTTCTCGTCGGGCACCCAGTCGGAGTAGAGCTGATGGTGGCGCACGGCCGAGCCGAAGTCCCACAGGATCGGGTCGCGCCCGCGCATCAGCAGGGCGTAGCGGATCATCTTGTCGCCGAGCGCCCCGCCGATCCATGTCTGGGTCGTATAGCGGATGTTGTAGAAGTCGAACAGCAGGAAAGCTCCGCAGTCACTGGCCTCCAGCGCCGCCTGAGCCCGGCCGAGCCGATACGACCGCAACCGGTCGAAGTCGACCCGCCGCTCGTAGTCGACGCCGTTCTGGCCGGGTGCGCCGATCGGCCGCACCCCCGGCGGACGCGCCGAGGGCCGCTCGAAGCGCCGCCCCGGCGAGCCGCCGTGGTCGTGACCGGAGCCGGACGCGTGCGTCATGACTGCGGCTCCAGCCCGTCATCGACTCCGACGTTCTCGGCCTGCAGGTCGATCCCCGACGCCACCGCTGCGCGCAGGATCATCGAGGCGAAGTCCTGCTCCGTGTTGCCCGCGTTGACCTCGGTCGCCACGATCTCACGCGTGACGGCCGTCACCGGCATGACGACGCCCAGCTCCCGCGCCGCTGCGAGTCCGAGGTCGAGGTCCTTGAGGAGCAGCACCGGCGTGAACGTGGGCGCGAAGTCGAGGTTGACCAGTGCCGGCGACTTGTACCGGCTGTAGGGCGAGCCCATGACCGAGTCGTTGAGGAACTCGAGGAAGTCGGCCCGCTTCACCCCTGCCTTCTCGGCGAGCAGCGTGATCTCGATCATGTTCTGGATGACGACACCGAGGAAGACGTTGTGCGCGATCTTCACGATGCGGGCAGCCTCCCCCTCGCCGACGTACGTCACCCCGCGACCCCACGTCTCCAGCAGCGGCCGGACGAGGTCGAAGACCTCCCGAGGCCCGGATGCGGCGACGGTGAGCTTGCCCGCGGCGATCACCTTCGGGTTGCCCGACACGGGCGTCGCGAGGAAGCCGACCCCGCGTTCCTCGGCGGCCGCACGGATGTGCGCGCTCATCTCCATGGAGACCGTGGAGGAGTCGCCGATCGCTTTCGGGGCCCGCTCGGGATCGGTCAGGAGACCCCCGTCGCCGAGCATGACCTGTTCGAGGTCCTTGGACGCGGAGACCATCACGAACACCACATCCCGTCCGGCGAGCTCCACCGGGCGGTCGACGATCGTCGCCCCGAGTTCGGCGAGCGGTTCCGCCTTCGCGCGGGTGCGGTTGTACACGGCGACGTCGTAGCCCGCCGTCAGCAGCCGGGTCGCCAACTGCGTGCCCATCCGGCCCGCGCCGATCCACCCCACTGTGGGCTTGCTGTCCGTCATGTCGTCTCCTTCTGAATGTTCCGGCGCTGCCGGAGGCGGGGGATGCCGGCGAACGCCGGCACCGGGGGAATCAAGCTGTGGGTCGGGCGCGCGTCACGCGGGGGCGGCGGCGACGACGTGGAACTCGAAACGCAGTCGCGGGTCTGTCGCCAGCCGGGTCACCTGCACGGTAGAGCTCGTCGGGATGTGGCCGCCGAACCACGCCGCCTGATGCGCGTTCACGACGTCCTGGTCGGAGTCCACGTCGGTGAAGAACCGGATCATGTTGACGACGTCCTGGCGCTGGCATCCCGCCGCCTGGAGGGCGAGGTCGAGATGGTCGAAGGCGTTGCGCACCTGGCCCGCAGCATCCATCGGCATCGCATCGAACACGGCGGGCACGTGCGGGTGGTCGTGGTACACGGGCGCACCCGTCACGCCGCTGATGAAGACGAGCCGCGCGTTGGACACGGTGCGGATGGCGGGCACGAAGGGGCTGACGATCTGATCGTCGTACCCCTCATGGTGGATGATCTCGGCGTTGCCGACGCGTCGGGGTTCGGGGACCGCGGTCATGGCGATTCGTCTCCTTCCGGCCGCTCTGCGTTGAGCGTTCCGGCATCGTGGGTGATGCGACCGGCCAGGACGGTCAGGTCGCTGCGGATATCAGGGAGGGCGTCCTCCGCGCACGTGAACGGGTCGAGAGAGGGGACGCAGACATCTCCGTCGAAGCCCGGGAGGAGCCTGCCGCGGTGGCCCTGCTCTCCGGTGAACCACGCGGCGTCGCGCGTGTAGGCGGCGAGCGCCTCGGCCCGCGAGAGCCGGTGACGCTCGTCGCGCACACCGCGTCCGCTGAGGGTGCCCCCGGTCACGAGCCACCAGATCGACGCCCACGGCGAATACCAGTTGGCACGGGTTGCGTCCGTGCCCGCACCGACGAGGATGCCGAGTTCGCGGAGGTCTCCGAGCGGAGGCGCCGAGGCGGTGGCCTCCTCGCCCCAGGCGTCGACGTAGTCGCCGCCCTTCAGCAGGAGCCGGTTCTGCACGAGCACGCCCGCCCCGAGCCGCGCCAGGCGCTCCAGGTTTCCCCGCGACGCCTCGTCGGCGTGCACGATGGAGAACCCGGCGCCGGCCACTCCCCCGCTCTCCCGTTCGACCTCTTCCCAGGCGTCGAGGATGCGTCCGAGGGTCGCATCGAGCACGGCGTGCACGCTCATCCGCCACCCCCGCTGCACGCACAGGCGCACGATGTCGACGAGCTCGCGGTACGGCGCTTCGGCGATCTCGAGCGCCTCGAAGCCTTCCATGTCGTGGCAGCCGAGGTGCGGGATCTCACCCACACCGCTGACCCGCAGCATCCCGTCACCGCTACCGGGCTGCACGAGGGTCGTGAGGCGGTCGATGTTCTCGACCTCCCCGCCACGCGTCCACGCGGAGATGTACAAGCGGGCGCGCACGTCGAGGTCGCCCCGTCGCCACACGGCGTACAGCGGGTCGTAGTCCCGGGGGGTCACCATGAGCCCGCCGCCATCCACCACCCCGGTCAGCCCGTACGCGGCGAAAGCGGCGAACATCTGCCGCACGCCGTCTTCGGGGTCGCCGACGTCGGCGAGAGCCAGCGCGGTGGGTCCGCCGAACTCCCGGATGCCGTGCAGTTCACCGGTGCCGTCGGGGAGGCCGGCGGCACGCAACCCGGCGGTGTTCAGGATGCCCCGGTCGTAGAGCTCCTGCAGGTACACCGGGTTGTCGGGGGCGGCGTCGTCCAGTTCCGCGCGGGTCGGCGCGCGCCCTTCGGCGAGCTGGCTGGAATGCCAGCCCCCGATGGCGCTGACCCACGCGCCCGGACCGCGCCGGGCCGCCTCGTCGCGCACGCGCTGGAGCGCCTCGCCGACCGAGCGGACGTCCTCCCAGTGCATCGTGCCGGCCCACGAGACGCCGCCGCGAACGGCATGGATGTGCGAATCGTTCAGGCCGGGAAGCGCGCGGCGCCCCCCGAGGTCGATGACGCGTGAAGCGAGTTCGGCGTAGGGAGCCAGCTCGGCGTCGGACCCGACCGCCACGACGCGGCCGCCGGCGATCGCGATCGCCTCGACCTCGGCCGGTCCGGAACCGGGGTCGGCGAAGGTGGCGATGCGCCCGCCGCGGAGGACGAGGTCGACGAGAGGGAGAGCAAGAGCGGGCACGGCAGAGCCTTCAGATGCTCAGGTGACGTTCGAGCAGCTCGTCGTCCGCCCGAAGCTCCGCGGGAAGGCCCGACCAGGCGATGGTGCCGGAGTCGTCGATGACGATCACCTGCTCGGCGATGTCGAGGGCGAGGTCGACGTTCTGCTCGGCGATCAGGATGGACAGTCCGGAGGCGCGCAGGCCCGCGAGGCGGTCCTGGATGACATCGAGGATGCTGGGGGCGAGGCCTTCGCTCGGTTCGTCCATGATCAGCAGCGACGGGTTGGTCATCAGCGCTCGGCCGATGGCGAGCATCTGCTGCTCGCCGCCGGACAGCGACCGGGCCATCGACCCCGACCTCTCCGCCAGCCGCGGGAAGAACTCGAAAACGCGCTCGACACTCCAGGGCTCGAGCTTCGTCTGCCGGCGACGCGGCACGACTTTGAGGTTCTCCAGCGTGGTGAGCGACCCGAACACGCGCCGCCCCTGCGGCACCAGGGCGATGCCCGCGCGGGAGATGAGATGGCTCGGCCGCTTGGTGATGTCCACGCCGTCGTACACGATCGTGCCGCTGGTCACGGCGGGAGGCCGGAGGCCGCAGATCGCGCGCACGAGGGTGGTCTTGCCCATGCCGTTGCGACCGAGGAGCGCGACGCTCTGCCCGTCGCCCACGGTGAATTCCACGCCGTTGAGAACCTGCGCGGTGGCGTATCCGGCGCGCAGACCCGAGACCGAAAGAGTCACTTCTTGTCACGCCTTCCCAGGTAGATCTCCTTGACGACGGGATGCTCGCGGACTTCCTCCGGCGTCCCGGTCACGATGTGACGGCCGTTCTCCATGCACATGACACGGTCGGTGAGACCCAGGGCGAGCGTCATGTCGTGCTCGATGAGGAGGATCGGCAGGGTGCGCGGAAGCTCTTCGATGAGGCGGCGGAGCGTCGTGCGTTCGACCGCCGAGAGGCCCGCAGCCGGTTCATCCAGCAGCAGCAGGCGCGGCTCGGTGACCAGCGCCATGGCGATCTCCAGCTGACGCTGCTCCCCGTGCGAGAGGTCGGCCACGGTGTCGTCGCGGCGGCCGTAGAGCCCGACCGAGTCCAGCATCTCCATGGAGGCGCGGCTCACCTCGTCGCTGATGCCCTGCGTACGCCAGAAGACGCGCGCCTTGGCGGAGCCGCCGCGCGCGGCCACCCGCACGTTGTCGAGCACGCTCATCTCGCGGAAGAGGTTCGACACCTGGAAGGTGCGCCCCACACCGAGACGCGCCCGCCGGGCGGTGCTCAGGCGGGTGACGTCGCGCCCGAACAGCTCGATGGTGCCCGCCGAGGGCGGGACGTCGCCCGCGATCATCTTGAACAGGGTCGTCTTGCCCGCGCCGTTGGGTCCGATGACCCCCATGCGCTCGCCCGGGGCGAGGGTCAGGGAGATGTCGTCGACGGCCTGAACGCCGCCGTATCGCTTTCCCAGCCCGCTCACCACGAGCGCGGGGGCGGGGGCCCCGGACCCGCGCGGGTCCGGGGCCTTCGCCATGGTCGTATCGGTCACTACTCGAGTCCCTGGAAGGTCTGCGAGTAGGTCGGCAGCGCCAGCGCCTCTTCCGGCGTGCGGCCGAGCCACTGGTCGACGTCTTCGACCTCTGCGATCGGCACGTTGTACAGCAGCCCGTCGTCGAGCTTCTCGACCTCGCGGATGTACACCGGACCGATCGTGTTGTTGTACTCGTCCCACGACACGCGGCCGAAGATGCTGTCTTCGAACGTGTACTCCGTGATTGCCGCGACGAGGTCCTCACCCGTGACGTAGCCCTGCTCCTCGAGAACCGAGGCCACCAGCGACGCCGTGACGTAGCCGCCGGCAGCGTAGGCACCCGGAACGTTGCCGCCCGAGAACTCCTTGTAGACGTCGACGAACTCCTTCACGACGTCGCTGTCCCGGCCCTCGGCCCAGTAGCTGACCGACCGGAGACCGATGATCTGGTCGCCCATGGCGCGGAGGGTGCCCTGGTCGGCGGCGCAGCAGTTCATCAGCAGCTTGTCCATCGGCAACCCCAGCCCCAGGTAGGCGTTGAGGAAGTTCGGACCGGGCGCGCCACCGGCGGTGGCGACGTAGACGACGTCGGCGTCGGCCGCCTGGATCTGCGAGGCGTACGTCGAGAAGTCGGTGGTGGAGTTCGGGAACCAGATCTGCTCCACGATCTCTCCGCCGTTGGCCACGAAGCCCTGCGCGAACCCGGCGCACGACTCCCATCCGAACGCGTAGTCGGCGCACAGCGTGACGGCCGTCTTCGCGTCGCCCTCGGTGGCCGCCCACTCGCCCCCGGCGTGGTTCGCCTGGGAACCGCCCATCGACCCGGTGCGGACGGTCAGGTCGTTGGCGTTGCGCTGCGTGAGGTCGTCGGATGCGGCGACCGGGTGGAGGTTGGGGATGCCCACGCCGGCGGCGTACTCCGCCACGGCCAGGGCCGTGTTCGCGATGAGGGGGCCGACGAGAACGTCGACCTGGTCCTGGTCGACGAGCTTGCTCGCCTTCGTCAGGGAGGTCTCCGGGTTTCCGGCATCGTCCTCGACGATCGTCTCGACGGTGACGCCGTTGACCTCGGTGCCGTTCGTCTCCCAGTACAGGTTCCAGCCGTCCACCATCTCCTGACCGGCGACGGCGAAGTTGCCCGTCGTCGGGGAGATGAAGCCGACCTTGAGCGTCCCGGTCGCCGATGCCTCGGAGGGGTCTTCGTTCGGTTCCGCCGCTCCCGG
Source organism: Microbacterium sp. Z12_35 (assembly GCF_058310475.1). Taxonomy (NCBI): domain Bacteria; kingdom Bacillati; phylum Actinomycetota; class Actinomycetes; order Micrococcales; family Microbacteriaceae; genus Microbacterium; species Microbacterium sp. Z12_35. Next base: position 561,822 of record NZ_JBZEGJ010000002.1, on the reverse strand, counting down.
GGGAGCACACGCGGCCAGCGCCAGCGCGGCGACGACACTCAGGCTCGCGACCACCGCCCCGCGGCGGCCGCGCTTCGACATCATCGTTGAGGTCATTGCAGGTCCTTCCTTCTTCACTCGTTGGTTGTTGCGGGTTCGGGCACGGTGTGCCCCGGGGGCGCTCCCCGATCACCGGACTCGGGTGTGGACCGCCGCTGCCTCCATCGGTTGATGAGCTTGCGGACGCTTCCGGCGATGCCTGCTCTCGCGAAGAGGATCACGAGGATGAAGATGAGGCCCAGGAGCGTGGGCCAGCGGTCGACGTAGCTGGACAGCACGTTCTCGACCAGGACGACGATCGCTGCGCCGATCAGGGGTCCGAGAAGCGTTCCGATGCCTCCGAGGATGACCATGACGATCAGGTGCACCGAACGGTCGACGCCGGCGGAGGACGGACTCACGAAGTGGGTGTGCCAGACCGAGAGAAGCCCCGCGAGGCCGGCGACCGTGCCGGAGATCATGAATGCGCCGAGCTTGTAGGACGCCACGCTGTAGCCGAGGCTGCGCATGCGGCTCTCGCTGTCGCGGACCCCGCGCAGACTCGCGCCGAACGGCGAGTTCCCCACGACCCACAGGGCGGCGGTCAGGACGACGAAGATCGCGAGCACCACGTAGTAGAACATCCAGTAGGAGCCCATCCACTCCGGTCGCTGGATCCCGGAGATTCCGTTCTCGCCGCCGGTGACCGTGGACAACCGGAAGGCCAGACCGTAGATGAGCATGCCGACGGCGAGGGTCACCATCAGGAAGTAGATGCCGTTCGTGCGCATGGACAGCAGGCCGTAGATCAGCGACACCACCACGGTGATCCCGAGGGCCAAGACCACCTGCATCCCCGGGTCCATACCCTGCCGCGAAGCCCACCCGGCACCGTAGGCCGACGCGGCGGCGATGCCGGCGTGTCCGAGGGAGACCATGCCCCCTTGGCCGGCGAGGAAGTTGACGCTGGAGGCGAGGGTGGCCGCGATCAGGATGGTCGAGGTCAGCGAGACGGCGAAGCTGGAGGCGCCGAGGTACGGCAGCGCGATGCCGATGAGCAGGACGACCCCGAGCAGGATCAGGTTGATCGTGAAGGCGCGCCTGTTGCGGGGCGCGCCGGCGGTGCGAATGGTGCGGGTCTCGACGATGCGGTTGCTCATCACGCCGCCTTTCCGAAGAGGCCCGTGGGGCGAAGCACGAGCACGAGCGCCATGGGAAGGAAGATCGTGAAGTAGGCGAGCTCGGGGATCCAGGCCTTGGCGAACGCGTCGATGAGTCCGATGAGCACGCTCCCGACGGCGGCACCGGGAATGCTTCCCAACCCGCCGATGATGATCACGACGAGGGCGTACAGCAGCACCTCGTTCTGCACGCCGGGGAGGATGCTCTGCACTCCGGCGCCGATCGTTCCGCCGATGGCGGCCAGGGCCGCTCCGACGACGAACATGCCGGTGAAGACCCACCGGATGTTGACCCCCATGGCGGTGATGATCTCGCGGTCGTCGACCCCCGCGCGGACGATCGCCCCCACCCGCGTCTTGTACTGCACCAGCGCGAGGGCGATGCCGATGACCAGCGCGACAGCGATCACGAAGATCCGGTACCAGGGGTACACGAGCTCCCCGATCATGAGGGCGCCCGGGATCTTCACCGTGTTGGGGAGGTTCTGCGGGTCACCGCCGAAGATCGCCAGGCACACGTCGGCGATGACGAAGGACACGCCGATGGTCAGCAGCACCTCCGGCATCTCCTGCCCACGGACGAAGCGCAGCAGGACCACTTCGACCAGGAAGGCCGTGATCGCGACGGTGAGGATGGCGACGAGCACGGCCAGCAGCAGATTGCCGGTGAGGGTGGCGATCACCACGCCGATGTAGCCGCCGAGCACGTAGAACGCGCCGTGCGCCATGTTCACGATGCGCATGAGGCCGAACACCAGCGTGAGGCCGCTGGCCAGGAGGAACAGGAGAGCTCCGAAGCTCAGCCCGTTCAGCGCTTGCTGCGCAAGGAAGACAGGTTCGAACACCGATGTATCAGACCTTCCACGTCGTCGGGGATGTCAGGCGGGTCTTGGTGGCCTAAGTGAAGCAGCGGAAACCCTCATCTGTCAACTCCCACTGCACGATTGTTCAGGGCAGTGTTCACTCTCGCGGAGAGTCCACCGGAGCGCGTGTCAATCCTCACGAACTCGATATCGCCGACGTGCCACCGCACTTGCCGTCCCGAACAGGGCCGCGCCTCCGATTCCGGCCGCGAACAGCCCGCCGAAGGCGTGCGCGTCGATGGCGAGGGCGCCGAGCGCCGCGCCGAGGGCGCCCCCCAGCATGAGGCTGATGGAGAACAGGGTCATCCCCAGCGCGCGGGAGTCCGACGCCGCATCCGTCATCCACGTCTGCAGCGTCGTGTGCGCGAGCGCCCACGCCACGCCCATGAGCGCGGCGCCGGCCAGGACGTTCCACGCCGACACCTGCGCCGTCAGCACGACGAAGGCTGCGGTGGCGCTGACCCCGCCCGCCACGAGGAAGACCCACGCCTTCACGCGCTGCACGATGAGCTTCATGAGCTGACTCACCAGCACCACGGTGACGCCGAAGGCCGCCGTGACGAGCCCCGCCACGAAGACGTCCTCCCCCGATTGCTGCAGCGCGACCGGGAGGATGTTGAAGATCCCGATGAGGAGCGTTCCTTCCAGCGCCACGAGGGCGCACACCGACAGCGCCCAGGGGTTTCGTGCGAGGCGGGACACCTGCGCCAGGATGCGCTCCGTCCCGCGTCCGGGCGCTTCGGGGAGCAGGGCGAGGAACGGCACCAGCACGGCCGTGATCAGCGCGAAGCCGGCGAAGATCCAGCGCCACGTCGTGAGCGACCCGATCGCGCCTGCCGCCACCGTCCCGACGGCCAGCCCGAGCGCCGTCGCGGAGGCGAGGTTGGACATGGCCGATGGCCGGCGCGCGAGCGGCAGCATGTCGCCGACGTAGGTGAGCACGGCCGCGAAGGTGGCGGCGAAGGCACCGCCCGAGGCCGTCCGCGCGAGGAGGAACGTCCCGATATCGGGCGCCAGGGCGCTGGCGAGATTGGCCAGGGCCGCCAGCGACGTCGAGAGCACGAGCACCCGTACGCGCCCCCACCGCGTCGACAGCGGTCCCCAGATCAACTGGAAACCCGCATACGCCAGTGCGTGGGACGTGATGGCGCCCGCGGCCACGGCCACACTGACCCCGAGATCGCCCGCGATCCCCGGAACGAGAGGGAGGATCAGCGAGCGATCGAGGGTCGACCAGAAGATGATGAGCGGAAGGAGGACTCCCGCCGGAGGACGACGCACGCCGGTTCTCCGTCGTCTCGTGCGCGGGTCGGTGTCAGCTGATGCGCCAGCCGCGGTCGACGTAGAGGCTGTGGGCGCTCATACCGCGGTTGAAGAGCAGGAACTTCGTGGCATCGACGACATCGGACATCGTGGCCAGCTCTCCGCCGGGGGTGCGGCTCTCGTACGCCGACAGCACCCCCTCGGGCTTACCTGCCCAGAACGGGCTGTCGCCGATGATGCCGGGGTGAAGCGAATTCACCCGCACGGGCGCGAGTTCGTGGGCGAGGGTATTCATCAGGCCGTCCACGCCGCCGTTGATGCTCGACACGGTCGTCGACCCCGGGTACGGGGCATCCTTCGCCCGGCCGCCGAAGAGCACGATGCCGGTGTCGACGGAAGGCGCCAGCCGGTCCAGCAGCGTGTGAACCGTCTCTGCGTACCCGACCAGCTTCAGCGTCACCAGGCGCACCGCGCGCGCGATGTCGTAGTCGCGGATGGTGTTCGCATCGCGCTCGATGGCCACCATCGCCAGGCCGTCCAGCGGGCCGACGCCGCGGAGCTGCTCGGCGATGCCCTCCGGCTCCGAGACATCCAGGGCGAGGCCCGACGCTCCCGGACCGATGCCGGCGGCGACCTCGTCGGCCGTCTCCTGGCTGCGGCTGGTGAGGATCACCGAATCGCCCCCGGCCACGAGATCTTTCGCCAGCTCCAGCCCGATACCGGACGATCCACCGGCCACCAGAATCGTGCGTCCAGTCATATGTTCTCTCCCTCGAGTCGTTCTTGCAGGTACTCCCAGTCCCGCGCGAAGCGGTAGGCATGTCGCGGCGGCATCTGCGGGGACTGGGACTCCAGCCACCGCACCTCGGCGCCGGTCGCGGCGAACGAGTGCACGCATCCCACGCCCGCCCAGGCGATGTCGCCGGGCGCCAGCACGAACTCTTCACCGTCGAAGGTCGCGGCCACTTCACCCTCGAGGATGAGGTAGGCCTCCTCCAGCGGGTGGTCGTGGGCGCCGGCCTTACCGTCGGGCTCGTACTGCACCATGAAGAGCGTCCCCAGGGTGGCGCCCAGGTCGGAGTCGACCATCATCTTCAGGGTGATGCCGCTGTACACCAGCAGGGCCGTGCGCATGCTGGCGGAAACCGCCAAGAGCTCCTGCGACTGGCGTCCCGCATCCATGTGCTCGGCGCGGATATTGCCGAAGGAGCGGGTGCGGGGGTCGCGCGTGTCGACGTCGACGGGGGCGGAGACGGGGAGCTCCGGTACGCGGTAGGTGTCGTCGCCGCGCCGGGCCCGGGCGGGTGGAGTGAGGAGGTCGGCCCATGCGGCGGCGGCGTCGCCTGAACTGCGCCACGCATGCGGCACACCGATGGGCAGCACGCCGTAGTCGCCGGCGACCAGCCGGACCGTCGCTTCCGGCGTGGCCAGGATGACCTCGCCCTCCAGCACGTGGAAACTCTCCTCGAACGAGTGGACGTGGGTGGCCGTCCGCCCGCCCGGGGCCAGCCGGGTGATCCCGAAGTCGGTGTGCGCGGCGCCGTCGTCCTCACCGACTGCCCGCCATCGGGTGACGCCGACGGCGCCGGGGGCGAGCGCACCAGGGTGCCGGTACTCCGCATCCTGCGCGCGCCGAACGACGAACCTCGACATGCGGGGCCTCCTCGACATGGTTCTCGCCGGCGCGTCCTCGCGCGGCGCTGTCATCCCCGGCAAACCATTGTCCGCCGGAGTGTTAAGTCTGACTAAACCCCATGTAAACGGTCACGCCCCATCGTTGTCAAGCGGGGCGTTCGCGGAACACGGTCCGTGACGCTACAGCGGGACGAGATTCACTTCCCGCAGCACGCCGTCATCGACGACCGCGGTCATGAGGGTATGGCGCGGCTGGCGCCGCCGGTCGGTCGGCGAGCCCGGGTTCAGCAGGCGGAGCCCGCGCGGGGTGGTGGTGTTCCATGGGATGTGACTGTGCCCGAAGACGAGCACATCGACGTCGGGGTACGCCACCTCCATGCGTGCCTCGCGGCCCTTCGCCGGGCCGGTCTCGTGCACCACGGCGAGAGAGACGCCCTCGACGGTCCGACGGGCGACCTCCGGGAGCCGCTCCCGCAGGTCGGCGCCGTCGTTGTTTCCCCAGACCCCGAGGACCTCGCCGTGTGTCTGGAGGTCGTCCAGGACGGACGCTGTCACCCAGTCCCCCGCGTGGATGATGAGATCCGCGTCATCCGCCGCACGCCGCACCGCGTCGGGAAGGGCGCGCGCCCGCCCGGGGATGTGGGTGTCGGAGATGAGCAGCAGACGTGTCGCCATGCCGAAACGCTACCCGCGCGTCAGCCCCCGACCCGCTTCGGGAGCTGGTTCAGTGCACGCACGGCCCGGGCGGCGACCTCGTCCACCGGCGGTGTCACGTCCACCACGACGCCGCGCTCGTCCGCGGCGAGCGGCTCGAGGATCGCGAGCTGCGACGCCAGCAGGGTGACCGGCATGAAGTGCCCCGTTCGCGCCGCCGCGCGGGCGGCGAGGAGTTCGGCGGGCGCGGTGAGGTGAACGAAGACTGCCTCCGGAGCGTGCCGGCGGAGGCGATCGCGGTAGGCGCGACGAAGGGCGGAGCACGCGACGATGATGCCGCCTGCTGCGGCGCCCTCCGCGAGGACCTTCCCGACCGCATCCAGCCACGGCGCCCGGTCCTGATCGGTCAGCGGCTCGCCGGCGCTCATCTTCTGCACATTGGCGGGCGTGTGCAGGGTGTCGGCGTCCGTCCACGGCGTGCCCAGCTGCTCCGACAGCGCGGCCGCGACGCTCGACTTCCCCGCGGCCGACACCCCCATGACCACGATCGCGGGGCCGGGATCCTCCGCGCCCGTGCGGACGGCGGGCGGTGGGGAGGTCACTGGTCCTTCCTAACACGAGAGTCCACAGGGAGGGCGGTCGGGCGGCGGTGCGCGCGCGGCGATCGACTACGTCCGCGCGCCCTGCCCGTTCCCCGGCGTAACCCCGTCCTTCGCACCCTCGACGAGCGACAGCGGATCGGCGATGTCCTCCAGCGACTTGCCCGCGGCGCTGACTCCGAAGATGCCCGAGACGACACCGCCGATGATCATGATGGCCGAACCGAGCACGTACCCCCAGAACAGCGGGACCCGGTCGGTGCCGTCGCCGATGAGCGCGCCGTAGAGCGCCGGGGCGATCGCCCCGACGAGCTGCCCGACGGAGAACACGTACGAGATGACCTGGCTGCGCAACTCGAGCGGGAAGATCTCGCTCACGGTCAGGTAGGCGGCAGACGCGCCGGCCGAGGCGAAGAAGAACGACGCGCACCAGAAGGCGGTGTGGGTGGCGGCGGTGAGCACCCCCGCGTTGAAGAAGAAGGCACTGGCGAGCAGGATGAGCCCCGCGAGCACGTACGTGCCGAACAGCATCCGGCGGCGTCCCCACGTGTCGAAGAAGTGGCCGAGGATGAGCGCGCCCGCGAGGTTTCCGACGGCGAAGATGATGAAGTACTGACCCGCTGACGCCGGCGGAGTGTCGTAGAAGTTCTCCAGCACCAGCGCGTAGGTGAAGAAGATCGCGTTGTAGAGGAACGACTGTGTAACCATCATGGTCACGCCCACGAGCGTGCGGCGCGGGTACTTCCGGAACAGCACCTTCGCGATGACCAGGAACGGCACCTGGCCGTACTCCTTCACGGTGATCGCCTTGGACTCGTCGACCGGCTCGACCGTCTTGCCCTCCTTGCGGATGCGCTCCTCGATGGCGTCGACATTGCGCTCCGCCTCATCCTCGCGACCATGGGTCATCTGCCACCGCGGGCTCTCCGGGATGTGACGGCGGAGCCAGATGATGAGGATGCCGAGCACGGGGCCGACGAAGAAGCTGAGGCGCCAGCCGATGTCTTGCGGAAGAAGATCGGTGTTGAGGAAGAAGATGTTCGCCACCGCGCCCAGCGCCGCACCACCCCAGTAGGTTCCGTTGATGGCGATGTCGACGCGGCCGCGGTACTTGGAGGGGATGATCTCGTCGATGGCGGAATTGATCGCGGCGTACTCCCCGCCGATTCCGGCACCGGCCACGAAGCGCCAGATGTAGAAGAACCACGGGGCGAACGCGAGGCCCGCGATGGCGCTCCCGGCGAGATAGACGACGAGAGACAGGATGAACAGCCGCTTGCGGCCGAGCCGATCGGCGAGGCGCCCGAACACGAGAGCCCCGGTGACCTGCCCGAGGAGGTAGAAGGTGCCGGCCAGGCCGACCTCGAACGGGCCCATCCCGAGCGTTTCGGCGTACCCGTTCGCCGCGACGATCTGCACCTCGAGGCCGTCCAGGATCCACGAGAACCCGAGGCCGACGACGATCATCCAATGGAATCTCGCCCAGGGCAGGCGATCCATCCGTGCGGGAACGAGCGACGTGACTTCCTTGACCTGCACCCCGGACGACGACATCCGCGCAACCCTTCCTCCGGGAGCATCCGTCGCTCCCGCGACGCTTTTCTACTCTCGCGCGCGCGTCGTCCGCGCCGGATTGACCCCAGGCGCGCGGAGCGGTAAATGCCCGGTTCCTCACCCCGTCGACTCGCCAGAAAACGTGCGGTTTCGCGCGCAAATCGATCGATTCTTGGCGACTCGACGGGGGGCGCGTCAGGACTGGGCGCGCAGCGACCTGTTCAGCGCTTGCAGGGCGCCGAGAGCGCCGTCGAGGGTCTCCTGCTGCTCCGGGGTGAGGCGGTCGAAGGCCGACCCGAGGCCCTCCGCCCAGGCGTCGGTGATCGCGGCGTGTTCCGCGACACCGTCGTCGGTGGCCAAGATGCGCACGATCCGACGGTCGGCCGCATCCGGTTCCTTGGCGACGAACCCGCGCTGCTGCAGGAGCCGCACGGCCGTGCTCACGTTCGGCTGTTGCAGCCCCAGTGCGGCGGCGAGTTCGCCGATCGTCGAGCCGGGCGCGTCGATGACCTGCTTGAGGAGCGCGATCTCGCTCGTGGGCACCGGGCCCACTCCTGCCCGTGCCGGCGCGCGGCGGTGGATGGTCCAGGCCAGCTCCCGCAGCGTGACCTTCAGTTGCGCGCGCGACGAGGGCGTCTCCGGCATGCATCGACAGTAGCCGCTCGGGCCATCGGAACCCCAGCGAGCCGCGCTGCGCGCCCGCCCCGGGCCGTTCGGGAGGAGATGGCGCTTCGGGAGGACCGAATCCGCACCATCCGCCCTCCGCAGTGCACATCTCCTCCCGAACAGCCCGCTACTCCTGCGGGAGCCACCCACCGGCCGGGCCGTTCGGGAGGAGATGGCGCTTCGGGAGGACCGAATCCGCCTCATCCGCCCTCCGCAGTGCACATCTCCTCCCGAAACGCTCGCTACTCCCGCGGGAGCCACCCACCGGCCGGGCCGTTCGGGAGGAGATGGCGCTTCGGGAGGACCGAATCCGCACCATCCGCCCTCCGCAGTGCACTTCTCCTCCCGAACGGCTCGCCGCGGCTCGGGGCGAGCGCCACCCCGCCACCCCGCCGTACCTCCACCCCGCCACCCCCGACTCCCCCGCGCCGCGGGAGACGCGACGGCTCAGGCGCCGCGGAACTCCGGGCGGCGCTTCTCACTGAACGCGGCGAAGCCCTCGCGGTAGTCGGCGGTGTCGCGCAGCGCGGCCTGGGCGGAGTTCTCCGCGGCGACCGCATCCCACAGCCCCATCCGCTCGTCGCGGAGCCCGGCGATGATCCGCTTGCTGGCCACGAAGGCGGCCGTGGGCCCGGATGCGGCGGCCTGCGCCGCGGAGACCGTGACGTCGAGCAGCTCCTCACCCGGAAGGCTGCGGGAGAACAGACCGAGCCGCACCGCCTCCTCGCCGGAGAGGAGGCGCCCGGAGTAAATGAGATCGAACGTGCGATGAGCCCCGAGCCGTTCGTAGAACAGCGCGTGACCTCCGGAGTCGAGGGTCGCCCCCAGCGCAGCGAACGGCGAACCGACCTTCGCCGTGTCGGCGATGTAGACGACATCGGTGGCGATGAGCAGTCCGAGCCCGACCCCCAGGCACGCCCCGGATGCCGCGGCGAACGTCGGCGCGGGGAAGGCGGCGATCCGCGTGAGCAACGGCGTCAGGAGACCCTCGAGGTACCCGCTGACGTCGTCGGTGGCCGGATCGACCCCGGAGATGTCGCGTCCTGCGCAGAAGGCGCGGCCCTCTCCCCGCAGGACCAGCGCACGGACCCCGGCGGCCTCGGCGTCGGCGTACGCGGCATCGAGGTCTCGCAGCGCCTGCTCATCGAGGGCGTTGAGCTTGCTCGGATTGTTCAGCACCACATGAGCGACGCCGTCGTCGATACGCGATTCGATCATGTCCGCCTCAGTTGTCGTAGTCGACCGCGACCCGGTCGGAAGTGGGGTGCGACTGGCAGGTCAGCACGTAGCCCCGCTCGATCTCATCCGGCTCCAGCGCGTAGTTCTCCGTCATCGTGACCGATCCGGTGAGCACCCGCGCGCGGCACGTTCCGCACACTCCGCCCGCGCACGCGAACGGTACGTCGGGTCGCACGCGCAGCGCCGCATCGAGGATCGACTCCCGCGCGCTGACCGGCGAATCCACGCTCGCGGACTGCCCGTCGAGGGTGAATTCGATCGTGTGCACCGGCTCGTCCTCGCGCACGACCACAGGCCGGCGAGGCCCGGCCGGAGCGTCGTCCTCGCCGGTCGTGAACAACTCGAAACGGATGTGCGAGCGGTCGACCCCGATGTCGTCCAGGGTGTCGCGGCACAACTGCACGAGCTCGAACGGTCCGCACAGGAACCACTCGTCGACGGTCGCCGGTGGCACGAGGCCGCCCAGGATGCGGCGGAGCTTCTCCTCGTCGAGACGACCCGACAGCACAGGAGCCGCGCGCTGCTCGCGGGAGAGCACGTGGTGCAGCGCGAGGCGCGTGGGGTAGCGGTCTTTCAGATCGGCGAGTTCCTCGAGGAACATGACATCCAGCGTGGAACGGTTCGTGTAGACCAGCGTGAAGCGCGACGTGTCCGAGCGGGCGAGCACGGTCGCGGCCAGGGCCATCAGCGGGGTGATCCCGGAGCCCGCGGCGATCGCAGCGACGTGAGACCCGGCGAAATCGGCCAGTGTCGTGGTGAAGGTGCCCTGCGGGCTCATGACATCGATCTCGTCGCCGGCCGTGAGCTCGGTCTGCGCCCACGCCGAGAACCAGCCGCCGCTGTTGCGTTTGATCGCGACGCTGACCGAACCCGCCGTGGGCGGGCGGCACAGCGAATAGGAGCGGCGCACCTCCTGCCCGTCGAGGTGCGCGCGCAGGGCGACGTACTGTCCCGGTAGGTACTGGTACTCGGCGACGAGGTTCTCCGGCACGGTGAAGGTGACCTCGATGGAGTCCGCCGTGAGCGGGCGCACCTCCGCCACCTGCAACGGATGGAAACGGGCACGTCGGCGTCCGGATGCGGCCGGCCCGCCCACCGCGCTGGCCAGCAGTGCGTCGGCGAGCGACTCGGCGCGCGTCTGCGTGGTCGCGTCGCTCATCAGTGCACCTTGAAGAAATCGAACGGTTCGAGGCACGCGCGGCACTCGTACAGCGCCTTGCACGAGGTCGAACCGAAGCGTGTGACCTCACGGGTGTTCAGCGACCCGCACCGCGGGCACTTCACCCCGAGCTGGATGCGCACGGGTCCGGCGGCCCCGGCGCGGCCGCTCGGCGGTGCGATCCCATACTCGGTCAGCTTTCGCTTCCCCTCGTCGCTCATCCAGTCGGTGGTCCACGCCGGGGCGAGCACGAGCTTCACGTCGACCTGGGCGTACCCTTCCGCGGAGAAGGCGAGCGTGAGGTCGTCGCGGATCGTGTCCATGGCGGGGCATCCCGAGTAGGTGGGCGTGATGGTCACCACGACCCGCTCCCCCTCTTCACGGACGTCGCGGAGGATGCCGAGGTCTTCGATGGTCAGCACCGGCACCTCGGGGTCGAGAACCCGGGCGGCGATGTCCCATGCGCGACTCTTCCCCGGTTGCTGAACTCGTCCGTCCGGTTGCTGAGCTTGTCGAAGCATCACCATGTCGCCCCCGGATGCTGACGAGCGAGCACCTGCATCTCGGCGAGCAGAAAGCCCAGGGTGGAGAAGTGCCCGCCGCTGCGTCCCCGCGCCATCGCCGGGGAGACCTCGGGGACCTCGAGCTCGGCTTCGGTGAACACCGCATCGATCACGCGGTCGAAGGCGGGACGGAGGCGCGACGGGCGCACGGCGACGCCCTCCAGGCGGTCGATGAGGTCTTCGTCGCGGAAGAGCTCATCGACGTAGGGCCAGATGTCGGTGAGCGCCGTCATCATCCGCCGACGGGACTCGTCCGTGCCGCCGGCCAGGCGCAGCGTCCACTGCACGGCGTGATCCCGGTGGTAGTCGACCTCTTTCACGGCCTTGCCCGCGACGGCGGCCAGCGTCGCATCCGTGGAGGAGGACAGCGCGCCGTAGAGCTCGAACATGTAGGTGGATGCCACCAGCTGGCGCGCGATCGTCCGGGCGAAATCGCCGTTGGGCTGCTCGACCAGCCAGGAACTGCGGAACTCCGACTCGTTCCGCCAGTAGGCCAGATCGTCTTCGGTGCGACCGTCGACGGTGCCGGCGTACCGCAGGAGCGAACGCGCGTGCCCGAGGAGATCGAGGGCGATGTTCGCCAACGCGACGTCCTCCTCCAACTCGGGGGCGCGGGCGACCCATCCGCTGAGCTGCTGGGACAGCACCAGCGCGTCGTCGCCGAGCCACAGGGCGTACTCGGCGACGTCCGCCGAACCGGCGCGGCCGCCTTCGCCGGCGAGCTCTGCGCTCAGCTCGATGTCGTCGACGGTGACGTCACCGTGCACGGGGAAGTCGAGGTCGTGTCCGGTCATAGGTGCGGCACCCCCTCGGATGCGGTGTAGTACGACGCGTGCCGATAGTTCTTGCCCGCGGGGCTTTCGAAGAACGCGCCCTTCGCGTCGGGGTCGCTCGTCGTGATCGCCTCGGCCGGCACGACCCAGATCGACACGCCCTCGTTGCGGCGCGTGTAGAGGTCGCGCGCGTTGCGTACGGCAAGGTCCGCGTCGGGAGCGTGCAGCGAACCGGCGTGGACGTGGCTGAGGCCACGCTTGGCGCGGATGAAGACCTCCCACAGGGGCCACTGCTCGGCCGGGGATGCTCCGGGAGCGGTCATCATGCGGCCCCACGCTTCGTCTCGCTGCGCTCGCTCAGCGACCGGTCGAAGCGCTCCGCCTGTTTGCGGGCGTACTCGGCAGCAGCCTCACGCACCCATGCGCCGTCCTCATGCGCGTCACGACGGTGCTGCAGACGCACCGCGTTCATCGGCCCGCGCCCGGCGAGGATCTCGTGGAACTCGGTCCAGTCGATCTCGCTCGTGTGCCAGCGTGCGTTCTCCTCGTCCCACCGCAGCTCGGGGTCGGGGAGCGTGACGCCCAGGACCTCGGCCTGGGGTACCAGCATCCCGATGAAGCGCTGGCGGAGGTCGTCGTTGGAGAAGCGCTTGATCTTCCACGCCATTGACCGGGCGGAGTTCGGGGACTCGTCATCGGGCGGGCCGAACATCATGAGACTCGGCCAGTACCAGCGGTTCACCGCATCCTGGGCCATGTCCCGCTGCGCATCGGTGCCCTGCATGAGGGTGAGGAGGATCTCGAAACCCTGCCGCTGGTGGAAGGACTCCTCCTTGCAGATGCGCACCATCGCCCGCCCGTACGGTCCGTAGGAGGCCCGGCACAGCGGCACCTGGTTGCAGATCGCGGCACCGTCGACGAGCCAGCCGATCGCTCCCATGTCTGCCCACGTGGGGGTGGGGTAGTTGAAGATCGACGAGTACTTGGCCCTGCCCTCGATGAGTTGCCGCGTCATCTCGTCGCGCGTGGCGCCGAGGGTCTGGGCCGCGGAGTAGAGGTACAGGCCGTGGCCCGCCTCATCCTGCACCTTCGCCAGGAGGATCGCCTTGCGCTTCAGGCTCGGCGCGCGGGTGATCCAGTTGCCCTCCGGCTGCATCCCGATGATCTCGGAGTGCGCGTGCTGGGAGATCTGCCGGATGAGGGTCTTGCGATAGGCCTCCGGCATCCAGTCACGCGGTTCGATCCGAGAGTCGGCGGCGATGATCTCGTCGAACGCCGCCTGCGCTTCGGCCTCTTCGTCGGGCAGGACGGCGGCGTCAGTTGCTGTGGTCATCGTCGACTCCTTTACAGAACGATCGTTCAGTTAGTCTAGCCGCCGGCCGCGGCCCGGGCAACCGGCCGCGTCAGCGGTGATCGTAGACGCGCTTGTACTTGCCCTCGCTGCGTGGCAGGGTGCCGGGTTCTTCCACCTGCACGTCCACGGAGGTGCCGATGTGGACCTTGATGCGCTGCTGGAGCACGGCTGCTGCGGCCTCGCATGTCGCGCGATCGAGGTCGGGATGCCGCTCGATCCGCACGGTCATGCAGTCCATGCGTCCCTGCCTGCTGAGCTCGAGGATGAAGTGCGGCGTGAGCGTCTCGATGCCCATGACGAGTTCTTCGATCTGCGTCGGGAAGAGGTTCACCCCGCGCAAGATGATCATGTCGTCGTTGCGTCCGGTGATCTTCTCGATCCGCCGCATCGCGGGGTATGCGGTGCCGGGGAGGAGACGGGTGAGGTCGCGCGTGCGGTAGCGGATGACCGGGAAGGCCTCCTTGGTGAGCGACGTGAAGACGAGTTCACCCAGCCCGCCGTCGGGCACGGGTTCGCCGGTCTCGCCGTCGATCGTCTCGGGGAGGAAGTGGTCTTCCCACACGTGCGGCCCGTCCTTGGTCAGCACGCTCTCACTCGCGACGCCCGGGCCCATCACCTCACTGAGCCCGTAGATGTCGACGGCATCGATGTGCAGGCGCCGCTCGATCTCCGCCCGCATCTCGTTCGTCCACGGCTCGGCGCCCAGCACCGCGACCCGCAGCGACGTCGTGGTCGGATCGATCCCGGCCTCCTGCATCGCGTCGGCGATCGTCAGCAGGTAGCTGGGCGTGCACAGGATGGCGTCGGGCTCGAAGTCGCGGATCAACTGCACCTGGCGCGCGGTCTGGCCCCCCGACATCGGGATGACGGTGGCGCCGAGCTTCTCGATGCCGCCGTGTGCGCCGAGCCCGCCGGTGAACAGCCCATACCCGTAGGCGTTGTGCACCTTCATCCCCGCCGTGATGCCCGCCGCCCGGAGCGACCGGGCGATCAGCTCCGCCCAGCGGTCGAGGTCGCCGGCGGTGTAGCCCACGACGGTGGGGCGGCCCGTCGTGCCCGAGGAGGCGTGGATGCGGCGCACCTCGGCCATGGGCACGGCGAACATGCCGAACGGGTAGGTCTCGCGGAGGTCGGCCTTCGTCGTGAACGGCAGCAGGCGGATGTCGGCGAGGGAGCGGATGTCGTCGGGGGTGACGCCCGCCTCGGCGAACTTCCGACGGTACAGCGGCACGTTCTCGTAGGCGTGGCGAACGGTCCACTGCAGGCGCTCCAGCTGCAGCGCTTCCAGCTCGGGACGTGTCAGCGCGTCGACGGCTTTTTCTCGGACCGGCGCGGCGGTTCGGGTGGCGGTTGTCATCTTCGACATGGGGGGCTCCCTGGGAAGGATGGGGATCAGGCGGGGCGATTGGTGGTGAGCGAGCGGCCGCGGAACGCCGCTACCGGTTCTCCGGTCTCATCGGTGACCGATACGTCGTAGATGCCCGTGCGGCCGCTCACGACGCGCCGCACGGCGGTGGCCGTGAGCGTCTGGCCGACGACCGTGGACTTCAAGAAGGTGATGTCGGCGCCCGCGGCCACGGTGACCCGCTCGTCTTCGTTGCAGGCGATCGCGAAGGCCGTGTCGGCGAGCGCGAAGACCAACCCACCGTGCGTGATGGCGAAGCCGTTGAGCATGTCGTCGCGGACCAGCATCGACACCACGGCGTAACCGGGTTCGTCGCGATGAACGACCAACCCGAGCGCTGCCGAAGCACGGTCGTTCTGCATCATGGGGCGCTGCGTGGTGTCGGTCATGCCACCGTCACCGCCTCCGGCGCAGCGCCGACCGCCGCCGCGCGATCGTCCTTGGCGACGAGGGTCAGGACGTCGTACGACGCGACGAGCTCGTCGCGCTGGTTCCGGATGACCGCGTCCCAGCGCACCTCGCCGTACTCATCGGTTTCGCGCGGGGTGATCTGCTTGGCGGTGAGGATGACGCGGATCTCGTCTCCCGGTGAGACCGGAGTCACGAACCGGAGGTTCTCCAGCCCGTAGTTCGCCAGCACGGGGCCCGGTTCCGGGTCGACGAACAGGCCGGCCGCCCATGACACGAGCAGGTACCCGTGCGCCACGCGGCCCGGAAAGAACGGGTTTGCCGCGGCAGACACCTCGTCCATGTGCGCGTAGAAGGTGTCGCCGGTGAACTGCGCGAAGGTCTCGATGTCATCCAGCGTCACGACCCGGGATGCGGAGGCGATCTGGTCTCCGATGCGCAGCTCGGCCAGGGATTTGCGGAAGGGGTGCCGACCCCCGGAGACCGCCGCCGCGCCCTCGTGCCAGACGCCGGTGAGCGCGGTGAGGATCTCCGGCGAGCCCTGCACGGCAGTGCGCTGCATGTGGTGCAGCACCGCACGGATGCCGCCGAGCTCCTCGCCACCGCCCGCGCGGCCGGGGCCGCCGTGGACGAGGTGCGGAACCGGTGACCCGTGCCCGGTCGAGGTGCGCACGTTCTCGCGGCTGAGGAACAGCACGCGGCCGTTGTACGCGCCGATCCGGGTGAGCAGTTCCAGGGCGACGTCGTCATCGGAGGTCGCCACGCTCGTCACGAGCGAGCCGCCACCGAGGGCGACGAGGTCGGCCGCCTCGGCCACCGTGCGGTAGGCCAGCACCGAGGCGACGGGCCCGAACGCCTCGATGTCGTGCGCAGCGGGGGTCGTCGCATCCGCGAAGCCCAGCACCATCGGGGAGAGGAACGCACCGTCTTCGGCTGCGCCGACGCTCCCGTCGGCGCGCACGACCTGCGGCGCCTGGGTGGACCCGAGGAGGAGCTCGCCACCCGCGTTCCGCAGGAGCTCCACCTGCCGCAGCACCTCGTCGCGCTGCGCGCGGGAGACGACGGGGCCCATCGTCACGTTCTCGGCGTGCGGGTCGCCGATCACGACGCGCTCCTCGATCTTCGCCTGGAGCGCCGCCACCACGTCGGTCACCGCATCCGCCGGCACGATGGCGCGGCGGATGGCGGTGCACTTCTGCCCGGCCTTCGTGGTCAGTTCGACGAGGAGCTGCTTGACGTACGCGTCGAACTCCGCAGTTCCGACCGTCGCGTCCGGCCCGAGCACCGAGGCGTTGATCGAGTCGGTCTCCCGGGTGAACCGCACGCGGCCCGACTGGATGCTCTCGTGCCCGCGGAGGCGATCCGCCGTCGAGGCGCTGCCGGTGAAACCGACGAGATCGCCGAGGGAAAGGGAGTCCAAGAGGTCGGGCACACTGCCGCTGATCAGCTGCAGCGACCCGTCGGGCAACAAGCCCGAATCGACGAGGATGCGCACCCACGCCTCGGCGACGTACGCCGTCGGCGTCGCGGGCTTGATGAAGGACGGCACGCCCGCGAGGAAGGCGGGGGCGAACTTCTCCAGCGCACCCCACGTGGGGAAGTTGAAGGCGTTGATCTGCACGGCCACGCCGGGCAGTCGCGTGTACACGTGCCGCCCGAGGAAGGAGCCGTCCTTCGACAGGGACTCCACCGGTCCGTCGAGGTACACCTTCGCGTTGGGAAGCTCGCGGCGAGCCTTCGACGAGTAGGTGAAGAGCACGCCGATGCCACCGTCGATGTCGCTGAGCGAGTCGCGCACGGTGGAGCCGCTGCGCTTGGAGAGCTCGTACAGCTCCTGCTTGCGCTCGGTGAGCGCCAGGGCGAACTGCTTCAGCAGCATCGCGCGCTGGTGGAACGTGAGAGCACCGAGGCTGCGCTGCCCCACGCTGCGCGCGTAGTCCAGCGCACCGCCGAGGTCGGCCCCGGCCGTACTCACCCGCGCGACCTCCTCCCCCGTCGACGCGTCGTGAACGGCCGTCGCACGGCGGGGATCTTCCGGCGTCCACCACGCATCGCGCAGGTAGCTGGGCAGGATGTCGGTCATTCCTCACTCCATTCGTAGAAACCACGGCCGGACTTCCGGCCCAGATGTCCGTCGGCGACCATGTCGCGCAGCAACTGCGGCGGCGCGAACCGGTCGCCGAGCGTGCCGGCGAGCTCTTCGGCGATCCCCAGGCGCACGTCGAGGCCCACGAGGTCGGTCGTCCGCAAGGGGCCGACGGGATGCCGGTAGCCCAGCTCCATCGCGGCGTCGATGTCTTCGGCCGAGGCGACGCCCTGCTCCAGCATCCGGATCGCCTCCAACGCGATCGCGACGCCGAGGCGGCTCGATGCGAAGCCCGGCGAATCCCGCACGACCACGGCGCGTTTCCCGAGGGCGTCGACCCACGCCCGCGCAGCGGCGCCGACCGCCGGATCGGTGGCGGATCCGAGGACGACCTCCACCAGCGTCGAGGCGGGCACCGGGTTGAAGAAGTGCAGGCCGAGGAACCGGGCAGGGCGGTCGAGGGACGCGGCGAGGTCGTCGATGGAGATCGACGACGTGTTGGACGCCAGCACCGCTTCGCCGGGCAGGACGCTTTCGGCCCGGCGCAGCGCGTCGAGCTTGAGTCCGCGGTCCTCGGGGACCGCTTCGACCACGAGGCCGGCCTCGGCGAAGACGGCGATGTCGGTCCCGGTCGAGACCGCTGCCTCCAATTCGGGGAGTGCCCGCGTCGTGGCTTCGCGCTTCACCGAACGGGCGAGGGTTTCGCGGATGCGCTGCGACGCCGCATCCGCCGCCTCCTCGTCCCGCTCCACGACGCACACCCGTGAGCCGGCGAGCGCGAACGCGTGCGCGATCCCCGCGCCCATGCGGCCGCCGCCGAGCACGCCGACGCGTGCGGGGATCGACTCCCTCACTTCTTCCTCCGTTCGAGGAACGCCGTCATGCGCTCGTGCTTTTCGGGCCGCTCGAAGAGTTCCGCCTGCAGGTCGAGCTCGATGGCGGGATGCGCCTCGGGGGGCGCCGCGAGCGCCCGCTTCGTGTACCGGGTGGCGAGGGCATCCCTGGCGGCGATGCGATTGGCCACCGCGTGCGCAGCATCCAACAGGGACGCGACCGGATGGACCGCGTTGAGCAGTCCCCACGCGAGGGCCTCGCCGGCGTCGAGGATGCGTCCGGTCAGGAGCAGCTCGGCGGCGCGCGCCTCCCCCACGATCTGCGGCAGCCGCCAGGTCGCGCCGGCGGCGGCGATGATGCCGAGTCCGGTCTCGGGATTGCCGATCTTCACCGACGGCGTCCCCAGACGGATGTCGGCGGCGTAGGCGAGCTCGGCGCCGCCGCCGAGGGCGTACCCGTCGATCGCGGCGATCACCGGCATCGGCAGCTCGCGGATGCGGCGGAACGCGGTCGTATTGATGCCCGCGCGGGCGTCGGCGGCGCGGCGCTCGCGCAGCTGGAGGATGTCGGCGCCGGAGGCGAACACTCCGTCGGCGCCGGCGAGGATGAGCACCCGTGGCGCGACCTCGAGCTCGGCGCACAGCACGTGCAGCTCGTCGATCATGCCCTGATCGATGGCGTTGCGGACCTCGGGGCGGTTGAGCGTGGCGACGACGCGATCATCCCGACGGTCGATGCGGAGGGATTCAGCCATCGACGCGCTCCACGATCATCGCGGCACCCTGGCCGACCCCGACGCACATCGTCGCGAGCCCGCGGCGTCCCCCCTCGCGTTCGAGGCGACCAAGCAGGGTCACGACCAGCCGGCAGCCGCTGGAGCCGAGCGGGTGGCCGAGCGCGATGGCGCCGCCGTCGGCGTTGACGAGCTCGGCATCGAGCCCGAGGCGGCGGATGGACGCGAGCGATTGCGACGCGAAGGCTTCGTTGAGCTCCACCGCGTCGAGGTCGGAGATGCGGAGACCCGCCTTCGCGAGCGCCTTCTCGGTGGCGGGAACGGGGCCGAGACCCATGATCTCCGGTGCGAGGGCCGCGGATGCCGCGGACACGATGCGCGCACGTGGGGTCAGTCCGTACCGCTCCACGGCGTCGGCACTCGCCACCACGATCGCCGACGCGCCGTCGTTGAGCGAGCTGGCGTTGCCCGCGGTGACCACGGTGCCCCCGTCGACAACGGGACGAAGAGCCGCGAGCACCTCGAGGGAGGTGTCGCGTCGGGGTCCCTCGTCGGTGTCGACGGACCCGCGACGGGTGGGAACTGGCACGATCTCGGGAGCGAAACGCCCGGCATCGATCGCAACGATCGCACGTTCGTGGCTGCGCAGGGCGAAGGCGTCGGCATCCTCCCGGCTGATCCCGTCGAGGCGGGCGACCTCCTCGGCCGTCTCCGGCATGGAGTACGTCGCCTTGTCGCGCGCCAGGAGCGCCGGGTTCGGGAAGCGCCAGCCGATCGACGTGTCGTACGCCTCCCCCGGCTTCCCCCACGCGCGGTCGGGTTTCGCCTGCACCCACGGGGCGCGGGTCATCGACTCCACGCCCCCGGCGACGATCACGTCGGCGTCGCCGGCACGGATCGCCTGGGCGGCCAGGGCGATCGCCGACATCCCCGATGCGCACAGGCGATTGACTGTGAGCCCCGGGATGGAGTCGGGGAGCCCTGCGAGGAGCACCGCCATGCGGGCGACGTTGCGGTTGTCTTCCCCGGCCTGGTTCGCGGCGCCGAAGTACACCTCGTCGATGCTGTCGCCCGGCACGCCCGTGCGAGCCACCACCTCTTTCACGACGAGCGCGGCGAGGTCGTCGGGCCGCACCGACGCGAGAACGCCGCCGTAACGGCCGACGGGGGTGCGCACACCGCCGACGAGGTAGGCCTCGGACATCGTCATCCTCTCGTGCATCAGTGCAGGGCTCGCGTTCGTCTTTGCAGACCGATCGTTCAGTAATAGTGTCAGAGGAGGCTCGCATCGGCAAGACGGCCGAGGCGCCAGGAAGGACGTCGATGAGCGACGCAGTGTGGCAGATCACCCCCGGCGACCTGGACGTCAAGCTCGGCATCGAGGTGCTCGAGCAGTCCCCCGACCGGGTGGTCGCGACGATGCCGGTGGCCGGCAACACCCAGTCGCTCGGACGGCTGCACGGCGGGGCGAGCGCGGCCCTGGCCGAGGCGATCGGCTCGTGGGCGGCGATGATCCACGCGAGCACGCTCGGCCGCGTGTGCGTCGGCGTCGACCTCAACATCACCCACCACCGCGGCGCCCGCGCCGGCACGATCACCGGCACCGCGACGGCACTGCACCGCGGCCGGCGCATGGCGACCTACGACATCCGCATCGAAGACGACCGCGGCGCCCTCCTCGCGACCGCGCGCATCACCAACCTCCTCGTCGACCCCGACTGACCCCCCTCCCCCTCCCTCCTCCCCCTCCCTCCTCCCCCTCCCTCGAGTGCACGGGTTCGTGCCGACCGCACGGGATGATCGCGCAGTAAGGGCGTGCGCTCGACAAGAAGCCGTGCACTCGTTGTAGCGCCGGGGCACTCCACTGTGGTTTCCTTTACTCAACGATCGGTCAGGAAACCCGAGACCGATCACCTCGCCCCCGAACGGACAATGGAGTTCACCATGGCGTCATCGACCCAGGAGCGCATGCCTCACGCTGCGGTCACCCGCGAAGAACGCAAGGTTCTCGCCGGGACCCTCGTCGGCACCTCCATCGAGTGGTACGACTTCTTCATCTACGCCCAGGCCGCCGGCCTGGTGCTCGCCCCGCTGTTCCTCGCCCCGCTCGCCGCATCCAACCCGGGCCTGGCGCAGGTGCTCTCGTTTGCCACGATCGGCATCTCCTTCCTCTTCCGGCCGCTGGGCGCGGTCGTCGCCGGTTACCTCGGCGACCGGCTCGGCCGCAAGAAGATGCTCGTGCTGACCCTCATCCTCATGGGTGCTTCGACGTCGCTCATCGGCGTGCTCCCCACGTACGCCGTGGCCGGATTCGCCGCGCCGATGCTCCTCATCCTGCTGCGCATCCTGCAGGGCTTCTCCGCCGGCGGGGAGTGGGGCGGTGCCGCGCTGATGTCGGTCGAGCACGCACCGGCCGGCCGCCGTGGCTACTTCGGCGCCTTCCCGCAGATCGGCGTTCCCATCGGCATGATCCTCGCGACGGCAACGTTGTGGATCCTGACCTCGACGATGTCGACCGAAGCATTCCTCGAGTGGGGCTGGCGCATCCCGTTCCTGTTCTCGATCGTGCTGATCCTCATCGGTTACGTCATCCGCCGCGCGGTCGAGGAGAGCCCCGTCTTCGAAGACCTCGTGCGTCGGCGCAAGGAGTCGTCAGCGCCCGTCCGCGAGCTCTTCCGCAAGAACTGGCGCCAGGTGGCCCTCACCGCCGTCGTGTTCATCGGCAACAACGCGGCCGGCTACCTGCTCATCGCGTTCTTCGCGACCTACGCGGTGAACGTGCTGGAGATGGATCGCCCCACGGTGCTGCTGGCGACGACACTGGCCTCCTTCGGATGGCTCGCCTTCACGCTGTGGGGCGGACGCGTGTCCGACCGCCTCGGACGCGTACGCACGTTCCAGATCGGCTACCTGATCCTCGCGTTGTGGGCGGTGCCGATGTGGTTCCTCATCGATACGGCCAACATCTTCTGGTACTTCGTCGCCCTGTTCGTGATGACCATCGGCCTGGGCCTGTCCTACGGCCCGCAGGCCGCGCTGTACTCGGAGATGTTCCCCGCGAACGTCCGCTACTCGGGCGTTTCCATCGGCTACGCGCTGGGCGCGATCCTGGGCGGGGCCTTCGCTCCGATGATCGCCGAGGCGCTCTTCGGTGCGACGGGGATGTCGTGGACCATCGGCGTGTACATCGCCGTCGCCGCGGTGATCTCGCTCGTCGGGGTTTCGCTCATCAAGGAGCCCAAGGGCGTCGACCTCCACGCCTGACCGTCCGCCGACTCCGGCGCGGTGCCGCTCCGGCGGTGCCGCGCCGGAGTGGTTCAGCCTCGGCGCGGGGCCGGCCCGTCGGTGTTCAGGCCATCCAGTGCCACGGTGAGGATGTCGTGGCCGAGGCGGTCGCCGTCGACAGGTCCTCCCGGCTTGTACCACTCCACGACGGAGTTGATCATGCCGAAGATGAGGCGCGCGACCACCGCAGCATCCACGTCGGCGCGCACGTCGCCCTCGCGCTGAGCCTCGGCCACGAGGCGGGTGACGCGCTGGTCGAACAGGCGCCGCCGCTCGAGCGCGCTCTGCTCGACGGGGCTGTTGCCGCGCACCCGCAACAGCAGCGTCACCGACGGCAGCTGCGCGACGAGCACGTCCGCCGCGCTGCGGATGACATGGCGGAGGCGATCGATGGCCGCTCCCTCCTGCGCACGAGGGTCATCGAGCACGGCCTCCAGGCCGCCCAGCGCCTGGTCCAGCGCAACGGAGAGAAGCTCTTCCTTGGAAGTGAAGTGGTGGTAGAGCGCCGACTTCGTCAGCCCGAGCCGCTGCGCGAGATCGGCGACGGATGTGGCGTCATAGCCCTGCTCGTTGAACAGCTGCACCGCGATCTCAAGGACGCGGTCACGGTCGTAGCCGGGACGCCCCCGCCGCGCCGGCGCAGCCGGTGTCGCGACGGCGTCGGTCGGGGTGGTCATCGCACCAGTCTGGCATCCCGGCAGGGGAGGCTTCGCGTCGACGGCCCGTGGACGAGCACCGTCACACCATCGAGAGGGCCGGCGAGCGCATCCCGCGCACGGCGGCGCCGATCCGCTCCACCCACGTGGCCGGAAGGAGCGATCCGGCGAACGCGAAGGCCCGCACGTTACCGGCCGCCAGTCGCGCCGCGAGCCTGCGGAGGGCCCCCG
Source organism: Microbacterium sp. Z12_35 (assembly GCF_058310475.1). Classification (NCBI taxonomy): domain Bacteria; kingdom Bacillati; phylum Actinomycetota; class Actinomycetes; order Micrococcales; family Microbacteriaceae; genus Microbacterium; species Microbacterium sp. Z12_35. The sequence continues at coordinate 538,663 of NZ_JBZEGJ010000002.1, read as the reverse complement.
AGGTCAGGGCCGGAGAGCGGACGTACCGGATCGTCGTGCGCGTCTCGGCCTGCTCGAGCCGGGTGACGGCGCCGAAGTGGCGTCCGTCCGGCGAGGAGTCGATGACGACGATCTCGTGCGGCGACACCGTCTGATTGAGCACCGCGGGGAGGCGCACCTCGAGATCGACGTCGCATTCACCCGCCGGAACGATGACGGATACCGCGGCGGTCTCGGTGGCGTCGAGGTCTCGCCACGTCACCCAGTCGGTCGGGGCGGAGCGTGCAGGAGAGGGGGTGCGGATGTCGGATGTGTCGGCCATGTGATGACTGTCGCAGGCGCGGCCGTCGCGCGAATCCTCCTGGAGAAGACAATCGCGTGGTACTCGGGTAGGGGGTCAGTCGCTACGCCCGGGCGACGCGCGAGCGGACCGCGGGTTCCTAACCTGCCGACATGCACAGATCGATATCCGTCGTCATCCCCGTCCGCAACGATGCCCGGATGCTCGAGCGTTGCCTGGCTTCGCTGGCCGAGCAGTCCCGCCCGGCCGACGAGGTGCTCGTCGTGGACAACGGATCCACCGACGACAGCCGCGCCATCGCCGAACGCTTCGGCGCCACCGTCGTCACCGAACCGCGCCCCGGCATCACCGCCGCCTCCGCGCGCGGGTTCGACGCCGCATCCGGCGACATCATCGCGCGCTGCGACGCCGACTCCGTGCTCCCGCCGACCTGGCTCGCGCGGATCGAGGAGACTCTGGCGGCGGACGCCGGCGCAGTCGCGGTGACCGGGCCCGCGACCTTCTACAACCTGGGCGGTGCACGAGGCGCTCTCGCGCGCTTCTTCTACGTCTCCGGCTATTTCGTCTTCATGCGGCTGATGCTCGGGCACACCGTGCTCTTCGGATCCAACTGCGCGGTGCGCGCGGAGGTGTGGCGCTCGATCAGCGCCTCGGTTCCCCGCGACGACACCGAACTGCACGATGACATGGACCTCAGCTACCGCCTGCCCGCCTCGGCGCGCGTCCGGTTCGACCGGCGCCTCGTCGTCGGCATCTCGGCCCGTCCGCTCGGCAGCTGGGCGTCTTACGGACGTCGCCTCGCGCGAGCCGCACACACCTTCTCCGAACACTTCCCCGAGCAGCTCCCGCATCGGCGCTGGATGGCTCGTCGGCGCTCGTCCCCGTCCCTCGCGGGGCCATCATCCACCACCCTCAGAGAGGCACGATCATGACCGCCATCACCTCCTTCTTCGGTACAGTTTTCTCCCTCCTCGGCATCCTCGCCTTCGCCCTGCTCGCCGGCCTCTTCGTACTCATGTACGTCCTCATCGCTGCGGTGGCCGTGACGGTCCGCTGGTGCGTCGATGTGGCGCGGCGCGCCGGCACTCGCCGCCCGCACCCCCGACTGCCCGCCCCGGTGCGCTGAGCGGCAGCGTCGTGCAATCGCTGCTCGATCTCTTCGCGACGGTGGACGCATTCCTCGTCGCGGCCGCCGCCTCGCCGTGGGTTCTGCCTGTCCTGCTGGCCGTGTGCGTCATCGACGGGTTCTTCCCGCCGGTTCCGAGCGAAGTCGTGCTCATCACCGCCGCCGCGGTGACGTGGACCACGAACCCGCAGTTCATCGTCGCCGTGGTCGCCGCGGCCACTGCCGGCGCGTGGATCGGTGACAACATCGCCTACGCCATCGGACGCCGGGTCGGGCTGACGCCCCTTCCCTGGATGAGGCGCGGACGATCCGGCGCCGCCGCAGACGGCGTGCGGAGGGAATTCCACCGCCGGCCGGAGAGCATCCTCCTCACCGGACGCTTCGTCCCCGTCGCCCGCATCCTCATCAACATGGCGGCGGGCGCGGCGCGCCTCCCCTACCGGCGATTCCTCGTGCTGAGCCTGGCAAGCGCCGCGGCCTGGGCGTGTGTGTCCGTGGTCATCGCGGTCCTCGTGGGCTCGTTCGTGACCCCCGATCCCCTCCTGGCCACGACCATCGCGGTGACGATCGCACTCGTCGCGGGCGTCGCGGTGGATCGGGGCCTAGCCTGGAGGCGCAGATCCGCGCTGCAAAGGGAGAATGCATGAGCAGGCCGGCCGCCGCGCCCGCAGCGAAGCGATTCCTCCGCGTCGTGGAGCGCCGCACGCCCCCCTGGTCGCCATCCTCGTGGTCCTCGGCGTCCGCGAGGACTGGATCGTCTCCGTCTCGGCGTGGTGGCTCAGTTTCCTCGCCATGACCGTGGTCGTCGCGCTGAACGTGACCGATGTGACCCCGACGTCCGAGTGGGGCACCGATGTCCTGATCAGTGTGTCCGTGACCTTGCTCGCGCTGGGCGCGTCGATCGCGGTCGGCCAGCGCACACGCGTCCGCGAGATGCTCGCGTCGGCACAGCGCGACGTCGAGCTCGACCAGGCGCGTCGCGCGACGGTGGAAGAGCGCGCCCGCATCGCGCGGGACGCCCTCCGCGCCGGAGCCAGCGGCTTCCTCCTGAAGGACTCCGACTCGGAAACCCTGGTGGCCGCGGTCCGCACGGTGCACGAGGGGGACGCGCTGCTTGCACCCGGTGTGACGCGCCGCCTGATCGAGCACTTCGTCGACAGCGCCCCGGCGCGCCTGACCTCGCAAACCGTCTTCAACGACCTCACCGACCGCGAGCGCGAGGTGTTCGAACAGATGGCCCGCGGACGGTCCAACGTCGAGATCGCAGCGGCACTGTTCATCGCCGAGCAGACCGCGAAGACCCATGTCAGCCGCGTCATGAGCAAGCTGGGCCTCCGAGACCGCGTGCATGCGGTGGTCCTGGCATACGAGACGGGTATCGTCCGCGCCGGCGAGAAGTAGCGCCGGAACGGTACGGCGGTACGGGCCAGAACGCTACAGCGGGGAGACGCCCGGATCTGCAAGCGGCTTCTAACCTCACGGCATCAACACCCGCCGAAAGGAACGCCCGCATGTCCTCCGTCCTCGAAACCCGCCGACCCGCCCCGCCGCCCACGCGCGATCCCGCCACCCCGCTCCCGCCTGTCCGGCCGTCGGTCTCGCTCATCATCCCCGCCTACAACGAGGAGGCAACGATCGAGCGGTGCCTCCTCGCCGCGGTATCGCAGATCGTGCCCGCCGCGGAGATCATCGTCGTCGACAACCGCTCCACCGACCGCACCGCCCTCCTGGCAGAGCGCGTCGCCCAGCGGTATCCCGGCGCGGCGATCCGGGTCGTGCAGCAGTCGAAGGTCCAGGGACTCATCCCCACGCGCAACGCCGGGTTCGCTCAGGCCACCGGTCAGATCCTGGGCCGCATCGACGCCGACACCATCCTCCAGCCGAACTGGGTCGCGCGCGTCGCCGCGGCGATGTCCGATCCGTCGGTAGCGGCCGTCACCGGCCCGGTCCGGTACTACGACCTGCCCTTCCGCGGAGCCGGTGAGTTCTCCGACGACATGGTGCGGCGTGCGCTGCGCAGCGTGAGCGGGAAGTACCCCTTCCTCTACGGCAGCAACATGGCGATACGGGCGGATGCCTGGCGCGCGATCGAGCACGATGCCTGCCTGGATCAGGACGACCTCCTGCACGAAGACATCGACCTTTCCGTACACCTGCGCAACGCGGACTTCCGTGTCGCGTACGCGTCCGACATGCAGGCGAGCGTCTCGGCGCGACGCCTGCAGACCTCGCCCGCATCCTTCCGCGACTACACCGACCGGTTCGAGCGCACCTACGCTCGCCATCAGATCCACCATTGGTACCTCAAGGCGCCGGCGGTGCTACTGCGCGCGGTCTACTGGTGGACGCGGTCGATGAGGGCGGTCACTCCGGCGCGAGCGGCGGTGACCGCATGATCGGCCGCGGGGGCCACCCCGCGATCGGCCGAGGGGGCCACCCCGTGACCGCCTCCTCGTTCGGCGCCATGATGCGCCGCCCCTACGTCGCCGGCCTCGTCCTCACCGGCGGCGCCCTCACCGCCTTCACCGCATGGACGCTCATCGGCCCGCTCGCTCCCGTGGTGTGGTGCATCGCCCTGGCGGCGTTCTTCGCCATCGGGCTCTCGCCACTCGTACGGACACTTCAGCGCTGGGGGATGCCCCGTCCGCTGGCCATCACCGCGGTGTCATCGGCCGTCGCCCTCGCGCTGGCCGGGGTCGTGCTGATGATCGTTCCGCCCGTGGTCGACCAGACGACCCAACTCTTCGCGCGCGCCGACGAATTCGTCGCATCCGGCACCTTGGATTCCGTCGCCGCACAATTGCAGCAGTTCGTACCGGTCGCGGTCTTCGATGTCAGGGCGATGCTCGACGGGATGCTCGACGCAGTCGCGGGCGCGACGGTGCAGACCGTTTCCAGCGGAGTCGTCGGCGCCGGGCTGGCGCTGGGGAACGGGTTCTTCCTGACGACGATCGTCATCGTGCTCACCGTGTACTTCCTCGCGTCCGGACGCTGGTTCCGCGGACAGTTCGTGGCCCTCCTCCCCCGCCGCCATCGCTACACGGGTGTGCGCGTGGTGAGCCGGGTGAGTTCGGCGGTGGGCCGCTACTTCCTCGGGCAGATGCTCCTGGCTCTCATCAGCGGTGTCACCAGCCTCATCCTCCTCGTCGCGACCGGCTCGGCGCTTCCGCTCCTCTTCGCCGCCGTCGCGCTGATCACGGCCTTGATCCCCCTCATCGGCATCCCGCTGGGGGCGCTGATCATCGTGGGCTCGCAGGCGCTGATCGCGCCCGCCGACCCCGTCCCGTGGCTCGTCCTCGCCGGCTGGTACATCTTCTACATGGCCTTCGAGGCGTATGTGCTCGCGCCGCGGGTGGTCGGCCGTTCCGTCGCGATCCCCGCGGTCATGGTGCTGCTGGTCACGCTCATCGGCGGGACGCTCTACGGCATCATCGGCGCGCTTCTCGCCGTCCCCGCCGCGGTCGCCGTGAACGTTGCCGTACGTGAACTGCGCCACGCGAGGGCGCGCGCCTCACGCGACACCGCGCGCATGCCGGCCGCCGTCGCTCCCTAGCCCCGAACGCGGCAAGGGCGACCCTCGCGCAGCTCTCAGGACACGACCCGCGCCGCGGAAGCCGACGACTCCCGCGGCGCGGGCGTCGTCGCGCCCAGGCGCCGCCGCAGCCACCCCACACGCGCGGCGCGGGCCGCGCGGCTCAGGGCCGCGTCGGGTGCGAGGGTGTCGAACCCGTGCGCACCCCCCGGCCAGACGTGCAGTTCGGCCTCCCCCCCGCACTCCCACACCCGGGCGGCATAGGCGACGACCTCATCGCGGAAGGTCTCGGCCGATCCGACGTCCAGGAACATCGGCGGAAGCCCGGACAGGTCCGCCACTCGGCCCGGCGACGCGTACGCCGGAACGTCTCCTCGCTCGGCACCGAGGTAGGCGGTCCAGCCCGTCTCATTCGCCGTACGGTCCCACGCCCCGATACCCGCCATCTGGTGCGCCGATGGCGTGTCGTTCCGGTCATCGAGCATCGGGCACGCCAGCAGCTGCCCGCGAACGACCGGGCCGCCCCGGTCACGCGCGAGGAGTGCCGCCGCGGCGGCCAGACCGCCGCCCGCGCTCACCCCGCTGAGGATGACCCGCCGGGGGTCGATCCCGTGGCTCGTCGCCTCGGCGACGAGCCACGTCAGCCCCGAGAAGACGTCCTCCAGCGGGACGGGATACGGATGCTCCGGCGCGAGCCGGTAGTCGATCGAGGCGACGGCGCATCCCACCTCCCTCGCGAGAGCCGCGAGAGACGGAAGATCCTCGTACGGCGTCCCCACCACGAGCCCGCCACCGTGGACGTGGTACAGAACGGGGAGGGGGGCCTCGGCGTCGCGGGGGCGCAGCAGGACGATCGGCACTGCTGCCCCGTCGAACGACGGCACCACATGCTCCGAGAGGTCGAACGCCCCGCCGAGAGTGATCTCCGCGTCGGTCGGGCGCGTGATTCCCGCCCGGAGGCCGGCGATCCCGTCCGGATTGAGAGTGGTGACGACATCGGTTCGGGCGCGGAGGGCAGCGGCGATCTCGGGGTCGAACGGCGGCGGGGTCCTCATCGTCAGCCCTTCAGCGAGCCCTGGAGAAGGGCGGCCACGAACTGACGCTGGAAGATGAGGAACACGATCAGAGTGGGCGTGAGGATCAGCAGCGACCCTGCGCACAGCAGCGGGATGTCGGTACCCCACTGCCCCTGGAAGGCTCCGAGCGCACCGGCCATCGTCCGCTGGGCAGGGTCGTCCACCAGCACCACGGCGAGGAGGAACTGGTTCCACGTCCACAGGAACAGCAGGATCGCGAGCGAGGACAACGCAGGGACGGAAAGCGGGACATGGATGCGCCAGAAGAGCTGCCAGGTGGTCGCGCCGTCCACGCGCGCCGCCTCCGAGACGTCCTGGGGCATGTTGATGAAGTGCGCGCGCATCCACGTGACTGCGAAAGGCATGAAGAGGCCGATGAGGGGCAGGATGATCGCCCACCGGGTGTTCAGGAGCCCGAACTCGCGCAGCTGGTAGTACAGCGGCACGATGATGCCCTCGAACGGGAGTGTCAGCCCGAGCAGGAAGGCGATGAACACCCCGCGCCCACCGGCGGGCTTGAGGTGGCCGAGCGCGAAGCCCGCGAGGGTCGCGATGAGGATCGCGATCGGCACGACCCCCAGCTCGATGAGCACGCTCGACCACAGCAGCTGCAGCATGTCGGCCGTCTGGAAGGCCAGCACGAAGTTCTCCCAGTGCGGTTCCTCCGGCCAGCTGAGTCCGCCGGGGTACGTGCCGGGTTCGTGCAGGGCCGTGACGAAGAGGCTCAGGAAGGGCATCACCGTGATCAGCATGAGCAGCACCAGGAGGGCGCGGCCGAGCCACACCTCACGCGACGAAACGATCACGCGTCCCGTCCTCTCAGCACGCGCTGCAGCGGCAGCACGACCAGGAGCACCAGCACCATGAGCACGACGGCAAGCGCCGAGGCGGTGCCGATATCCCGCTCGAAGAACGCGAGGTAGTAGATCTGCAGGCCGGGCACGAGGGTGCTGTTGGCAGGACCACCCTGCGTCGAGATGTAGATGATGTCGAAACTCGCCAGCGCCGAGATCACGGTGATGGTGACGCACACCGCGATCTCCTGGCGCAGGCTCGGCAGGGTGATGGAGAAGAACTCACGGGCCGGCCCGGCGCCATCGATCCGGGCCGCCTCATACAGCGAGGGGTCGATCTTGGTCATGCCGGCCAGGAGAAGCAACAGGCATAGGCCGAACTGCACCCACGCGCCGATGACACCGACCGCGGGCAGTGCCGTCTGGGTATCCCCCAGCCAGGCGCGCGCGATGCCACCGAGTCCGACGACCTCCAGCAGCTGGTTGATGAGCCCGTTGGTCGACAGCTGCCACGTCCACATGATGCCGGCTGCCACCAGCGGGATCACCTGAGGGAGGAACAACACCGTGCGCGCGACGACGGCGAGCCGGCTCGCCGCGATTCCCCGGATGATGTTCGCCGCGAGGAGTCCCAGGATGACCGGGATGATGCTGAAGTAGATGATCAGCTCGAAGGAATTGAGGATCGCGCCCACCAACGTGGGGTTCGCGAAGACCTCCACGTAGTTGTCCCACCCCGCCCACGTGGCGAGGTTGATGCCGTCCCAGTCGTACAGCGAGTACTGGGCGGTGCGGATGATGGGCGCCACGACGAACGCGATGTAGAACAGCGCCGCGGGCACGACGAGCAGGTACGCCCGCGCCGCCCAGGCCAGGCGCCGCCGACGCGCGCCGGGGCGCGATGCCGGCGGCGGCCCTGAGGAAGGGGCTGCGGCGCCGGTTCGGGACACCGGCGCCGCAGCCTGACGAGGGGAAGACATCCGTCAGTCGGCGAGTTCGTTCTCGTAGTCCGACTGGACGGAGCTCAGCAGGCCCGCCGCATCCTGCTCGCCGGCGACCAGGCGCTGGATGTTGGGGGTCCAGCTCTGGGCGTAGATGGCGCCCGTAGCGTTCGCGATGAAGTCCATCGCGCCGTTCTTCTCGTTGATGACGGTGCCTGCGGCGAGGGTCGCCTCGGTCACCGACCCGGCGGCCACCTCCGGCATGAACGCATCCGCGGGGCCCATCGGGTGCGACCCGCCCACCTCCACGGTGATCGTGCGTGCCGTCTCATCGGTCGCGACCCAGTCGAGGAAGAAGGCCGCGCAGTCCGGGTTCTCGGCGAACGCGGAGATGCCGTAGGTCAGCGGGGCGGACATGGCACCCTGTGCTCCCCCCTCGTCGACCGGCGGCACGAGGAAGAACCCGGCGTTGCCCGCCATCTGGGTGTCGAGGTTGCCCGACTCCCAGTCTCCGCTGAAGATGAACACGCTTTCCCCGCCGATGAACCGGCTCATCATCTGGGAGTAATCCAGCGAGTTCACGTCAGGAGCGAAGTAGCCGGCTTCCACCCAGCCCTGCAGGTGTTCGGTCGCGGCGAGATTGTCGGGAGTGTCGATGCTCGCGTCGGGCGTCTGGAAGATCCAGTCGTTGACGGGCGCGGTCTCCCCATAGGAGGCCATGAGACCCTGCAGCGGGAAGAGCAGACCACCGGTGGCGCCGCCGTTGAACTGCGCGATCGGTGTGAGTCCGGCGTCCTTGGCGGCCTGCAGGTAGCCGTCGAACTCCTCGAGGGTCTGCGGCGCCTCCGTCATCCCGATCTGAGCGGCGAGCTCCTTGTTGTAGAAGACGCCCGTCATGGAGAAGTTGAGCCCCATGGCGTACAAGGGCCCCTCTCCACGGCGGCCTTCGTCATCCACCCGCAACTGCTCGAGCTGCGACTCGGGCCAGTCGGTCCATCCGAACACCTCGGCGTAGGGGTCGAGGTCGAGGAGGAGATCGCCCTCGGCGAGCTCCGACATCTGCGGCAGGCGCATGAGATCGGGCGGCGAGTCGCGCAGGACGCGAGGCGCGTTCTGGGTGAGAACGGCGAACTGGTCTTCCCGAACATCGAACGTGACGTTCGGATACTGACGGGTGAACTCGTCGGCCAGTTCCCCCGGCAGCGCGAACCCCGTCTCGGCATACATGTCCAGGACGACATCGTCCTCGCCGCAGGTGGGGTCGCCTCCGCCGAAGACCGGGCCGGAGGAGCTGGTCGGGGCGGCGGTGCCACCCCCGGGCGGGGCACACGCCGTGAGGGCGAGTACCGCAAGGACCAGCACGCTCCCCTGAGCGAGTGCGCGCGTGTGTGGACGTTCTGAATGAGACACCGGTGTCTCCCTTCCATCCGGACCAGGATGCATGAACACTGTGCTAAATCGCGTTAGCACGGTCATCATCTCCTCTCGACCCGCTCGCTGTCAACGGTCGCGCCCCGCGGTTCGTTCACACCGACCCGGCTAGGATCTTCGCAGAGCGGAGGGGCCCAGTGAGTCAGAGACGAGTCACGCTCGCCGACGTGGCGCGTGCAGCGGGCGTCTCGCGGACGACCGCGTCACTGGTGCTGAGTGAGCGCGGGGATGAGCTGCGAATTTCGAGCTCGTCCCAGGAACGCGTCCGCCGGGTCGCATCCGAACTCGGTTACCGGCCGAACATCGTGTCGGCGGGGCTGCGGAGCGGGTCGAGTCGCACCATCGGATTCATCTCCGACACCGTGGCCACCTCGCAGCTGGCCGGAGACATGATCAAGGGTGCGCTGAGCCACGCGCATCGCAACGGCTACATGCTGCTCATCGGCGAAACGGAGGGTGACCTGCACGAGGAGGATCGCCTCGTGGATGCCATGCTCGACCGCCAGGTCGACGGATTTGTCATCGCGTCGATGTTCACGCGGGAGCGATCGCTACCGGCCGCCCTGCGGAATCGACCCGCCGTCCTCCTGAACGCCCTTCCGGATCCGCTCGAATCGGCCCCCGCCGTGGTCCCCGATGAATACGCTGCGGGCCGGGCGGCCGCCACGACGTTGCTGGAGTCCGGTCACGACCGCATCCATCTCATCGGAGCGGGACCTTCCCTGGAAGATGTTCCCCGGCAGAGCGTCGCCGGACGGGAACGGCTCGCCGGAATCCTCGCGGCGCTCTCCGAGGCGGGCGTCTCACCGGCGAGTGCACTGCTGTGCACGGTGTGGCTGCCAGAGGACGGATGGCGGGCCACATCGCGGTTGCTCTCGGCGGGCGAACGCCGGGGGGCTCTCATCACGTTCAACGATCGCCTGGCGTTCGGCGCATATCAGGCCATCGCGGAGGCGGGTTTGAGTATCCCCGGCGACTTCTCCGTGGTCTCCTTCGACGACCATCAGCTCGCCGGGTGGGTGCGCCCAGGCCTCACGACGTTCGCCATCCCTCACCACGACCTCGGGCACCGCGCCATCGAGATGCTGCTCGAGGAGCCGTTCCCGCTGGCCCCGCACGTGGACCGGCTGACGATGCCCCTGCGCCTGCGTGGGTCGGTGTCAGCGGAGCCGTCCTGACCGTCGTCGGGAAAGGAAAACGGGTGCTGCGCGGCTCTCAGCCGTGCAGCACCCGTTGATCAGACAGGATCAGGCGTTGTCGCTCACCGCGCCGCGGGCGTCGCGCGCCCGGTCGGTGACCGTCCCGGCCGCATCCGTTGCTTCGCCCTGCACGTTGGACACCGCGTCGGTCGCGGTCTCCTTGACGGCGGCCATCGCCTCCTGAGCGGGCTCCCGAAGGTGCTCCCCGGCCTCCTTGGCGACATTCGTCGCCTCATCGACGAGAGGCTGCGCCTGCTCCTTGACGGCTCCGGCGACCTGCTTCTCCTTCTCCGAGGCGGGGATGAGGGAGGCTACGACGAGGCCGACGCCGAAGGCGATCAGACCGACGGCGAGCGGGTTTCCCTCCGCCTTCGACGCCAGCCGCTGACCGGCGTCGGAGACGCCCGAAGCGGCGGACGAGCCGGCACCCTGCACCGACGAGGATGCGTCGTCGGCGGCGCCCATGATGCGCTCACGGACGGACCCGAAGGCGCCCTTGACCTTGTCGGTCTGGCGCTGGGCGATCTTGGACGGCGTCACCTTGTCGGCGAGCGCGTCGACATCGAGGCCGAGTTCCTGGCGGGTGCGGTCGATGTTGGCACGGATGGCTTCCGGTGAATCGCTCATCGGTTTTCCTCATTTCTCTTCACGGCGTCGGGGATCTGCTTGAGCGTGTCCACGGTCTGCGGCGCCCCCTTGGTCTCGTTCAATTGCTTGCGGCCGGATAGGTACAGCACCAGCGCGATCACACCCCAGATGACGGCGACGATCACGGCCGACCAGCCGAGACCGACCAGCCATCCGAGCGCCCACCACAGGGCCACGGACAGGAAGAAGATCGCCATGAGAGCCGCGTATGCGGCGCCGCCCAGCATGCCCGCGCCTTTTCCGGCCCGTTTGGCGGACTCTCGCAGCTCCACCTTGGCGAGCTCGAGCTCCTGCCGCATGAGCGTGGAAAGGTCGCCCGTCACCTCACTGAGCAGTTCGCCCAGCGAGTTCGTCGCTGCCTTCTGTTCAGAGGGTGTCTGATCGGACATCTGTGCTCCCCTCACCGGACCCGGCGCCGCGGATCTGGTCGTAGACCGGTGTCCCGACGGCCGGCGAACCGACCGGCGCGGAACTGAACTCACCGGGAACCGGCGGCACGGGCCGGACGCCGGTCGCACCGACGGTGCCCGAGGTCGACCCCGTCGTCACGGTTCCGGACGGGACCGACGATGCGTCCTTGTCGTCCGCCGCCTGCTCGGCGAGGGCCCGCGTCAGCCGGCCCGCCGCGAGTCCTGCGATGGTGGCAGCCGCGATGAAGACGCCGGGCTTGCGGCGCGCGTACGACTTCACTTCGTTCAGCAACGAGCCCGGGTCGCGGTCGCCGATCCACGTGGCTGCCCCGCTCAGACGGGAGGACACCTGCGACACGAGGTCTGCAGCAACCCCGTGCGTCTCCGACTTCTCCGCCATCGAGCCCAGCTCATCCCCGAGGGAGCGGAGGCCTTCGGCCACCCGCTGCTGCTGCACGGCGGCCTGTTCCTTCAGCTCGCTCTGGGTCTGCGAGTAGAGGTCCTTGACCTGGGTCTTCGCCTCGCGGGCCACGGAAGCAGCCTCGGTCTTGGCCGTCTCTACGACGTGGCCGGCCTGCTCCTTGGCGGTACCGGCGACCTCGCCTGCTTCGTTCTTCGCGGTCTCGACCGTGCCCGACTGAGGCTCTGAAGCCCCCGATGCACCCGCCGACCCGCTTCCATACATTTCTGACATGTCTTCCTCTCGCTGCCGATCGGGGGGACCGGACTCGGTACCGGTCTATGCGACCGCGGGCCGTTCGTGCGCCTGGGTTGACGCGAGCGGCTGGACGTGTAATGCGCGCGGGCGGGCGCAGCGCCGATCGAGAGTGAGATACGCCGCCACGCCGCCTACAGCGCCAGCTCGGCGCGGACGCCGACCGGAAGAACCAGGACCCGATCCTGGATGCGGGCGGCGGTCACGGCTGTCGCGACATCCGCCGCCCCCTCGGTGAAGTGCGCCCACCCGTCCATATGCGCGGGGATGATCACCGCCTCCGGCAGGAGGCCGGCGAGGGCCGCGACCTGCGCACTGGTGAGCGAGAGGTACGCGTCGATGCGCGCCGTGCGGGCGGCGCCGGCGAAGACGATCGCGACGTCGATGGGTCCGAGGTGATGCTCGATGTCTTCGACCACCCGCGTGGAGGCGTTGTCGCCGCTGACATACACGGTCGGAATGTCCTCGGCAGTGAGGATGAAGCCGATCACGGGACCCGACGAGTCCTCGGTGCCGTCGGGTCCGTGGTGGGCCGGGACCGCTGTGACGATGACGGGGGGAAGTCCCTCTCGGGCGAGCTCGGTGTGGTGCCACGGCGTCAGGGCGTCCATGTGGACTCCGGACAGTCGCTCGGACGCGGCATGTGTCGACACGACGACCGGGATGCCGGGGAGGAGCGCGCGTCCGGCCTCATCGAGGTTGTCGGCGTGCTGGTCGTGCGAGAGGAGCACTGCGTCGATGGGACCGAGGCTGTCGGCGGGGAACGCGGGACCGGCGAGTTTCGTGAGGGTCCGGGTGCCGGACGGCTGGGGTCCGGGCGGGCTGAAAGTGGGGTCGGTCAACAGGCGCAGACCACCCACTTCGATCAGCACGGTCGGACCACCGACGACGGTCACCGCGACGGGGTGGTTCCTGCGCATGTGCCGATCCTGGCCCTCCGCAGCGGTCCTGTCACGTGCGTCGCGCACGCGATCGGGACGCGACCTCCAGGATGGCGTCGGCGAACGGGCCGGGTGCCTCCTGCGGGACGTTGTGGCCGATCCCGGGAAGCGCGCGGTGCGTGTACGACCCGGTGAACCGGTCCGCGTACGCCCGCCCGTCGGCGGCGGGGCCGTCGAAATCACTGCTGATCGTGATCGTCGGCACGTCGATCGTCGGGCGCTGCGCGAGCCGCTGCTCGAGATCGTCGTATTGCGGCTCCCCGCCCGCGAGGCTGAGACGCCAGCGGTAATTGTGGATGACGATCTCCACGTGGTCGGGATTATCGAAAGAGGGCGCCGAACGCTCGAACGTCGCGTCGTCGAAACGCCACAGCGGAGACGCCTGCTGCCAGATCAGTCTGTTGAACGCGCGCCTGTTCTGGTCGTAACCGCGCCGACCGCGCTCGGTGGCGAAGTAGTACTGGTACCACCATCCCAGCTCCGCCGCCGGTGGAAGAGGCAGGCGGTTGGCCTCCAGATTCACGACGATGTAGCCGCTCACCGCGACGAGCCCGGCGCACCGTTCCGGCCAGAGCGCCGCAAGGATGACGGCCGTGCGAGCCCCCCAGTCGAACCCGCCGACCACGGCCCGTTCGATCCCGAGCGCATCCAGCAGGCTCACCGCGTCCAACGCCACCGCCGACTGCTGGCCGTTGCGTACGGTCTCGTCACTCAGGAAGGACGTGCCCCCGAAGCCGCGCAGAGAAGGAATGATCACGCGATGACCGGCTGCCACGAGACGGGGCGCGACCTCCTCGAAGCTGTGGATGTCATACGGCCATCCGTGCAGCAGGAGCACCGCAGGGCCGGCCTTCGGCCCGAGGTCGATGTACTCGGTTCGGAGCGGGCCTGCATCGACCGAACGTAACGGTCCGAATTCGACGGACATGTCGACTCCCCTGGTGAGCGGGCCCGAACCCGATCGGGCACCGAGAAGGCCACTGTGCCGTGCGCCGTACCGCGCCGGCGTCGGTGGAATCGCCCATCGTGGGCGGGTTCGGCTCGCCGGTTGAGGAGAACCCCTCAACCCGCGCCCGAGCGTTGACACGGCCCGGGCGAGAGCGGACATTCGATCAGGGAGGTTCACCATGTCCGTGCGCTCGCTCGTCCACCGGCTCTCCGGAAACGACCCGGAGTTGCCCGACGAGGGCCGTCTCGGGCGGTTCGACCGCGGTACCGGATGGCTCAATTCCGCCCCGCTGACACCCGAGGATCTGCGCGGACGCGTCGTCGTCGTGGACTTCTGGACGTACACCTGCGTGAACTGGCTGAGGACCCTCCCCTATCTCCGCGCCTGGGACGACACCTACCGGGATGCGGGACTCACGATCGTGGGCGTGCACACACCCGAGTTCGGCTTCGAGCGAGATCCCCGCAACGTGGCCGAGGCTTGCCGACAGCTCGGCGTCGAGTACCCGGTTCTTCTGGATGCGCACTATGGCGTGTGGGAGGAGTTCGCGAACCACTACTGGCCCGCCGTCTACATCGCCGACGGACGTGGCCGCGTCCGCTACCACCACTTCGGTGAGGGCGAGTACGCCGCCACCGAGATGGTGATCCAGCGACTGCTCGCCGACCAGGGTGCGGAGGTGGGCATGGACCTGGTGAGCGTCGAGCCTGAAGGACTCGAACTCGGGGCTGACTGGCGAACCCTGAGGTCTCCTGAGACCTATCTCGGATACGACCGGAGTGCGGAGTTCTTTCCCGACAGACTGGGCGCCATCGACCAGCGCTCCGCCTACCGGATCGACGACGACATGCCCCTGAACAGCTGGGGGCTGGACGGGGAATGGACCGTCTCATCCGACTCCGTCCGGCTCGAGGGCACGACCGGCCGCATCGCCCTCCGCTTCCATGCCCGCGACGTCAACCTCGTCATGCGGAACACCGGCGCGACGGCGATCCCCTTCCGTGTCTTGATCGACGGCGAGCCGGTGGGTGCGGCGGCCGGCTCCGATGTCGACGCCGACGCCGACGGTCGAGGCGAGTTGGCACGCCCGGGGACCTATCAGCTGGTGCGACAGCCCGGCCCGATCACCGACCGCACCGTCGAGATAGAGTTCGCCGCCGCCGGCGCGGAGGGGTACTGCTTCACGTTCGGATGACCCGCCGAGGCGAACGCATCGACAGAACCATTGTGGCGGGGCAGGAGGTGCATTACTGTCCGGTCACGTGGGGCTTCCCGACCCCGTGGATCGAGCGGATCGATGACAACAACCGACAGCTCCGACGGCGCCAGCCGCGTGACCTTCGCCGGGGGCGTGCTCGACACCTACCGCCACGTCTGTGCGTTCATCAACTCCCAGGACGAGGAGACCGTCGTCCTGGATCCGTTCGTGCGGCAGGGGATCGCGGCGGGTGATCGACTGCTCTTCCTCGTCGACACTGCCCGGTCCGCTGCACCGGTAAATCGCCTCCGGCACCTCGGGTTCGACACCGCGGCGCTGCTCGAACGGCACCAGTGCGAGGTGCGCACCTGGGACGACACCTACCTCCGTGGCGGGACGTTCGACCAGCAGTCGATGCTGACCCTCCTCGACCGGCTTCTCGGCCGGGCGACGCCGTCCCTCGTCCGCATGTGGGCGGACATGGGGTGGGCGGTCGGCCGTCCGGACATCGCGGACAGCCTCATCGAGTTCGAGGCGAGAGCGAACTTCATCCATGCCCGTCACCGCAACGTCGTGATCTGCACCTACGACACCGCCAAGTTCGACGGCGCCTTCATCATCGACATCCTTCGTACCCACCCGATGGTTCTGTTGGGTGGTCTCCTGCAGGAAAACCCCTACTTCGTGCCGCCGTCGGAGTTCCTGGAGGAGCGAGGCGTATCCGCTGGCCACTGAGGAGGATCCGCTGCGATGAGCACCGCGCCGAGTCCAGGACGTTCCTCCGCGCCTGATGCGGAGGCGGGCGGCGTGGATTCGCGACGGTGGCTGCGCGACATGGGGGCGCTTCTCGCTCTTCCGGCGATGTGGGTGGACCAGCGTCCGAGCGAGATCGCGACCGGACTCCTGAGCGTTCTCACCGGGATGCTGCAGCTCCGCGCCGCGTACGTGCGCTTCGGCGGGACGTCCGCGAGCCGGCCGATCGAAACGTGGCTGCCTGCCGGCCCCGACCTGGCGCCCGAGCTCGTCATCGCTCGCGACGCGGGGATGCTCGCAGAACCGGGGATCGTGACGACGGATGTCGACGTGCCCGGGGGCGGGCTGCGGGTGACCTGCATCCCCCTCACCCTGCCCTGGGAGACAGCGGTCGTTCTCGCCGCTGCGGACCGGCGGGACTTTCCGACACCTCTGGAGACCTACCTGCTGCGAGTCGCCGTGGGGCAGGCGGTGATCGCCTTTCACACCGCCCACCGCCTGGCCGCCGAACAGCAGGCCCGCATCGCCGCCGAGACGGCCCTCGCCCGGCGCGAGGCCCTCATCCGCTCACTCGTGGATGACATGGAACCGTCGCTCACCTCTGTCGCGCGTCGGCTGCGGGAGTCGGTGCACGCCCTCTCCGCCGCGGAAGCAGACGTGCGGCCGCCTGTTCTGCGCCCCACCGCGCGGACCACTCCCGACCCACCCCATGTTTCCGATGGCTCCTCCCCCGCGACGGCCGGTCTGAGCCGACGGGAGGCCGAAGTGCTGGGTCTGCTCGCACAGGGGCTCAGCAACAAAGAGATCGCGGGCGTGCTGTGGCTGAGCGACCGCACCGTGGAACGGCACATCACCAGCCTGTACCGCAAGATCGGCGTCGCGCGCCGCAGCGAGGCGACCGCCTTCGCGCTGGGTCACGCGCCCGGCCGGTCGCCTGACGTCCGCTCGTGAGTTGAGGGGTTCTCCCCAACGCCGCCCGACGGCGCCGGCAAGTTGCGGACTCCCTCGGACGCCCCATCCGCCCACGAGCGGGAGCGTGGGTACCGGTGTCGTCCACGACATCGAAGCATCCCCGAGAGGAACCATCATGACCACCACCCAGCCCGAGCGCCTCACCACCTCCGCCGACGGCGACTCGGCCATCCGCCCCTTCCGCGTCGACATCCCCCGGCGTGAGCTGCACGACCTGCACCGCCGCGTGCGCGACACGCGGTGGCCCGAGCGCGAGAACGTGGGCGACGCCTCCCAGGGGGTTCAGCTCCACGTCATGAAGGCCCTCGCGGAGTACTGGGCGGACGAGCACGATTGGCGAGCCGTGGAAACGCGCCTCAACGCCCTCCCCCAGTTCGTGACCACGATCGACGGACTGGACATCCACTTCATCCACGTGACGTCGCGTCATCCCGACGCATTGCCGTTGATCGTCACTCACGGGTGGCCGGGCTCCATCATCGAGCAGCTGAAGATCATCGGCCCGCTGACCGACCCGGTCGCCTTCGGCGGGGATGCCGCGGATGCCTTCGATGTCGTCATCCCCTCGCTTCCGGGGCACGGGTTCTCCGGTAAGCCGGCTGAGACAGGATGGGACCCCATCCGGATCGCACATGCATGGGTCGAACTGATGGGTCGGCTCGGATACGACCGGTACGTCGCGCAGGGCGGCGATTGGGGAAACGCGGTGACCGAGCAGATGGCGCTGCTGGAGCCGGCGGGTCTGATCGGCATCCACACCAACATGCCCGCGACGGTCCCCTCCGACATCGCGGCAGCGCTGGGGAACGGCGCCGAACCGCCCGCGAACCTCTCAGAGGAAGAACGCGGTGCGTGGGATCAGCTCGCATTCTTCTACGCGCACGGTCTCGGCTACGCGCAGGAGATGGCCAACCGTCCCCAGACGCTGTATGCCCTCGCCGACTCGCCCGTCGGACTGGCCGCGTGGATGCTGGATCACGATGCGCGCAGCTACAGCCTGATCGCGCGCGCGTTCGCCGACGCGACCACGGGGCTCACCCGGGACGACATCCTCGACAACATCTCGCTGTACTGGCTGACCAACACCGCCGTCTCCTCGGCTCGGCTGTACTGGGAGAGCAAGCTGGCCTTCTTCGCACCGAAGGGCGTGACGATCCCGGTGGCCGTCAGCGTGTTCCCCGACGAGATCTACGCGGCACCGCGCAGCTGGACCGAGGCCGCGTACCCGAACCTCATCCACTTCCGTCGCCTTGATGAGGGCGGCCACTTCGCCGCGTGGGAGCAGCCCGCCGTGTTCGCACAAGAGATGCGGGATTCGTTCCGATCGCTCCGGTGAACGCGGGGCATGTCAGGCGGTGGCCCCGGGACGCAGTCTCTTCACAGCCTGCTGGAGGTCCGCGACGATGCTCGACGGGGGCGTCATGGGTCCGCGCCCGCCCCACGAGTCAGGCATCGCCCGCTCCCCGACCTCACGGCGGCCGATGACGAACCAGATGCCTCTCGCGGGGCTGTCGGACCGGTTGACGTAGGCGTGCGGGCGAGCGGAGTCGAAGCAGAAGGAGTCACCCGGCTTGAGGTCGTACGACTCGAAGTCGACCCGGAGCGTCAGCCGGCCTTCGAGGAGGATCCCGTACTCCACTCCCCCGTGACGCATCATCTTGCCTTCGACGGAAGACGAGGCGCGCTCCGGGTAGGTGACCAGGAGAGGATCCGCCAGCGTGCTGCCGCCCGCCGCCAGACGCTCCCAGGTCACACCGTTCTCCATCTCGAGCGCCGGGTTGTCTTCCCGCCGCTGCACGACCCCGTCCGTGAGTCGATCTGCGGAATCCTGGGTCGTCGTCGACGTCCACGAGGACGTGAAGGGAGGGTGCGCATCATGCTCGGGATCGCGGAGAAGGCCATCCAGGGAGAGCCCCAGGTAGTTCACCAGTGCGTACAGGGTGCTGACGGAGGGGAGGGTCTTGCCCGTCTCCACCTGCGAAAGCAGGCTTGGCGACACACCCACCGACGTTGCGACGTCGCGAAGACTGAGGCGGCGCGACTCCCGTGCCCGCCGCAACTCCCCGCCCAGATTCAGCAGCATGTCAATACCCTTCCTCGCGCGCGCATTCAGTGCAGGTGAACACCGCACTTACGCTCATGATAGGGTCCCGCGGCGATGGTTGGCCTGCCTCGGCCACTTATCCCGGTAAGTCCGGCCCCTACCCCGGTGGGGGCCGGCTACCCGGCACGTACAGTGACGCTGTAACGTCGACGTCAGCGAACGTGAGTTCCACCAGCGAACGTTCCGTCGACCCGAGGAGGGGTTCCGCGCATGAGTTCACCACGAATCGCCGTCGTCGGCACGGGGGCCAACGGTGCCTCCATCGGAGCCGATCTCGTCCGCGCCGGACATGACGTGACCTTCATCGAACAGTGGCCGGCCCACGTCGAGGCGATGCGCAGCGCAGGACTGACCGTCCACCTGCCGGGGCGGATCCAGACGACACAGGTGGAGGTCTTCCACTTCTGCCAGGTGGCCGAACTGCGTCAGCCGTTCGACATCGTGTTCATCTCCGTCAAGACGTACGACACCCGGTGGGTCACCGAACTCATCAAGCCCCTGCTGCACGAGCGCACCATGGTCGTGGGCCTGCAGAACGGCATGACGATCGACGATGTCGCCTCTCTCGTCGGAGAGGAGCGCACCGTCGGAGCGGTGCTGGGCATCGCCGCCAACATGTTCGAACCGGGGGTCGTCGAGCGCCAGATACCGCCCGAGGGCACCTGGTTCACCGTCGGCACGATGTCCGGCGCAATGACGGACGAGGTGCAGCTCGTCGCCGAGGTGCTACGCAGCTCCGGCACCGTGGAGCTGAGCGACGACATCCGCTCATCCAAGTGGATGAAGCTCATCGCCAACATCCCCGAGATGCTCCCATCGGCCATCCTGAATCTGCCGCTGCTCGCTGCAGTCGAGATCGACGGTGTCCGAGCGGTCATGGATGCCGCGTCCCGGGAGGCCTATGCGTTGGCCGTCGACCAGGGAATCGCGATGCGTCCGATCTTCGGAAAGCGCGAATCCGATGTTCCCGCATCTGATCAGTACGCCCTCGACCTCCTGGACGCCGTGCTGGAGTCGTACTCCCTGCCGGACACACGAGTCGCGGTGCTCCAGG
Organism: Microbacterium sp. Z12_35; assembly: GCF_058310475.1. Classification (NCBI taxonomy): domain Bacteria; kingdom Bacillati; phylum Actinomycetota; class Actinomycetes; order Micrococcales; family Microbacteriaceae; genus Microbacterium; species Microbacterium sp. Z12_35. The sequence continues at coordinate 518,540 of NZ_JBZEGJ010000002.1, read as the reverse complement.
ACTGGCAGAAGGGCCGGCGCGCGGAGCTCGACGCCTTCAGCGGGTACATCGTCGACCAGCGGAGGCGGGTCGGTGGTGACGCACCCATCAATGCCGGCATCCTGGAGATCGCCGAACGCATCCAGCGCGGGGATCTCGAGCCGCACCCGCGCAACGCCGCGCTCCTGACCGCCCTCCTGACGGAGTCGCACTTCGCCGGCCAGCGGCACTGACCAGAGACCGCCCCTAGTGTGCGGTGATGGCTGTCGTGGTGCAGCCGGCGCGGATACCGAGCCGGATTTTCGCTCACCGAACGTCGCATCATCGCTCTGCGGTTCACTCGCCAGTGGGGTCCTATCGGCGCGCCCATTTCGAGGCGGTCGACGGTGATCGAGGCGAGCCTGCGTCGGCCTCTGGCGTAAGCGGAACGTTCGCGTGTGTCCTCAGCTACCCGCAGCGTCGACGTTGACCACGAGAAACCGCTGCAATGCGTCTGCTATCCGCGTCCCGCCGGCATCCTCCGTTCGGCGTTGCCCGAAAAGCAACCCGAAGAGAATGCCGGTGAGGAAGTCGATGAGATCTAATGCGGCTCCGTCGGCGTCGCTTCCGCCCAGCGCGACGAGCAGCTCTGCGGCCAGCTCTCGGGAGAAGAGGCAACCCGCCAACTGCGCGCGCAACTCGGGATCGCCTTCGACCTCCGGCAGCAGCGAGAACACCGCGAGGGCGTCATCGCGGCGAGGGCCTGCGAGCAAGAGAAGTTGGTCCGCCATGAGAGTCGCAGCCGTCCGCGGAGTGATCGTCACGGATACAGGTGACTCGTCGAACGCAGCGCGCGAGTGCTCCCTTATGCGACCGATCGTCGCAACGACGAGGTCGTGACGGGTGCGGAAGTAGTACGACGTGGACCCCATCGCGAGGCCGGCCGCCCTGTCGACGGCGTGGTGGGAGAGTGCGCGCGCACCCCCCTTGGCGAGCACAGCGATCGCATGATCGGTGATCAACGGACGTCGGTCCCCGGGTCTGGCCATCTGACTCCTCCTCATTACTCTATGGCTATAGAGTAATGAGTATGAGATTGGGGATTCACCGGCACACCCCGAACGAACCAAACAAGATCGCAAGCGCGAGCAGTGGCCCCTTTCGTGCGGCTCTTGGGGACTCAGCGATCACGTTCGATAACGCGCAGATCGCCGCCATCGACGCGCTCAGCACGCCGGCGCGCCACGGCTACTACCTGTGGGGTGACGTGGGTCGGGGCAAGAGCCTGATCAGCGAGACCTACTTCGCCGCCATCCCCACAGACCGTAAGCGCCGCTTTCACTTCCACGACTTCTTCCGTGACCTCCAGGCCCAGATCACCCGCGAGCGTGAGCCTCTCGAGAGATCGTTGCGGCAACTCCTGGGGAACGCCCGTGCAGTGTTCTTCGACGAGTTCCACGTTCACGACGTCGCAGACGGCGTCTACCTGTCTGCCACTCTCAAGAGTGTGCTCGATGACGGCATACTCGTCCTCGCGACATCGAACTACGCGCCCGAGGATCTCATGCCTAACCCGCTCTACCACGAGCGATTCCGGCCCGCGATCAACATCATTCGCACCGAGCTCGACGTCGTACACCTCGGCGAAGGCCAGGACTATCGCCTGAAACACGCGGCGGCGACTCAAGGCTTCGGCACGGGAACGTGGCGCACACGAACGCCTGCTGCGAAGGACACCCCTGCCATCGAGCTCAACGCTGCCGGCCACATCATCAGAGCTCGCGGCGTTGAGGACGACACCGCCGTCTTCACCTTCAGCGACCTCTGCGCGCAACCCCTCGGAGTCGCCCAATACCTCTGGCTGGCACAGCAATTTCGCGCAATCACGCTGATATCCGTACCCGATCTGGCAAGTGTCGACAGGGACCCACTCGCCCGATTCGCCAACCTCATCGACGTCCTCTACGACCGAGACATCCCACTGCACGTCTCCGCGGCTGGCGAACGGAGCCGCATTTTGGAAGCGTCCGAACCGCCCCGAGACGCGAAACGAATCGCCAGCAGACTCTCCACCCTCACACCCGCTGAGGCGTGTCCTCTCGTTCGTAACGTCTCGGGGAATTACACCTAGGGCGCCAGCAGATCCTGCAGGTTGCCCGGGCTCGCCGCGCGGGTGCCATTCTCGATCTCGTGGGCGAGCTGCACCACCCGCGCATTGCACGGCGCCTGGCTCCCGCGTCGGGCGAGCTCCGACACGACGAGGCCGTTGATCTGTTCGACCTCGCTGCGACGTCCCTTCATCCAGTCCTGGAGAACCGTCGTCCGAGTCGTGGGGAGGGTGTACTCCTCCAGCACCGTATCGAGAAGGCGAACCGCGTAGTCGTACGGGTCGTCGATGTCCGCACCGGTCAATCCGAAGATCGGCACGATCTGGCTGCCGGCGGCGAGACACGCGTCGACTGCCTCCTGGCCCGCGCGGATCATGAAGTCCCGCATCCCGGGCAACCCGACCGCCTCGCCCAGCGGAAGCCCGAGGATGGCAGAGGGAACGAGCTCCGCCGCGTTTGCGACGAGCTTCATCCACTTGGAGGAGCGGATGTCCCGGGAGATCTCCACGGTTCCCGCCGCGCGCAGCACGGATGCCACCTCCTGCTCACGCGCGCCGGCCACGGGAGTGAGCGCTCCCAGCGCGAACCACGACCTCTCCGGAGGGCTCTGCCGTTCGACGACCCCGGGGGCGAACATGTTGGATGACACCTCGATGACCGCACCCATCGTGCGATCCGCCCCCACGATGTCCGCCATGTCGTCGACGCTCATGCCGTTCTGAAGCCCGACCACGATGCCGTCGGCCGCGACGAGGGGCGCGATCAATTCGCACGCCCATCGCGTGTCGTAGGCCTTGACGAGGACGAAGACGACATCGAACTGTTCGCGCCGCTCGGCCACCTCGCAGAGGTGGATCGCGTCGACTCGCGTGACCTCCGCCCGCCCGGGCATCTCCACCCGGACGCCGAGTTGCCGCATGGCTTCGACGTGGGCGGGCCACTGCTCGATGAAAGTGACATCGTGTCCCGCCCGCACGAGGTCTGCTCCGATCCCCGCACCGTTGGCGCCGGCACCCAGAACCGCGATCCGGAGGCCGCCCACGGCGGCCTCAGGCACGGGCGGCCGTACGCCGACGCCGCTGCGAGCGGGCGACGGCATACAGGATCGCAGCGGCGAGGATGAGCACGCCCTGCAGGATGTACTGCCACATCTGGTCGAGCCGGAGGAAGACGGTCGCGTTCAGGACCTGCACGAGCAGAATCGACCCGAGCAGCGTCCCCACGAAGCTTCCGCGTCCTCCCAGCAGACTCGTTCCTCCGAGGACCACGGCCGTCACGCTGGACAGCGTGTACGCCACGCCCTGCGCGGGATCGCCGATGCCGATCTGCGTCATGAGCATCACGGCCCCGAGGAACGTGAGGCCGGACGTGGCGACGTAGGCGAGGACGACGGTGCGGTTGACCTCGACTCCGACGCGACGGGCGGATTCTTCGTCCGACCCCACCGCGCGCAGCCGCCACCCCCAGCGTGTCCGCTTGAGTGCGTACTCCAACGCGATGACCACCAGCACGAGGACGAGGAACGCCACCGGGATCGGGCCGATCTTCGTCGTGATGATCTGCGAGACGTCGGCGTTGATGTATCCCCCCGCGGTGGGGCGCAACACGAAGCTCATCCCCTGCAGCGCGATGTACATCGTCAGCGTTGCGGCGATCGCCGTGAACTTGAGGTAGCGAATCAGCGTCCCGTTGATCAGCCCGATGAGCAGCGACGTCCCCAGCATGGCGGCGAACCCGAGAAGGATGGCCGCGGTCGAGGACTCTTCCAGGATGAAGAACGATCCGATCACCACGAGGAAGCCGACCAGCGGGCCGACGGAGAGGTCGATCCCCCCCGTGAGCAAGGCGATGGTCTGGCCGAGAGCGATGAACCCCGCTGCGGCGACCAGCAGCAGCATGGAGGAGATGTTGAACTCGCCGAGGTAACGATCGTTCTGGGCGAAGATGAAGGCACCCAGGGCAATGATCACCAGGGCGAGGAGGAGCGGCGGGGAGTAGTCGCCCTGAAGGAAGCGTCGCAGCCGTCCGCTGAGGGCGGCCTTGCGCTCGTCCCGCTGAACGTGCGACTCCGGATCAGCATTGACCGTCCGCGTCGTCGAGGTGACGGCCGCATGAATCATGCGCTCTTCCGCTACCTCGCCGCCCGTCAGTGTCTCGACGATGTGTCCCCGCGACATGACGACGACCCGGTCGCACAGACCCTCGAGCTCTTTCGCGTCGGAGGAGACGACGATCACCGGGATGCCGCGCGCTGAGACATCTCGCAAGATCTGGTAGATCTCCGCGCGAGCGCCGACATCCACCCCCTGCGTGGGTTCATCAGCGAGGACGAGCGTGGGTTCCGAAAGGAGTGCCCTCGCCACCATCACCTTCTGCTGGTTGCCGCCCGAGAGTGCCGAGACGGGAGCTTCGAGGGAGGGCGCCTTCACCGCGAGTGACGTGAGCGTTTCACTCACCATCCCCAACTCACGCTTGCGGTTGAGGAGCCGTCCCGTGCGGAACCGGGTGAGAGCGGCCACTGCAGCGTTCTCCCGGACGCTGAACCGCATCATGAGTCCCTCGGAAAGCCGGTCGGCGGGGAGGTACGCGGCGTCGCGTACGAGATCCTTGGACGTCAACTGCGTGCCGTTGATCGTGACGGACCCGTCGAAAGGGGTCAAGCCCGCGAGGGAACGCACGAAGTCGCTCTGACCGTTCCCCACGACTCCGGCGATCCCGATGATCTCGCCGCGCTGCGCGGAGATGGAGACGTCGCTGAAGCCGGGACCGCTCAGCCCGCTGATGACGAGGTTCGGCGCTTCCCCGGCGGTCGATGGGTGCTTCGGGGGGAACGTGGACTCGAGTTCGCGCCCGACGATGAGCGAGAGAAGCTCCTGGTCCGAGATGTCCTTCACGTCCGCCGCGCCACGAAGGCGACCGTCTCGAAGCACGGTCACCCGGTCGGCGATCTCGCGGACCTCCGCGAGACGGTGGGTGATGTAGACGACCGAGGTACCCCCGGCGACATACTCCCGCACGAGGGCGAACAGCATGTCGACCGCCTGCTGGCCGAGGGGAGCCGTCGGCTCGTCGAGGACGAGCAGAGCAGGCTTCACGGCCAGCGCCTTCGCGATCTCCAGGAGGTGCTTCTGCGCCACCGAGAGGCCCTCGACCCTGTCCGAGAGGTGCACGCGCAGGTCCACCTTCGCCAGCAAGGCCCGCGCCGTGTCCTCCTTGGACGCTCCGGCCTCGAAGACCGAGGTGGGCAGAGCCACCAGGAGGTTCTCGTACACCGTCATGTCCGGAAGCACTGCCGGGTGCTGGTGCACGAAGCTGATGCCCAGGCGTGACGCATCCCGCGGGTCGATGCCGTCGATCGACTCACCGCGGAAGACCATCGACCCCGCGTCCGGTTTGAGGGTGCCGGTCGCGACGTTCATCAGCGTCGACTTCCCCGCACCGTTCTCTCCCAGAAGAGCGTGCACCTCGCCGGGACGCACCTCGAGGGAGACGTCGGTCAACGCGTTGACGTTGCCGAACCTCTTGGTGATGCCCGACATGACCAGCGTCGCGACGGTCGACGGCGCCTGGGTGGTCTCTATGTTCACGTGAGGGACCTCATTCTGGGATCGAATTCGTAACTGGTCCGGTCTCCCGGACCCGCGAGGCGAGCCGGGAGACCGGACAAGGGAGTACCGACGCTCTACTCGAGCAGCGCGGCCTGCTCCTCGGGGTCCATCTCCGCAGAGTTGTACACGTCACCGGGGAGGTCGTCGCGGCAGGTCACCGCGTTGGGCGTGCCACTGACGGAGTCCTCGAAGACGGGCGCGGCGAAGGTGGTCTCCTCCGGGATGACACCGCCGGTCGCCCGTGCGACAGCGTGCTGCACGGCCAGTCGGACATTGTCGTTTCCGGTGGCGACGGTGAACAGCTTGAAGTCCGGGTTCGTCGCGACCTTCTCGTCATGGAAACAGGCCAGAACGTTGCCATCCGACGTGGCGAGGGCGGGGATCGAACGCCCGCTCTTTTCGAACTCGGGCAAGGCTCCCACCAAAGAGGGTCCGAAGTCCGAGATGATCACGTCGATCTGGTCGTACTTCGCGATGGCGGCAGTCAGCACCTGCTGCGTCAGGGCGGGGTCCCAGTTGGTCACCTCGAAGGGCTGCTCGCCGACGTATTCGTACTTCTCGTCGGTGAGGACCGATTCCAGGCCCTCACGCTCTTCCGCGCCCTGGCTGCTACCGGCCGGTCCGCCCACGAAGAGGATCTTCGCGCCGTCCGGGAAGTTCTCGAGGATCCACTCGCCCCATGCGACACCGTCGGATCGGAAGTCGGCGCCGATCCAGACGTCGTAGTCCTCGCCGGCGGTGCCACCCGGGTCGGCCCGGTAGGGAACCGTCACGACACCGGCGTTGTAGGCGCTGCGCAGCGCGGGGAGCATTGCTTCCCCGGCGTCAGGGAAGACGACAAGGGCGTTGGCGCCGGACGCGACCATGCCCTGGATGTCCGAGATGGATTTCTGGGTGTCGCCCTGGCCGTCCGCGTAGAGGTACTCCACCACGCTCGGGCACTTCTCCACTTCCTCTTGACCGGCCGCCGTCGTGATGAGCCGCCAGCTGTTACCGCCGAAGCCGTCGAGAAGGCCGACAACGGCCTCGTCGGGACCGCACCACTCCGGCGCGCCCTCGAGCGACGTGCCGGGGCCGTCCGCCTCATTCGAATTCCCGGAGCCGGAGCATCCTGCCAGCGCCAGCGCGGTCATGCCTGTCGCGGCGATCGCTGCGGCGATTCTGCGGTGAATCATGTTTCCTCCATATTGCAAGCGCCAGTCTTGACGCGGGTCTTGGTGTCTCGGGAGCGCGGGTCTTTAGGTCGCCGCGGAAGTCGCCGCCCGGGTGGGCGCGAGTCGACGCCGAACAGCGCCCCAGTCGACGGTGTAGATGGCGACGCCGACGGCGAGCGCTGCGGCTTGGACGAGCGTGCGCACCGCGAAAGGCACCCCCAGCGCGAGCACGACCTGTTCCAGGAGACTGAGGAACAGTGCGGCCACCACCGTGGCGGCGGGGAAGCCGCGCCCACCCAGCAGCGACGTGCCGCCGAGGACCACGACGGCGACCGAGGTCAAGAGATAGGTGTTGCCCTGGAACGCGGTGGGCTGGTTCATGATGCCGGCGAGGAGAATTCCCGCGGTGGCGAAGAGAAGCTGTGCCCACACGTACGCCGCGCCTCGATGCGTCTTGTACCGCAATCCCGTGGTGCGCGCCGCAGCGGGGCTGGCCCCGACGGCCTCGAATCGCCTGCCGGCGACCGTCTTCTTGAGGATGATCGTGACCAGAAGGAAGACCGCGAGCGCGAAGAGGACAGAGTTCGGGATGCCGAGAGTCCGCCCGCTCCCGATGGAACTCAGGAGCCTCGTGGTCGTACGCGGGATGCCGCCGGAGATGCCGAGGACCGCACCGAAGAGCAGCGCATTCGTCCCGAGCGTGGCGATGATCGGGTTCAGGCCCAGCCGTCCCACCATGAATCCGTTGAGCAGGCCTGCTCCGAGGGCCCACGCGTAGATCACCAGCACGGCCGGAAGGAGGAGGGCGTCATTTTCGTTCGGCATGTGCGTGGCCAGAACGACGGCGAGTGAGACGGCACCAGGAACGGAGAGATCGATGCCGGCCTGCTGAATCACCAGCATCTGCCCGAGGCCGATGATCGCCAGCACCGACGCGAACGGGAGCATGCCGAGAAGCGCTCCCTGAGACATGCTGCTCGGGGCGAAAAGGAACGCCAGCACGATGAGCACAATGGTCGAGATCGAGACGGTCAGGAAACCCTTGGAGACACCGAAACCTGCGCTCGGCGATCTGCGCGGCGTGGAGTCCACGGTCATGCTTCCCCTTTGAATGCGTTCAATTGGCCAGCACAGGCCGACGACAGTGTTGAGTCACACTGTAACCGCTGAATTTCGACCTCACAACTGAGGCGCTCCTACCCTGCCGATCCGCGGGCCATCGCGGGACCCGGAGAAGACTCGCCCCGCGACTAGTGTTTACTTCAGCTGAACGCTATTTCTTCAGGAGGAGCCGTCATGGTCAATGGGAACCCGCGTCGCGCATTGGTCGTCGGTGCGTCCGGCATTACGGGGCAGACCGTCGCGCGGCAGCTCACCGACGCGGGCTGGCAGGTCTCCGGCCTCGCACGCCGTGCGAGTCGCCTCCCCGCCTACGTCGATGCGGTGGAAGCGGACCTTCTCGACGCCGAGCAGACGAGGGCGGCGCTCGCGGGTGTTCGGCCCGAGATCGTCATCGTCACCGCGTGGATCCGCCGGGACACCGAGGCCGAGAACATCGAGGTCAACTCACGCACCTTGCGCAATCTCTTCGCCGCTCTCGAACCGGACGGAGGCGTTCGCCACGTCGCCCTTGTCACCGGGCTGAAGCACTACCTCGGCCCGTTCGAGGACTACGCCACGGGCGTCAGGGCGGAGACGCCGTTCAAGGAATCCGAACCGCGCCTGCCCAGCCCCAACTTCTATTACGCCCAGGAGGACGAGCTTTTCGCCGCCTCGGAACGAATGGGTTTCACCTGGAGCGTGCACAGGGCGCACACGATCTTCGGGTTCGCCGTGGACAACGCGATGAACATGGCGCTCACCCTCTCGGTCTACGCGACGATCTGCAAGGAGCTCGGTCGCCCCTTCGTCTTCCCCGGGTCGCAGCAGCAGTGGAACTTCCTCGCCGATGTCACGGACGCCGACCTTCTCGGGGAACAGCTGATGTGGGCGTCCACGCATCCGGCTGGCGAGAACGAGCCGTTCAACATCGTCAACGGCGACCAGTTCCGGTGGCGCTGGCTCTGGCCTCAGATCGCCGAGCACTTCGGCGTCGAGTGGGAAGGGCCCACCGATCAGCCGCAGACGCTCGAGGAATCGATGACCGACCTCGCGCCCGCTGTGTGGGAGCGCATCGCCGAGCGGACGGGACTGGTCGAGGCGGATGTCTCCAAGCTCGCGTCCTGGTGGCACACCGACAGCGACCTGGGCCGCGAAGTGGAGTGCGTGACCGATATGACCAAGAGCAAGGAAGCCGGGTTCCTCAACTTCCGGTCCAGCCCGAAGAGCTTCTTCGACAAAGTCGACCGCTATCGGCACGCACGCCTCATCCCCTGACGGATACCCGGCTCCTCATGCCCTGGCGTGAGGAGCCGGTATCCGTTGTCAGACCGATGCGGTGAACTCGATGTGCGCCTTGATGGTCTCCGAGGGCCGCTGCGCCGCCTCCAGGGCAGCGATCGCGTCATCGACGCCGAATCGCTGGGTCACCAGTGACGACAGGTCGATTCCCGTCTGCGCCATGAACCGCAGCGTCTCGGGCCACACGCCGGGGGATCCGATCGAACCGGTGATCGTCAGCTCCTTGGACTGGATCAGGCCGAGCTTCGCGGGAGCCTCCCGACCGACGTCGATCCCGATGTACCCGATGCGGCCCTTGAAGGCCGCGATCTCCAGAGCCTGAGCCATGACTTCCGGTCGACCGGTAGCCTCCATGACCACACTCGCGCCTCGCCCGCCGGTTTCGTCGGCAAGCACGGACTCCAGTTCCTCGGGGGCGATCGCGCGGTACGCGCCCAGTGCCAGAGCCTTCTCGCGACGGTGTGCGCTGGGCTCCACCACGATCGTGCGCCCACCGAGGGCGACCGCACCTGCCGTGACGGCGAGGCCCACAGGACCGGCACCGAGCACGACGACCGTGTCGCTGGCGTTCACGTTGCCGACGCGCATGAGGGCGTAGTAGCCCACGCTGAAGGGCTCGACGAGCGCGCCGTTCGTCCAGGAGACCGCGTCGGGCAGCTCGTGGAGCCAGGACTCCTTCGCGACGAACAGTTCGGCGGCGGCGCCGCTGATCGAGAACCCGAAGTGATCGTCCCCGATCACGCACTCCCCCACGACCCGGTCCCCCGGCGCGAAGCGGGTGACCTTCGAGCCGACTGCCGCCACCTCACCGGACCACTCGTGGCCCGGGATGATCGGATACTCGAACGGGATGATGTAGCGGCCCTCGAGCAATTCGATGTCGGAATGACAGACGCCCACGGAACGAGCCGCGACGAGCACCTCGTCCTCTCCGATTTCCGGTGTGTGCAGGTCGACGATCGACGGATCGCCGGCGGATTCGAAGCGCAATGCCTTCATGTGACTACCTTGCCTCTCAGTGTGCGCGAACCAGGACCTTGATCTGGTCCCCCGTGGGGGAGAGCAGGGTTTCGAAGCCCTGAGAGACGATGTCAGCCATGTCGATCCGCGCGCTGACGACCTTCTCGACATCCAGCCGCCCGCGCCCGATCAGGTCGATGATGCGCGGCCAGTCGGTGACCGGATAGCACCAGGTTCCGCGCAGCGTGATGTCACGCTCCGACAGCACCATCGGATCGATCGCCGCCGGCTTCGTGTGCAGTCCGGTCTGGGCGATGGTGCCGGAGGCGCGAACGGACGCCAGCGCGGTCTGCAGCGCGACCTCATTGCCCGAACATTCGATGACGGCATCGACTCCGATACCGCCGGTACGGTCCTTGAGCTCTGCGGCGACATCCGTGGAACGAGGATCCAGAAGCTCGCCCACGTCGAGCGACCGTGCGAGCTCCTGACGCTTCGGATTCACTTCCGACATGTACACGGTGGCCCCCAGCGACGCCGCGTACATCGACGCGAGCGCCCCGATCGGCCCGAGTCCCGTCACCAGCACCGTGTCGCCCGGTCGCACGCCGGCCTTGTCCACGCCGTAGGCGGCGACGGCGGTCGGCTCGACGAGAGCGCCCTGGATGTCGCTCATGGAGTCGGGCAGCTTGGCGACCTTCGACTCGTGCACCACGCACTGTTCGGCGATGCCTCCCCAGGAATCGCTGAGACCGATGCACGCCATCGAGACGCAGAGGTGGTTGAGTCCGCGCTGGCAGAAGTAACAGGTTCCGCAGAACAGCAGTGGCATGACGGATACGCGATCTCCGGCGCGTACCGAGCGGACTGCTGCACCGACCTCGAGCACTTCCCCGGAGAACTCGTGGCCGAGGATCTGGGGCGCGACCGATCCGTTGAGCCGATGCGGGCTGGTGGGGATGACGATGGGGCCGACGGCGTACTCGTGGAGATCCGTTCCGCAGATCCCGCACCAGAAAGGCTTCAGCCGCACCTCGTGCGGGCCGACGGATCCCGGTTCAGCGACATCCTCTACTCGGATGTCTTTCGCATCGTGGAAAACAGCCGCTCTCATGGCAGAACCATCTCTCTTTGTCTGATGGGGTCGTGGTCTGGATGGGGGTCGATATTCGACGGATCGAACGTCGACGGTTACAACGTGCGGGTCGGGTCGAACAGCACCTTGCCGGTGATCTTCCCGTGAGCCAGTCGGGCGATCTGGTCCGGGACCGCGTCCAGACCGTACACGGCCTCGACGAGTTCTTCCCCGAGGTTGGTCGACGCAAGGATCTCGAGGGCCGGAGCCATGTCCTGGTGGCAGACATGGGCGACGGTCGTCGCGATGGTCACCTCCTGCAGCACGAGGTGGTGGACATCGATCTCCTGCCGCGTCGCGGGCAGTCCCACGGCGAGGATGGTTCCTCCCGGCCGCACCAGATCGAGTGCGGCGGCCAACTGGCCGGACGCGCCCGTGGCTTCGATGACGATGTCCGCGCCCCGCGCGCCCACGACCTCGCGGAGGTTGGTGGGCGTCATGGCATCCACGGGGACCACCCGGGTAGCCCCGAGGCGGAGCGCGCGATCCAGGCGCTCCCCGGCGAAGTCCACCACCGTGATGTCCGCGCTGACCAGCGAGACGAGCCCGGCGAGGATGAACGTACCGATCGCTCCGGCGCCGTAGAGGACGATCCGGTCGCCCTCGTGGGGCTTGGCTTGCCGTGCCGCGTGGAGGCCCACCGCGAGTGGCTGCGCCACCCCGGCGGCGTCGAGGCTGCAGCCTTCCGGGACACGGACCAACGTCGAGACGGGTACCGCGACGTACTCGGCGAGGCCGCCGTCGATATTCAGTCCGTAGGTGGCGTAGCGATCACAGAGGTTCGTCCGCCCCTCCAGGCACCGTGGGCACTCGCCGCACGAGACACCCGCGCCGGAGGCCACACGGTCGCCGACGGCGAATCCGTCGTCGGCGCCAGCCGAAAGCTCGACGATCTCGCCGATGAATTCGTGGCCGAGGATGAGGGGACCCTGGTGGCCGCTCTGCGGGTGGGCGCGCTCGATCGGGAACAGAATCGGCCCGGCCTTCCACTCCGTCGCATCCGTTCCGCAGATGCCGCTGCGGAGGACCTTGAGCAGCGCCTGGCCCTCGCCGGCCGTCGGGATCGGACGTCGCTCGATGCGCACGTCGCCGCGACCGTGGTAGACGGCCGCCGTCATCGTTTCGTCAGTGCCGTTGGCCATGGTGACGTTCACGTTCTTCTCCAGATCTCTGCGGACGCTCAACCGGTCAGACGAGGATCATGCCGCCTTCGATGGGGATGATCTGGCCGGTGATGTAGTCGGAGTCGCTGGCTGCGAGGAAGATGCCCGTCGGGACGATGTCCTCCGGGTCTGCGGGGCGCCCGAGGATGATGCCGCTCGACATGGAGTCGAAGCCGTTCTGACCCTCACCGATCTCGTCCAGTTCTCGGTCCAGCTTCGTCCAGAGCGGCGTGGCGACCACACCGGGAGCGAAGCCGTTCACCGTGATCCGGTCGGCGGCGAGAGCGCGCGCGGAGGCCTGAGTGAGGGAGATGACAGCGGCCTTCGCGGCGCTGTAGGGCGCGAAACTCGAGAAGCCCTGACGCCCGGCGATCGAAGCGGTGTTGACGATCTTGCCGCCGCCGCCCTGGGCGATGAACTGCTTCGCGGCCTCTTGTGTCCCGATGAGGACTCCGAGCGCGTTCACCTTCATCACCAGCTCGAAATTCTCCTCGCTGATGTCCAGGAACTTCATCGGGGCGTTCATGCCCGCGTTGTTGAAGTACGCATCCAGGCGGCCGTACGCGGCCACCGCAGCGGCGATGCCGGAGCGCACGGATTCGCGATCCGTGACGTCCACGCGGGCCGCCGTCGCCTGACCGCCGGACTCGGTGATCTCCTGCGCGACCGCTTCCGCGGATGAGATGTTGAGGTCCGCGATGACGACGTTCGCTCGCTCGTGGGCAAAGCCCTTCGCAAGCGCGGCGCCGATGCCCGATGCTGCGCCGGTGACCACGATCGTGCGGCCTTCAAGCCGTCCTGTCATTGGATGCTCCTTTGATTCCTGACCAGGTCCGTCGCCATGTGGAAACCGGACCGACAGCTGTTCACTATAACTGAACTGCGCCGACATCCCGATGAGGTTCATTGAACACGCGCTCCTCGGCTCGGCAGCGTGCGGTCGGACCGCACGCGGCCGATCTCTGCTGATTTCCGGGCATCCGCAGGCCGCGGGGAGCGCACGGTCTCCGCTGCCTGACACGGTGTGGGCGGATGCGGTGGCAATAGTGTTGAGTGTGAGCGGATGAGAGTCCGCGACGCGGCTGCACAAACAGACGCGGCTGCACACAACAAAGGAGTTGCCATGACCTTCGCCATCCAGGGCGTCCACCATGTCGGCATCACCGTTCGCGACATGAAGCGGTCGTTCGAATGGTATTCACGGATGTTCGGGTTCACTCCGGGGCCGATCAATCAGGGATCCGGGCCCGAGCTGGAGCGCGGAGTGCAGGTGCCTGGAGCCGAGCTGTCGTTCTCGATGATCCGGGTCGGGAACGTCAACATCGAGTTCCTGGAGTATCACCGTCCCGCCGGCAAGGACTGGGATCGCACGAATGCAGATGTCGGCGCCTCGCACATCTGCTTCGAAGTGGACGATATCGAGGCGGCGTTCCACGACCTGAGCAGCCGCGGTGCGGTCTTCAGCGGCCCCCCGGTCACCCTGACCGAGGGGGATGTCGCCGGGTCTCGCTGGGCGTACCTGCGCGACCCCGATGGGATCCAGTTGGAGATCTGGCAGTACCCGAAGGCGTAACCCACCCCCGCTGACGGCGCACGTGCTGTCTCAACCGCGGGAGGAGTGACACCGGGCCACTCACCGCGGTCAGGTCAGCTCGTGCTGTCCGCGCGGATGGTGTGGATGATCGCGGAGAAGTCCTGGGCGCCGCCCGCCCCATCGGCGAACTCGCGATAGATCTCTCGCGCGAGCATGCCCAGCTTCGCGTCGACGCCGGTGAGGTCGATCGCCGCCTCGGCCAGCCCGAGATCTTTCGACATGAGGGCGCCGGCGAAGCCGGGCTGGTAATCACGGTTGGCCGGGCTCGTGGGCACCGGCCCCGGCACCGGACAGTTCGTCGTGAGCGCCCAGCACTGCCCCGACGCGTTGGAGGCCACGTCGAACAGCGCCTGATGCGACAGGCCGAGGCGCTCGCCGAGAACGAAGGCCTCCGCCACGGCGATCTGGGTGACACCGAGGATCATGTTGTTGCACACCTTGGCCGCCTGTCCGAGGCCGGGTCCCCCGCAGTGGACGATGCGCCGTCCCATGCGCTCCAGGAGAGGCAAGGCGGCAGCGAACGCCTCTTCCGACCCTCCGACCATGAAGGCGAGGGTCGCTCCCTCCGCGCCCACGACGCCCCCGGACACCGGAGCATCCAGGCTGCGATGTCCCGCCGCGGCGGCGAGCGCGTGCGCGGCGCGGGATTCGTCGACGGCGATCGTCGACGAATCGATGAAGAGGGTGTTCGGCCGTGCGGATGCGAGCAGACCGGGCGCATCCTCGCCGCCGGTGTACGCATCGATGACGTGACGGCCGGTGGGCAGCATCGTGACGACCACCTCGGCGTCGGCCACCGCGTCGCCGGAGGTGGCCGCCACCGCGATCCCGGCCGTCCGCGCAGCCTCCCGTGCGGCCGGGACCACGTCGAATCCGGTCACGGTGTGCCCGGCGGCGGCGAGGTTCTTCGCCATCGGCAGGCCCATGTGGCCGAGTCCGAGGAACGCGATCGTGGTCATTTCTTCTCCTTCGGTGTGGGGGTCACCTGGGTGCGGAGGGTCATCGGGGGTCCAGGAGACTGCGCCCGACGATGAGACGCATGATCTCGTTCGTACCCTCCAGGATCTGGTGCACCCGCAGATCGCGCACCACACGCTCGATTCCGTACTCCTGCAGGTAGCCGTACCCGCCATGCAACTGCAGCGCCTGATTGGCGACCTCGAATGCCGCGTCGGTGGCGAACCGCTTCGCCAGCGCGCACGATGCGGCCACCCCGGGTGCCCCGGCGTCGAGGTCGCTGGCAGCGCGCTCGAGGAGGGCGCGAGCGGCCTGCAACTGCGTTTCCATGTCGGCGAGGGTGAACAGCACGCTCTGGTTGGCGGCGAGGGGCGCTCCGAAGGCGTGGCGGTCCTGAACGTACCTGCGCGCACGATCGAATGCCCACTGCGCCCCGCCCAGCGAGACGGCGCCCATGTTGAGACGGCCGCCGTTGAGGCCCTTCATGGCGATACCGAAACCGTCGCCCTCCTCCCCCAGGCGAGAGGAGACGGGCACCCGCACGTCTTCGAGGATCACCTGACGCGTCGGTTGGGCGTTCCAGCCCATCTTCTTCTCGTTCGGACCGAAGCTCAGACCGGGCGTGCCGTCGGGAACGAGGATGGCGCTGATCCCGCCCGCCCCCGCCGCACCGGTACGGGCCATCACGACGTAGACCGCCGAGGAGCCGGCACCCGAGATGAACTGCTTCACGCCGTTCAGCACGTATTCGTCGCCCTCGCGCCGCGCGGATGTCGTGAGCGCCGCCGCGTCGGAACCGGCGCCCGGCTCGGTGAGGCAATAGCTGCCCAGCTGGGTCATCGCCGTGAGACCGGGAAGCCATTCCTCCCGGTGGGCGGGCGTGCCGAAGGAATCGATCATCCACGCGACCATGTTGTGGATGGAGATGTAGGCGGCGATCGTGGTGTCGCCGCCGGCCAGTGCCTCGAAGATGGCGACCGCATCCAGTCGGGTGAGGCCGGCGCCGCCACTCTCCTCGCGTACATACACGCCGCCGAGTCCCAGCTCGCCCGCCGCGGCCAGCGCGTCGACGGGGAAATGCTTCTGCGCGTCCCACTCGGCGGCATACGGAGCCAAGGCGACATCGGAGAAGTCACGGACCGCTTCGACGAGGGCGGCGCGTTCGTCTGTCATCTGCGCGTACATGTTCAGTGCATCGTCGGAATGACGAAGCTTGCTCCTTCCTTGATACCCGACGGCCAGCGGGTCGTGACCGTCTTGGTCTTCGTATAGAACCGGAACGCGTCGGGACCGTGCTGGTTGAGGTCACCGAATCCTGACCGCTTCCAGCCGCCGAACGTGTGATAGGCGATCGGCACGGGAATCGGAACATTCACGCCGACCATGCCCACGTTCACGCGCGTGGAGAAGTCCCGGGCGGCGTCACCGTCCCGCGTGAAGATCGAGACGCCGTTGCCGAATTCGTGATCGGATGCCATGGCCAGCGCCTGCTCGTAGTCATCCGCCCGAGCGATGACGAGCACGGGTCCGAAGATCTCCTCCCGGTAGATCGTCATGTCGGTGGTGACGTGGTCGAAAAGCGTGGGTCCCAGGTAGAAGCCGTTCTCGTAGCCCTCGACGGTGTGGCCCCGACCATCGGCGAGGAGCGTGGCGCCCTCCTCGATGCCCTTCTGGATGTACCCGCTGACGCGCTCGACGGCGTCCCGGCTCACGAGCGGGCCGTAGTCGACCCCCTCGGCGAGCGCCGGACCGATCTTCAGTGAGGTGATGCGCTCGGCGAGCTTGACGGAGAGGGCGTCCGCGGTCGCTTCGCCCACGGGCACGGCCACGGAGATCGCCATGCAGCGTTCGCCGGCGGAGCCGTAGCCGGCGCCGATCAGCGCATCGGCCACCTGCTCGAGGTCGGCGTCCGGCATGACGATCATGTGATTCTTGGCACCGCCGAAGCACTGCGCGCGCTTGCCGTTCGCGGCCGCGGTGGCGTAGATGTACTGCGCGATCGGGGTCGATCCGACGAACCCCACCGCTTTCACCCGGTCGTCGTGCAGGAGCGCGTCCACCGCCTCCTTGTCACCGTTCACCACGGTGAAGACGCCCTCCGGAAGGCCCGCCTTGAGAAACAGCTCCGCGATGCGCAACGGCACCGAGGGGTCGCGCTCGCTGGGTTTGAGGATGAAGGAATTGCCCGCCGCGAGGGCGGGTCCGGCCTTCCACAGGGGGATCATCGCCGGGAAGTTGAACGGCGTGATGCCGGCGACCACGCCCAGTGGCTGGCGCAGCGAATGCACGTCGATGCCGGTGCCCGCGCCGGTGGTGAACTCGCCCTTGAGAAGGTGCGGCGCACCCGCGGCGAACTCGATCACCTCGACGCCGCGCTGGATGTCGCCCTTGGCATCGTCGACGGTCTTGCCGTGCTCGCTGGAGAGGAGCCTGGCCAGGTGATCCATGTCCTTCGCGATGAGGTCGAGAAAGCGCAGGAGCACCCGCGCACGGCGCTGCGGGTTCCACGCGCCCCACACGAGCTGTGCCTCTTCGGCATTGTCGATCGCGGCTTCGACCTCCGCGGCGCTGGCCAGCGGGACGCGCGCCTGAACCTCGCCGGTCGACGGGTCGAACACGTCTCCGAAGCGGCCGGAAGTGCCGGCGACGTGCTTCCCCCCGACGAAATGGGTCAGTTCTCTCATCACGTTCTCCTTCAGTCAGACCATGGTCAGGGCACGTGCCGGATCCGCGAGAATCGCACCGAGCTCCGCCAACACGCTAGATCCGAGTTCGCCGTCCACCAACCGGTGGTCGAACGACAGCGCGAGCTGGGTGACCTGGCGCGGCACTATTGTGCCCGCCACGACCCACGGCATCTCCCGGATCGCGCCGAAGGCGAGGATCGCGGCTTCGCCGGGGTTGAGGATGGGGGTCCCCGCGTCCACTCCGAGCGCGCCGATGTTCGTGATGGTGAGAGTTCCCCCGCTCATCTCCGCCGGACTGGTCCGGCCCGCCCGCGCCTTCTCGACCAGCTGACCGAGGGCGTCGGCGAGGCCGGCGAGGTCCAGCGTGTCCGCGGCCTTGATGTTCGGCACGAGCAGTCCGCGTGGGGTCGCGGCGGCGATGCCCAGGTTCACATGTCGATACTGGATGATCTCCTGCGCCGCTTCGTCCCAGGAGGCGTTGATGGCGGGATGGCGGCGGATGGCGAGCAGGAATGCCCGCGCCACCAGGAGAAGGGGGTTCAGCCGGACCCCCTGGAATGCTCGATCGGCCTTCAGCCGGGCGAGGAAGTCCATCGTCGGCGTCACGTCCACCGTCAGCCAGACCGTCGTGTGGGGAGCGGTGAACGCGGAGCGCACCATCGCCTCCGCCGTCGCCTTCCGGACCCCCCGGATAGGGATGCGCAGATCGCCTTCCGCCGAGCGGGATGCCGCGGGGCTGGACGCGGACGCCGCATCCTCGCTCGCCGCGGCCGTTGCCAGCAGAGCATCGCGATGCACGACGCCGGACGCATCCGCCGGGACCCCCGCAAGGTCGACGCCCAGCGATCTGGCCAGGGCCCGCACGGGCGGCTTCGCGCGGGGACGGTCGGGTGCGTCGGCGGACAGGGAGGCCGCCCCGGAGACTCCGAGCCGCCGTTTGCGCGGCTGGGCTGCGGTGGGCCCGGTGCCGACCAGGACGAGCGGCTTCTCGTCCGCTTCCGTCCGCTCCTCTGCCGTGCGGGCCGACTCCGCCGCCGAGTCCGGTGCGGCCGGTGCGGAGGGCTGGACGCCGACGGCGGACACGTCGCTTCTGTCGCCCAGGGTGACGAGAACGGTTCCGACGGGCACCGTGGTGCCGGCATCCACATGGATCGACAGCACCGTACCGGCGATCGGCGAGGGAAGCTCCACGACGGCTTTGGCGGTCTCCACCTCGACGAGCAGATCGTTGATGCCGACGGGGTCACCCTCGGCCACGAGCCAGGTCAGGACGTCGGCCTCGGTGAGCCCCTCTCCCACGTCCGGGAGTGCGAATTCCACGACGGGCATTGTCGGCCTCTCTAGAAGTTGAGCGCGCGGTCGACGGCATCGAGGATGCGGTCGACGTCGGGCAGGAAGTGGTCCTCGAGGTCCGCCGCGGGGTACGGCATGTTGTAGGCGCCCAGGCGCAATACCGGTGCCTCCAGCTCGTAGAAGCACGCCTCCGTCACGGCGGCGGCGATCTCCGCGCCGATTCCGAGAAACGTCGAGGCCTCATGCACGACGACCATGCGCCCGGTACGGCGGGCGCTCTCGCGCAGCAGCGGCAGATCCAGCGGCGAGATCGAGCGGAGATCGACGACCGACACCGAGAACCCGTCTTCCTCCGCGGCCTGTGCGGCGGCGAGCGCGGTCGCGACCGACGGGCCGTGAGCGACGAGGGTGCAGTCGGTACCCTCCCTGACCACAGCGGCCTCGGAGAGGGTTCGGCTCGGCTCCGTCCGCACGGGAGCCTTCTCCCAGTAGCGCCGCTTGGGCTCGTAGAAGATGACCGGATCATTGGATCGGATCGCCTGCTGGATCATGTGGTACGCGTCATCAGGATTCGAGCACGAGACCACCCGGAGACCTGCGGTGTGCGCGAAGTACGCCTCGTTCGACTCGCTGTGGTGCTCAACGGCCCCGATGCCGCCGCCGGCGGGGATGCGGATGACGATAGGAAGCGCGATGCGCCCGCCCGATCGCGCGCGCAGTTTCGCCAGCTGGCTGACGATCTGGTCGAACCCGGGGTAGACGAATCCGTCGAACTGGATCTCGCACACCGGACGGAATCCGCGCAGGGCGAGCCCGATGGCGGTTCCGATGATCCCCGACTCCGCCAGCGGGGTGTCGATGACCCGGCGAGGGCCGAACTCGGCGCGCAGGCCGTCGGTGACACGGAAGACCCCGCCCAGCACACCCACGTCCTCCCCCATGAGGACGACACGATCATCGTCCGCCATGGCCTGGCGAAGGCCGGCGTTGAGGGCCTTCGCGAGAGTGAGGGTTCCCAGGGTGTCCTCCACCGCGTTCACGGAATCGAGCACGGCGCTCACATCCCCTCCATTCCGGCGGCTCGGCGCGCCCGCTCCAGGCGTTCCTCTTCCACAAGCGGATGCGGTTCGGCGTAGACGGCATCGAACAGGTCGTCGAAGTCGGGGCCGGTGAGCGCGCGACACTCGGCGCGGGTCGTCTCGGCGAGCTTCTCCAACGATTCGTCGAGGCGATCGAACCATCGGGCGGGTGTCCCGGTGGTCTCGAGGAGTACGCGGAGTCGGGTCAGCGGATCGCGCGCGGTCCACGCGTCCACGTCGGAATCGTCGCGATATCGCTTCGGATCGTCGGAGCTGCTGTGGCCGGCCAACCGGTACGTCTGGGCCTCGACCAACACCGGGCCGTTGCCCGAGCGCGCGTACTCGACCGCCTGGCGGGTCACCTCGTGCACCGCCAGCGCGTCGTTGCCGTCGACGTGGAAGCCGGGGATCCCGAAGCCCGCCGCGCGCCGATGCAGCGGCGATCCCATCTGGGTGTGTGTCGGGGTGGAGATCGCCCACTGATTGTTCTGTACGAAGAAGAGCACCGGCAGCCGCGCGGCGGCCGCCCAGTTGAGCGCCTCATTGACGTCGCCTTCGCTCGCCGCGCCGTCACCGAAGTACACCGCGACGACCTCGTCCGCGCCTTCCAGCGCGACGCCGGCCGCGTAGCCGACGGCGTGGAGCGTCTGCGTGCCGAGCACGAGCGAGTAGATGTGGAAGTTCGACTGCTCGCTGCTCCACCCGGCATGAGTGACCCCTCGCCACTGGGCCATCAGTTCGCTCGGGGTGAGCCCGCGCACGAGCCCCACGGCGTGCTCGCGGTAGCTGGGGAAGATGTGGTCGGAGTCGCGCAGTGCGCGAGCGGAGCCGACCTGAGCCGCCTCCTGCCCCCAGGACATGAGCCAGAGCTTCAGCTCGCCCTGCCGCTGCAGGGCGAGCGCTTCCCGGTCGAATCGGCGCGCCCGCGCCATGTCGCGGTACAGCTGGCGGGCCAGCACCACGTCGACTCCCTGCTCGGCGCCCTCGACCGTGAGCTGGCCGTCCGGCGCCACGAACTGTGTCGCGGGGAGGGCCGGCTCGGGTCGCGCGGGCGAGATCAGCCGGGGAAGAGCGGGGGCGGTCATGACGGCTCCTGCGACGTGGGCACGGTGACCTCGTATCCCGTCACGCCGACGGTGTTCGAGAGGGTGAGGGCGAGCGTGTGCAGGCGCGGCTCGGTGGTCTCCACCGTCGCCTCCATCCGCCGGAAGGACCCGGCCGAGGAGTAGGTGGCCTGGAGGATCTCGACCTGGCGGCGATGGAAGATCGACACCAGGCGCAGGAGACCTTCGGCGTCGCTGCCGTGGACCGTCACGGTGACAACGGAGCGTCGGACATCCTCCGTCGACGGCCGCCCCTGCACGACTGTGCTCATCGACGACCTCCTCGTTCAGCGACGCCCCGGCTCGCTCGCGACGCCCCGGAAAACAACTGCAGTGTCAGCTATGTTGGAAATACCTAGGCACAGTGTCAAGTGATGTGTTCGCAACTATTCACTTCGGAGACTTAATGCCGACCATGTCCCCCGGAGGTGTGCGAATTGCCAATGATCGACAGGCTCGACGCAGAGATCATCAGCAAGCTGGCCGAGAATGCGCGCATCGGCATCGCCGAACTCGCCGCGGACCTCGGGGTGAGCCGGACCACCGTGCAGCTTCGGCTCCGCAAGCTGGAGGACGAGGGCGTCCTGCTCGGCTTCCAGCCCATCGTCAATCTGAGCAAGATGGGAGCGCCGGTCGAAGCGCTCGTGACGCTCGAGATCGACCAGCGACGCATGGGTTCGATCGTGCGCGGGCTGCATGCGTTACCGGAGGTCCTCGAAGTGCGCATCCAGGCCGGCCGGGAGGACCTGCTCGCGCACGTGGGGATCGGCTCGCTCGAGGAGCTTCAGGTGCTCACGGCGGCGATCGTCGCGATCGAGGGGGTGCGCAAGACGACGTCGACTTTCACGGTCTCCACGCCCGTCCGCTACCGCCTGGCACCGCTCCTGCGTAAACTCACCCGCGAGTCGGGCTGGGGGCGTGCCAATCCGGCGCCGACCGACCTCCACGCGGCCCCCGGCCGCTAGTACCGCTGGGAGCGCATCCGTGTTCGAGGTTGTCGACCAGTCTCCGGCGCAGCCCTGCGAGGTGCTCTTCGTCAGGGGGCGGGTCATCGATCCGGAGACCGGGCTCGATGCGATCCGCAACGTCGGCATCCGCAACGGCTCGATCAGCTACGTCGGTGCGGAGCATCCGGCCTCGGATCTGATCGTGGACGTGAGCGGATGCGTCGTATCGCCCGGGTTCATCGACCTCCACAGCCACGCTCAGTCCCCGACCGGGGCACTGCTGCAAGCGCAGGACGGCGTCACCACGGCTCTGGACCTGGAGGGCGGAGCCCTCCCGGTCGGCCTCGTCTACGAGCGCGCCGAGGCGGAGGGCCGACCGATCAACTTCGGGTTCTCATCGTCCTGGGCGCTGGCACGGATGCACGTGGTGGATGGTGTCGAGCTCCCCGGCGCGAATTCGCCCGAGCCCCTCCCCGAACCGATCCACCTGTTCGAGGACAACCTGACCGGCCCGCGCTGGAATTCCCTCGCCACCGATCGCGAGGTGTCCGCGATCCTGGACCGCGTGGAGGAAGGGGTTCTCGAAGGCGGCATCGGCATCGGGGTCCTCCTGGGGTACTCGCCGCAGTCGGGACGCGACGAGTTCTATCGCACCGCCCTGCTGGCCGAGAAGCTGGGGGTGCCCGCCTTCACCCACGCGCGACAGATGTCGAACGTCGAGCCGGGCTCGTCATTGGACGGCGTTCTGGAGATCATCGCGGCTGCCGCGGGTACGGGGGCGGCCCTGCACATCTGCCACATCAACAGCACCTCGCTTCAGCGCATCGACGACATCGCGGCCGCCGTCGAGGGTGCCCAGTCCCGCGGGAACCGCGTCACGACGGAGGGTTATCCCTACCCTCGCGGGTCGACGGGCGTGGGAGCCGCCTTCTTGGAGCCGGGCAGCCTGCATCGCCTGGGCATCACGCCGCAGTCCATCCAGTACCTGCCCACCGGCGAGCGCGTCGCCGATGCGGAACGTCTGGCCGCGCTGCGTCGCACCGACCCGGCGGGTCTGTGCATCATCGACTTCCTCGACACCGACGACCCGACGCAGTTCGCGATGCTGATGCGCGGACTCACCCTTCCCGGCGGGGCGATCGCCTCCGATGCGATGCCTCTCACCTACGGCGCGCGCCGCCTCCACGACGAGTGGCCGGTTCCGGAAGGGGCCGTCGCCCACCCGCGGAGTGCGGGATGCTTCGCCCGCCTCTTCGCCTGGCTCGTCCGCGACCTGGGCGTGTTCACGCTCGCCGAAGCCGTCCGCCGTGTCACCTATATTCCGGCCTCGCTTCTGCAGGAATCCGTGCCGGCGATGCGCACCAAGGGTCGCGTGCAGGTGGGAGCCGACGCAGACCTCACCATCTTCGACCCCGAGACCGTCTCCGACCTGGCGACGTTCGAGGAGATGAGGGCGTCCACGGGCTTCCGGCACGTCCTGGTCGGTGGGGCCTTCGTCGTGCGCGACGGCGGGATCGTGGCATCCAGCCGCCCCGGCCGCGCGGTCCGCAGCGCGGTGCGGTAACGGCCCCCGCGGCCCACCGCGGATGTCAGCCCCGAGGATGACGCGGGACTCAGGACGTCACTCCCCCGGACGACGACACCGCGGCGGGCGACGGCGAGGCTGGGATCATGAATTCCTCAGTGCTGCATGCCAGCGGACTCGTCAAGACCTTCGGATCGACCCCGGCCCTCGCCGGAGTGGATCTCACCATCCGTCGCGGGGAGTCGGTGGCGGTCATGGGGGCGTCCGGATCGGGCAAGACCACCCTGCTGCACGTGCTCGCGGGAATCATCCAGCCCGATCAGGGTCGGGTCGCCTTCGCCTCGGCCGCCGGCGCGTCCGTCGATGTCACCGCTCTCGGAGAGACGGGCCGATCCCGGCTCCGCCGGGAGAGCTTCGGCTTCGTCTTCCAGCAGGGTCTTCTGATCCCCGAGCTGACGGCGATCGAGAACGTCGCCATCGCCGTGATGATCACCGGGCGCGGACGTGCCGAGTCGATGGAGCGCGCGTCATCCTGGCTCAGCGCCCTCGGACTCGCCGGCTGGGAAGATCGCCGCATCGGCGAACTCTCCGGCGGGCAGGCGCAGCGGGTGGCCATCGCGCGTGCCCAGGTCACCGGCGCGGAGGTGGTGTTCGCTGACGAGCCGACCGGGGCGTTGGACTCACGGACCTCGTCCGACGTCATGGATGCCCTCCTGTGGGCGACGACCCAGCAGGGGCGCACCCTTGTGGTGGTGACGCACGACGCCGACGTCGCCGCGCGCTGCTCGCGGACGGTCTCGGTCAGCGACGGACGTCTCGTCACCGAGGGGGTGTCGGCATGAACCCCGGCGTGCTCATGCTGCTGATGCGGCCGTCCCCGGGCCAGAACGACGTGCTTGCCCTGCCGATCGTCGCCTTTGCGACCGTCAGCGCTCTGGTTCTCACCGTCGTGGGCGGCGCGCAGTCGTTCTGGACGTGGACGGACCCCGAGGCACCGATCTATCACGCGCTGGCCGCCATCGCGCTCGTGCTGCTCGTGGTGCCCCTTGTCACCCTGGGTGGGGCGGCCGCGCGACTGTCGGCCCGGCGCCGGGACGAGCGGCTCTCGACCCTTCGGCTGCTGGGCGTCTCGCCCGCCGGCGTGGTGGTGGCGACCGTCGTGGAGTCCGTCGCCCTCGCCGCAATCGGCGCCGTGGTCGGGTTCGTCCTCCACCTCCTGCTGGTTCCGCTGGTCGGGCTCATCCCGTTCCGGGGCGAAGCGCTCGGGGCCGGTTCCGTCCTCCTCCCGGCACCGACCGTCGTCGCGGTCGTCGCCGGGATCGTGCTCCTGGCCGCCGGGAGTGCCGCTGTCGGACTGCGCAAGGTCGTCATCTCGCCGCTGGGAGTGCGCACGCGCGCGGTGGCCGGAAAAGCGCACTGGATGCGCGCGGTCGTCACCGTGATCGCCCTCGTCGCCGCGTTCGTGCTCATCTCCGTGGTTCCGCATGCGACAGGGATGCTGCCGACCATCGTCGTGCTGACGATCGTGTTCGCGGTCGCCTTCGGGGTGCTCAACGTCGTCGGCCCGTGGGTACTGGGCGTCCAGGCCCGGCGACAGCTGCGCCGCGCGAACCAGCCCCACCACCTGCTCTCGGCGCGGACGGTGCTCGAGTCACCGAAGGCGGCCTGGCGTCAGGTCAGCGGGATCGCGATGACGAGCTTCATCGCGGTGTTCGCCGGAACCGCGGTCGCGGCGCTCGAGGTCATGGGCACCGGTGCAACGGAGGACGTCCAGCTGGCCGCCGACATCCGCACCGGTGTGACGATCACCCTCGTCGCGTCGTTTCTCATGGTCGCGTCGTCCGTGGGGGTGAACCAGGCCGCCGAGATCCTGGACCGCCAGGAGCTGCACCGGAGCCTTCACCGGCTGGGGATGCCCGTCGGAACGGTGGAGCAGGCACGTCGGCGCGCGATCATGAGCCCCCTGCTCCTCACCGCGATCGGCTCCGCCCTCTGCGCGGGCGCGATGATCTTCCCGCTGCTGGGCATCGCGCTGATCACCGCCCCGGTGTCGCTCCTCACGATCGCGACGGTCGTGGCGGTCGGAATCGGGATCGTGTGGCTCAGCACCCGGGCGACCCGGCCCATCCTCCGCCGCGCGTTCGCTGCGGCGTGAATGTCGGATTCCGCGCATCCTTTCGGCGCGCCGCACGCCACGGGGAGTTGCCGCGGAGCGGTGGACCTGGTTGGCTCAGGTTATGACTCTTTCGCCGATCTTCAACCGCGAGGGTCGTGTGACGGGCTGGTCCGAAGCCGACCGACTCTACTCCGCCGACGGCCAGCCGATCGGCTGGAGCCGCGACGGGGCTGTGTATGCCTCCGACGGCGCCCATGTGGGATGGCTCGAACGCGGACAGTTCCGTGACGCCGCCGGATGCGTGGTCGCCTGGACGACCGGAGCGGTGGGCAGCCCCGCGAAGCCGAAGGTGCAGGATCCGGTGCGCAGCCCCGTGACAGGCCCGATTCCGAGGAAGCCGAGTTTCTCCCGACGGATGAGCCGGGTGCCTTTCGTTCCGCTGTGGAGCGAGCGCGAATGGGACACCTACCTCCGCCAGGAGGCCGAGGCGGGCGCCTCGCCCAGCCGTACTCTCGGCTTGTAACGTGCGGGCATGAAAGCGATCGCGTACTCCTCTCCCGGCGACTCCTCGGTCCTCTCCCTCGTCGACCGTGAACCCAGCGAACCCGGCCCCGGCGAGGTACGCGTACGGATCGTCGTGTCCGGCGTCAACCCCACGGACTGGAAGGCGCGAACAGGGTCCACCCGGCGGGACGACTTTCCCGAGATCGTTCCGAATCAGGATGGCGCCGGGATCGTGGATGCCGTGGGCGACGGGGTGAGCGGCCTCAGCGTCGGCGACCGGGTGTGGATCTACCTCGCGCAGCATCAGCGCCCCACGGGCACCGCGCAAGAGCAGGTCGTGATCCCGGCGGAGCGTGCTGTGCGGCTCCCCGACGGCGTGGACATGGCAGTCGGCGCGTCGCTCGGAGTCCCGGCGATGACCGCGCACCGCACGCTCACGGTGCACGAGGACGGGCCGGGGCGTCTGCATCCCGGCGCGCTCGCCGGCCGCACGGTCCTCGTTGCGGGCGGCGCCGGCGCGGTGGGGCACGCGGCAATCCAGCTTGCACGCTGGGCGGGCGCGACCGTTCTTGCCACCGTCTCCTCGCCCGCGAAGGCAGCTCTCGCCCGCGCCGCGGGAGCACAGCACGTCATCGACTACACGCGGGAGGACGTCGCCGCGCGGATCGGTGAGATCGTGCCGAGCGGCGTCGACCACATCGTCGAGGTCTCGATCGCCGCGAACGCCGGGATCGATGCCGCCGTGGCGGCCAATCATGCCTCGATCGCCTATTACGCCGACGACGGCGGCGACCGCTTCTCCATGCCCTCACGCCCGACATTCGCAAAGAACGTCCGCGTGCAGGGAGTTCTGCTCTACACGGTGGGCCAGAAGGCGTGGGAGGCAGCCGCAGCGGACATCACCGCGGCTCTGGAGGCCGGCGCGCTCCCCGTCGGCGAGGACGCCGGACTGCCGCTGACCTGGTTCCCGCTCGCCGAGACCGCCGCTGCGCACGATGCGGTCGAGCAGGGCGCGGTCGGCAAGGTGCTCATCCGAGTGACCGACCTGTAAGGCGGTCACCGGTCGGCGCGCTCAGACGAGGTTCCTCTCAGCCCACCGGCCGAGCTGCTGGAGCAGGGGTACCAGCTCCTCGCCCGCCGGTGTGAGAGCGTACGCGACGGAGACCGGCGGGCCGGGTTCGACGGCGCGGCAGAGGAGCCCCGCGTCGGCCAGCTCCGACAGCCGATCCGACAGCACGGCATCACTGATGCCGGGGACGGCGCGGCGGAGGAGAACGAACGAGAGCGCCCCGCCGCTCAGCCCGTCGACGATCATGCCGTTCCACCGTTTGCCCAGCACGGAGAACGCGAGAGTCACGGCCGCATCGCAGACGCGCGGGTCGTGCGCCACCTGCAACTCCGCATCCATGCCTCGATTCTACCGTGCTAGCCTCGACGAATCGCTCTGTTTTTCTTAGCGACTAATACAAACTTCGGGAGTTCACGTGACGTTGTTCCGCCTGGATGCCAGCATCCTTCCCTCCACCTCTTCAAGCCGGTCCCTCGGCGACCTCGTCGAACAGGAGTGGACGTCCGCTCACCCCGACTCGACCGTGATGCGACGCGACCTGGCGGCGAACCCGATCCGGTCGACCGCCTGGCAGGACGCCGTCGTCGGCTCGCAGCTGCCGGAGTCGGAGCGTACCGAAGGGCAGCGCGAAGCGATCGCCCTCGCCGCCTCCATCGCCGACGAGCTCATCGGCGCGGACGCACTCCTCTTCGCCGTTCCGCTGTACAACTACGGCGTCTCCCAGCACTTCAAGATCTGGTTCGACCTGGCCTATGCCGACCCCCGCATCAACCCGCGGGGCACGGCGCTGCGCGGAAAGCCGGCCACACTGGTCACGGTGCTGGGCGGCAACTACAACCCGGGAAGCCCCAAGGAGGGGTGGGACCACTCCACCGGCTGGCTTCGCCGCGTGCTCGAAGACGTCTGGGGGCTTGACCTGCGGGTCGTTCAGCGGCCTTTCACCCTCGTGGGCGTGGACTCCGCGCTCGACGCGTTCGCCGACGTGGCCGCGACCATCAAGTCGGAGGCCGAGACCGGCGCACGCCGGTCGGGCCGCGAGCTGGCCGAGCTGCGTCGAAACCAGTCCGCGGCCTGAGGCAGGGCCCTCCTCGCCTGAGCCGAGGAGATCGGCTGAAGCGAGGCCCGCTACGGCCGATCTCGTCCTCGCGCCGGCGGATGTCCTCGCCCGGGGCGAGGAGAGCCTGCCGAGTCCCCGTCCACGACGAGGCCCCCGCCGAGCCGCGTTCTCAGGCGGCTCGGCGGGGGCTTCTTCGTCGTGCCCGGGCGGACAGGTCAGAGGTCGCGGCGACGAAGGGCCACGGTGGCCGCTCCGAGGACGATGACGACCCATCCGGCGAGAGCGGCGAGCGCGGCCAGCGGGGCGATGGCTCCGGGGGTGGCGCCGATCGCGGTCTGGCTGAGCGTGAGCGGGAGCAGCTGCCCCCACACCGGCTGCGTGCCGGTGGCAAGGCCCACGAAGCTCTGCACCAGCAGCTCGAGCACGACCACGCCGAGCATGATCAACACGCCCGCGAGTTGGTTACGCGCCAGCACGCCCACACCGAGGCCCACCAGCGCCAGGAGCGCGACGACGACGGCACCCTGCGCGAGCACGGTCGCGATCTCGCCCCATCCGAGAACGAGCGTGGCGCCGGCAGCGGGAAGGGAGAAGAGGAGGGTGATGAGGCTCACCAACGCATAGGCCAGCCCCAGAACCAGCCCGGTGGCACCGGTGGCCAGCGCCTTCGCGGCGAGGATCCGGCCCCGACGAGGCTCGGCGAGGGCTGTCGGTACGATGCCGCCGAACCGGAAGTCGGTCGTTCCGGCCAGCACACCCAGCACGAGCACGGCCAGCGATGCGATACCCAGCGATCCGCCCCCTTCGCTGACGCCGAGTGGGCTCAAGGCGGCCAACTGCGCGGCGGCCGTGGAGAGGTCGTATGCAGGCAGGTCACCGTCGAGAGCCGCGGCGCCGGGACCGATGGCGCCGCTCTCCAGAGCAGGAAGCAGGGTGACCAGCGTGAGTTGCGTGCCGATCAGCCCGATGATCCCGACGGCCAGAGCGACCTTCGTCGCCGCCGTGGTCGTCAGCTTGAGAAGTTCTCCGCGAAACATCAGTGCACTCCATCCGTTGTCGAGGTGACATCGAGATAGAAGCGCTCGAGGTCTCCGTTGTGTGTTGCCACGAGCGACGCCATGTCGCCCGCTGCGGCGACGCGCCCTTGCGCGATCACCACCACGTCGTCCGCGATGAGTGCGATCTCCGACAGCAGATGTGAGGAGATCAGCACGGTGCCGCCTCCGTCGGCGAACGCCCGGAGGCGTTCTCGCAGCCAGTGGACACCCTCCGGATCGAGGCCGTTGGCCGGCTCGTCGAGGACGAGGATCTCGGGGTCCCCGAGGAGCGCGGCTCCCAGCGCGGTGCGCTGTTTCATGCCCAGCGAGTACCCCGACACGTGCCGTCGTGCGGCGGAGGTCAGCCCGACCTCCTCGAGTACGGCGTCCACGCGCTCGGGCGAGGCGCCGATCTGCGACGCGATGATGCGCAGATGGTTTCGGCCGCTACGTCCGGGGTGCAGGCCGCCGCCGTCGAGCATGGCGCCGACGGTCTGTCCGGGATGCGGCAGCGCCGAGTAGGGGCGGCCGTGAATCGACACCGTACCGGCGTCGGGGGCGACGAGCCCGAGGATCATTCGAAGGGTGGTCGTCTTGCCGGCGCCGTTCGGCCCGAGCAGCGCGGTCACCCGACCGGCGCGGACGTCGAACCCGACGTCCTCCACGGCCGCGTGCGTTCCGAAGCGCTTGGTCAGCCCGCGGACGGCGATGGCTGAGGGAGTGTTTTCGTCCATGCCCTCAGCCTTCTCGCGACGGCCACCGGGCACCCCGTCCCGGAGGACAGTCCGCCCCTGTCCGAGCGGATGGAAAGGCAGCGGAGGTCAGCTCGGCCCTGAGCGATGCCGCGCCGTCCACAGCAGGTACCCGCTCAACGTCGTGACGACGGTGACGCCGGCGCCCAGGAGGGTGCTCTGCCGGGAACGCCACCGGGAGTCTCCCGCGATGAGCTTGCCCACGGTGTTGATCACGGCGGCGGTGAGAACCCCGGCGACGAGCCGGTTCCCGATCCGCTCGGCCCGGGCGACGAGAGGCTCCAGCTCTGCCGCCCGCAGGTGCACCTGCAAGCCGTTGCGGTCCAGGTCGTCGATCGCCCGGCGGAGGCGCGTGGGCAGCTCCAGTGCCAGGGCACTGGCGTCGGCGGACGCACGGGCAACACGGTTCGCGATGGCCGATGGAGCGAACCGTTCTCGCACCAGCCGCCGGGTGTACGGAGTGAGCACGGAGGTCAGGTCGAACTCCGGGTCGAGCTGCACGCCCATGCCCTCGATCATCATGAGGACCTTGAAGATCAGGGACACCTCACGCGGCATCTGCAGCCGTTGCTCCCGGAGCACGACGAGCAATTCGCTCGCCAGGCGGGCGAACCCGACCTCGCTGAGCGAACGATCCGCGTACAGGGCGATGAACGACGTCAGCGCTTCGCGGAAGGCATACCGGTCCACGTTGCCCCTCGTCACCGAGACACCCTCCAGCGCGTCGGCCAGGCTATCGGGGTTGCGGAGGGTGAACGCGATGAGGAAGTCAGCGAACCGGTCGCGAAGTTCCTCGGTGATCTCACCGACCATGCCGAAGTCGATCAGCGCGATGCGCCCGTCCGGGTGCACGAAGAGGTTTCCCGGGTGGGGGTCGGCGTGAAAGAAGCGGTGTTCGAAGATCATGCTCAGCACGATGTCGGCCCCGCTGCGCGCCAGAGCGCGCCGGTCGACACCGGCGGCGTCGAGGGCGGCGAGATCATTGATCTTGATGCCCGTCATCCGCTCGAGCGTGAGGACGCGTGACGTGGTTCTCTCCCAGAAGACCCGCGGGATCAGGACCTCGGGCCGGTCGGCGAACTGCGCGGCGAACCGCTCCGCGTTCTGTGCCTCGCGGTGGTAGTCCAACTCGGCCCGGAGGGTCCGCGAGAACTCCCGGACGATACCCCGGATGTCGTAGGCCCGCGCCGGCGCCCACGCGCGGGCCGCGCGGGCAGCGAGGCTGTTGAGGATCTCCAGGTCTTCCTGCACCTGCCGGACGGCATCGGGGCGGCGCACCTTCACCACCACCGAGGTACCGTCCTCCAGCCTCGCGGCGTGCACCTGCCCGATCGATGCGGACGCCAGTGGAGTCCACTGGAACTCGGCGAACAGCTCCTCCGGCTCGGCTCCGAGTTCGTGTGTGATGATCTCCCGGACGTCCGCGGCGGGCACCGGCGGCGCCGCATCCTGGAGCTTCGACAGCTCGATGATGTAGGCGGGCGGCAGCAGGTCGGGTCGAGTGGAGAGCAGCTGGCCCAGCTTGATGAAGGTGGGGCCGAGCTCCTCGAGGGCGACGCGGAGCCGCTGCGCCACCGTGTACGGCGGAGTGCTCGGGTGGGCTGCGTCGCGACCGCGACGGGTGGGCACCCACTTGCTGATGCCGGTGGCTCCGGCCAGGAAACCGAGCCCGTGCCGAGCCAGCGTGTCGGCGATTTCCTGATACCTGCTGAAGTGGGTCCTCACCTGCGGGCAGACCCGGTGCCGGGGAGGGACGGGATGCAGGGGGAAGTCACCCTCGATTGCGCCATCGTGTCATTGTCGCCGACCCCCCTTTGCGCGGGCAAGGATACCCGGTGTGCGGCATCCGCGCTGCCGGTCATCGGCACGGCTGCGCGAGGCGTAAAATTGCGATCTTGACGGAGCGAGCCAGATGGGCGCGTTCGACGGAGGAATCGTGGCCGGAAATGCGACCACTCGCTTTGACAATGTCTCACTCTTGTCAGTGGCGAGTACCCTGCCCGGGAGAGTGACGACATCCGAGGAGATCGAGGATCGTCTCTCCTCCGCACTCCGACGACTCAAGTTGCCCGGCGGCCTCCTGCAGCGCGTCGCCGGCGTGCTCGAGCGTCGCAACTGGGCTGCGGAGGAATCGTCGGATGACGCGACGATCGATGCCGGCAGGCGCGCCCTGGCGGAGGTGGCCGTGGACCCGGCCGATGTCGGGCTTCTGATCAACACCTCCGTCTCGCGCAAGCATCTCGAGCCGTCCGTCGCTGTGCGCCTCCATCACGGGCTGGGGCTGCCGAGTTCGGCCATCAACTTCGATGTCGCCAACGCCTGTCTCGGGTTCGTGAGCGGCATGAGCCTGGCGGCGAACATGATTCAGTCGGGTCAGATCCGTTACGCCATCGTCGTCAATGGCGAGGACGCGGACGAGATCCAGGCCAACACGATCCGCCGGTTGTCGCACACGGATGTCGGCCGAGCAGGCTTCATGAGCGAGTTCGCATCCCTCACGCTCGGGTCGGGTGCCGCTGCCGCGGTCCTCGGTCGCACCGATGAGCACCCCGGCGGACACCGCATCCTCGGCGGAGTCACACGCGCCGCAACCCAGTTCCATGAACTGTGCGTCGGCAGCGTCGACGGCATGTTCACCGACGCGAAGGCACTCTTGAAGGGCGGACTGGACCTCGTGGTCTCCGCCTGGAAGGAGGCATCCGGGCCGTGGGACTGGTCGTCGATGGACCGGTACATCACCCACCAGGTGTCCTCCGTGCACACGAATGCGATCGTGAAGGCGGCGAAGCTCGACAGTGCTCGCGTGCCCGTGACCTTCCCGAAGTACGGAAACGTCGGGCCGGCCTCGATCCCCATCACCCTCGCCGAGGAGCAGGCAACCCTGGCCAGGGGCGACCGGGTGCTGCTCATGGGCGTCGGCTCCGGCCTCAACACGGCCATGATGGAACTCGCCTGGTGAGTGCCGGCGCGACCCTGCCCCCGCCTGGTCTCCCCGGCCTCGATCCCCGGTTCAGCCGTATCGTCGCGGTTCCCGGCGTGGGCGGAGACCAGGGACTCGTGCGCGAATGGCACTGTCTTGATACCGGGCCCGAGCTCGCCCGCCTCGGCGTCGCGGCCGTCGGCACGATCCTCGCCGTGCACGGCAACCCGACGTGGTCCTACCTCTGGCGTGACCTCGTCAGGCAGTCGGTGCGCGCGGCCGAGCGCGGAGAGCCCGCGTGGCGCGTCGTGGCGGTCGACCAGCTCGACATGGGATTCTCCGAACGCACCGGCGTGGATCGTCCGCTGGCGCAGCGCGTTGCCGACCTGGGGGCCTTCACGGCGGCGCTCGCCCTCGACGCTCCGGTCGTCACGCTCGGTCATGACTGGGGCGGAGTCGTCTCGTCCGGCTGGGCGATCGACCATCGGAGATCCCTTGCCGGTGTGATGCTGCTCAACACCGCCGTTCACCATCCGAACGGCGTGCCGATCCCCGCCCCGCTGCGGCTCGCGGGTGCCCGCGGAATGCTCGCCGCCTCGACGGTCGCCACGACGGCCTTCTTGGACACGACGCTCGCGCTCGCATCGCCCGCATTGGATGCTGCGACCCGGAACGCCTACCGGTCCCCGTACGCCTCCGCCGCGCGGCGTCGCGCGATCG
Organism: Microbacterium sp. Z12_35; assembly: GCF_058310475.1. Classification (NCBI taxonomy): domain Bacteria; kingdom Bacillati; phylum Actinomycetota; class Actinomycetes; order Micrococcales; family Microbacteriaceae; genus Microbacterium; species Microbacterium sp. Z12_35. The sequence continues at coordinate 484,694 of NZ_JBZEGJ010000002.1, read as the reverse complement.
GCGGCTTCGTGGCCGACATCCCGGTCGATGACCGTCACCCGAGTCATCCCGAACTGGAACGGATCGCGGCTGGCGTCGCGGAGCTCGACGTGCCGGCGCTGCTGCTATGGGGACCCAAGGATCCGATCTTCAGCGACCGTTACCTCGACGACCTCCTCGACCGCCTCCCTCAGGCGGATGTGCACCGGTTCGAGGGCGCGGGTCATCTCGTCGCCGAAGATCGCCCCTACGCGGAGGCGGTGCTGGCGTGGCTTCAGGAGCGGGGCGATCGGCTCATCGCGTCCGTGGGGATCTCGCCGCGCCATCCAGACCGGGCGACGGCGCTGCCTGCCGACGGCACGCCGTTCACCCCGATCTGGCACGGACTGGAGGAACGCCGATTCGACGATGAGACGGCGATCGTGGATATGTCGCCGACGCGCTCGGGGGCCATGCGCCGCGTGAGCTGGCGGCAGCTCGATGATCGCGTCCGGCGCCTCGCCGCGGGGCTCCACCGCATCGGTGTCCGCAAGGGCGACCGCGTGTCGCTCCTGGTGCCCCCCGGTCCGACGCTCTCGGCCATCGTCTACGCGTGCCTTCGGATCGGCGCGGTCATCGTCGTCGCCGACGCCGGCCTCGGCGTCCGGGGCCTGACCCGCGCCGTCCGCGGGTCGTGGCCCGACGTCATCATCGGTGAGACCCTGGGCCTCACCGCCGCTCGCGCCCTCGGCTGGCCGGGAGTGCGGATTTCGGCCAGGCGCCTCCCGGGACCAGCCGCCGCGGCGCTCGGTGTCCGCTACAGCCTGGGCGACATCCTGGCCCAGGGCACGGGCGAGCCCCTCCCCACCCCGCCCGGGCCGGAGGATGACGCCGCCATCCTGTTCACCTCCGGATCCACCGGACCCGCGAAGGGCGTCGCCTACACGCACGGGCAGCTCGCGGCGCTTCGCGACGTGCTCGCGCAGCATTTCATGGTGACGAAGGAGACCGGTCTCGTCACCGGGTTCGCGCCGTTCGCCCTGCTGGGCCCGGCGCTCGGCACCCGCTCGGTCACGCCGGAGATGGATGTCTCCTCGCCCCGGACGCTCACCGCGAGCGCAGTGGCCGCCGCCGTACGCGAATCCGACGCCGGCATCGTGTTCCTCTCCCCCGCCGCCGTCCTCAACGTCGTCGCGACCGCCGGTGCCCTCACCGCGGACGACCGCGCCGCCCTGGCGCGCGTCGACACATTCCTCTCCACCGGCGCACCGATCAGCGCGCGCTTGCTGGAATCGGCCGCGGAACTCATGCCGAACGCGACGCCGCACACGCCGTACGGGATGACGGAATGCCTTCTCGTGACGGATGTGACGCTCGACGGAGTGCGTGAGGCGGCACAGGCCCCGGACGCGGGTGTCTGCGTGGGGCTGCCGATCGGCGCCAATCGCGTGCTGGTGAGCGCGCTCGACGCGGACGGCCGCGCCACCGGCACGCCCACGGCGGAGCCGGGAGTGCTCGGCGAGATAGTCGTGTCGGCGCCCCACCTCAAGGATCACTACGACCGGCTGTGGCTCACCGACCGCGAAGCCGCTCGCGGCACCGACGACCTCGACCCCTTCGAGCCCGGAACCCGCTGGCATCGGACCGGTGACGTGGGGCACCTCGACGCGCACGGTCGGCTCTGGGTCGAAGGGCGGATGCCGCATGTTCTGGTCACCGCGGACGGGCCTCTCGCCCCCGTCGGACCTGAGCAGGAGGTGGAACGCGTGGATGCGGTGCGCCGCGCGGCCGTCGTGGGCGTCGGCCCGCACGGACTGCGGCAGGCGGTCGCGGTCGTCGAGACGATTCCGCCCACGCCGCGGGCGGCCCTCGCCGACCCCGACCTCACCGCCGACGTGCGAGCAAGCACCGGCATCCCGCTGGTCGCGGTCCTCGCGGTACCGCGGTTACCCACCGACATCCGTCACAACTCGAAAATCGACCGTTCGAAACTGTCCGGGTGGGCCGAGCGCATCCTCGCCGGCGAAAGACCCGTGGCGCCGTGATCGTCCTCGTCACCGGGGCATCGGGCTTCCTCGGACGCGCCGTCGCCGCGCGCCTCGTCGCCTCCGGCCACCGTGTGCGCACCTTACAACGCCGGCCGTCCGGTGTCGAAGGAGCGGCCGATATCCTGGGTTCCATCACGGCCCCGGGCGACGTCACACGCGCCGTGGACGGTGTCGAGGGGGTCGTGCACCTTGCCGCGAAGGTCTCCCTCGCAGGAGCGAGGGACGAGTTCGACGAGGTCAACGTGGAGGGGACCAGGGCGCTGCTGGACGCGGCTGAGCAGGCTGGCGCATCCCGATTCGTACAGGTCTCCTCCCCCTCGGTCGCCTACGCGGGTGCGGCGCTCGCCGGCGTCGGCGCCGAGCCGGCCGATCCGCTCCGCGCCCGGGGGGACTACGCGCGTACGAAGGCGAAGGCGGAGCTGATCGCGCTGGCGCGGAACTCGCCGTCGCTGCACGTCGTGGCGGTCCGCCCGCACTTGGTATGGGGTCCGGGTGATACGCAGCTGATCGCGCGGATCGTCGATCGGGCGCGCGCGGGGCGCCTTCCGCTCCTCAACGGCGGCACCGCCCTGATCGACACCACCTACATCGACAACGCCGCCAGCGGGATCGCCGCCGCCCTCGAGCGGGCGGAGGAGGCCGGGGGCCGCGCCTACGTCCTCACCAACGGTGAGCCGAGACCGGTGGGCGACCTCCTGGCGGGCATCTGCCTCGCCGCGGGCGTGAAACCCCCGCGGCTCAGCATCCCGGCGTGGCTCGGGCGCACCGCCGGCTCGGTGATCGAGCGCGCGTGGGCCATCAAGCCCGGCGCGGATGAGCCGCCGATGACCCGGTTCCTTGCCGAGCAGTTGTCGACGGCGCACTGGTTCGACCAGCGCGACACCCGCCGCGCTCTCGCCTGGGCGCCGACGGTCTCCATCGATGAGGGCCTTCGTCGCCTCGCCGCCAGCTACGCGAGCTGAAGGACGCGGGAGGGAGGAGTCGCCGCAATGCGAGCCGCCGACGGGCCGTCACATCTGCCCGCGGGCCTCCCACAGGCGCACGAGTTTCAGCGCGAGATGAAGAGTGCTCCGCTTCATGCCGTCCGCGAGCGCATCCTTCACCACCTGTGGCATCTTCTCCAGCCGGTAGTAGAGCGTCGTGCGGTGGATGAATAGCCGCTGGCAGGCATCAGCGACATTGGCGCCCGCGTCCAGGTAGGTCTCGACGGTGCTGCGACGAAGATCGTCCGCATCGAATCGAAGGGTGTACGCAGCGGGCGAGATCGTCTTCAGATCCGAGGGGTCTGCCGTCGTCCAGGCCACGAGGAGCCAGCCGCCGATCACGGATGCTTCGGCTGTCGGCCGGAGCTCGTCGAGAAGGGCGGACAGTTCCGCCGCAGCAACGGCCTGTGTGGCGGCGGCCGCCAAGTCCTCGGCCCCCCGCGTCGGTGACGCAGTACCCATACCGACGACCTGAATGCCGTGCGCAGCCGCCTGCTCCACGACCGTCGCGTCGGCCACCGGATCGCCGGGGGCTCCCACGAGAAACACCACGTCGTCTTGCCGACCGGCGATGTACAGCGCGGTGGGACGCATGGCCGACAGCCGCCGCCCCAACGCCGCGCACTGCAGCGGAGTCGCGGGCGCCTCGGTCATCAGCGCACGCACCACCGTGCCATGGCCCGGTCGTAACCAGCGCTTGGTCAAAGCGGTCGCCCATGCCACCTTGCGCGCCGAGATGCGGTCGGACAGCAGATCCGCCATGACGCCGAGCCGCTCGGACTGGGGAGGCGCCTCACCGTTCTCGAGGGCACGCCGCAGCAGCCCCGCCCCGGCGTCAAGCACGTCCAGCTGGGAACGCGGGATGGGCGGCTTTCCGCCTCCGCCCACCGCCAGGTAACCGAGTACGCCTTCCCCGCCCCTGACGGGCACCTGCAATTGGTGGTCATCCGCCCCGTCCGAACCCGACGGTGCCTGTACCGTGCCGGACGGGCCGTCCACGTGGGTGCTGGTGACGCGCAGCGACAGCGCGGCATCGCGGACGACCACGGGGCGCTCCAGGATTGCGGCGAGCTCGTCGACGATCTCCTGCAAGGCGAGTCGAAACTCTTCGGATGATGCAACTTCGGTGCCGACCATTTTCCCTGTCCCTCCCGAATTCTCGTGCCAGCGTGCGATGTGCGACCGATCCTCCTCGCTGCGTCGGAAGTCACCGATGTCTAGTCGCCTATAATCCGTTGCCGACAGTGTCGGCGCGCACATACTCTGGGGCATGGACACCCCGTCGCCCGAGCGGGCACTTCCCACGGATCTCGACGCCTGGCTGAACTCGCTGCGCGACCTCAGCGCGACAGTGGCTGCCGGAGGTTCGCTCGAGCATCTCCTCAACAAGGTGGCCGCCTACGCCTGCGTGCTGCTGGGATTCGAGCTCAGCGGCGTGTTCGTGCCGAACGCCCAACGCACCCATCTCACCCTCGCAGGTGCGAGCGGGCTGTCCGCCAACTTCGTGCGTACCGTGAACGAGAGCATCCGCGTCCCGCTGTCAGGCCCGGCGCCGGCAAGCCGAGCCTTTGCAACCGGACAGCCCGTCGCGGTGTGTGACATCTCCGTCGATCGCAGTTTCGCCCCATGGGGCGCCCAAGCTCTCCAGGAAGGGTTTCGTTCGCTCGCGGTCGTGCCCCTGCTCGCAGAGGGAGAAGTGCTGGGTACCCTCAGCGGCTACCATCGCCCGGTGCACCGGTTCTCGGTCGCCGAGCTCGAGCAGATGGCCCACCTCGCCGACCACGCCGCGATCGGAATCGCTGCGGCGCGGATCATCGGCGACCTGCGCGCGGCCAACGCCGAACTCGTCCGTCGGCAGGATCTCCTCGCCCGATCCGAAGACCTCCATCAGCGCTTCCTCACCGTCGCCCTCAACCTCGGAGGGATGGACGGCATCGCCGGCACCTTGGCCACACTGCTCCAGCGGCCGGTCCTCATCGAAGACACCCGCGGCACCGAATTGGCGACCCGTCGCGTCGACCGGACATTCGCGCCGGCCGCACTGCGCGCGTCGCTGATTTCCGGGAGGGAGTCACGCGTCCCCATCCGACTCGTCTCCGATGAGCGGCGCCTGTGGTGTTCACCGGTCCGATTGGCGGGTGACGAGGTCGCCCGGCTGTGGGTGTCGGAGGGCACGACGGCGTTGGATGAACTCGATGTGCGCGCGATCGAGCATGCGACGCTGGCGACCGCCCTCGAGATGATGCGACAGCAGACCGACGCGGAAACGGAGTACCGTCGCCGCTCGGAGCTCGTCGTCGACCTCCTGCACACGGGGGTGGACGATCGCCTGGTGGAACGCTCGCGCCACCTCGGCCACGACCTCTCGCTGCCGCATGTGGCGCTCGTGGTCGAACCTGTCGCGACCGGCCCCGAGGCGGTCGCGCAACTGCAGCGCGGACAGGCCACGGCCTCGGCGCTGGCGGCCTCGCTTCCCACGCCCCGACCCCTCGTAGCCGGGCACGCCGAAACCCTCATCGTCCTCTGGCCGATGATGCCGATCGAGGATGATTCGGGCGCGGAGGAGCCGGAAGCACGGATCGCGAGCCTGGAAGCGGAGGTTCGACGCACAGCCGGTGCCATCACGAGCATCGTCACGGCGGGACGGATGTACCGCTCACCCGCGCAGGCGCTCAGAGTCGCGCTGGGTGCGTTGAAGATGGTGCGCCGCGGCGGGCGCCACGGCGGGATGATCCGGATACCCGAGCTCGGCCTCGGCGGCATGCTGCTGCAGATGGAGGACACGGCCTCGCTCCTGGCGTACGTCGAGGAGAAGCTCGAACCACTGACGCAGTACGACCGCGAACACGGCACAGACCTGGTGGACACGCTCGCGGCGCATATCCGGTGCAACCTCGAGGTTCGAGCGACCGGCGCCCGCCTGCGCATCCATCCGAATACCGTCCGGCAGCGGCTTCGGCGTATCGAGGAGCTCACGGGCGCTGACCTGCGCCATCCCGACAGCGTGCTCGAGCTCAACACGGTTCTCACCATCCGTGAGGTCGTCGCCGCGTCATGACGAGCCGGCTCGACAATCGTTCAGCGAGGAATCGACGACCGTTCCTGGAGGCGGCATCCGCGCACGCCTAGCTTCGGTGGCACACCCACCGATCGCTCCGCAGAGCCGTACCCGGGAGAACCGAGCCCATGCCTTCCACCACCACCTCCGGCCCCACTCCGACCTTCGATACCGGAGGGTTCTCGTTCGAGGCCCTGCGCGCGGTCGCCTACACGCCCTACGGGGGCGGGGATATCGGTGAGGTCAGGACGACGTCGGAACGAGTGACGCCGGGAGATATCGATTCGTGGCATCGCGAATGGCACGCGCTCGCCGACCGCATCGCCGCCATCGGCGACGACTGCGCCGCGCGCGGGCACGCCGTCAGCGCCAGCGGCGCCTACCTCCGGGCATCGAACTATTACCGCACTGCCGAGTTCTTCCTGCGGGACGATCCGGCAAACGACCCGCGGGTGGCAGAGACGTCCTCCCGCGCGACCGAGACATTCCGGAAGGCGAGCGAGATCCAGACGCGGTGGAGTCACCTGCGGATCCCCTACGAGGGCGTGGAGTTGGACGGGTATTACCTCAACGTGAGCGGCGACGAGGCGGCACCGACGCTGCTGGCGCACGGCGGTTACGACTCGACCGTCGAGGAGATGTATTTCGCGGTGGGGGAGGCTGCGAGGCGGTACGGCTGGAACTGCCTCATCTTCGAGGGCCCCGGTCAGGGCGCAGCCCTGCGTGTGGACAAGCTCCGTTTCCGATACGACTGGGAGAAGGTCGTCACCCCCGTCGTCGATGTGGCCCTCCAGCTCCCGGGGGTCGACCCAGGCCGCATCGCCCTCATCGGCATGAGCATGGGAGGGTACCTCGCTCCCCGTGCGGCCGCCTTCGAACATCGGATCGCAGCGTGCATCGCATGGGACGGAGTGTTCAAGATCGCCGGTGCGTTCGGGGCGGGTCCCGGTCCCGACCCGACCGACCCGGGACAGCGGGTCGCGGCGCTCGAGCACCTGATCGCTCATCGGGCGGAAGCTCCGGTCGGGCAGCGCTGGCTGCTGTCGAACTCGTTGTGGGTCTTCGGAGTCGAGACGGCCCAGGATCTGCTGGCAGAGGTCGTGAAGTACGACCTCACCGATGTCGCGAGCCTGATCGCCTGCCCCACCCTGGTCTGCGAGGGAGAGAACGATCGGGTGGCCGCCGGCCAGGCCACCATGCTTTACGAAGCACTGCAGTGCCCGAAGACCTTCATGGAGTTCACGGAAGCCGAAGGCGCCGGGGAGCACTGCCAGGAAGGGGCCCTCACTCTCTTCCATCAGCGGATGTTCGACTGGCTCGATGAGACGCTGAGCTCCACCCCCGGCCCACTCTGAGCTCCTCCGCGTCCGCGGCGTGCGAGGGACGGCGGCTGAGACTGCGGGCGTGGCGGATGTCCAGAAGGAGAGAGCCGAGGCGGAGCATCGGTGGCCGGCAGCGATCGGCGTGATCGCCATCATTTTGAGTTATACCGCGCTCCCCGGCGATCTGCTCGGTACCCCGAGATACATGATCGTCGCGATCTGCGCCGGCCTGTTGATCACCGAGATCGTCGTGAATCCGCACCGGATGAACCCGGCAGACGACGTGGTCCCGGCGCGCGGGGGTGGCACTCGCACTTGCGATCGTGGTCGTGAACCAGGTCATCCTTCTTCAGCTGATTCCTCTTGCCTCTGGTCATCTCGCGCGGCGTCAGCCTGCTGGGGTGACACGGAGCCGGGAGCCGGCCACGGCACGCACGACGAGCCCGTTCACCCGTTCACTTGCGTCCACGCGACGATACGCATGTTCCGGATCTCGAATGAGGCGAAACCCGCGATCTCGTGGGTGTGCGAGATGCCGGGCAAGCGCAGAGTCAGCAGCTCCTGCACCAGGATGACCGGACCGCTCGCCGCGATGCGCATCACCCTCGGGTGGTACACGTCGAACGCCGCCCAGATGGCCTCGCAGACGTCGAGCACGCTCTCGCGGCCCACGGCACCGCATCCGGTGCCGTGGGCGAAGGACACGTCGTCGTCAAGGAAGGGGATCAGGGCGCTGCGGTCTCGCATCCCGAGAAGCTCGACGAAGTCGGAAACGACCCCTTCGCGCCGACGGCGGAGCGACGTGCGGGGCTCGTCACCCAGTCTCACGTGAGTCGTCCCCTATCCCGCCGACCAGGCGAGGATGTCCTGGTCGATGCTCATCAGCATGCCTGGTTCCATCGGATGTGTTGATGCAGGCCATGGCTTCGTTCTCCCGGAGTAACGGCTCTACTGAGCGACAGGTGGGTGTGCCACCGAAGCTAGGCGCGCACGGATGCGGCCTCCAGGAACCGCCGTCGATACCTCACTGAACGATTGTCGAGCCGGCGCATGACGGCCACGCCCATCCGATTCCGACGCGTCAGTTCCCGCCTGCGGCAACCCGGCCCCCCTCGTGCCGGGCGTGCGAGGCGCGTCCGAGCAGGACGGCCATCGCGACCAGGCTCCCCAGCGCGATCAGCACCCCCGCGAGGAGGACGCCGCCGCTCGGGTGCACGATCGACTGCCCCAGGAGGGCTTGCACCGTCAGGTTGGCCAGCGTCGCGGAGAACGCCGCGACCACGACTGCCAGCACCGGGAAGCGGGCGTGCGGCGTGGACAGTGCCCGAACTCGCCGCCCGAGGAGTTCGAGCGCGAGAAGCGCCAGCGGGATCGCCTGCAGGGCGTGCATGCCGACGAAGTGCGGGATGCGGAGGTCGCCGCCCACCGTGCTCCACCCCACGAGAGGAAGTCCCGGGCCATCGTCCGCAACGCCGACGGCGTGGGCGCCCACGATGCCCTGGAAGTCATTGATCTGATCGGCGGTCGGTAGCGTCATCAGGAAGCCGAGGCCCATCCCGATGAGGGCGAGGATGATTCCGGATCTCGCCGCGAGAGTGCGCGCGGGATCGGGTCCGGGGTTGCGGACCACCGCGATGGCGATGAGCAGCGTCATGACCCAGACCAGCGCGATCGAGGCCGCCATGATGCCCCAGACGATCGTGTGGAACGGCGTCGTGATGTTGAAATGGCTGGACAGTGCCGCGCCTGCCAGAACGAAGATGAGGAAGATCTCGACCGACAGGGCGACGACCACCCAGGTTCCCGCGCGGTCCGCGATGCGTCGTCCGCGGTGCACCTGTCCGATCAGCCACGCGAGCGTCAGCGTGTAGATGGCACCGGACAACGCGAACTTCAGGGGTTTGCTCCACACCCCGGCGCCCGTGACCTGGCGCTGATCGATCACGGCCATCGCCGCCGCCCCGACCGCGAGCACCACCATGGCGATGGCGAAGAAGAGCAGGGGGCGGTGCCAGTGGTCCGGTCTCGGAAGCGGGTCCGCGACAGGAGACGCACTCACGAGGTGACCCCCTGGACGATGAGTCCGATGCCTGCCGAGATCAGCCCGATCACGAGTACGCCGGCGCCGATCCACAGCAGGGCGATTGCCCGATTCGGACGCACCGGATCCTTTCCGACCACGGAGAGGAAGAATCCCGCCGGCATGAAGATCCCTGCCAACAGCACGGCGATCGATCCGGTCGCGAAAGGTTCGGGGACGTCGTTGGTCTGCACGATCACCATCGTGAGCAGACCGAGGATGACCAGCACTCCGGCATGAGCGTGTCCGGCTCGGAAGAACGACTTCTGAAGATCATTGAGGGGGAGCTTCCCCGTGAGGGCCGTGAAGACGACCCGCCCGCCGTAAGCGACTCCCACAACGGTGAGAAGAACGACGCCGGCGATGACCTGGTGGACGCTGTCGAGCATGTGGGTACCTTTCTCGGGCGGAGGCAACTGGTCAAACGGTACCGCTCGGTACGTAATGCCCGATATGTCGATGCGCAACACAATGCGCCAACTCCCGTAGCTCGGTTGACCTCGCGCTCAGTGCGGGACGAGCGCCGGACCGACCCGATGGATGGCGTGGAATACGGCGTCGTGATTCGTGACCGCCGCCTCCGCGAGTGAACGCGCGCGATTCTCGATCGAGATGTTCTCGTCGCCGATCGGTCCTCGGTACCCGGTAGCGAAGATCGCTGCCAAGAACCGGTCGACATCGAGATCACCACGCCCGGCCGGTCGGCGGTGATCGATGCTGTCTTGGATCAGGTCGCCCCGGAACGGCTCGCGCGCCCCGTCGATAAACTCGACGCTGACGATCCGCTCAGCGGGAATGCGCCGCTGGACGTCGTAGTCGACGCCTGCGGGCGCTAGCCGCCTCGATCCTCACCGAGATGTCATGGGGACTCACCTGACTGCCCGGCTGCACCTCCGGTGACACATCGCCCGCCAGAGTCAGATAGCTCCCGAGGATCACCGGCTCCCCCGCGGTTGCCCTCATGCTGTTCCTGACCGGTTGCCATCTGAACTCAGGAGAGGGGGTTCCGTCGGCGTCAGCGCAATCCGGTCGCGTGGCCCCGCGCCTCGGCTCTCTCGGCCGACGTTCAACCGCTTCCGCCCAAACTCGATAGCAACCACTGCTACCAACAAGGCGCCTGTGACCAGCTGCGCAACGCTGGGCTGGAGCCCCTGGTCCGCCGTGCCGCTGGAGATGAGCGAGATGATCGCCACGCCGAGGGCGATGTTGACCACCGTCCCCCGCCCCCCGGTCAGGGCGACACCGCCGACCAGCACCGCCGTCGGCGCCGCCAGCAAGAGCGTGGAGAAGTTGGTGGGTGACGCAACGCCCGACCCGAGAGCCACGAGCGTTCCGGCAAGCGCGGAGAAAGCACCGGAAAGCACGAATGCGGTCACGACAGAGAGCCCGGTGCGCGCTCCCGCTGCGCGCGCCTCGTCGCGGGCTCCGCCGGTCGCGTACATCTCATGTCCGAGTCGCGTGTAACTCATGAAGAAGCCGACGAGGACGAACAGAACGACAGCTACGAGGCTGCCGGTCGACAGCAACCAGAATCGCTGGAGAAGGGGCTCGCCGAGGGAGAGGTCGTTCGCACTGATGGGCGCTTCCGACGTGATGGCGAGCGCGATCCCCTTGAGCATGATCAGGCTGGCGATCGTCACGGCGAGGGAGCTGATCCCCAGCCGCGTGATGATGATCCCCTGTAACAGCCCGTAGAGCGCGCCGAAGCCCACCGCGATGACTGCCGCCGGCAGCAGACCCAGGTCGGAGAACGTGATGGCAACCACGCCCGAGAGTGCGGCCATCGATCCGACCGACAGATCGAGTTCCCCCACGATCATCGTCAGTCCGATGCCCAGGGCGACAACTCCCAGGAGCGCGAACGACTGCAGAACCGGGTACACGGCCGACGTTCCGCGGAAGGTGTCGCTCGTCGCGATGAAATAGATCCACATCGCGGCCAGAAGCACGACCTGCGGCGCGTACCGCAAGCCGGGAACGTGGCGACGGGTACCCGTCGAGAACGCGGAACTCATCGTCCAGACCTCCGACCGGCGACCTGCAATACGATCACAACCACGAGGACGATCGCCCCCACGACCGCCTGTTGGACGCCGTTGCTCGCATGGTTCAAAAGCAGAATGTTGGTGGCCTGCGATACCAGGACCGCGCCGGCGGCGGAACGGATGGGCGAACCTATCCCGCCGGAGATCGCGTTCCCGCCGATGAGAACGGCGGCGATCGAATTGACGGTCAGGTTGGGGAGGGTGCCGACTCCGGCCACGCCGAGTTGGGCGGCCCACAAGATGCCTGCGAAGGCAACGCCCACCGAGAAAATGATGAAGACCACCAGCGCCACCCGAACGCTGGAGATCCCGCTGAGAAGCGCCGTCTCGCGATTGGCGCCGAAAAGGATCAACTGGCGTCCGAGAACGGTCTTGCGCATGAAGACCACGGCCAGCGCCGTCACGACGAGGAATACGTAGACCGGCATCTGGAGGCCGAGGAAGCTGGCATTACCCCACGGCGGGCCGATGTTCCCGAGAGAGACGTTCGTTCCCCCGGTGATCGTCGCGAGCACGCCGAGGATGACGGTCGCGGTGGCCAGCGTAGTGAGGATCGGGTTGAGGCCGCCCGACACCACCAGTCCCTGAACGACACCGATCGCGGTGAGCAGGCCGATTGTAATCAGGCACGCAAGCACAACGTTCCCGCCCTGGCGGAACACTTCGATGAACAGCACGGCTGCCAAGGCGCCGGAGGCGGACCCGGCGATGGAGACGAAGTGTCCGGACAAGATCATGGGCGTCATCGCGACCGCGACGATTCCGGTGATCGACGCGCTCAGCAAGATCGCGGCGATGTTCTCGCCGCTGGCGAATCCCGGTGTGGTGACCGTACCCCCGAGGAAAATGACCACGACCGCGAGGAGCAGATTCAGCTCCGGCGAGAAGAATCTGCGTAGGCCGCCGCTCGGCGCTGCGGGGTCGCGCGTGGCGGTGCGGGTCTCGATGACCTGAGTGTCGCTCATGCGGGCACCTCCTCTGCCTGCATGACGGCTTTCACAAGACGTTCCTCCGTGAGTTCCTCTGTGCGATAGATGCCGGTGAGCTCGCCCTTGTAGAAGGCTGCGACGCGATCGCAGATACCGAGCACCTCTGAGGTGTCCGAGGAGGCGACGATGACGGCCATGCCGGCCTCGCACAGCGCGTTGATGCGCTGATAGATCTCGGCCCTGGCACCGACATCCACACCCCTCGTCGGCTCCTCCACGATGAGGACGGCGGGATCGACTCCGAGCCACTTGCCCAGCGCGACCTTCTGCTGGTTGCCGCCACTGAGATTTCCCACGAGCGCGTCGATCCGGCTCCCGTCGATCGCGAAGGCGGCGGAATCCGCCTTTACGCGACGCAGCTCCTTGCTGCGCGACAGCCACCCGCCGCGAGAGATCGCGCGCAGCCACGGCGCCGACATGTTGTAGCGCACGCTGATATCGGCAAAAATTCCGTCGCGCTTGCGATCGGACGAGCAGAACGCCACTCCGGCCTTGATTCCGGCCGCCCGCCGTCCCAGCGCCAGCTCACGCCCTCGGATGCGCACGACTCCCGCCGTCGCCGGCACCACGCCGGCCAACCCACGAGCGATGTTCGCGGCGCCGCTGCCGATCTGGCCGGCAAGGCCGAGGATCTCTCCCTCGCGGACCTCGAACGACACCGGTGAGCGCAACGTCGGAACAAGCAGATCCGTCACCTGCACGCTGACGTCACCGAACGAGCCCGATCGCTTCGGATACATCGAGCTGAGCTTGCGTCCCAGCATCATTTCGATGATGTGGTCGGAAGTGAGGCCGGCCAGCGGGCGGGGAGCACTCGCCCGGCCGTTGCGCACGACGGTCACGCGGTCGGCGATCTCGAACACCTCCGGTAGTCGGTGGGTGACGTAAATCACGCTCTGTCCGTTGTCGGCCAATCTGCGCACGACCTCCAGGACGCGCCGGATCTCGGCATCGTTCAGCGCGGCCGTGGGTTCGTCGAAGATGACGATGCGCGCGTCGTCGGCGAGGACTCGCGCCAACTCGATCAGCTGCATCTCGGCAACCGTCAGTTGTTCGACGGGCGTTGCCGGATCGACGTGCGACAGGCCTACGGCATCAAGAAGGGGCACGGCCTGCTGGCGCAAGCGTCGGGGGGTCCAGGCCGCGGGTGCGCCCGGTCGGCCCAGTGCAAGGTTCTGGGCGACCGTCCGGCATCCGATGAGGCTGAATTCCTGCTGGACCACGGCGATGCCCGCCGCACGTGCGCGCGTCCCGCTGGAGAGGTCGGCAGCGACGCCGTCGATCTCGATCTCGCCGCTGTCGGGGCGGACGAGACCGGTGAGGGTTTTCACGAGAGTGCTCTTGCCGGCTCCGTTCTCGCCAAGCAGGGCCATGACTTCACCGGGTCGAAGTTCGAAGTCGACGTCCGAGAGCGCCCTGACGGCGCCGTACTGCTTCGACAACCCGCGAACTGAGAGACGGAGCGCGGTGGACGCGCCCTCGCTCGAGTCGCGAAGGTCTGGCTCGAGGTTCACTGTGCTTCCTTCGCAGATGTCATCGTGCAGGATCCGGCCGGTCCGGGCGGTGCCGAGGGGCCGGCCGAGAGCTTCCGCACTCGACCGAACCCCCGCGCGTCACATCGGGCAGAGCTCTTCGACGGACTTGCCCCAGATCTTCACGCTGTCGAGCTCGTCGATGCCGTTGACGGCGACGACCGGCGGGCTCGTGACCTCGTAGGGTGCCTCTTCGGGGTCGAAGGGGGGCGGACCGTCGGGGCTGACCGGAGCCATCGTGCTCCCGGATGTGGCCGTACCTGTGGCGATCGCCTGCAGGATTGTCCGCACCCAGATGTGACCGCTGGCGTCGTGCGACAGCACCGCTTGGGCGGCGACCTTGCCGTCTCTCTGGTCCTGGACCCCGTAGCCGCTGGTGGAGCAGTCGCCCGAGACGATGATCACGTCCTTGCCGGGCTGGATGCCGGCCTGCTCGAACGCCTTGATGACACCGGCCGTCTGATCGCCGTTGTTGGACAGGACGAAGTCGATGCCCTCGTTCTTGATCTGAGGCAGCACCTGGGTCACCATCTCGTACGTGCCCTGGGTCGCGTTGTCCTCGACCCGGAGCTCGCGGATGATGTTGAAGGGCTGCTCCTCGAACTGGGCGTACGCTGCCGCCTGTCGGCGCTCGTACTCCGGGTAGTTGGGCATCGCCCCTACCACGAGCAGGTTGCCCTCGGGGCTGTGCAGTTGGCGGCCCGCCGCTTTCGCATCGTCGCGCACCTTCACCAGCGCGTCACCCATCACCTCGCCGATCGCCTCCGGGTTGAGGCCGGCGAATGCGGAGATGAAGTCGAAGTCCTCCGTGGGGGGCTCGATCTGCACCTGGACGACGGGGGCGACCCCGGTGAGACTGCGCACCGACGCCGATACGACCTCGGGATTGAGCGCCATGACCATGAACCCGTCGGGCTTCTGCCCGCTGTCGATGAATTGCTGGATCTGCTGCACCTGCGCCGACTGATCCAGCCCCGAAAGGATGTACTTGACGTCGACGCCGAGCTCCTCGGCCTCGTCGTCCACACCCGCATACATCAAGTCGAGGCAGGGGCACACCGCCCGGTCGAGTCCGAAGAACACGATCTGCTGGGCGTCCTGCTCACCGCCACCGCCGGACGCACCGGCGCCTGCCCCGCTGGCGCAGCCGGCTACGAGAACGCAGATGGCCGCACCGGAGACCAGCGCTTTGCCGCTACGGGCGATCGGCGTACGCCGACGTCGCATCGCCGCTCGCACCTGACTCCACAGACGAGCCCACCGATCTGTTTGATCCGCTCTGCTGCTTATCGACATGAATCACTCCTTCGTGATGAGGACGTCGCGTCCCTGAGCGTGACGGGTGCCCGACCTGAATATCCACCGACACGCTGCATTTTGTCAACCATTTTGGATACTCGAATTGTCGGGTTCTCTTGGTAACGCGCTATTTACATCCCCTTTTCGTCGTATATCTTCGATACTAGTTGCGCCGTGTTTTGCTCTCGTATACTCTTTCCGAAGCTCTCCGGCTCATCGATCGGCGCCGCCGCAACCGTCACGCGGCGGAGAACCGCCCAGGGGAGGGCGCTCACGGTGGGACAGCCCTCATACGGCGCGAACCCCTCCCTCGCCAGCCACCCGTTGGAGGTCACCATGTTCGAACCATTCCCCGGCAGATACGTGTGGAATCTGTCCGTTGGACTTGCCCTGGCCGTCGGCGGCCAGATCGGCGAGGTCGATCGCGCGTGCCGAGAGCTTCAGGGGCGGATCGGAGCGAACGACGACAGCGCCGCGCTCGCGTTCTTTGAGGAATGGTGCCGCCTCGGCGACCGCCTCGTGGAGCTGGCGAAGGACGACGAGGTCGCCGGCAACCACCGCAGCGCGGGCCTGAAATATGGACGCGCCTCCGTGTACTACCAGACGGCGGAGAGAATGCAGGCGCGAACGTACGCCCCGCGGACCGCTGCCTACGCCAACGCGCTCGACACGTTCGGTCGTTTCCTCGAGTTGTCCGGAGAGCCCGGCAAACGGGTGCGTGTGCCTTTCGGCGACAAGGATCTTGGGGGCATCCTGGTCGTGCCCGACCGGCCCGGCCCCGTGCCTTGCGTGCTCTTCTTCAACGGCCTCGACAGTACGAAAGAGCAGATCTACGGAACCGGTACGGCGCAGGAACTCGCTCGCCGCGGTATCGCGACGTTGATCGTGGACACCCCCGGTTCCGGTGAGGCGCTGCGGTTGGCGGACCTGCGTGCCATCCCGGAGAGCGAGGTATGGGCGAGCGCCTGCATCGATTACCTCGAAACCCGCAGTGAGATCGACAGCGAGCGCATCGGCATGGTGGCCTGGTCGCTCGGCGGTTACTACGGCCCGCGTGCGACGGCCTTCGAACCGCGAATCCGATTCGGCGTGGCATGGGGCTCTAATTATGACTGGGGCGAGGTCCAGCTTCAGCGGATGCGCGACGAGGGAGACCGACCCGTCCCGCACTACTGGGACCACGTGCAATGGGTGTGGGGAAGTGACAGCCTGGAAGAGTTCCTGGAGCTCGCGCCGAAGGTGACGCTGCGGGGCGTCGCAGACAAGATCCGAGTACCTTTCCTCGTGGTGCACGGCGAGCACGACCGGCAGATCCCGCTTCGCTACGCCTATCTGCTCTACGACGACCTGGTGAACTCCCCCGCGCCCCAACTGAAGATCTTCACCGACCGCGAAGGCGGCGTGGAGCATTGCAGCGTCGACAACATCCCCGTCGTCCGCGATTACATCTGCGACTGGATCGATGACACGTTGCGCCAGCTCGATGACTCGTCGGCACCCTTCGCCGTCGAGACGGCGGGCACCACGCCGCGGTGACCGCCCGCGACGGCTCCGCTGCTTCGCGCGCACGGCGATCGCCGTCGAAGTCACGCCGTACTTGGCCGCGAGCGCATCCAGCGCCTCATTGAGCGGACCGTATTCCTCTCGATCGCCGAGGAAGACGCCGTTGAACAGGTCCTTCTGAAGGGCGGCCACGCCTGAATCGTGAGGTCGTTGCGCCGGCTGTAGTCCAGTAGGCCGTTGTCCCGATCGATCGATCGCCCGTTCATGTTGGCGGCCACGCCCGCCGCGACGAGCGGAGCGTGCGTGATGCTCAGCTGCACCCGGTTCGCCACGAGCGGTTTCGGCCAGGACATCCGGCCGGTGCAGAAGCAGAAGATCGAGATACTCAGAGCGGGTCGATCCGCATCAAGGCGAGGAACACATGGGACGCGAGGATGTCCGTCTGCGGGAGCGCAATCATCTTCATGGGCGGTCCTCCCCCTCCAGCTGTTTCTTCAGCACGGCACCGTCGTGAATCGCAGACATGTGGCGGAACCTGCCGTTGCTGATGGTGTAGACCGCGAACTCGACGATCTCGAACCTCTTGTTACGGGGCGCCACTCCCAGCCACTCCTTCGTAGGGGTGCCGGAGTTGATCAGGCGTGCGCCGAGACGATCGCCATCAACGATCAACTCCTGGGTTTCCCAATGAAAGTCCGGCACCGCGTCGGTGAGGGAGCGGAGGTTGGCGATCAGGATGGCGCGGGAGGCCGGCTCGCCCTGCTGCGATACGTTCTCATGGGCGAACTCGTCCATGCGGTCAAACTCGTGCGCGTTGAGCGCCTCGATGTACCGGGCGTAGAAGTCCCGCAGATTCACGTCAGTCATCATTTCCGCCTCGCTGTCGCCGTGGAAGATCGTCTTCTCCGCTCGCCGTCGCGGCGCACTTCTCAGGCCTGCTCGGCGGGGTGCTTCGCCAGCGGGTGGACGTCGATGTCCATCCACGGCCACAGGGGCAGAGAACTCAGCACGTCGTGGAGTGCGGTGGCATCCGCAATCGAATAGAGGCTCCAGTTCTCGCGCCTCCCCGGCACTCGCCAGACGCGGAGGAGGGTGCCGGCCTGGCGGAGCTCGACTCCTCGCGCCAGCTCCGCCCGCCGCAGCTCTTCCTCCGTCGCCGCAGGCATGTCCGGCGGTAGCTGGATGCGGATGTGCACCAGGAACTCCACGCCGGTCATCCCGCCAGGAAATCGGCGATGGGCTGCATCTGGCCGATCAGCATGTGCCGACCCTCATGGACAGTCAATCCGCGAGCGGCCGCCGCGGCCAGGAAGGGCGTCAGCTCGCCGGAGACGATAACGTCGGCCGCGACAGCATCCGCGGCGAATCGCTCCACGTCGAAGACGACGTCCTCTCCGGGCGTCATGCCCACGGACGTCGCATTGACGACCAGGTCCGCGTCAGCGGCCCGGGTTCCGCCGACGCTCACGTCCGCGAACCCCAGGCGATCGGAGAGCCGCTGCGCCAGGGCCTCTGCCTTGGCGGGCGTGCGGTTCTCGATGTCGAGCGACGCGATACCGGCGCCGACCAGGGCAGCGGCTACGGCACTGGCCGCACCACCCGCACCCATCAGCAAGACGGCGCGCCCGGCCGGGTCGATTCCCTGCTCTCGCAGTCCGGCCACGAAGCCCGCACCGTCGAACGTTTCCCCGACCAGCCTGCCGTCCTCCGTCCGCCGGATCGCATTGATGGCGCCGCTGATCACGGCGTCCGGACCCAGCTCGTCGCACAGCCCTGCAGCAGCTTGTTTGTGGGGAACGGTCACCACAGCGCCCGCCGTGCTCCGGGTGGCGCGCATCATGTCCAGGAAGCCGGGAAGATGCGAGGCAGGTACGTGCGCGGGTACCGTGACGAGGTCGAGCCCCCGCTCCTGCCAGATCGCGTTCTGGGCCTGCGGCGTACGCAACTGGAACACGGGATCGGCGATCACGAACACTGTGCGCGTCGCCCCACTGATCGGCAATGGACTGACCGTCATCTCAATTCCTCGATTTCATCTCTCCGGCGGATGGCAAGGCGACGTGCTGGCATGGAATGACGACGTCCGTGCCGGCAGCGCGAGCGGCGTCGAGCGGTGAGGACCACTCGACGCCGGTCGCGTGAGATTCCGCCGCAGCGCAGCGCCAGGGCGCTGACGTCAGCTGATGCCCCGGATGGCGAAGGGGCTGGTCTCGAGGTCGCCATCGGGGTTGACCGCACCCGCGCGCCCGCCAGGGAAGAGTTCGTTGATGGAGTCCGGCACCGACCGGTTCCGGAACGCGTCCAACGAGCCCTGCTTGGCCAGCCAGCCGATCGGCTCCCAGTCAGGCATGTAGTTGCGGTAGCCGCCGGAGAAGAGCTCGATACGGAAGCCGGAAGGCTCCCGAACATAGAGGAAGGTGTTCTCCCCCATGCCGTGCTTGCCGGGGCCGTACTCCACCGGGAAGCCAGCCTCGATGAGCACGTCAGCCGCGCGGTAGACATCCATCTCCTGGTCGAGCCAGTAGGCGACGTGATGGACCGCGCCGGACACTCCGGTCGTGTTGTGCAGGATGCCGAGGTTGTGAGCCTGCTCGGTGGTGCTGACCATCCCGAAGAAGGGTGTCTCCGGCGACTCGTCCAACGCGGTGTACTCCATGTACCGGAAGTTGAGCTTGTCGCGGAACCAGGTCACGTCACGGAGAACGTCGTCGGTGCCGAAGGTCACGTGGTCGATGGAGCGAGCCGCCACTCCCAGGGGGGAAAACTTCTGGCGTCGGTTCGGGTAGGTCGAGCGCAGGTTCTCCGGAAGAGCGAGGTGCTTCAGATCCCAGAAGATCTCGTGTCCGTGCCCGCCCGGCGAGCGGAACTGGAATGCGCGGCCGCGCCCCAGGTTCTCCCCGATCCATGCCCCCTCACGACCCTCGGCGGTGAGGACCTCGACGGCGTGCTCGAGGTCCTCGGCGCTGTCTGCGCGCCACCCGATGCGCAGGGCCTGCGCCTCGGGACCCTCGGTCAGCTGCAGGCTGTAGGGAAGGAAGTCACCCCAGGCGCGGAGGAAGATCCCCGCGTCGTTATGGGCGACCTCGGTCATTCCCAGCACGTTGACGTAGAAGTCCCGCGACTGCTGGAGCTGCGGCGTTGCCAACTCCACATATGCCAGCTGGGAAACCGTGCGGTTTGACATGGTGTTCTCCGTTCGATTGGTAAGGCGACTCGAGTGCCCGACGGCGGATCTCCGTTGATGGGTGAGCGGCTCGGATACGACACATCGCTGCATCCAGACGAATCGCGTACTACTTGTATATTATAGGCCCTTGAATCCGCTATCCCAAGCAAATATGCAGTCTCAGTACATGACGAGCCCGGAAGAGACGTTCATGTCCTCACCCGTCACAGACGCGGAATCGTCCGAAGCCAGGAAGACAGCGGCATTGCCGACGTCCTCCGCCGGCGTGAACTGGCCGAGGGGAGACAGGCGGAGGAACTCCGCGTGGACCTCCTCGTACGTGATTCCTCGCGTCTCCGCCTGGCCTCGCAGCATCGCATCCATGCGCGGTCCGTCCGACCCGCTCGGGGAGATGAGGTTGGCGCGCAGACCGTAGGGACCGATCTCCCACGCGAGCGTGCGCACCAATCCCACCAGCCCGAGCTTTCCCGTGGTGTACGCGGTGCGACCGTGCAGCGGGCGCTTTCCCGACGGCGAGCCGATGATGATGATGTTTCCGCTGCGCCGCTCGATCATCGAAGGCAGAAAGGCCCGACAGGTAAGGAAGACCCCGCGGACATTGACGTCGAAGGTCTCGTCCCACTCGGCGGGGTCGATCTTCCACAGTTCCTTCATCGGGCCGGTAACACCGCTGTTGTTGACGAGGACGTCGACGTGGCCGAATCGATCGAGGGTTTGCCGGGCGAGATCGTCGATCTCGTCCTCGGAGCGAAGGTCGGTCGGCACGACGAACGCTTCACCGCCCGCCGCTTCGATCTCCGCCTGGACGGCCTCCAGGTTCGCGCGAGTTCGCGCCGCGAGGACGCAGCGCGCGCCCTCGCGAGCGAGAGCCAGCGCGATGCCGCGGCCGATGCCCTGACCACCTCCAGTGATGACAGCGACTTTGTCCTTCAAACGCATGGAACCCTCGATTCAGACGTGGGGGAACGGGCAGGTCATCCGTGAGACAGGTCCGGCGAGGGCAGTCGCCCCATCCACGGGTGGAAGAGGCCGGCCGGATCGTACCGGTGACGGATCTCATCCAGGCGCGCCAGGTTCTCGTCCGAGACGAAGCGAGCCGGTCGACGACCGAGGTTTTCGTCAGCCAGCTGAATTCCGGTGGACAGGTGGGCCATCGCGCCGATCCGCTCCTCGGCCCACGTCGCATAGCGGTCGTCGTCCGCGGGATCGTCCCAGACCCCGTAGGCGGCGATGTATGTCTCGTCCTCGACGCTGAACGCCATGGAGGGACGCTCCGGCCCGTCCCCTCCCCAGTGGTTCCACATCATGGCGGAGGGGTAGGGCGGAAGCGTCCGGGCGATCTCCTTCATCCCCGGCAGCAGGTCGGCGGCGCGCGCGTGGGTCCACATATTGTCGACCGCGTAGCGCGACCCGGCGGGATAGAACCCGCCGACGCCGGCGTACAGGTCGCCCAAAGAGGCTTCGGTGGCTGTCACGACCTCCAGCGCCCGCTCCCGCAGAGGACACTCGGCGATGAAGGCCAGCGCTGCGGCAGCCTCCTCCGCCGTGTCGACCAGGGCAGGAGCTGTGAGCGTGATCTCGGGGTCGCCGTTCTCCGCGCGGTGGATGAAGAGGGAGAGCTCGACCTCGCGGGCGAGCGTCGGGGCGACCTGCTGCACCCACGGGAACAGCTCGTCCGCGACGTCGAAGGGGAATCGCATCAGGCTGCTCGCGATGTAGCCGGGCGCCTTGTAGAGGCGGACATGGAACGCGACCACGACGCCGAAGAAGCCGGGCCCGGCCCCGCGGGCCGCCCAGAACAGGTCAGGATGCCGGTGCTCGTCGGCGTGTACGAGCTCGCCATCGGCGGTGACGACGTCGATCGCCTGAACGCTCATGCATGCCGGACCGTGGACGCGGCCGTTCCAGCCGAAGCCGCCCTGCAGAAGGTAGCCGCCGACGCCCACGTCGAGATCGTGGCCCCCCGGGAAGAAGAGCCCGTAGGGCTGGAGTGCGCCGGCGAGCCCCTTGAACCCGGGTCCGACCACGGCGGTCAGGGCCTCGGAATCCACCTCCAGCTGGTTCAGCCGTGAAACGTCGAGCAGCATGCCGCCGTCGCGGAGGTGATTGCCCGCCCAGCTGTGCCCGCCGGACTTGACACCGATCCGCATCCCGCGTTCGACGGCGCGGCGCACGGCAGCCACGACATCGTCGGCGCTCTCGGCGAGCACGATCTCGTCCGGGTATCGCGCCGGAGTGCGCCCATTCCAGACGGCGTTCCGTCTCGCCTCCTCGTAGGCGGAGTCTCCTTGCGCGAGCACCACTGGTTGCGTTCTTGCCATGTCCGTCATTGGGCACTCCGAGGGTTTTGGATATTTTACAGATAAAATATGCGTTATCGAGGAAGTATAGACCCTGAAAGACGCGACACGTTAGGCCGATATTCTGACGAGAGGCTTCTCCTCCGGCGGGAGGCTTTCCCGAAGATCACGTGCGAACTTCTCGCGCTCTGTCGCGCCGCCGATCGCGCCCATCATGCGAGCCAACCGCATCCCGGCCTCGATGTGGTGGCGGGCGAGTTCGCGCGCGACCGCTTCGCCGTCGCCGGCCTTGGCCGCGTCCAGGATGGCGCGGTGCTCGGTGAAGCGTTCCTCCCAGAAGCGCGGTAGCCCGGTCGCAAACGCCCATCGGTAGCGGCGTACGCGGTCGATCAGGTCGGCGATGGCTCCGAGGAAGACCGGTCCTGCCGGTGCCACCAGCCCCAAGTGGAACGCGACGTGAGGGCGTTCCAGTCTCTCGAAGTCGGCACTGCCGAGGTAGTGCGACATCTCGGCCATCAAGCCCTCCAGCCGTGCGAGATCGTCCATGTCCAGGCGCGGCACGGCAAGCCGCACCGCGGCGGATTCGAGCGCTATACGAGCGATCTGGATCTCTCCGAAAGCGCTCATCGAGAGCTCGGGCACTTTCAACCGACCGTTCGGCAGCACCTCGAGGAGGCCTTCGGCCTGCACCATGCGCACGGCCTCCCGAAAGGGCGTGCGCCGGACACCGAGCAGTTCCATGACGGCGTCCTGCGAATGCAGGCTGCTTTCCCGCAGGCGACCCTTGAGGACTGCCTCCCGGAGACGGTCCCGCACCTCGGGAACCCCGACAGCGCCCTGTTCGTCGACGACCGCCACCCCGCTCCCCGCTTTCATTCCGAGGTGTGGACCCACACCGCAGACGCCCTCAGATCCATTGCTACGCGCCGCACTCGTGCGGGTCAGAGAATGGCGACCGGTCCCGGAGGAGCACCGGCGGACCCCGTGAAGGCGAGGGGCGGCGCAGAGAAGAAGACCTCGTATCGCCCTTCCTCCGCGCAGGCCTGTGACAGCCCCTCGAAGTCGAACATCTCACCCAGCGCCAGTCCCATGTAGACCAGTGCCGGGATATGGAAGGGCTGGAAGGCTCCGGGAAGCTCGTTGGGCCGGACTTCGACGCCCCACGTGTCGCTGGCGATCGCCGCGATCCCGTGCGAGGCGAGCCACGGCACGGTGTAGTAGCTGAGGCCCGGGGCGTCGCCACCTGCATACGTACCCCACCCCTCGGCACGGCCGCGCTTGAGCTTGCCCGTCCGCAGCAGGAGGATGTCGCCTTCGCGTATCTCGACGTTTCCGAAGTCCGCCGCCGCATCCAACTGGTCGGCGTCGATGGCGTGCCCGTCCTCGAGCCACTCGACCCCGAGTGTGGCGGGCAGGTCGAGGAGCACCGCACGGCCGACCAGGGTCTCGCGCCAGAGTTCGGCCCCGCTGAACTGGGCTCCTCCCGCAGTGACCGTCGAAGCCGGGCGGCCGTTGTACATGCGACCATCGTGGAAGATGTGCGACAAGACGTCCCAGTGGGTGGCCGACTGCAGCGGCATCACGATGACATCGTCGGCGAATCCGAACCCATGTGGCAGCGGCTCCCCCGCCAGGCGTTGCAGTCCTTCGGCATGATCGGTGCCCGTCGCCGAGGAGTACCGCAGGCAGTTGGTTCGGCCCAGCACCCCGGTCTGCGGTCCGTTCTGGTCGAACGGCAAGCCCAGCCCGACGACACGACCTGCGCGCACAGCATGAGCGGCGCCTCGCACGATCGAGGGGGTGATGAGGTTGACTGCTCCGAGCTCGTCCTCGACACCCCAGCGGCCCCAGTTCGAGTACTTCGCGATGTACTCCTCGATGGCCTCGGTCGTGACCAGCGGCGTGCCCGCACTCATGCGGACACCGCCCTTTCGTAGTCCTCGACGTGCGGGTAGATGAGGATCTTCGCGTCCTGGCCCTTGAGCGCTCGCTCCATCGCGCCAAGTCCGTCGTCCAGGGGAAAGCGCGCCGTGACCATGCTGGTCAGGTCGAGCTTTCCCGCGGCGTGCAGAGCGATGACCGCAGGGAACCCACCCCCGAGGTGCCCCAGAGTGAAGTGCATGGACGCTGCCCGGAACATCAGCTTGATCGTGTCCACTTCGACCGGTGCCATGTTCGCTCCAACGGAGACGATCTTGCCGCCTACCGCGATGACCGGAACGATCTGCGGAATCACGAGTCGACCTACGCCCGTCGCATCCACCGCCATGTCGACGCCCGCACCACGGGTCACTTCGAGCAGCCACTCCTCCGTCCGCGCGGTGGTCGGATCGAAAGTCTCCGTCGCGCCGAGCGCGGAGGCGATCTCACGTTTGGAGGGGACCGGATCGATGGAAAGCACGCGGCCCGCTCCCAGTGCGTTCGCCAGAGCGACCGCGGCGAGCCCGATCGGACCGGCGCCGAAGACCGCGACGGTGTCGCCGGGACGGAACCCCCCGGCGCGGTTGACCATCCCGTTGTACGCGACGCTGGCCGGCTCGACCAGGGCGCCGATGTCGGCCGCCTTGCGCTCGCCGAAACGCTCCGCGACATCGGTCAACGACCAGCAGTGCCGTTCGTGCGCGACGGACATCGTGGCCGTGCCCCCGTCGAGCGTGAAACCGCGGTCCCACAGGTTCTCGCAGGCGGCCTTGAGACCCCGCAGGCACGCGCGGCAGGTTCCGCACTCCACCTGGGCCTCCACGGCGACGAGATCGCCGGGCTTGACGCGGGTCACTTGGCTTCCGACCTCGACCACAACGCCGGAGTTCTCGTGTCCGAGGGCCACAGGAACGCGGAACGGCGCCGGAAGGTCCATGTAGCCGTCCGCGTCAGAGATCACCATATGAAGGTCGCTTCCACAGATTCCGCTGGCGACATTGCGGATCAGGACGTCATGGTCCCCCGCGAGTACGGCGTCCGGGCGCTCGGCAACCGCCAGGCTCGGGTTATGAAGCACCTGGTTGGCCAGCCGCACACGACCGGTTCGTTCCTCCGTAGCGGTGACTCGGTAGCCCTCCTTGGGCTTCCAATCCGCGGATACCACAAGACCTCTCATGCGCCATTGCCCTCTCGTGAGCCTGAATATCCTGAACACCGTACCGCGTTCATCAGGCATGAAAGTATACAACGGGCTGAATTGGCGAACAACACCGCGACGCTGT
The DNA here is from genome assembly GCF_058310475.1 of Microbacterium sp. Z12_35. Classification (NCBI taxonomy): domain Bacteria; kingdom Bacillati; phylum Actinomycetota; class Actinomycetes; order Micrococcales; family Microbacteriaceae; genus Microbacterium; species Microbacterium sp. Z12_35. The sequence continues at coordinate 459,187 of NZ_JBZEGJ010000002.1, read as the reverse complement.
CTGGCCGCGCGCCAACGCGAGCGGCGCCCCGGCCAGTCAGCGCGGGGCGTCACGGAGGACGGCCGTCCGCCTAGCGAAGCTTCAGGACATCCGACCGGACACTCGGCGCAAGGCTGGCCATAACAGCCTCTTCGAATTTGTCCCGACCGGTCGCGCCGTCGGAGGCCTGCGTCAGGTCAGCGAGCAACAACCCCGCTCTCAGGTAGTGCCGAACGAGCTGCGCGACGGCGGCTTCGACATCCCCGGCGATCGCGGCATCCAGAATCGCCCGATGCTCCGCGGTCCGATTCACCCAGTCGTCGCGCAACTCCACCGCGTGAGCCCATCGATAGCGCCGCACGCGGTCGCTGAGTTCGCCGATCTTCGAGACGATCGTCGACCCGGCGTCGACGATGAGCCCGTGGTGGAACTCCAGGTGCGGAGTCTCCACCCGATCGAAGTGATCCGAACTCAAGTAGTGCGACATCTGGGCCATGTATCCCTCGAGATGCGCGAGATCCTCAGGCCTCAGCTTCGGGATCGACAGTCGGAGGGCCGCCGACTCGAGGGCGATTCGGGCGACCTGCACCTGTGTGAAGTCATCCATCGAGAGCTCGGGTATCCGGAGCCTCCCGTTCGGGAGCATCTCGATGAGCTGTTCGACCTGAACCATTCGCAGGGCTTCGCGGAACGGCGTCCGGCCCACGTCGAGGAGCTTACGCACCTCGTCCTGGGCGTACACCGCCCCCGGCCGAAGCTCCGTGCGCAGCACGGCCTGCCGGAGTTGGTTCCGCGCCTCCGTGACACCCCCCGCGCGATCGTCGGATTCGACAGCCATAGGCACGGTCACCTCCCGCTCTCTGCACCGGTCCACGCACACATACGACCAGTATGCCAGCGCAGGCGAGGAATATCAGGGAGGCTTCTGTCGACGGCACTAGTCCGGGTGCACGTACGATGTCGCCCATGACGACGATGCTCATCACCGGAGCCAACCGCGGACTCGGCCGCGAAGCCGCCCGACGCCTGATCGACCTCGGACACGATGTGTGGGTGGCCGCCCGCGATTCCGAGCGCGGCCGCGAGGCGGCCGATGCGATCGGCGCCCGCTTCGTGCGCCTTGACGTCACAGACGACAAGAGTGTGAACGCAGCGGTCCAGACGGTGCGCGAGGCAGGCACCGGGCTCGATGTCCTCGTCAACAACGCCGGCATCTTCGGGCGATCGGTCGCCGTCGAGGACACGACGGGCGACGACGTCGAGGAGGTGATGCGCACGAATGTTGCGGGCGTGGTCCGCGTCACCAACGCGTTTCTTCCCCTCCTGCGCGACAGCGCGGCGCCTGTCATCGTCAATGTCGCCAGTGGGCAGGGATCGATCGTTCTGACCAGCGACCCCACCCGCGACGAGAACGCGAGCAACAATGTGACGTACGCGCCGAGCAAATCGGCGGTTGTCATGCTCACGACGCAATATGCGCGCGCGCTCCCCGGGGTACGGGTCAATGTCATCGACCCGGGCTACACAGCCACCGATCTCAACGATCACAGCGGCCCGCAGACCGTCAGAGAGGGCACCGACGCGATCGTCGCAATGGCCACCATCGGCCCGGGTGGCCCGACTGGGACCTTCACGGACCGCCACGGACCCGTCCCCTGGTAGCGGCGCGCGCGCGGCGGACTCGCTTCGCGCGGCTAGCGGGATGCGAACACCGAGTAGATATACTTACCACCTTGTGGCATATTGCTGACGAATCGATCGATGCGCGAAGGAGCACGCGATGCAGGGCAGAGTTGTCGCCGTGACCGGCGCCGCATCCGGACTTGGAGCCGCGTGCGCGCACCTGCTCGCCGAGCGCGGGGCCACCGTGATCGGCATCGACCGTCAGGCCGCCCCACCGCCGGCCGGCGGGAGTTGGGCACTCCTGGACCTCGCCGAGGTGGAATCGATCGAGCCGGCGTTGAACGAAGCCGTCGCCGTCCACGGCCGCCTGGACGGCCTGGTCAACGCCGCCGGCGTCATGCACACCGAGCGCTTCGACCGGATCACCCCCGACGCCTTCGATCGGGTCTTCGCCGTCAACATCCGCGCCGCGTTCTTCCTCCTCCAGGCCGCGGCCGCGCAGATGGCTCACTCCGGCGGCGGAAGCGCCGTGCTGTTCTCGTCCACAGCGGGTCGCGTGGGACGCCCTCTGGCCGCCCACTACGCGGCCTCGAAAGCGGCGATCGTCTCCCTCGTGAGGTCGACGTCCGTGGCACTCGCGGAATCCGGAATCAGGGTGAACTGCGTCTCGCCGGGGCTCGTGGAGACCCCCATGCTTCAGGGTATCCGCGTCGCCCGCACCGCCCAGGGGGCCGCGTCACCGGACGCCGTCCGGCAGGAATGGGAGAGCCGGATCCCGCTCGGGCGCCTGGGCTCCCCCGCCGAGGTTGCCGAGGTCGTCGCCTTCCTGATCTCGGACGCCTCCGCCTATGTCACCGGTGAAGACCTCGGGATCCACGGCGGACTTCAAGGGTCCTGAGCCCGACAACACCGACCCGATCACGAACGCGAACCGAGAGAGGACCGGCTGATGCGCGGACTGATTCTGACAGCACAGTGGAGGCCCCGCGAGGGCTACGACGTCACCGCCGCTGAGGAGAGCTCCCATCGGGCCCGCCACGGCAATCAGGTGTGGTTCAACCCGCAGATGGCGGTGGGGGAACGGCCCGACGCCGTCATCAGGGATGAGCACGACGTCCTCATCCGCAACCGGGTGTGCGGGATCTGCGGGTCGGATGTGCACATGTACGTCCCGGACGCGGACGGGTATCTCAATCATCCCGCGCAGTCGCGCGCACCTATTGCGATCGGGCACGAGTATTCCGGCGAGGTCGTCGCCGTCGGCCGCGCCGTCACGCGCGTCGCACCGGGCGACCTCGTGGCCGTCGAGGCGCAGGTGAACTGCGGACGCTGCCGGCCGTGCCTGCGCGGCATCCCCAGCAGTTGCGACAACATCGAGGATCGCGGCATCACCCTCGATGGGGGAACAGCGACCATGTCCGTCGCCGAGGAACGCTACTGCTGGCCGCTGACCTCCGTCGCGGAGCGGTACGGGGAGGCATTCGCCTTGGATGTCGGCGCACTGACCGAGCCCGGCGCGGTCGTCTACAACGGCATGGTCTCGCGCGCCGGGGGCTTCCTCCCCGGAGACACCGTCGCCGTGTTCGGCTGCGGTCCCATCGGGCTCGCGGCGGTCGGGCTGGCGGGCGCGCTGGGCGCGGGGAGAGTTCTCGCTCTCGAGCCCGAGCAGGTCAAACGCGACATCGCCACCCGACTGGGCGCTTCGGCGACGTTCGACCCCACCTCCGGCGACGCCGCGTCCTGGCTGATGGACCAGACGGGCGGGATCGGCGTCGACATGGTCGTGGATGCCAGCGGCGCCGGGTCGCGCGTCATGCCGGCGATCTTCGCCTCCATCGCCGTGGGCGCCAAGATCGTCGTCCTCGGCGTCAACGGCGCGCCGTTTCCGATGGACACAAATCCCCTGATGTTCCGCTCCGCGTCGATGCACGGCGCCGTAGCCCACCTCGGCGGCGGTTACCCCGCTGTGATCGCCCTGCACGCCGCCGGACGACTGGACTTGACGCCGATGATCACCGGGCGGTTCGCCCTGGAGGACGCGGTCGCGGCCATGGACCGCGCCGCGACCGGGCGCGACGCCAAGCTGTTCATCCACCCGCAGGGGCTGCCCGCGTAGCGGACCTCAGATGTGGAAGCCGCCGGCGATGTCCAGAACGCTGCCGCTGATGTACCCGATGCCCGGGCTCACCAGGAAGCACACCGTCGAGGTGACCTCGTCCAGCTCGGCGATGCGCCGGATGGCGTGGTAGTCCATCATCGTCGATGGCACGTTGTGTGCGGCATCCGCGGCCATGTCGGTGGGCATGACGCCCGGCTGCACGACGTTCACGGTGATGTTGCGCGGGCCGAGGTCACGCGCGACGCCTTTGGCGTACCCCGCGATGGCGGCCTTACTGCCGGCATAGTCGGCGACCCCCGTGAAGGCCACACGGCTGGCGATGGCCGAACCGATGAAGACGATCCGGCCGCCGTCGGCGATCACGCGGGAGGCGGCGCGCGTGACGGCCACGACTCCGAGCACATTGGTGTGCCAGAGGTGGTCCAGGTCCTTCCCCCGCAGCTGCGGGTCGTCCACCTTCTGCCCCTGGACGGTGATGGCGGCGTTGTTGATGAGGATGTCGAGCCGCCCGAAGTGGGAGATCACCGCGTCTACGAGCGGCCCCGCGGCGGTCAGATCGGCCTGGTCGCTCTGGATGGCGATCGCTCGGCGGCCGAGCCCTTCGACGAGCCGCACGACATCGCCGGCCTTCTCGGCCGACGCCACGTAACTGATCGCCACATCGGCCCCGCGCTCGGCGAGCGCGACGGCCGTGGCCGCTCCGAGGCCCCGCGCTCCGCCCGTCACCAGCGCGACTTTTCCGCTCAATTCATCGCTCATGAGATTCCTTTGCTTGTTCCTTGATTGCTCATCGGTAGGTGCGCCGCCGGACCCGGCGGCAGTGATTGGAGGGAGGAGAGGTACGTCAGGGGGCCAGCTGGGTGAGCAGCGTCTCCGCATCGTGCATCGACGAAAGGTGGAGGAATCTCCCGTCTCGGATCGTGTACACGGCGAACTCCACGATCTCGAACGACCTGCCTGTGGGCTCCGCCCCGAGCCACGTCTTCGTCGGGGTACCCGTATTGACCAGGCGCGCGGCCAGGCGTTCGCCGTCGACCGCGATCTCCTGGATGACCCAGTGCATGTCGGGAACGGCGTCGAGGATGCTGCTGAGCTGCTCCACGACTGCCTCTCGCGTGCTCGGCTCACCGTGAAGGGTGATGCGCTCGTGCACGAATTCGTCCATGCGATGCGCCTCGTGCGCATTGAGGACTGTGATGTAGCGGTGATAGAAGTTCCGAAGGTCGTCGGCGACCATGATGTCCTTTCCGGGGGCCACGGCGCCCGCCGGCTCAATGGGGAGCTACGAGAGCGTCAGTTTCGAACCGGGTTTCGCGGGGGTCGGCGTTGCGGGCTGTGGCCGAAAACACGGCCGGCGACCGTGGCGTTGAAGGCGGCGATCGGTTCCACGAGCTCCGTGTACGGCTCGTCATCCGGACTCTTCAGCCCCCAGCCACGGCTGTAGTTCTCCGAGTAGGAGCACCAGTGCCAGCCGATGAGCCACGGCTCGTCGATCACCGCCTCGAAGGCCGCGATGTAGTCGTCGGCGCGGGCGTGCTGATCGGCGAGGCCGCTCGCGCGCTGCGGATTGTGCTCGGTGGCGCACCAATTGCCGATGTCGGCGATGACGACGGGCTTGCCGGTTCGCTCATGCCACCGGGCCAGGTCGTCGCGCATCCGCGTGCGACCGTCATCATCGCCATCCGGGAAATACTGCACGGAGAGCACATCCACGTACGGGGCCATGGCATCGAGCACGACATCGGGGATGCCGACGTTGCCGTTGTATCGGTCTCCGAGGATCAGATGGTGCGGATCGTATGCGCGGATGACGTCGTGGATGCTCTGGTAATACCGCTCGGCCACGGCCGCGAGTGCGCTCGCGTCTCCCGGCTGCACCCCGGGGAAGTAGGCGCCGGTAGCATGCGACCTCCACGCGGGGATGTCGACGAAGAAGTAGCCGATCAGGAGCGGATCGTCGGCGTGGTCGGCGACGAGAGATCTACCGATGTAGTCGCACCACTGCTCCCATTCCTGGGAGAAGACGTCGGGAAAGGCCGGATGCATGTTCCACTCCTCGAATGCGGCGACAGGCAACGCGATGCAATACGGCATACCCGCGGAGGCGAAGTCCGCGCGCGCCCATTGCGAGGCATGCCTGGCATCGTAGGGGGCGTCATAGTCGTTGACCTTCACTTCCCCCAACGCCACGCATTCCGTCGTCCAACCGATGGTGTTGAAGCCCCAGGCCGTCAGATCGGGCACGACGCCCTGCGTGATCCACGAGGCACGCGAACCGTACCGCCGCCGCCAGACATCGATGTTGCTCAGGTACTTGAGGTTCGTCTCATCCGCATGGTTGACCCCGAGGCTGAAGAACGGCTCCCCCGCCGGGTCCGTGAATGCCCACCGGCCGTCGATGTCCGTTACGCCGAAAAACCCGCTTGCCTCCGGGCGCATGTCTGCCACGGCGGTCACAGATTCGTGTTCGCGAGCGTCTCCTGCAGCTCGCGGGGTGCGGGACGCAACGGGTCCTGCCCGTCCCAGCTGCCGGCAGCGACGGCCAGGGACGACCAGAACTCGTCGAACATCGGAAAGGGGCGGTGGACCTCGATGGTGTGACCGAGAAGCGGTGCGTCGAACAGAAGCGAGTCGTGCGGCCCATTGGACGCTTCGAACAGAAACGGCAGCCCCATCGCTTCCAAACGCGCCCGTTCGGCGTCCAGATCATCCGTCACGTATGCGACGTGGTTGATACCGTTCGTGCGCTGGTAGGAGGCACCCAGTGCATCCGCGGGCTCGAGCCTGTGCACCTCCTGCAGTTCGACGGCCACGTCGCCCCACTGGCCGAAGGCGGCCGAGTGTTCCCAGATGATCGGGCCGTTCGCGTTGCGGAGCACAGGGATGCGAATGTCGGCCATCAGGAAGAACGGCCCCGCACCCGCGGTGGTCATCAAGAAGTCCACCGCCTGCGGGATGCTCTCGACCGCATATCCGATGTGGTGGACGGGGCGACCGAGGATGCTGCGGCCCTCGGCCTTGTCGAGCGCGGTGGGGGACGTCACGGCGGTACTCCGTTTCACGGTTGATGCGGGCGGTGCGAGGTGGACCATCATGGCGCTGATACCGGGCCCTCGTGATCGGACGCCGCCGAAATGAGCTGAGGCGTGTCGGGGTCTCCGACGTCGCCGACGTTGATGGCTTCCATGAGGACGCTCTCGGACAGGCGATGCCCCTCGATCTCGCCGACCACCCTGCCGCCGAAGAACACGAGCACGCGGTCGCACACCGCTGCCATCTCCTCCAGGTCGCTCGAGGTGTAGAGAACCACCTTGTGACTGGCGGCCATCTGGGCGATGACCGCGTGCATCTCTTCTTTGGCGCCCACGTCCACGCCGCGCGACGGGTCGTCCAGGAGGATGACCGAGGGATCGGCCTCCAGCCATTTGGCGAAGACCACTTTCTGCTGGTTCCCGCCGGACAGCGAGCCAGCCGGCTGGTCCGGTGTGGCCATCGCGATACTGAGGGTCTTGTGCCAATGGTCGGCCCTGCTCCGCATCGCCCGTCGACCGAGGATGACTCCCATCCGCTTGAGCGGGCCGCCGCGGACCGTGCTGATGTTCTCGGCGATAGACACGTCCAACATGAGGCCTAGTCGCTTTCGATCTGCCGGGATGTAAGCAATGCCGGCCTTGACCGCGCGGTTCATCGTTCGCGGCCACCCCCCGCCGCCGGGCAGCGTGATCCGGCCCTGGCTAGGGCGCTGCAGCGCGAAGACGACATCGAGCACGGCGCGGGCGCCGGACCCCTCGAGGCCCGCGAGGCCGACCACTTCGCCCGGCCTCGCGACGAGGTCGATCGGCTCGAGGACGCCCTTGACGGCCACACCCTCGAGGACGAGCGGTTCGGCCGACTCCGAGGCGCCGCTGAAGGGCGCCGAGTCCGCCGATCGACGCTCCTCGGTGGCCGTCTCTCCCAGCATCGCCTGCACCGTCTGCGAAATCGTCATGTCGGTCCGCAGCCGACGCGCGACGACCACCTCCCCCGATCGCAGGATCGTGATCCGGTCGGCGACAGCGAAGACGTCCTCGAGGAAGTGGGAGACGTAGACGACGGCTACGCCACGATCCCGCAGGTTGCGGACCACACCGAGGAGACGCTCGGTTTCGGCGGCTTGTAGAGCCGACGTCGGCTCATCGAGAATCAGGATCTTCGGATCCTCCAGCAGTGCACGCGCAATCTCCACGAGCTGCTGTTCGCCCAGGCGCAGGGTGCCCAGTGGGCGGCTGACGTCCACGTCCAGACCGATGTCCTCCAGCACGGGAGCTGCGGCGCGGCGCATCGCCCGGCGGTCGATGGAGATGCCACCGGCGAGCGGCTCCCGACCCAGGAAGAGATTCTGCAGCACGTCGAGGTGCGGGAAGAGCGTCAGCTCCTGCGACACGATCGCGACGCCGCGGCGGGCCGCGTCGCGAGTGTTCGAGAAGCTCACCGGCTCGCCGTACAACTCGAGCGCGCCCTCGTCGGGGTGGGCCGCCCCCACGAGCACCTTGATGAGCGTCGACTTGCCCGCCCCGTTGGCACCGAGGAGGGCGTGCACCTCGCCGGGGACGATATCGAAATCGACGCCAGCGAGGGCCTTCACTCCACCGTAGGTCTTGTGTAGATCTCTGACCGTGTACATGAGGTCCTCGCTGACGTCGCTTCTCTGATTCCGATTACTTCCAGGCGTCCGCGATCGGAGCAGCCTCGGGCATTCCGTCGGCGAACAGCTCGTCCACCAGCGGCTGGTAGAAGGTCGCCGGATCGTTCTCGCGGACCTCGATCTCATCCGCGTTGGCCGGGGTGAACAGCGAGCCACCGGTCGAGACGAATCCTTCCGGAAGCTCCTCGCCGCGGGCGGCCATCGTCAGCATGCGCGCGGTGGTGTAGCCCATGAGCCAAGTATTGGCCGACTGGACAGCGGTGATCAGGCCGTCCTGCAGGCCCGCCACCCCCTCGGGGGTGAGTTCCATGGCGCCGAGAGCGAATTCGTATCCGCGCTCCTTCTTGAGGCGGTACAGGCTCTGGCCATCGGGCTCGCAGGTGCCGGCGGCGAGGATGGCGTCGGGTTCGGCCGTCAGGGCGGATGACCACCGGTCCTGGTTCTCCTTCACCGAGGGGGCGGTGACGACCGTCACGACGTTGGCGTTGGGCAGCAGCTCCTCGACGGCGTCGACGAAGCCCGCCAACCGCAGCGCGACGGTGCCGGTCGTGTCGGCCGTGCACGGTCCGAGAAGCACGGTCCCGGTGCTGGACTCCGGAAGCCCCGCCTCCTTGATGGTCGCCTCCATGAGGGCCTTCGACTGGCCGCGGTCGTTGTAGCCCACCGTCGTCGTGACGGCGGCGTCGGCGGCGTCCTCCTCCGCGGAGGTGGGGCGCTCGCTGAACGCGATCACCTTGCCGTCCATCTGCTCGACGGCGTCCTTCATCGTGCGCACCCACAGGTCGGGGGGCTGCGGAGTGAAGCCGATCGCATCCGGCTGAGTGGCGAGGAGATCGCGGATCTGCTTCTGGGCGACCTCGGCGTCGTAGGCGGGTGGTCCGGTGACCGTCAGATCGACGTTGCCGTCTTCCGCGGCGAAGTCCTTCGCCCCCTGCATCTCCTCCTGGTAGTACTTCGCGGCGGTGTGCAGCACCGTCATGGCGACGATGACTTCCCCGTCGCCTCCGCCCGAGCCGGCGTCCGATCCACTGTCGCTGGCGCAGCCGGCGAGGCCGACAGTGAGCGTGACGGCGGCAAGGCCCGCGAGAGTGCGCGTCGTCCTACCGAGGCTGTTCGTATTCATGCGTCTGAGTTCTCCTTTGACTCGTTCTTGCGTGATTGGGGGAAGTCGTGTGGTGTTCAGCGGCGCCGGGCGTCCCGGCGACGCCGGAGCACCGCATCCGAGCAGACGGCGATGACCACCACGGCGCCTGTGACGAAGCTCGTCCAGTTCGGGTCGACGCGGAAGAAGACCATGCCACTGTTGATCACCGCGACGATCAGTGCTCCGATGAGGGCTCCGGGCACCGTGCCGGTGCCGCCGCTGATCGCCGTTCCACCGATGATGGCCGCCGCGATGACCTGCATCTCGAAGCCCACCCCGACAGAGGGGTCGGCGCCCTGGTAGTACGCCAGGCTCAGGACGCCGGCGACCCCGGCGAGACCGCCGGTGAGCATGAGCGCGTACAGCCGGATGCGCCGGGTAGGGATTCCGGAGAACTCCGCCGCCTGGTAGTTCGATCCGCTGGCTCGAACCATGGCGCCGAAGCGCGTCTTCTTGAAGATGAAGGTGAGGATGATCCCGAGGATGAGCGCCGCCCACGCCGCAGCGGGCAGTCCCAGCACGTTCTCTCCGAGCACGCTGAAGAAACTCGCATCCAGGGGCAGGCCGGTGGCGGGGCTTCCTCCTGTGATCACTTGGACGAGACCGCGATACGCCGTGAACGTGCCCAGCGTGATGATGATCACGGGCACGCGGAAGATGTTCGCGAGGAGGCCGTTGATCGCGCCCAGACCGATGGCCACCACAATGGCGAGTCCCGCCGCGATCCACGGGTCGATCGAAGTCATCCACTCGGCCGCGAGGATGATCGCTACGGCGTATGTGCCGCCGACGGAGAGGTCGATCTCGGTCATCGCCAGCAGGAACACCATCCCATAGGCGGTGATCGCGACCAGGCACGCAGTGCGGAGCGTGGCCAGCAGCACGTCTTCGTCGAGGAAGCGGGGTTGGAATGCGCCGATGATCACGACCAGCGCCACGAGTGCCAGGAGCGGACCGAGCTCGTCGAACGACAGGAGGCGGCGCAGGGTGGTCTGCTGTCGGCCGCGGCCGAACGGGGCGTCAGTGCGGACGGTCGGCAGCGTGTCGGTTGGCGCCGCGGTAGTACCTCGAGTCTGATCCATCTCTCCCTCGAATCTCGTACGCCGTTGTCACGAGCGGTTCCCACTCACGATCGCCATAGTATACGAATAGGGCCGAAGTCGTCAAAGTGATTTGGATATACCCATAGGCGCGGTAATCGATCTAGGCTTCCCGGTATCCGACGACGCTCGTCGGTGCACCCTCGACGACGAAAGTGATTCTCACATGCATAACCTTTCTGATCGCGATGGCGCGGTTGGCGGCGGCTCCAGCGGAGCCGTAGGCGAGGCGGCAGGGGGCGAGAGTGGCGCTTCCGTCTTCCATATCGGCATGACCGTGAAAGACCTGGACCGCGCGATCGAATTCTTCGCCTACGGATTTGGGATGGAGGTCGTTCATACCCAGGTACAGGACAACCCGTACTCGCGCCTTCTCGTCGGCGAGCCGGAAGCTCGATTCCGGATCGCGCAGTTGCGGTTCACGGATGGCGCCAGGCCGCAGAGCGGACACGTGCTCGAGCTCATCTCCTATGACTCGCCCGAGCTGGAAGAGCTCACGTTGCGCAACCCGCAACCGGGGGCGATGCACCTGGCTTTCCTCGTGCCGGACATCGGCCCCGTCTTCGCCCGGATCACCGAGCGGGGCGCCGTTGCGCTGTCGGAGCCGGTTGCGATCACTGCCGGGATCAATGCCGGCGGCTGGGCGTGCTACCTGAAGGGCCCCGATGGCATCACCATCGAACTCCTGCAGCGCCCATCCGCCGGGGCCGTGATCGGCGCGGTCTGAGGCGGGCGGGTGACGCCGCGTGCGTGAGGTGACAGCCGGCAAGACGGGCGCGGAGAAGACCGTCTCCGCCGGGGCAGAGACGACCACGATGCAGGAATATCTCGTGTGCCTGGAAGTGGAGATCCCCGTGTGGGTCTCGCCGTCTGAGGTGCAGCATCTCCGGCGACGTGATCGCGAGTCCCTCACCGCACTCGCGGCGCAAGGCTCCCTGCAGCGCGTGTGGGGTGTGCGGGGTCGCTCGGCAACGTGGGGGTTGTGGCACGCACGGAACGCGGCGGAGCTGGATGCGATGTTGGCGACTCTGCCGCTGCGCTCCTTCACCGAGATCACTGTGCACGAGACGGACGCGCATCCCTCCGACCCTGGCGCCCCGAGAGGGTGTCCTCGCTCGCCGTCGGCGTTACAGTCCGCGACGGAGCGCTGAGCGCAAGCGCCCGTGCGTCAGCGCTGGGCTCCGGCCATGTCGTGCCGGTCGTCGCGGACCGACCCGTCCACGCGCGGCGCGACTGCGGCGAGCATCATGAGCTTCTCGGCATCGGCAGACTGGGCGTCCGGATGGAAGACCACCATCATCATCCCGTCAGCGCCGCCGATGCTCAGGCGCTCGCCGTTGAGGAAGAGCTCACCGACCTCCGGGTGCTGAATACGGAAGAGCGCGCCGCTTTGCCCGCGCACCTCATGCCGCTCCCACAGCTGGCGGAAGCGAGGGCTCGCGGCGGAGAGCTCGGCGGCGAGATGCACGAAGCCGGGGTCGTCCAGGTCGCTTCCCATGGCGTGCCGCAGGCTGGCGACGAAGCACTCGGTGACCGTCTCCCACTCGGGGTAGAGGGCGCGCACGGCGGGATTGAGGAAAAGATCCCGCAGGCGGTTGGATCCGACGCCGAGGTCGGGAGACAGCGCCCGCGCCAGATCATTGGAGGCGACGACGGTGAAGTACCGGTCTTCGATCAGGGCGGGCTGGGCCATCGACTCGATGAGCTTCACCGCCCCGGCGGGTGGATCCTGTAGCACCGGCCGGGGGCGCCGGGGAGCATCCGCCGCCAGGGAGAGCAGGTACGCGAGGTGCGCATCATCCAGGTGCAGGACGCGGGCAAGGGACTCCAGCACCTGCACGGACGGACGGCGGTCACGTCCGCGCTCGAGGCGGAGATAGTAGTCGGCGCTGATACCGGCGAGCAGGGCGACTTCTTCGCGCCGCAGACCCGTGACGCGCCGACCGCCGGTGTCGTGTATGCCTGCCTGGGCGGGCGACACCAGTGCGCGCCGCGCGCGCAGGAAGGATCCGAGCGGGTTGGTGAGATCAGCGCTGGCCGCCGGGTCAGGGCGCCCGAGCGAGGGAGACGAGGATGCGACCGATATGCGCGAGGTGAGAGCGGACCCGGCGAATGGCTGCGTGTTTCCCATGACGAGCAACAACCCTCTGCGGCTCGGACCTATTCCGGCCGTCACTGAGCCGGCGGCAGAGACCGAGGAGGTGGGCAACCGCTTCCGGGTGCTCACCTCCTCGGTCTGCGTGAGATCAGCCCCTGCGGATGCGCAGGCTGGTGATGAGCACAGCGCCCGCGAGGACGGCGACCGCACCCACGACGAACGGGCCGCTGGCCGCGACGTTGTCCACGAGAAGTCCGCCGACGACCCCGCCGATGGCCACCGAGACGTTGGACGTCGTGACGATGAGACCGCCGACCTGCTCGAGGCGAGTCGGCTCCGCGCGCGCCCCCCAGGTCAGCATCGCGGTCGGCGTACCACCGAACCCGATTCCCCACAGGACGGCGCCGATGAACAGCCCCACGGTCGATCCGCCCAGGAGCAGCGCCACGAGGAGTCCTCCGCCGACCAGGGCGGGGAACAACAACACCGCGACCCGCAGAGCGCGATCCGCCAGCGGGCCGGCCAACGCCGCACCGATCAGGTTCGCGACACCGAAGGTGCCGAGCAGCAGCGCAAGACCGCCGGCATCGATTCCGGCGATGAACTCCGCGGCAGGACGGATGTAGGTGAACCCGCTGAAGTGGCCGCCGAAGATCAGGAGCATGGCGAAGAGCCCAGCCAGCATCGTGCCCGAACGCAGCACCTGGCCGAGAGCACGAATGCCGTGACTCTGAGCAGGTGCCACGGCCGGCAGGGTCACCAGCTGAGCGATAAGGGCGACGGCCGAGACAACCGCGGCGAGCACGAACGAGCCGCGCCATCCCCAGAACTCGCCCAGCCACGCCCCGAGCGGGACGGCGATGACGGTGGCGAGCGCGACACCCGTGTTGATGATCGTCAGCGCGCGGCCCAGGTGGTCGGCACTCACCAGGTGAGCGGCCACGGCCGTCGCCAGGGCCCAGAATCCACCGAACGCCACGCCGAGGAGAATCCTCGACAGCATCACGAGTTCGAAGTTGGGCGCGATGGCCACCAGAAGGTCGGAGACGATCGCGAGAGTCGTCAGCACGATCATCACGCGGCGGCGATCGGCGCGCGGCAGGATCGCCGGCAGCAACAGAGCCGTCAACGCTGCGGCGATGGCGGTCACCGTGACCATCTGCCCGGCGGCGCCCGTGGTGATTCCGAGGTCGTCGCTGATGCGGGGCAGCACGCTCGCCGGCAGGAACTCTGCCATGACGAACGAGAAGATTCCGACGCCGAGCGCGACGACGCCGCCCCAGGCTGGCTTGTGCGGTGTCGACCGCTCGGTCGACAAGTTTGCGGTGGTCAACTTCTTCTCCTGAGTGTGAATAGGGTGGCGCGGATTTCGGCCCGCGACCGCTCCAACGGCACCCTGACGAGTTCGATTCCGCCGGAGAGGGGCCCTGCCGGCCCCCTGGCTCCGGGGGGAACTGGCTGGGGGATGACAGCGCTCGTAGCTTGTTCTCTGCCCCACCCGGGCACGGAAAACAGAAGAAGAAGGAAGCAACATGTCTGACATCGAGACCATGCGTCGCTGGTACGAGCGCTACATCGCGGACCTGAACGCCCACAAGTTCGACGGCATGGATGAGTTCATCAACGACACCACGACGCTCAACGGCGTACCGGCGACCCGTGATGTGCTCCTCACCGTTCAGAAGGCCGACGTGGAGGCGGTTCCCGACCTCCATTGGGAACTGCACGAACTGCTGTTCGACGGTGACCGTCTCGCCGCGCGCCTCACCAACACGGGCACTCCCGTGACGGAGTGGCTCGGCGTCCCGGCGACGGGCAAGTCGTTCTCCATCACGGAGTACGCCATCTACGAGGTGCGAGACGGCCGTTTCATCCACATGACGGCGCTGCACGACGCCGGGACGATGAAGCGGCAGCTCGCGGCCTGACAGCCGGAACCGGCATCGACGACCATGACTGTCACATTCATCACCGGAGGCGCCCGCGGTATCGGTTTCGAAACCGCCAAGCAGCTTCTCAGTGTGGGCCACACCGTTTACATCGGAGATCGCGACATCGCGGCGGGGGAAAGGGCAGCGGCCGACATCGGTGCGCGGTTCGTCCCGCTCGATGTCACCGACGACGCATCGGTGAACGCCGCCCTCGCTGCGATCTCGGCCGCCGAGCCGCGCCTGGACGTCTTGGTGAACAACGCCGGGATCCACGGCGACGGGGTCGTCGATGCCGCTACGGCCCTCCGGGTCTTCAACACCAACGCGGTGGGCTGGGTGCGCGTGACGGAGGCGGCTCTGCCGCTCCTGCGCGCGTCCGCCCACCCCACCGTCGTCACCGTGTCCAGCAGCGCGGGGTCGTTCTGGGCCGTCACCAACCCCGAGCGACCGGAGTACGCCGTCGCTTTGCCGTTGTACTCCGCATCCAAATCGGCCATCACGATGCTGACGGTGCAGTACGCGAAGGCCTATCCCGAGATCAAGTTCAACGCCGTGGAACCCGGCACGACTGCCACGGAGATGACGGCCGCCCTGCAGGTCGACGGGAGACCGGCTGCCGAAAGCGCGCGCGTTGTCGTCCGACTGGCGACCCTCGCTCCCGACGGCCCCACAGGGACCTTGCAGGACGACCACGGCATCTTGCCCTGGTAGTCAGCGGACACGCGTGAACTGACGGAAACGCCCGGAAGAGAAACTCTTCCGGGCGTTTCCGCGTCGACTCACCGCGCGACGTGGTCAGACGGACGCGGAGCCGTGTCTCTCGGACCAGGCCTGTTGCAGCGCATCCGCCATGAGCTGGGTGGGCTGCACGCCGGCCACCCCGTACCTGCCGTCGATCACGAAGAAGGGGACGCTCGTGATCCCGTAGGCTCCGGCAGCCGCTTCGTCGGCGTGGACAGCGTCCACGTACTCCCCCGCTTCGAGGGACCGGACGGCGTCTGCGCGATCCAGGCCGAGCTCGTCGGCGATCTGCCCGAGCGTCTCGACGTCCGAGACGTTGCGACCCTGCGAGAAGTAGGCCACGAACAGCGCCTCCTCGGCCTCCGGCTGCTTCCCGCGCGCCTTGGCGTAGTGGATCAGCTGGTGGGCCAGCGATGTGTTGGTGAGCAGGGCGGTGTCGAAGTTGATGTCGAGCCCGATGCTCCGGCCGCGCACGGTGACGCGCGCCAGAAGCGCGGTGGCCTCGCTCTCGCTCATCCCCTTGCTCTCGACGTTGAAGTCGAAGACCGACTGCGTCTGCCCGATCGGGAGGTCCGGCTGGAGCTCGAAGCTGTGGAACTCGACCTCGACCGCCCGGCCCTCGCCGAAGCCGGCGGCCTCGAACGAGCGAACAGCCTCCTCCAGACGACGCTTGCCGATGTAGCACCACGGGCACATCACGTCGGCCCAGACATCCACTTTTACCCGGCGATTGCCGCGCGATGCGGCGGTGAGTGAACTCACTTCTGTTCCTCTCAACCGACGACGCGTTGTGCGCGCTGCAGGTGGCGGATGAGGTCCTCGCGGCTCTGCCCATCCACGATGTGGCGCCACATCGGTGTGCCGGGGGCACTGCGCCAGGACTCGCTCAGCGGGCTGTTGTCGACGGCATCGAAACCGAGGTCGTCGTAGAAGCGCGTCAGGAGCTCGACGGCTTCCGGGTAATCGCTCGAGACGACCAGCGCCTTCCGGTCCGGGGCGCCGGCAGGCCGGGCCAGCCGCACGATGGCAGGCAGCGCGTCGCTGGGTACGCGGATCTGGAATCGCTCGTGGAACTGGATGTGACTGAACGCCTTGACGACCATCGATCGAGGCAGCTGCTCCTGACGCAACTCATGGATCGTCTTCAGGCCCGAGTCCACCTCTGGGTAGTTGCCGTCGCGCCAGACCATGTAGTTGTTGTTGTCGATGACGACCTTCCCGGCGAGTTCCTCGACCGGAAGGATGTCATTTGGCGTGTACGGGAAGGCCAGGAACGCGAAGTCCCCAGCGGCGGCGGCTTCTGCCGCGGTGGCGGCACGCGCCTGGGGGCCGAGCTCGGCGACGAGACCTCTCAGGGTCTGGGGTCCGCGCGAGTTGGCGATGACGACGTCATAGCCCGCCCTGATGGCGACGCGGGCGAGCGTGCTTCCCGCCTGGCCCGCCCCGAGGATGCCGATGGTGGTCACGAGTGTTCTCCTTGAAGGGTCGTCGGGGTCGTTGTGGTCTGCCCTCAGACGAAAGTAGAGCCTGCGGGCCCGGCGAGCTTCGGCGAGAGGGGGCCCTGTTGCACCCCGGGACCGCGGGGGCAGGACGGCATATGCCTCCGCGGGCACGTCCGGCATCCGTACCCGTTACGTAGTTGCACGGATGAGAGCGACCGTCCTCGCGAGAGTGAATGGATGGGTGCTTCCCCCGGCCTCTCCTTCCTCAGTCCTGCGCGCCCGAACGGCGCCGAACCGCGTGCGCGCCGTCGCAGCGACAGCGGGCGTCATCCTCGCCCTCTCGCTCGCGTCCACCCCGGCCCCTGCCCTCGGGGTGACCCCCGTCGGGGTCGTCGCAGCCTCGGGGGCGACCGACGAGGTGCCGTTCTACGTCGTCCAGACCGCCTTCAACGGTGAGCCGGAGTTCCTCTTCGAAATCGCGCAGCGCTTCCTCGGCGACGGCGAGCGCTTCCGCGAGATCTTCGCCCTCAACGAGGGCCGCGTACAACCCGACGGGCTGGCCATGACCGATCCCGCGGTGGTGAAACCCGGATGGATCCTGCAGCTGCCCACCGACGCGCGCGGAGAGGAACTGGAGTTCGCCCCGTCCATCTCCGAATTTCAGCCCGCGCGGCCGGTGGCCGGCGCGTCACCCTCGGCCAGCGCCCCCGCCGGCGACGGGACGGTCAACGAGTCGACGCCCGACGACGGACAGCCCGACGCCACCGGTGTTCCCGCATTCGCCGTCATCGCCGGGGCGGGCGCGATCGCGGCGATCGTGCTGGCGGGCCTGAGCATCATCGTGATCCGCCGGATGCGACGGCGCGGGGCCTCCGCGACGCGGGCGACGAGACTCCCCGCCGACCGGTCGTCGTCGTGGATCGTCGACAGCGCGCTGAAGATCCTCCTGGCCGCGTGCGCTCGCGAGAACGTGCGCTTCCCCGGCTTGTACCTGGTGACCGTCGACGATGACGCCGTTCACCTCCTCCTGACGGCCCCGGCTACCCCCGCACCCATCGGGTGGACGGCCTCGGCCGACGGGCGCACCTGGACGGCGACGCACGCGCATCTGCAGGCCCAGCCTGTCCCGGCCGGCGCCGACAGGTCCTTCTCCCGGCTGGTCGGGCTCGGCATGAGTGCGTCCGGCGCCATCCTCCTGGATTTCTCCCGCGCCAACGGTCCGATCAGCATCGACGGCCCCGCAGAGGCGGTGGACGAGGTGGTCGAGGCGTGGATCGCGGAACTCACGACGAGCCCCTGGTCCGACCCGGACCAACGCGTGGTGCGAGCGGGCGGGCGAGAGGAGAGCGGGCAGCGGAGCTTGGACGCCGTTCTCGAGCGCCTGGAGCAGGAGGGCACCGGGATCATCGTGCTCGAATCCCCTCCCTCCCGCGCGCAGGGTGAGGTTCTTCGCACGCTCTTCGGGTCGAGCGATTTCTCCTGGGTCGTCCTCGTCAAGGGCGGCTTCGGCGCCGCGCCGTGGCGCTTCACGGCGCGTGGCGGTGTGCTCACCAGCGGGTTCCTGCCCGACGTCCGGTACACCGCGCCGCGTGCCACGCCCGAGCCGGCGCACTCCTGATCCTCCCCTCCCCCTGAATGCCGGCGCGCCCGGCCCTGGAAGAAAGAAGGCACATCATGGCCAATCTCAGCGTCACCTACGACGACATGAAGGATGCAGCGACCCGGCTGAAGGCGGGCGAGCAAGAGATCAACGCACGCCTGGCCCAGCTACGGAGCCTCGTAGACAGCCTGGTCTCCGGCGGGTACGTCACCGACAAGTCGTCGGTGGCCTTTGATCGGGGCTATGCCGAGTTCACGGACGGTGCCAAGAAAACGATCTCGGGTCTCGACGGCATGAGCACCTATCTGACCAAGGCCGCCGAGCTGCTGCAGCAGACCGACAGCGACCTCGCCAACGCACTGCAGAAGTAACCCTCCCCAACCGCGGTTCCGCGTCCGCACGGACGCGGAACCGCGGTGCGTTCACCGGAGCATCCCCCATGCGCATCATCACCACCCTTCGCGACCTCGATCGGAGGAGCCGCGACTTCCTGGTGGAAGCCGAAGGCGACGC
This sequence comes from Microbacterium sp. Z12_35, assembly GCF_058310475.1. Lineage (NCBI taxonomy): Bacteria > Bacillati > Actinomycetota > Actinomycetes > Micrococcales > Microbacteriaceae > Microbacterium > Microbacterium sp. Z12_35. The sequence continues at coordinate 440,213 of NZ_JBZEGJ010000002.1, read as the reverse complement.
ATCCGTCGGCGATGTCCTACGCCGCATGGGTGCCGACAGCGCCGCGGCCGCTGCCGGCGACGAATACATCATCATCGACGGCCGCGCGGTCGACCCGTCGCTCTCCCTCCGGGACGCCGGGATGCGGCAGGGCGCGGTGATGTCCGTCGCCCGCTCCTCCGCGAGCACAGCCTCGAGTACCGGCGCGGGTCTCGTCGACATCGGGCTCGCCGGCGGACGCGGCAGCGGGCGGGTCGTCCGCCTCGGCCCGGGCCGGCACTCCATCGGCGGGTCGGCGACGCGCGGCCCCTCGCTGCCCGGCCTGCCCGACGCCGCTCTGATCGTCGAGGTGGACGTCCGCATGCGGGTGCGGGTACGCGCCGCCGCCGTGGGCGTGGCGGCTGCGCTGGACTCACACGCTCTGGGTGACGAATTCGTCGACTGGCCATCGGGCACCGACATCCGCATCGGCGACCGGCTCGTGCAATATCGGCCGGCAACGCTCACCGACGCGGTGCTCGAACCGTCCGACGACGGTTCCGTACAGGAGTTCCACCGCCCGCCGCGCGTGCGGTTCGCCGAGCCCGAGTCGACGTTCACGATCCCGGCGGCACCGTCCCCTCAGGCGCGCAGTTCCTGGCCCTGGGTCGCCGCCTTCCTGCCGCTACTCGGAGCCGTTGTCACCGCGGTCGCGTTCGGGTCGGCCATGTTCCTCCTCATCGCCGTGCTGAGCCCGGTCATCGCCTTCGCCAACGCGTTCGTCAGCCGGCGGCAAGGGCGCCGCACGCACGCCGAACGCACCACTGAACACGCGACGCTCGTGGCGCAGATCGAGTCCGACATCGACGAGCGCCGCACCCAAGAGCGCGCCGCACTCCTGGAAACCGCGCCCAGTGCCGCCGATCTGTGGCCCATCGCAACAGGCCCGGCCGCGCAGCTGTGGGCCCGACGACCCGGCGATGACGACCACCTGCTGCTGCGGCTGGGCACCGCCGACATCCCCAGCCGGGTGGTCGTCGAGGATATGCGCGAACCGCTCGAGCACCGCCGACGGCGTCCGGCGACGCTGCACGACGTGCCCGCGACCCTGCCGCTGGCGGTGTCGGGCGTCGTCGGACTCGCCGGATCCGTCGCGGGGGTTCGATCCACCGCGGGATGGATCATCGCCCAACTGGCCGTCCTGCAGAGCCCCCGAGACCTGCAGCTGTACGTCCTGACCACCGGGGACCGAGCATCGGATTGGGGCTGGACCACGTGGCTTCCGCACGCCGTGCCGGCCCTCGGCCAGGACGCGCGCGCGCTCCTCGGCAACGACGCCGACACGATCGGCCGACGCGTGGCCGAACTGGCACAGCTGGTCGCCTCCCGCCGGGCCCAGGCGGCCGCATCCTTCGGCAAACCGGCGCGCTTCACGCCGGACGTGCTCGTGGTCTGGGACGGCGCCCGCCGACTGCGCAGCTACCCCGGTGTCGCCGGGGTGTTGCGCGATGGTCCCAGCGTCGGCGTCTACAGCGTCTGCGTGGACGAGGACGAACGCTCCCTCCCCGAAGAATGCACCGCCGTCGTCGCGATCGGATCCGACTCTCGCGCGGTCATCCGGCGGTCGTCGTTCCAGGCGGTGCGCGAAGTACGCCTGGACGGAATCGACCCCGACTGGTTCGAGGATGTGGCGCGCGCACTCGCGCCCCTGCGCGATCCCGGCGACGAGGATGACGCCATCCCCGACGCCGCACGGCTCACCGAGGTGATGGAGCTGGAGCCCGTGGCGGCGCCCGATCTCCTGCGCCGCTGGTCAGGTGGTGCCCGCAGCACCCGCGCCGTCGTCGGCGTCTCGCTGGACGGCGCGTTCTCGCTCGACCTCTCCAGTGACGGCCCGCACGGGCTCGTCGCCGGCACGACCGGCTCCGGCAAGTCGGAACTGCTGCAGACGCTCGTGGCGAGCCTCGCGGTGGCGAACCGTCCCGATGGCATCAACTTCGTGCTGGTGGATTACAAGGGCGGCGCCGCCTTCAAGGACGCGATCCGTCTCCCCCACACCGTGGGCATGGTCACCGATCTCGACGCCCACCTGGTGGAGCGCGCTCTCACCTCCCTGGGAGCGGAGCTGACCCGGCGCGAGCATCTGCTCGCTCGCGTCGGCGCCAAAGACATCGAGGACTACGTCGCCGACGCTCACACCGACCCGGACCGCCCGCCGATGCCACGTCTGGTCATCGTCATCGACGAGTTCGCGTCGATGGCCCGCGAGCTGCCCGACTTCGTCAGCGGTCTGGTGAACATCGCCCAACGGGGGCGCTCCCTCGGCATCCACCTCATCCTGGCCACGCAGCGCCCCTCGGGAGTGGTGTCGGCCGAGATCCGCGCGAACACCAACCTGCGCATCTCGCTGCGCGTGACCGACGCCGCCGACAGCACGGACGTCATCGACGCGCCGGACGCGGCCCGCATTCCAGCGTCGGTGCCCGGGCGCGCGTACGTGCGTCTGGGGCATTCCTCCCTCGTCCCGTTCCAGACTGCGCGGGTGGGCGGGCGTAGCCGGGGGGCCGCCTCCGCACGCCAGGCGGCGCCCTTCGTCGCGGAGGTGGGGTGGGACACCGCGGGCTATCCCCTGCCGGCGCCACCGCGCACGCCGTCCGCCGACGGCGAAAGCACCGACCTCTCCCGACTCGTGGATGCGGCGCGGGACGCCGCCGACCGACTCGCGCTCCCCCCGAACCATTCGCCGTGGCTTCCGGCGCTCCCCACCTCTGTTCTGCGCGCCGACCTGCCCGTCGACGCCGTCGCCGCAGGGAGCGCTCGGCTGCCCGTCGTGGCCTGGGCCCTGGCAGATGTACCCGCGGAACAGGCGCAGCGGCCCGTGACCATCGACTTCGCCGACTTCAGCCACCTGTTTCTCGCCGGGTCCGCGCGCAGCGGCCGGTCCCAGGCGCTGCGCTCGATCGCGGGAGGCATCGCCGCGCGGATCTCCAGCGCCGACGTGCACCTGTTCGGCGTCGACATGGGAAACGGCGCCCTCCTCCCCCTCAGCCGCCTGCCGCACACCGGCGCCGTTGTGCAACGGTCCGAGCGGGAGCGCATCACGCGCCTGTTCGACAGGCTGCAGGCCGAGCTCACCCGCCGCCAGGAGCTGCTGGGGCGGCTCGGCGTCGCCGACGTCGGTGAGCAGAGGGCACAGGCCGAGCTGCCCGATCGCCTCCCGCATCTCGTTCTGCTCGTCGACCGGTGGGAGAGCTTCGTGAGCACCTTCGGCGACGCCGACGCCGGGGCTCTCGTGGAGACGGTGCTCGGGTTCCTGCGCGAAGGCGCCGGCGCCGGCCTGCATGTGGTCCTCGCCGGTGACCGCTCGCTGCTGTCGGGTCGCATCAGCGTGCTGACGGAGGACAAGTGGATGCTGCGCCTGGCTGACCGCACGGACTACAGTCTGGGCGGGGTCAGTCCTCGTGTCATTCCGGAGTCCATGCCGGAAGGCCGGATGATCCGGGCGGGCTCCGGCCGTGAGGCGCACGTCGCGCTGCTCGCGGCCGACGTGAGCGCGACGGCGCAGGCGGTGGCGCTCACCGAGATCGCCATGGCGGCACGCGCCCGCGACCGGGACGTGCCGCGCACCTCACAGCCGTTGCGGATCGATCTGCTACCCAGTTCCCTCACCTGGGAGGAGGCGACCTCGTATCCGCGCTCGGGCACGGGGCACACGGCGCTGTGGGCGATGGTGGGCGTCGGTGGAGACGATCTCGCCGCCGTCGGCCCCGACCTGGGAGGCGGCGCACCGACCTTCCTGGTCGCAGGACCTCCGCGCTCGGGGCGCAGCAACGTCTTGGCGGTGATGACGCGTTCCCTGCTGGACGGCGGCTCCGATGTCGTCCTGCTGACTCCCCGCCGCTCCCCGCTTCCGGCGATGTTCGCGCACATGCCCGGCGTGCGCCGGATCTTCGAGCACGCCGACGTCGCAGAGGCCGAGCTCGCCCAGGCCCTCGCCCCCGGCGAGCGCCCGGTCGTCCTCATCGTCGACGATGGTGAGGACACCCGCGACATGCCGGCCAAAGACTTCCTGCGCACGTGGATCCGCGAAGCCGCCGGCGGGGACCGCGGCGTCATCCTCGGCGGCAGCGCGGCGGAGGTCGGCAGTGGCTTCACCGGCTGGCAGGTCGACATTCGCAACAACCAGCGTGGGGCGCTGCTGAGCCCACGGACCGTCCTCGACGGAGACCTACTGGGCGTGCGCCTCCCCCGCTCCCTCACCACGGCACCGATCGCTGCCGGTCGCGCCGTGGTGCACCTGGGGGGCGGGACCCTCCAGACCGTGCAGATCCCCCGGCTTCTGGACTGAACATCTCCGACTCGTAGAAAGGCACCACGATGGCCAATCTCATCGTCGATGACACCCTCGACGACACCAACCGCGACCTCAAGTCGATCCGCGACGAGTTCACGAACGCCGCCCGCAATGCCGACGACAAGGCAGCGATCTGGGGGCAGCGCGACGTGAGCCGCGCCATGGACGAGTTCGCCGACAACTGGCGTGTGCACCGGGACAAGATCCTGGAGCGGCTCGGGAAATTCAGCGACCGCGTCGAGGAGGCGTGCAACACCTGGAGCGAGGCCGACAAGCAACTCGCCGAGAGCATCGAGACGGAGGTGGCCCATGGCTGAACGTCCAGGACCGTGGGACCTGCTCGGGCTGGATGGCGACCCGGTGGTCGCGGATGTCGTCGCGATCGATGAGCGTGTCTCGCACTTCCGCTCCCTCGCGGAGGCCATGCGGGTGCAGGGCGATCGTCTCTCGCGGATCGCATCCGGCGAGTCGCTCCGCGGCGCATACGCCGACGAGTTACGCGGCTCCGCCGAGCAGGTGTCGAAAGACCTGACCCAGGTGGTCGGTCGGTACGAAGCGGTCGTCGGGGCCCTGACGCAGTTCCGCCCGGAGGTGGATGCCGCTCTCACCGGCTCCAGCGCAGCGCTCGACGACGCCATCGACGCGAGCGGCGCCGCGCGCCAGGCGGAGTCGCTCCCCGAAGCCCTGCCGCAACCCGGCGCCGAGCTCACACCGGAGCAGACGCAGGCGAACACCGATCGGACAGCCGCGGTGGATGCTGCGGCGTCGCGCGTGGCGGCGGCGAAGGCGAAACTGAACGATGCGTTGGCCCGATTCGACGAGGCCGGCGCCGCGGCTGCCCGAATCATACGCTCCGGCTTCGGTGACGGTTTGACCGACAGCTGGGTCGACCGCTTCGTCGCCGCCTTCAAGAAGTTCTTGAAGATTTTCATCCAGGTACTGACCTACATCGGGATGGCACTGGCCGTCCTGGCGCTGATCATCCCCGGGGTGGGCCCGCTCCTCCTGGCCGGAGCGATCATCGGCGCCGTCGCACTCGTCGCCGAGGTGGCGCTGATGGCCCTGGGAGAAGGCTCGTGGGTCGACCTCGGAATCGCCATCGCCGGAGTGCTCACCCTCGGAGCCGCGAAGCTGTTCGGCCCGTCTCTGAAGTCCGGCTTCCGCGCGACGATGGCTTCTCTGCGTAACCGTCCGGGGGTGCGACCCCCGACACCCACGCCCCGGCCCGCAACGCCTGACGCGACACCCACGCCCCGGCCCGCCACCCCTGACGCGACACCTACGCCGCGCCCCGCCACCCCTGACGCGACACCCACGCCGCGCCCCGCCACCCCTGACGCGACACCCACGCCGCGCCCCGCCACCCCTGACGCGACACCCACGCCGCGGCCCGCCACCCCCGACGCGACACCCACGCCGCGCCCCGCCACCCCCGACGCGACACCCACGCCGCGCCCCGCCACCCCCGACGCGACACCCACCCCGCGGCCCGCGACACCCAGCCCGACCCCAGCGCCTCTCCCCCAGAGCGCGGGACGATGGCGTCCGAAGAAGCGGGACAAGCCCACGGAAGAGCTTCCGCCCGACCTGGACAAGTTGGATCCCGACGAGATCCTCAGCCCCGAGGCCACCGCGATGCACAAGTACCTGGGCGGCGGAGCGACCCCGATGAATCGGTATCTGCGGGGACTCGACGGTCCGCCCAATCCCGCCCGAGATGGAGAGGCGGCACTCGTGTCGGCGGAGTTGCGCAAGCTTCCTCCGCTCGACGAAGCCGTGACCTACCGTGGCGTGAATGTCGACCTCGCGAGCAGGCTGAAACCGGGAGAGACCTTCGTGGACCCCGGGTTCGTCTCGACGTCGCTCTCACGAGGTGAAGCCGAGTCGTTCGTCGTGACCGGCGGTGAGCTTAACGGCAGGAACATGAGTGGGGTCGGGACCGTATTCCAGTTCGAGAGCCGAGGAACCGGGCGCGATGTCAAACCGCTGACGACCGCGGGCGAGCACGAAGTGCTTTTCGACAGGGGCACGCCGTTCGAAGTGGTCGACGTGCGGAACGGACCCCCGGTGCCTGACGGGCGCGGCGGCGAGATCAACATCCAGGAGGTCATCCTTCGAACGCCCGATGGTGTTGCCGGCGGAGTGGGCGGGAGCTGACATGGACCAGGACGACACGATCCTCCGTGCCGCGGGACTGCTGATCGGGCTGGCTCTCGCTGACGAGTGGTCGGCGACGACCGAGATCGCCCTGTGCGTGGCGGACGCGGCCGCGACGGGTCTGCCTCTGGACGACCCACGGGCGATCGACCTCCTCCGGCGCAACCTCCGGGATCGCCGTGCGACGGCGCCGGGTGGCGAACTCGGCGACGCGGTCTCGGCGGACGCTCTGCTCGCGGCGTGCGCCATCGTGGCCCTCGCCCACCATCGCGACACGCGAGACGAGCAGGAAAGTGCGCTGCGCGCGGTGCTGGCCGTCCTGGGCAGCCCGCTCTCTGCCGAACCGGAGCACCTCCTATGGACGGAGACGGTGGCAGCGCTCATGAACGCCGAATCGTTCGATGTCGCCCGCCGCCTGCGTGAGGAGTTCACATTGACGTCACTACGCGCGGTCGCGGACGCGGTGCAGACCGCAAGCGCGCCCCCCGCTGCGAGTCCGCAAGACGTCACGGAGGCGGCTCTCGACCCCCTCTCGTCCGCCATGAGGATCGCGCCGGGTGCGACAGGAGCGCTCGTCGGTGCGCTGTTCGGAATCGGCGCTCTCCCCGGAGCCCGCGTCGCGCGCCTGTCGGGCTGGCCGGATGCCGACGGGGCCGCACTCGTGCAGATCGCCCGCGACGTCGCCGCGCGACGCGAACGCGGGCTCCCGGGGGTAGCGCTCCCCGTCGGCGCGCCGCCCGCGGAGCCCGACGAGGGCACGCTCGATCCCACCGGCGACGGGAGCCGCTGGCGCGTTGTGCGCGTCGCCTTGACCGCACTCGCCACGGAGGGAGCACCATGAGCACGCACGGGGCCATCGAGAGGGTGCGGGTGCACCGCATTCCGGCGACGTGGCGCACCGGTGAGCGCGAGGGGGAATTCGTCGCCACGGCCCTTCCCCGTGGAGAGCAGACTGCCTTCGTCACCGCGCGCCCGCCCGAAAGCGCCAATCCCGACTATCTGCTCGAACGGTACGGCGCTCGAACGCCGGGGCCGCTCGGTCGCCCGGTAGTGCAGACCCTGCCCGACCTGCTGGCTGACGGGGTGTCGATCGTCTCCTTCCCCGCCGGACGAGACGGCGCCCTGCACGCCCGTATCGATCTCGTCCGTCGCGCCTGGAATCTCGATATCGCCGTCTCGGCTCGTGACGTGCACATCGAGAACGCGGACGCGCTGTACTCCGACATGCTGGACCTCCTGTGGGAAGTCCGCCCGGAAGGAACCCCATGACCGCATACGACATCGTCCAGATCCCCGGGTGGGAGAACCTGCCGCTGCAGGCCGCCGACGCGGCCGAGTTGGATCGACGACTGGACGAACTCGCCCACGATGCGGTGCCCGACGACGTGCCGCGCGACTCGGCGACGCCGTTCCGGGGCGAGCTGCGCAAACATCTCGGCCGGCTCGTCGACCGTGCACGATCGGCCGGCGCGGGGATGCTGTGCCTGCCGACCCAGCGGATGGGCGACCTCGCCATGCCCGCCTCCTACACGGTCTCGGAGTGGCGCGACCCGGAGGCGGGAACCGTCACACCCGACGAGGTGATCGCGTCGCTAGCCGCAGACAGCGGCGCAGCCGTCGCGAGGGTGGACGTCGACGGACAGCCGGCGCTGCGCGAGGAGGACATCGAGCGCCCTGAGCCGGGGGCCGACGTCCTCGCCACCCACGCGGGGCGGCGCGTGACGTACACGATCGCTGCCCCCGACACCGCGGGCGCGTGGCTCGTGTTCTCGTTCGTCACCATCGGCGACGGACACGCCGACGGCCCTCTCGCCGACGTCCTGGTGGAGTTGTTCGACGCCCACATGGGCACGCTGCGCTGGGGGTGACGAGGCCTTTCCACAGGGTGACGTATTCCCGAGCCGGTCCCCTCTGGCGCTCGTAGACTTGATCGCGATGTGCCCGGACGGACGCAGCGAGGATCTCGCCGCGATGATCTCCCGGGCGGAGCACTACCTCCGGGCATCCCAGCACGCCGAAGCCGCAGCCCTCATCCAGCGCAGCCGCCCCGCGCAGCTCCCGGCGGCACTTCTTGACCGCGCTCTGCCGACGCTGCTCATGGCGGTGAGCGTGGATGCCGGCGAGTTCGAGGCACGTCGCGTTTTCGATGCGATCGCCGAGGCGACCGAGAACGACGCCGCGCGCGGCATCCTGGACACCTACCGCGCCGAGGCCGCCCTCGACCCGGAGCAGCGCGCCACGCTCGCGCGAGCGGCGCTGGGCCGGCTCGATGACGACGCTCCGGTGTCACGGCACCGCGCGCTGGCGGCGCTGTTGATGGCCGAACTCGATCTGGGCCGTGGGCTCGACGAGACACTCCTGGACCGCATGGCGGCTCAGGAGTCACATCTGGAGCTGACCGCGCTCGTGGACAGCGCGCTCGCACAACGCGGTTTCTTCTCCTACCAGGTGGGAAAGCTCGATGAGTCGCGTACGGCGCTGCGCGCCCTGGTGCGCAGCGCTCACGACGATGGTCAGCCGTTCATCGAGCGGGTCTTCCGCACCCACCTTGCCACCGTCGACATCTACGCGGGCCGACTCGACACCGCCCGCCGTGCGCTCGACGATGCGGCACGTGCGGATGCGGGCGCCGCATCGATGTTTCCCGCCGAGGCCCGGGCCCGCGGGCTGCTCGCCATCCGCACCGGCGACGAGGAGACGCTGCAGGCGGTACTGCTGGAGCCCACCCTGCAAGGTTCGGAAGCAGCCGGTGAGTTCTCGCGTGCGGCGCTCACCGGGCTCGCCGCCGCTGTCCGCGAAGACTGGCGCGAGGCGTACGTGCAACTCGCCCGTGCCAGGGAGATGGCCGAAGGACTCGGCCTGCACGAGCCCGGCAGACGTTTGTGGATCGACTTCGATCTGGCTCGCGCGGCGGTCGAGTGCGGCCTCAGCGACGAGGCGGTCAAGATCGCCGACCGACTCGAAGAGATCGCCAAGAACGGGCGTCCGCTCCTCACGGGCCTCGTGCAACACATACGCGGGTTGGTCGAATCGTCGGTGGCGCGCCTGGAGGGGGCGGTGGCGGTCCTTGCCGGTGCGGGCTTCCCCGACCAGCACGCGCTGACACTCCTCGCACTGGGGCGCGCCTATACCGCGGCCGGTCAAGCAGGCCCGGCCCGCCGGGCACTGGACCGTGCGGACTTGATCGTGCGACGCACCGGAGACATCGCCATCGGGAGGCTGGTGGCAGCCGCCCTCTCCGCAGTCTCCTCCGAGGGTCGGCTGGCGATGCTGACGACCCGCGAACGGGAGGTCGCGCAGGCCGCCGCCGCGGGTGCGTCCTCCCGCCAGATCGCTTCATCGTCGTTCACCAGCATCCGCACCGTGGAGTCGCAGCTGTCGTCGGTCTACCGGAAGCTCGGCGTGCATTCGCGCACTCAGCTGGCCGCGCTCCTGGCCGACGGAGTGCGCGGGCGCGCGATCCTTGGAAGCGACCGCGCCGAGCGGTAGCAGAACGCGGACCCGCGAATCCGCCTCACTCCGTCAACTGCCACGCGGTGATCGGCGGACGGGCTTCTTCGTCGACGAGGACTTCGACGAGTGTCGGGGCCTCGGTGCGCAGCGCCGCGTCGAGCGCGTCGGCCAGCTGCGCCGCCTCTCCCACGCGCCAGTGTCGCATCCCCACCGCGGCGGCGATTCCGGTGTGATCGACCGGTGCGAACCGGATTGCGGACGTGTGCTCTCCGAACTGCTCGAGCTCGGAGTGCTTCTGGAAGCCGAGAATCGAGTTGTTCAGGACGATGACCGTCACATTGATGCGCTCCCGGACCGCCGTCTCCAGCTCGCTCCACACGTGGCCGAACCCGCCGTCTCCGGTCACGCAGACCACCGCGTGACCAGGACGCGCAACCTTCGCCCCCAGCGCCATCGGCAGGCCCCATCCCAGGCCTGCGAGGCCCCGGGGCGTGAGGAAGCGCTGTCCCCCGACGCGGGCGCGGAGGAAGCCGGTCACCCAGAGGGTTGAGAAACTTGCGTCCGCCACCACGATCGACTCCGCAGGAAGAAGGTCGTCCAGCGCAGACATCACGTGTCGCGGGTCGATGGCCGCACCGACGGATCGGACCGCGGCGGCGGCGGCACGGCCCTGCGTCCGCGAGGCCGAGATCTCCGCCTCCACCGCCGGACGCCGGTCTCTTCGACGCCGGCGCTGCTCCTCGCCCACCGCCGCCGTCAGGGCTTCGAGCCCCAGACGCGCATCGCCCACGAGCCGGAGGGCCTCGTAGTTGCGCCCCACCTCCGTGCCATCGATGTCGAGGTGGATGAACGTGGTGTCCTTCGAGAACAGCGTCCACGCATCCGTGCCGTTCTCATTCGTCCGCGTTCCCACGAGCACCGCGACGTCGGCGCCGTGGACGAGGTGGCGCAGGCGGTGGTTCGGAGCATCGGCGGACATCGCGTTCCCGATCACCCCGAGCGAGAGCGGATGCGTCTCGTCGACAGCGCCCTTGCCCATGTTCGTGGTCCCCACCGCCAGGGACAGCTCCTCCTGGAGCCGACCGAGTGCGGAGGCCGCGCCGGACAGGTGCACACCTCCCCCCGCGATCACCACCGGGCGCTCGGCGGACGCGAGCAGCGCGGCCGCCTCGTCGACCCGCCGCGGATCCGGCCCCACGCGGTCCAGGGGAAACCCGCCCAGCTGTGCGCTGCGCGCGGGCTCCCCCGCCTCGGCCGCCAGGATGTCCTTCGGCAGCAGCAGGACGACCGGTCCAGGCCGCCCTGTGGTCGCCTGCGTGATCGCCATATCCAGGAAGTCCTCCGCACGCTCTGCGGAGGGCAGCCGACGGCACCACTTCGTGACGCCGTCGAAGAGCCTGTGATGGTCCAGCTCCTGAAAGGCATTGCGATCCTGCCGGTCCGCGGTGACCTCTTGAACCAGGGCGAGCACCGGGATGGAGGCCTTGAAAGCCTCCGCCAGGGGAGGAACGAGCAGCGTCGCAGCGGGGCCGTTCTGCGCCGTCACCACGCCGATTCGCCGACTGATGCGCGCCGCAGCGTCCGCCATCGCACCCCCGGCGTTCTCCGTGCGGTACGCGACCTGACGGATGCCCCGTCGTTCCGCCTCCAGGATCAGCAGGCTGGGCAGGCTCTGCCCGAAGATCTGCTCGATTCCGTGACGGCGCAGTCCTTCGGCCAGGGCGATGGCGACAGTTCGGGTCATATCCCGAAGTCTTCGCCGAACGCGAGTCGCGGGCCAATACACGTTGCCTCTGGACGGATCAGGCTCCGTTATCGAAGTCGTCGCGGCTCACCCAGGTCTTCGCGAAGGCGATGAACCGTTCCACGGACGGCGCCATATGCGCGGTCTCGATCCACGCCACGCCATAGCCGACACGCGGCATCGGGTCTGCGAACCCACGGATCACGACACCGGGAGGGCACAGCATCTCGGCCCGGGCACGATCTAGCACCCCGACGCCGGCACCGGCGCGTACCGCCCCGAGCACGTACGCGGCATCGGCTTCCTCCACAACGACTGTCGGACCCTCGTCACCCCAGATCAGCCCGACGAGCGCGTCGTAATACCCCGGGGACTGTCGCCGCGGCCACATCACGATGCGCTCCCCGCGAAGCGACTCGCGCTCGATCCGCTCCTGACCGACGAGGGGGTGTCCGGCAGGCAGTGCGGCGACCAGCTCGCTCGTCCCGAGCGGCACATAGTCGATGCCCTTCGAGTCCATCAGCGGAAGGCGAACGAAAACCGCGTCCGCGTCGCCCTGGCGTAACAGCTGGCAGTTGTGGGCAGTCCATCCCGACTCGACCTCGATCGACATGTCCGGATGGTGCTCGCGGAACTCCGCGAGCAGCTCGGCGGCGCCGAGCTCCGGCGTCGAGCGATTGTGCGCGATCCGCAGCGTACCGCCGGCGCCGCTGCTCCATGCGCGGGCGGTCGCCTCGAACGCGTCGGCATGGCGCAACAAACTCTCCGCCTCCCCGAGCAGGGCGTGACCGGCACCCGTCAACGCCACACCGCGCCTACTGCGCTCGAACAGCCGCACGCCAAGCTCGTTCTCGAAGACCTGGATCTGCTGGGAGAGCCCCGGCTGAGCGATGTGCAGGCGCGCCGAGGCGCGCCCGAAGTGCAGTTCACGGGCGAGAACTACGAAGTAGCGAACTCTGCGTAGCTCCACTTCCTCAGCCTACGACCCGCTCCTCGGCCCGATCCGCGGCGCCGTCCCGAGACTGATCGACGGGCCGGGCGCGCCGCAGCCGCCCGGATGCCCAGGACCAGAGACGGGGCACGCCGCCGGCGATCCCCTCGGGGAAGAAGAGCACGACGACGATCACGGCGAGCGCGAAGACGGCACCCGGCAGGACGTCGAACGAGGAGTTACCGAGTGGGATCGCAAATCCCTCCAGGTTGATGTGCAGCCACCACACCAGCACCGCACCGATGACGGCGCCGCTGAGCCGGCGCATCCCGCCGAGGACGATCATCATGAGGAACTGCAGGGAGAACGCGAGGGAGAAGGAATCCGGGGTGACGATCCCGAGCACCATGGCGTACAGACCCCCGCCCAGACCCGCGACGAACGCGGCCAGCAGGAAAGACGACATCCGGTAGCGAAAGAGCGGAACGCCGCTCGCGCGGGCCGAGACGTCGCTGAATTCCAGGGCACGGATGGCCAGGCCGTGGCGGGACCGTGCGATAGCGCCCACGCAGAGTACAACCAGCACGAGAACGATCAGCACCACTGCGTATTGTGCGACGGAGCGCCCGACGAGATCGGCCCCCGGGATCATCGGCGCATCGAGGATCAGGCCGTTGGCGCCTCCGGTGAGGTCGCTGATCCCGTCGAGCTTGATCAGCGGGGGAAGGGCGACCACGAGGGCGAGGGTGACCATGGCCAAGTACAGTTCCTGCAGGCGCAGGGCGACCAGCCCGATGATCGTCCCGGCGACGGCGGCCACGATCGCACCGATCACCAAAGCGAACAGCCAGGGAACCCCGAGTGTGAAGGCGACGGCGAAGCCGTAGGCGCCGATCGCCGCGAGCGCACCCTGGCCCAGGGACATCTGCCCGGAAAGGCCGGTGATGAAGTACTGGCTGATCGCGATCACGCCGAGAGCGATCGCGATCGTGGCATTGTCCACGCTGATGATGCCGGGAAAGACGAAGGGGGTCAGGGCCGCGATGCACGCGGCCAGGCCGAGGAAGAACCATGCCGGAACTGTTGCGACGCGGCGTGCGAGAGAGGTACTCACGGTCGGACAACCTTTCCGCGCCCGAAGAACCCCTGCGGGCGGACGAGCAGAACAAGGACCAGGAGAAGGAACGCGATCGGCGTGCGCAGCGCGGCGGCCCCGTCCACGTAGGTTCCGAGGAGGCTCTGGGCCAAGCCGAGGATCAGGCCGCCGAGCACCGCTCCGAGCGGACTGGACAGGCCGCCGACGGCCATGGCCGCGAAGGCGAGGATCATGGGCATGACCATCATGGTCGGCTCGAGCAGCAGCATATTCGCCGAGAGGATGCCGGCGACGCCGCCCACCGCTGCAGCCAGCGCCCAGCCCGCCATGTAGGCCCTGTTCGGTTCGATGCCCACGATGCGGGCGGCGGTCTCGTTGGACGTAGCGCCCTGCAGACCGAGTCCGAGCTTGGTGAAGCGGAAGAACAGGGTGACGAGCACCATCGTCACGATCGCGATGATCAGGACGACGATGACGGTGCTGCTGATGCGCGCGCCACCGATGTCCAGCACCTCCGTTCCGAAGATCGGGGGGAAGGCCTTCGGGATGCCCGTCCAGGTGCTCAGTGTCACGCTCGCGAGAAAGGTGAAGAGGGCGAGGGTGAGGATGGCGATATTGGTGTGCTTCGCCCGCCCCCGGATCGGACGGACCAGGAACGTGAAGATCCCGGCTCCGAGCGCGGCCGATGCCACGAGCGCCAGCACGACTGCCAGCGGCCACGGCACACCGGCGAGGATCAGCGTGTAGGTGATGTACGCCGTGAGCGTCGCCATCTCCCCCTGTGCGAAGTTCACAACGCCGGTCGCCCGGTAGATCAGCACCAGGGCGAGCCCGAGCGCCGCATAAACCGAGCCGTTGGCGATGCCGATGATGATCTGCTCGATCATGACTCCTCCTGCTTACTCAGGGAGCCGAGATAGTGCTCGCGAACGACAGGGTCGCTGGCCAGCGCCGCGCCCGTCCCCTCCATGACGACACGGCCCGAGGAAAGCACGTACCCGCGATCGGCGATCCGCAGCGCCGCCGCCACGTTCTGCTCGGTCATCAGCACTGCGAGTCCTTCCGAGCGGTTCAACGCGACGAGGGCGTCCAGGATTTGTGCAGCCATCATCGGCGCGAGTCCCAACGACGGTTCGTCGAGCAGGAGCATCTTCGGGCGCCCGATGAGCGCCCGGGCGATGACGAGCATCTGCTGTTCACCTCCGGAGAGGGTTCCGGCCCGCTGAGTGCGGCGCTCCTCCAGGCGGGGGAACAGCTCGTACATGCGCAGGATGTCGGGCATCCTCGCCCCTCTCCCGCGGAAGCGGTAGGCGCCGAGGTGCAGGTTCTCCAGGACGGTGAGATCCCCGAAGACCTGGCGCCCCTCGGGGACATGCCCGAGGCCTCGGCGGACCGCTCGCGCGGCCCGCTGATTCTCGATGCGCTCGCCGGCGTAGCTGATCGAGCCGGACGACACACGCACGAGGCCGGTGATGGCCCTCAGCAGCGTGGACTTGCCGGCGCCGTTCGATCCGACGAGAGCGGTGATCTCGCCCTCGTGCGCTTCGAGCGACAGGTCTTCCACGGCCCTGACCGGCCCGTAGGAAACGGCGAGGTGTTCGATGATGAGTGACGACGAGCTCATGCGGCTTCTCCGTCCTCGGCAGCCGCGCCGAGATAGGCCTCCAAGACGGCGCGGTTCTCGCGCACCTCCGCCGGCGTGCCGTCCGCGATCTTGCGCCCGAAGTCGAGCACGGCGATCTTCGAGCACAGGCGCATGACCATGTCGACGTGGTGCTCGATGAGCAGGAAGGAGTGCACGCCACCCTCGCGGTGCAGCTGGGCGATGACGTCGGCGAGTTCCCCGGCCTCCGCGTCGTTGAGGCCCGCGGCAGGTTCGTCGAGGAGCAGCAGCTGGGGATCGGACGCCAGCGCCCGGGCGATGTCGACACGGCGTTGCTGCGGGAACGGCAGCGTGTCCACCCGGCGGTCTGCGAGATCGGCGAGATCGAGCGCGTCCAAGGTGGCCATGGCGGCCTCGCGACGGCTGCGCGTCTCCATCCGGGCACGAGGGAGGCGCAACGCGTAGGCGAGCATTCCGACAGTGCCGGTGTGGTGCGCGCCGACGAGCACGTTCTCGAGCACGGTGAGCTCGGTGAACAGATGCACGTGCTGGAACGTGCGTGCCATGCCCATCGCGGCCAGCTGCTCGGGCTTGCTGCGGTCGATGGACTCGCCGCGCAGGGAGATCGAGCCGGTGTTGTGGGAGAACGTGCGTGAGACGCAGTTGACGAGCGTGGTCTTACCGGCGCCGTTGGGGCCGATGAGGCCGTATGCGTCGCCGCGCTCGATCTTGAGCGAGACGTCGCTGAGGGCTTTGACTCCGCCGAAAGCGATACTCACCCCGCGGGCTTCGAGAAGGACGTCGGCGGTCATGAGGCCTCCCCAGCGAGGAATCGGCGCGGATTGTCGCGGCAGATGGTCTGGACGTCGAGTTCGCCGATGCCCGCGTCTGCGGCCCCGGGGAGGACGACATCGGGGATGAGGCGATAACCGTCGCTATTGCGCCCCCACCCGGAACGCGGCGGGATGCTGTGCGAGAACTCCACCGCCCAGTCGTGGGAGAGCAGGAGGTGGTCGGCCAGGCCCTCGTCCACCGCCGCGACGAGGAGATCGATCCGGGCCTGGAGATCGGCCCCGTGGTCGCCGGGGAATCGGTCGAAGCCCACGAATGCACCGCGCCCGGCGAGCTCCGAGACATAACCGAGGTCGACGGTGTCGTTACTGTGCCCGATGCAGATCCGGGCGGGATCCGCTCCGGCTGCGACGAGAAGATCCAGCTGTCCGAGACCGTCCCGCGTCGCGGAGGCGGAATGCGTGTAGACCGGGGCGCCCGTCAGTCGGCTGGCAATGCCCGCCGCTTCGATGATCACGCGGTATTCGTCGCTGATCGGCCCTTCAGAGGCCACCTTGATGACGCCCGCGCGCACCGAAGTCCCGGCGATACCCTCGGTCAACTCGCGAACGAACAGCGCCGCGACCTCATCCGGCTTGCGTCGATAGAACGACCGGGGCGCATCCATCCAGCATCCGGTGGCCACCACGACGTTGATCCCGCTCTGCATGGAGACACGACGCACGAACTCGACGTTCCGGCCCAGATCGTGGGTCGTGAGATCGACAATGGTGCGGAAGCGAGTGCCCAGCAGGGCGGTGAGCGCGGAGACGGAGTCTGTCTCCAGCCGCGCCTGATCGCCGATGAGCTCGGGGTACGAATCCCAGATGCCCGCGCTCGAGGTCACGACGTGCTCATGCGGGAGAACCCAGCCGAGCCTGTCGAGCTCGACGTCACCAAGCACCGTGTGTACCTTGCGAGTGGTCATGGAATTCGTACCCCGCACGTGCTCAGCCGGCGCAGATCGGGTCGGAGATGAACTCGAACGTCAGATCCGCCGTGTACTGCGTCATCGCCATGCAGCTGATCGCGTCGTGATCCTCAGCCGTTACCGTCACCTCACCGATGACCGGGAGACCCTGCACGTCCTTCAGGTTCTGCGCTGCCTCGACCAGGGCCTCACGTGTGGGGTTTTCTCCTGCCGCCTCCAGAGCGATCATGAAGAGCTTCGTGGCAGCGAAGGTCTGCATCGAGCTGGTGCCCACGGGTGTGGACGGGGAGTACTTCTCCATGAGCTCTCGGTACTCCAGCACAGACTCCTCGTCGCTGTCGATCGAGGGGAAGCTGGAGCCGGCGATCACGCCCTCCAGGGCGTCCGCACCGGCCTCGGAGAGGACCGCGGGGTCGTTCGCATTCGAACTGATGACGAGCGGGGCATCCCAGCCGGTGTCGTTCATCGCCCGCATCGCGAGGATGCCGAACTTGGCGAGCACGAATGAGACGACGACGTCGGCGCCGGACGCTTTCAACGCGGAAATCTGGCTGGAGACGTCCGAGTCCGAGCTCTCATAGGGCTGCTCGGCGACGATGGAGCTGCCGGCGAGTTCGTTGAAGACGCCTTGGAAGCTCTTGCCGAAGTCGTCGTTCTGGTAGAGCACGCCGATCTTCGCGTCGGGGTGCGACTCTTGAAGGTAGTTCCAGATCAGCTCCGGCTCCGTGCTGTAGGACAGCTGGAAGGGGAAGATCAGGGGATAAGTGTCCGGGTCATTGAACTGGGGGGCGCCGGTGACGATCCAGAGGTTCGGCACACCCTGCTCGTCGAGGTACCGCGCGACGGCGTCGTTCACGGGGGTACCCGGCGTCGACACGAAAGCGAAGACGTCGTCCTCGGTGACCGCCTTGCGGGCTGCTGCGAGCGACTTCGCCGGGTCGTAGCCGTTGTCGTACACCTTCAGCTCGACCTGCTTGCCGCCGATGCCGCCCGACTCGTTGACATGCTCCACGTACGCCTCGATGCCGCCCTGGTAGACCGGTCCGTAGTTCGCGGCCGCACCCGAGAGCGGCAGCAGCGCGCCGATGGTGATCGTGTCGCTCTCGGCCGTGTCTCCACCACCGCCCGTGCCCGCGCCCGCGGCGCAACCCGTCAACGCGAGCCCGAGCGCTGTGACAGCGCCGATCGCTTGCAGAATCCGACCTTTGATGTGCATTTCTCTCCTCAATGAAAGATGCCGAAGCTTGTCTTTCCATGCTGTTGTCCGGCGAGATCGCCGTCCAATACCGGGCTGCTCGCCTGTCATAGCCAGCGTCTATCAACGGGTGTGGGCACCGTCTGGGGGCCAAGGTGATCGGGCCTCGGCGTTAGCCGAACGCTCCTCGGGTTTGGAGCTGTTCCCTCTCATCCTCGCCGAGTTCGAGCCACTCCGTGAGCACGTCGCCGGTGTGCTCGCCGAGCCCCGGCGACGGACGCAGCCCCGACGCGGGCGCGCCGGCCATCCGGAGGACGGGACCGGCGAATTCAACGGGACCGGCGACGGGATGATCGATCTCGACGAAGTACTCACGCGCACGCAGTTGCGGATTGCGCACCACATCGGCCACGGTCTGGACCTTGCCGGCCGGCACCCGCGCCTCGCGGAGCGCGGCGACGAGTTCCTCAGACGTCTGGGCCCGAGTCCATCGACGGATCTCGTCCGTCAGGCTGCCGACGTTCTCAAGGCGCAGGGCGTTCGTCGCGAACCGTGGATCGCTGAGCATTTCTGGTCGTCCCATGGCCGTGGCGAGAGCGACGAAGAGCGCGTTGGTCGATGCGCTGAGCTGCACGAACCCATCCGCAGTCTCGAAGACATCTGCGGGGGCCGCGTGGATGCTGCGGTTCCCCTGCCTCGTCGGTTCGACGCCGGCCGCGGTATACCCCGGAACGAAGGTGGCCGACATCGACAGCAGGCTCTCTACGAGAGAGATGTCGATCGCCTGGCCACGGTCAGTGCGCGTCCGTGCGAAGAGCGCGACGACGGCGCCGAGCGCGGCGTGCAGAGCGGCCGCATAATCGGCCACGTAGAAGCCCGCGCGCGAGGGCGCCTCCCCCGGCGCTCCTGTCACGGACTGCAGCCCGCTCACCGCCTGGGCCACGGAGTCGAAGCAGCCGTCGCCGGCCTGCGGACCGGTCTGGCCGTATCCCGACACCGATACGGTCACGAGGCGAGGGTTGATCTCGGCGAGTCGTTCCGCCCCGAGCCCCATCGCCGCCAGGGTGCCCGGCCGGAAGTTCTCGATGAGGATGTCCGCCTGCGTGAGCAGCCGGATGAGCAGGGCGATCCCCGCCTCAGACCTGGTGTCAACCACAACGCCGCGTTTGCTTCGGTTCAGGGCCATGAAGTACGTGGACTCACCGTGGACGTGCGGTCCGGACAGGCGCGAGGGGTCTCCCCCGGGGCTCTCCACCTTGACGACGTCGGCGCCGAGGTCTCCGAGGATCAGCGCGGCGTGCGGCCCGGCGATCCACCGCGACATGTCGATCACCCGAACACCGCTGAGTGGACCGGCGCTCATCGCTGAACCCGGGCGTGCCCGACGGTGACGATCCGTTCCTGTTCGTCTTTCGCGAAGGCATGCAGGTGGACGGCTTCGGCGGTGACCTCGTCGATGACCGCGACGGCGGTCAGCGTGCTGCCCACGAGGACCGGGGCGATGAACGAGAACGAGAAGCTCGATGCGCCGGGCGCGCTGTCGCCGAGATCCTCCAGCACGGTCGAGATGATGTGGGAGGCGGACATCAGGCCCTGCGCGACGGGCGCGGGGTATCCCGCCGCTTCCGCGATGGCCGGCTCGGTGTGGATTCCTCGGCGCAACGGTTGCGGGGTCGGCTGCGCCCAGGAGAACGGGAAGCCGGAGAAGACGATGCTCTGCTCGTAGGAGACGCTCCGCGGTGAAGACCGGATCACATCCCCCGCCCGCGGCTCAGCTCCGGGCACGTACGGGGCGTCGTCCGGTCCGACCTCGGTGGTCACGCGGGGGAGATCCGCAGCCCAGTTCTCTGGCATCTCGCCCGAGTCCTGCTCGGACAGTACGTCGAATCCGACGGTCTCCGTGGCGAGCATCCGGATGGCCTCAACGCCGTCGCTGCCGGTGACCGCGCTGCGGCACGACCGATACCGGCGGCCGCGGCGGATGTACTTCGCGACATGGCTGCCCGTCACCGTGACCTCCTCGTCGACGGCGACCGGCCGGACGATGTCGATGACGGCGCGGGTGTGCAGCCCCCCGACCATCGGCGGTGTGCAGTCGTACCCCAGGAGGAAGAGCTTGAGCAGATCGTTGATGAACAGGGTGGACGGAACGAGACGGTTCCCATCCTCGCGATCCAGATAGCGGGCGGCACTCTCATCAATCGCGAAGGCGTGCGCCCGCACATGCGACTCCGAGACCCGCCCGGAGACGAGCCCCAGATCGTCGCCGACGGCGATGTTGTCCCAAGTAAACCGCGGTTGAGCAGGTGGCAGCGTCACCGTCATGGTGAGGTCCTCTCCGGAGAAGCGTGTCGGTGGTCGTAGAAGCCCCTGCCCGTCTTCGCCCCGAGGGAACCGGCGTCGACGAGGGCCTCGAGGGCGGGGGATATCGGGGTGCCGCGCTCGGCGGCGTACGCACGCTCGATGAGCAGGATGGTGTCCAGCCCGACGGCGTCCATCCGCTCGAACGGTCCGCGGGTAGGGCGCGGTTCGAGCGCGCGATAGATCTCGTCCACCTCTTCGGCGGTCGCGATGCCCTCGTCGACGATCGCTAGCGACTCACGCTTGACTGCCGCCCAGATGCGGTTGTACAGCAACCCGAAGCTGGGCTGAGCAAGCGTGAACACACGGAAGCCGAGAGCCTCCATGAAGGACCGCAGAGCGAGGAGACGTTCCGGCGCTGTGGTACCGGAGGTCATCAGCTCGACCACCTTGCGTTCCCAGGGTCGTACGTAAAAGTGCAGGTTGACCAGTCGGGCGGGGTCGGCGGCGAGACGCGCGACCGGCAAGGAGGATGAGTTCGACGCGATGGTTGCCCGCGGTGCAAGTTCCAAGAGCGCGGTGAGAACCGCCCGCTTGGCCGCCTCATCTTCGCTGATGGCCTCGATCACCAGGTGGACGTCGGAATGACCGTCCAACGCGGGTACCACCTGGATGCGCCCCCGCACCTCCTCATCGTCGATGAACTCGTCCAACCAAGCGCTGGCGTCGTCTCGCTGAAGAGAGCTCTGGTCGAACACCGCGACGTGCGCTGTTCCGGCGAGCGCGAGGGTCGCCGCGATCTGCCGTCCCATCGTCCCGCCGCCCACGACGAGTACGCGGCTGATGTCGTGCTCAGTCATTTCTTGCCACCCCCAGGTTCGAGGTGAGTGCGCCCAAACCCGCATCCACCGGCAGCACCACCCCCGTCATCCAGGACGCTGCGCGGGAGAGCAGGAAAGTCACCGGTGCCGCGATGTCCCACGCGGTGCCTTCGGTTCGAAGCATCGACGTCGACGCCCTGCCCGTGCGGGCACTATCCGTCAGGCCCCTGTCGGCGACCATCGGGGTGTACACCAGGCCCGGAAGCACGGCGTTGACGCGGACACCGTCGGGACCGTGGTGCCCCGCCATGGTGCGGGTGAGACCGACCACGGCCGCCTTGGTCGTGGGGTAACTCAGCGCGTGGTGACCGCCGCGGACAGCCGCGAGTGAGGAGATGTTCACCACACTTCCGCGTGTCTCGATGAGGTCGGGAAGTGCCGCCCGCAAGACCCGGACCATAGAGGTGACATTGACGTCGAAGGCCGTGGACCACGCGACCAGGTCGACCTCCGCCGTGGTACCGCGGGGGCCACCGATGCCGACGTTGTTAACGACCCCGCTGATCGCCGCGAACCGCTCCCGCAGTTCGTCCAGCGCCCTTGTCACATCGGCATCGTCTGTCACGTCGGCCTGCAAGGCGATCACCCGTTCCGCGACGTCCGGGTATATCTCTTCCGCTCGGGCCACGGTGCGCCGGGCCGCGTCGATGTCGACGTCGAGGACACCGATGCGCCCGCCCGCACCCGCGGCATAGGCGGCCACGGCCGCGCCTATCCCCCAGAGGCCTGGCGGGGTGTGCGCGGCCGTGCCGGCACCGGTCACGACGATCACATCGCCGTGCAGGGCGACAGCCGGTTCCTGCGCTGAAACACTCACTGTCGCCTCCTGGTCCGTGCGCGCTCACGCGGAACGCCTCTCTGTCCACCGTGGGCGACCAGTCGCGTAGGCGTCCAATAGGCATTGACCGGTCACTGATACGCGGTTCTTATGGGTACACGGGTGCGCCTGCATCGACGGTCGCTATCGGCTGATCGGCAGCATCTATTGGCTGTGCCACCCCGAGTCGGGAACGCTGGAAATGTGAGGTACGCGCAGACGACGATCGATGGGTCCCCCTATGTGCTGGTCAGCGCCGAGGGCGGTCCTTGGCGGCGCAGCGACTCCCCCCAGACGCTGCTGGCTCTGCTCGGCTCCGGGCGAGATCGCACTCTGTCAGTAACGGATGCGATCCTCACCCGTGGCATCCCCGTCGATACGGAGGTCCACCCGATCGGTGAGTCCTTCGGCACCCCCCCGACCGTGCGGGATTTCTACGCCTTCGAAGACCACGTCAAAGCCGGCCGCCGCTGGCGGGGGCTCGAGATGGACCCGCTGTGGTATGAGCGCCCGGTCTTCTACTTTTCCAACCCCTATGCCGTCGGCGGCGCGGGCGCGGTGTCGATGACGCCGGGCTCGGCGGAGTTCGACTTCGAGATGGAGGTCGCCGCCGTGCTGTGGTCCGGCGGACGCAACCTCGCTCCGGCGGATGCGGAGTCGCACATCGCCGGGTTCTGCATCATGAACGACTGGAGCGGCCGCGACGTCCAGCGCGAGGAGATGCGGCTGTCGATGGGACCCGTCAAGGGCAAGGACACCGCCACCACCCTCGGCCCGATCCTCGTCACGCCGGATGAGCTGGCGGACCGCCGGAGTGGTCGCAGCTTCGATCTGCGGATGAGCGTCGCCGTGAATGGGCGGGTCTACTCGGAATCCAACCTGTCGGAGATCTACTGGAGCTTCCCCGAGATGCTGTCCTACGCGTCGCGCGGCACGGAGGTGCGCGCCGGTGATGTGATCGGGAGCGGGACCGCCAACGGTGGGTGCCTCCTGGAGCTTCGCGGCACCCACGGCACCGAGGGGTACCCGTGGCTGACTCCCGGCGACACCGTCGAGCTTGCCGTGGAGGGTCTCGGGACGCTCCGCAACGAGGTGGTCGCCGCCGACCCGATTCACCCGTTGCGCTGACCGCGGTCCGGCCGCCGCGCGTCGGCCCGGGTGTGAGCTGTTGCTGGCCAGGAGGTTGTTGACGCGCGCGCTCGGAGGGCTGAGAGCGGGATTACTGAAGTATGCGGTCGACGAGTTCGTTAATGGTGGCGTCGACAGATAATCCTGTGTCGAGTGGCGCGGTGAGGTGGTCGAGCATCAGTCCGTCGATGGCGTAGTGAAACAGGGCGATCTCGGTTCGTCCCCCAGGCAGGCCAGAAGCGTCGTTGAATGCGACATCCTCCTGGAATGCTCGCTGTCGCCACGCTCCGAGCGTCTCGGCGATGGCGGGGCGTCGAGCAGCCTCGAGCCGCAGCTCGAAGAGGGCAAGCGCCACATGCGGGTCAGCGCTGAGTCGTCGCACGACGTCTCGCAGGTAGTCGGCAAAGAGTGCCCGGTCGGGAGACCGAGCGCCACGGGAAGGAACGATCTCGGGATCGGGTGTGAGTCGCTCTCCGATGCGGTCAACGAGTGCGGAGATGACATCGTCGCGGGTCGGGAAGTAATTCGACGCGGTGCCGCGTGGCGTGCCGGCTGCGGCATCGACAGCTCGGTGGGTGAGACCGCGGGCTCCTTCCTGAGCGAGCACACGGATCCCGGCGTCGGCGAGAGCAGAGCGTCGTTCGTCGTTGCGGGCCATGTCGCCCATGCTAGCCAAACCACGACTGCTGTTGTAGTTTAACTACGACAAGTGTCGTGATTGGAGACATCATGCGAGAGCTCATCTATTACGTCGCCGTCAGCATCGACGGGTATATCGCCGACCCGACGGGCGGGTTCGATGCGTTCCTTGTCGAAGGCGATCATGCGTTGGTGGTGTTCGGCGAGTACGCAGATGCCTTACCCGCGCATGCATATGCAGCGCTGGGCATCGAACCACCGAAAACGCGATTCGACACGGTGATCATGGGGTGGAACACACTCACACCCGCCCTCGATATCGGCATCACCAGCCCCTACCCTCACCTGCGTCAGATCGTCGCGAGTCGCCACCCACGCGACGTCGACCCGGCGATCATCCTCACTGACGATCCGCTCGCCACGGTCCGCAGCCTGAAGCGAGAAGAGGGTCTGGACGTCTGGCTCTGCGGTGGTGGCGAGCTTGCAGGCACGCTTCTGTCGGAGATCGATCACCTCGTCATCAAACGCCACCCCGTCGTCTTCGGCTCCGGCATCTCCATGTTCGGCGGTGCCCCCTACGAGCCGTCCGCGTTCGCTCTGACCGAAACCCGCTCCTTCGGGTCGGGTGTTGTGATCGAGGAGTACGCCTCCTGTGGCAGAGCCTGAATACCGTGAGCGTGCACGGGCCATCGCGCGTCGGCCACCGCACGCGAAGGCTCCGTTGACGCTCGAAGGTGGTCGCCGGCTGATCGAGCGGTGTCGCACACGTCCGATCGCTCATGTCGCCGCTGAGATGGGTATCTCCCGCGCGACCGCGTCCAAGTGGTCAACCGTTACCGGCAGTTCGGGGAGGTTGGCCTTCTCGATCGTCCCTCGTGGCCGCGTCAGCCCACCTGCATATCGATGTCAACAAGGTCGGCCGGATCCCCGATGGCGGCGGGTGGCGCATCCACGGCCGTGATAGGCCCGAGGCTCGTGCGTCGAGCGGACGAAGAAGCGAGGCGCCCCGCGCGGATACGTCTACCCCACTCAGCTGTCGATGGGCACACGCGCCTCGCTTACACCGAATCGCTCGACGACGAGAAGGACGTGACCGCAGCCGGGTTCCTCGTACGCGCAAAGACCTGGTTCGCGGACCACGGGGTCACCTCGATCGAGCGCATCGTCACCGACAACGGCGCGCGCTATCGCTCAAACGTGTTCGCCTTGGCCTCATTCAGCTAGCCCTCCGCGTTCGCGCGTCGGTGCGCACGTCCTCCGAAGTGGAGGTAGCTGGGGAGGCCGTTCTCCTCGGCGGGGTTGAAGAAGACCGCGAGGAGGGCGGCGTCAGCGATGGGGAGCTCGAGGAGGAAGGAGTCCTCCCGGGTAACAGGCACCAACGGCAGCTCGATCATCGGCGGCCAGCCCTGCTCTTGCGCCACTCCGTGAGACGGCGTCACCGTAGCACGCAGACGGCCCTCCTCGTCCGCTGAGATCTCGAAGGTCAGTCCCTCACGCTCGTAGCTGCCGGTGTATCGTTCCGGCTCGGTCACTCGCTGGTCGTCGAGGGCTGCGGGGTCAGGTCGCGGACCTACTCCGAGTCGCCGCCCGAACAACCAGTCGGCGAGCTCGCGGTACATGCCCAGCGCACTGTCGACGTTGGTCTGCAGGCAGAACCCGAAGCGCTGCTCGGGGGCCACGCGCATGAAGGCGTTCTGCCCGATGGAGTTCCCGTCGTGGCCGATGACCGTGACATCCCCCCAGCGGTCCAGGATCCAGCCGAGACCCCACCCCTGTCCGAGCACCGAATCGTCCACCAGCTCGACCTGCTGCTCGAGCATGCTCTCCGCCAGCGCCGCGTCCAGCAACCGAGTGCCGTCGGGGGCGACACCGCCGTCGAGGTGCAGTCGCGCGAACGCGAGCACGTCACCAGCCGAGGCCACGAGGGCGGAACCCATCGGCCCGAAGGCGCGCCAGAGCCCCCACGTCGGGCTGACCACCAGGGTCGAGGGATCGTCCTGGTCGGGCACGTGCCCGACCGAAGTGGGGTGGACGATCGCCTCGTCGGCGAAGGACACGGTGTGCTGCAGCCCGAGCGGCGTGAAGATCCGGTCGCGCAGCGCCTGCTCGAATGTCGTTCCCATGAGGACTTCGACGATCCGCCCGAGGATGGAGTAGCCGCTGTTGCTGTAGCTCCAGATGGCACCGGGGGCGGCGATCTGGGGCAGGCCGGCGCACCCGGCAACGTAGGCGGCGAGCGCGTCGTCGCCGCGGCCGGTGTTGGTGAAGTGGTCGCCGTCGAAGCCGCTGGTGTGGGTGAGCAGATCGCGCGGGGTCACGGTGTCGCGAGCATGCCGGTCGGCCACCTCGAAGTCGGGGAGGTACGTACGGATGGGGGTGTCCAGGTCGAGCGCACCCTCCTCGACCAGCATCATGATCAGCGTCGCGGTGTAGAGCTTGCCGATCGAGCCGGGCAGGAACAGCGAATCCGGGGTCGTGGGCAGGCCCGTTCGCAGACTCAGCACACCGGCCGCCACCTCTGTGACGGAGTTCCCGTCCAACACGGCCAGCTGCGCGCCTGGGACGCGGTGTTTAGCGATCAGTTCGGCGAGCTTCTGCTCCAGCTCCTGGGATGTGAACATCCGCGTCTCCTTCTCTCATAACCTACAGTGTAGGTGCATCATACCTACAGTGTAGGTATGCGTGTCAAGAGCGTTATGCTCATCCGGTGGCAGCACTGACGCGGGAGCGAATCGTGGACTGCGCGGTCGCCATGGCCGATCGTGACGGCTTGGACGCTGTGACCCTGCGGCGAATAGCCGGGGAATTAGGCGTCCACGTCACCTCGCTCTATAACCACGTCGAGACGCGCGACGCGATCACCGACGGCATCGTCGATTCTCTGCTCGATCAAGCGCACCTCCCCACGACGACGGTGGACTGGGAAGAGTGGGTCCGCACCTTTTTCGCCGCGATGAGCGCGCTGGCCACGCGTCACCCCGGAGCGTTCGCCGCCCTCTCACGCCGCCCCGTGCAAGGCGCCCGCGCGGCGGCTTCGTTCGAAGTCGCCATGGCGGCGTTCGCCGCGGCGGGGCTTTCACCCGGCGATGCCTACAGCGCCGTGAAGGCGGCCGTGTTCCCCGCGCTGATGGTGGGCGCTGAGCGCAGCTTGCTTGCCCGAGGCGAGCTGCCCGAGACGGTCATGGAGGACCTGCCGCCGGAGAGGTTTCCGCAGTTCCACGCGCTGGAGGGTTACGACCCCGCCCTGGCGTGGTCGTTCAGCCTCGAGACTCTCGTCTCCGGGCTGCGGGCGCAGATCGCGGAGAGCTCCGCCCCCGGTTAGACCCGCCCGGCCACCCGGTCTCCGCCGGGAGAGTGACGTCAGTCGGGCTGCTCGCTGTGGTCTCGAGTATCGGGTTCGGACCGCAGGACATCGGCGATCCCTTCCTCCGGCCGAGGCGGGATGCTCTCGTCGACCTCGAGCTCCGGGATGGTCGGCTCATCGGAGGCCGGAATGCGCTCGTGGGAGGACTGCTCGCTGTGGGAAGACATGCAAAGCCTTTCGATTGGCAACATCCACAGCGTATGACGACGAGCGAGGCGGATCCTCCTGCACCGGATGCGGCGGCCGGCGGCACGTGCGGCAGCCCCGGCATACACCGGGGCTGCCAGACGTCGCTCGCCTCGCGCGATCACACGGAGGGCGATCGGGGGACGAACCGGATCACCGGCAGGAGCCGCCCGGCGTGTGCCTGATACTGGCCGAAGGAGGGCGCCATCCGAACGAAGCGGGCGAACGCCCGCTCGCGCTCAGTGCCGCTGAGCTCCTCGGCGATCACCGGCACCTCGCGGATGCCGCCCGCCTCGGCGACCTCGATGACGGTGCGGGGATGCGCGCGCAGGTTCGCGACCCACGCGGGGTCCTTCGGAGAGCCCATCGCGGAGCCGACCACCATCCACGAGCCGTTCTCCCGGATCGACATGGCCGGGTTGATCCGGGCGAGACCGGTGCGCACACCCCGATGATGGACGAGCACCAGCTGATCGCCCCACCCTCCCACGACGCCGTTGCTCCGCCGGAACTGCGTGATGACCCGGTCATTGAATTCGGTCATGTCGTCGTCTCCTTCGTGTCAGTTCATGAACATGCCGCCGTCGACGTTCAGCGTCTGCCCCGTGACGAAGTCCGCGTCCGGTGAGGCAAGGAAGAACATCGGACCGACGAGGTCTTCGGCGTGCTGGTCGCGCTTGAGGGCTCGCCCCTTGCGCTGACTCTCGATGAGCTCCTGCGGGAAGTTCTCGAGAACAGGTCCGGTGAGGGTGAGACCCGGGGTGAGGAGGTTGACGGTGATGCCGTCCTCGCCGACCTCGCGGGCAAGACTCCGCGTGAATCCGATGAGTCCTGTCTTGGCGGACACGTAGTGAACCTGACCGGCGACGCCCGGGAACATCGATGCCGAGCCGACGTTGACGATGCGCCCCCATCCGCGGCCCTGCATCAACGGCAGAAGCGCGTGGGTGACCAGGAAGTACCCGGTGAGGTTCACATCGATGACGGTGCGCCAGCGGTCGGGGGTGGTGTCGGCGAAGGTGTCGAACGGGAAGAAGCCGGCGACGTTGAGGAGGACGTCGACCCGGCCGAACCCGCGGGCGACCTCGGCCAGAGCTTCGACCTGGGCTTGGTCGGCGATCTCGGCCGCGAGGGTCACGAGGCGTTCGGAGTCGAGGTCCTCGCTCAGCTTCTGTAGCGCGTCTTCGGAGATGTCGGTGGCGATGACGGTGTCGCCGTTGGCCAGGAAGCGGGATACGAGCTTCGCACCCATTCCCCCGGCGGCGCCGGTGATGACGACGACGCGACCGGTGCTGCGGTCAGCGGCAAGAGGAGCGGGGGCGGAAGTGGTGGTGGACATGGAACGGTTGCCTTTCTGGGAGGAGATGTCAGTTGCCGGCCGCGGTATCGGCCAAGCGGGGGTAGTCGGTGTAGCCGGCACTGTTGCCGCCGTAGGCCTTGCTGAGGTCGGGAAGGGCGAGTGCCGCGCCAGCGGCGAGCCGCTCGACCAGGTCGGGGTTGGCGATGAACAGGCGTGCGAACGACACCAGGTCGGCTGTGCCATTGGCGACCAGTTCCAGACGCTCCCGATGGGTCAGCGGGTCGGCTGCGGCGGAGTTGAGGATGAGCACGCCATCCCAGAGCTCGCGCACCGTGGGGGTGAAGCTCGGGTCGCCGGACTCGACGAGGTGCAGGTACGCCAGGTTCAGGGTTCCCAGGCTCGCGATCAGCACCGGGTACACGTCCCGGTAGTCGGTCTCGACCGTGTCTCCCAGGCCGTTGTGGGGGGAGATGCGGATGCCGGTGCGGTCGGAGCCGATCGCCTCGGAGACCGCGCGGGCGACCTCGACGGTCAGTCGGATGCGGTTCTCGACGCTGCCACCCCAGCGGTCGGTGCGCTCATTGGCGTTGGGGGCGAGGAACTGGTGCAGAAGGTATCCGTTGGCACCGTGGATCTCGACGGCGTCGAAGCCCGCATCGATGGCGTTGCGGGCGGCGTCGACGAAGTCGGCGATCGTGGCCTGGATGTCGTCCTCGGTCATGGCCACCGGCACGACGTAGTCCTTCATCCCGGCGGGGGTGAAGATCTGGCCGGCGACTTTCACGGCGGAGGGGCCGACGGGGAGCAGACCCTCATTGCCGACAGCATCCGTGGTGGCCGGATGTCCGATGCGCCCGGTGTGCATGAGCTGGGCGGCGATGATACCGCCTTCGGCGTGGACGCGGTCGGTCACGGCGCGCCACGACGCGACCTGCTCGGCCGTGTGGAGCCCCGGGGTGTCGGGGTAGCCCTGCCCGACGGCGCTGGGCTGAATCCCCTCGGTGATGATGAGTCCGGCGCCGGCGCGCTGGGCGTAGTACTCAGCCATGTCGTCGCTCGCCGTCGTGCCGAAGGCGCGACTGCGAGTCATGGGTGCCATCACGATGCGGTTGCCCAGGTGAAGGCGTCCGACCGAGACCGGCTCGAAGGCGGAAACGGTTCGCGTGCGGAAATCTGGCGTAGTCATTGCTGTCCTTTCGCGACCCATGGTGGATCGTTACTTGTTCGAGCAATGACTTAGCTCATCTTATTCCTTGTTCGAGCAACTTTCTTTGACGCCCGAATTCCACCCGGAGGCCGTCCTCAGGGGACGGGCATGGTGAGCCCCGGCTTCCGCACGCCTTCCAGGGCATGCGACCAGGCGATGAGCTGGTCGAACAGGGTGTTCAGGAGGTCGACTTGGAAGGCGCGGGGTGTGAAGGTGCGGAAGTTCTCGAACTCGGTCATGAGCGGGATCAGGCCGCGGCCGGCCTGGGTGAGCCCGCGGCGGCCGAGGCATCGATGAGTTCGCGGAGGTCATCTGCTGGGACGTTGGCACCGAACGTCGGGTTGCCGGGCTGCAAGAGAACGCCTGCAGCGAGGGGACCGGCGATGACAGGGTCGAACCCGAGCGCGTCGATGAACTCTGCGGTACGCGCGAGGTCGACTTCCCGGTCGCCGGCGAGTGCGATCGCCTTCCGGCCCGAAGCGCCAGCGGGGCGAGCTTCTTCCTCAAGGTCGTGGTAACCCATATGGTTCAGCGCCTTCACGACGCGCGACCCCGGGAGGAAGTCCTGGACGACCTCGCTCGTCGAGGTGCGCGGATCGTTCAGGTCGTCGCGAATGCCGTCGGTTTCCCACCAGTAGTTCATGGCGTCCACAACGAGCTTGCCGTGGAGCTGCGCCGCCGGAACAGCCCGGAACTTCCCGAGAGGCAGCGCAAGCACAACGATGTCGGCCTCGCGGGCGGCGACTTCTGCACCGACGGCAGTCGCGCCGGGCGCGAGCACATCGATGGTGAGAGCGATCCGCTCGGGGTCTCCCGAGCCCGCGATCAACACCCGGTAACCCGCGGCGACGGCAAGGCGGGCGAGCACCGTGCCGACTTTGCCCGCCCCGAGAATCCCCACCGTGACGTCGTCGCTGAAGTTGCTGTCCATGTCATTCCTCTCGCTCATCGCCGGAACGCCGCGCCGGTCATGGTGGGCCGCGTCGGCGTCTCGGCGAGCATCTCGCGGACCATCGGAATCACTTGCGTGCCATACAGCTCGACAGCGCGGAGGCGTGCGCTCGCGGACAGTGCGCCGCCGGCGGTGTAGATCAGGTCGAATCGGCCGACGTCCAGCGTGCGGATGGCATCGGCCATCCTTCGGGCGACGGTCTCCGGCGAGCCCACGTACAGCGACCCTTGCGCGACGTCGGCTTCGAACTCCGACCGCCGCAGGGGTGGCCACCCGCGCAACGCCCCGATACGGTCGCGGATCACCTTGTACCCGGGGTAGAAGATCTCCTTGGCCTCAGCATCCGTCGCCGCGATGAAACCAGGGGAATGCATGCCCACCGGATGGGCAGTCGTGCCCAGCTGCTCGGTTGCACGGCGATACAGATCTACATAGGGCGCGAAGCGGCCGGGGGCGCCTCCGATGATGGCGAGCATGAGCCGGAACCCGTACTGCGCGGTCCGAACGACAGACTGCGGCGTTCCGCCGACGCCGACCCAGGTGCGCAACCGCCCCGAATCGGTTTTCGGGAAGACGTCCGCCTCGTGAAGGGGCGCACGCGTCGTGCCTTCCCACGTGACCGGCTTCTCATCGAGCAAGGCGTGGAACAGATCGATCTTCTCGTCGAAGAGCAGCTCGTAGTCGGCGAGGTCATACCCGAACAGCGGAAACGATTCGGTGAAGGAACCGCGGCCGAGGATGACTTCGGCACGCCCGTTCGAGAGCGCGTCGACCGTGGCGAAGCGCTGGAATACCCGCACCGGGTCGTCGGAGGACAGCACGGTGACGCCGGAGCCGAGACGGATGCGGTCCGTCGCCGTCGCGATGCCGGCCAGCACGGTCTCCGGGGAGGAGATGGCGAACTCGGGGCGGTGGTGCTCTCCGATGGCGATCGCGTCGATCCCCAGCTGGTCGGCCAGGACCGCCTCCGCCACGGTGGCACGGATCGCCGCTGCGTAGGAGACGACCGCGCCTTGGTCGTCGCGTGGCAGGTCTCCGAATGTATCGACGCCGAACTCGAGGTCGGTGTAGTCGCTCATGATCGCTTTCCTTTCGTGAATGTCAGGCATGGGCGGCTTTGCCGCCCTTGATGATTTCGGCCGTGGCACGCCCGGTGAGGCGCCAGTTGCCGGGATCCTCGTGGAGCAACTCGCGCACCCGAGGGACGACACGTTCGCCGAACAGGCTGATGCTGTGCTCACGCGCTTCCCGCGGCATATGCAGCACGTCGTACTTCAGGTCGAAGCGCGACAGGTGGTTGGTACGGACGATGCCCGCGATCTTCTGCGCCACCGTTTCGGGCGATCCGACATACAGCGCTCCACGACCGACCTCCGTCTCGTACCTCTCGGCGGTAGGGGGGTAGAAGCCTCGCTCCTCATTGAGCGCAGCCACGACCGGCTGCCAGTACGTCCAGTGCATGTTCTTCGCCTCCTCGTCACTGTCGGCGATGAAACCGAGGGAGTGCTGACCGATCGGGAGTTCCGGGCGCCCGAACTGGGCGAGCGCACGCAGATACAGCTCGGCATGCCCGGCAAAGCGCTCCGGACGTCCACCGATGATCGCCATCATGAGCGGAAGGCCGTGGCGGGCCGCACGAATGACGGAGTCGGGGCTTCCGCCGATCCCGATCCACGTAGGGATTCCTCCCTGGGGCATTCGAGGATGCAGTCGCACGTTCTCCAGCGGAGCGCGGTAGTCACCGGTCCACGAGACACGGTCCTCACGCATCAGCCGCAGGAACAGGTCGAGCTTCTCCTCGAAGATCTGCTCGTACTCCGCGATGTCGTATCCGAACAGGGCGAACGACTCGATCGCCGATGCGCGGCCCAGCACCAGCTGCGCGCGGCCCCCCGACAGGCCGTCGACCGTCGCGAACTGCTGGTACAGCCGCACGGGATCCTGCGTCGACAGGACGGTCACCGAGGTACCGAGACCGAGGGTCGAGGTCCCCTGCGCGATCGCCGCCAGGATCACCGGGGTGGCCGAGTCGACCATGCCCTCCCGGTAGTGCTCACCGACGCTGAACACGTCGATCCCGACCGACTCTGCGAGCTGCGCCTCCTCGACGAGCAGCCGCAGCGTCTCAGCATCCGACATCACCCGTCCCCCGTCGGTGGCGATGTCACCGAACGAGTTCAGTCCGAACTCGACGTCCCCGATCTGCATTGCCATGGTCAACGCCTTTCTCGTCACCGGCCGCCCGGATTGACGTGTCAATGAGAGAACATAGGTGTTGACATGTCTATTCCCAGAGGAGAAGAGATGGCCCAACACCGGAAGACGCCGTCGCGGGAGCAGTTGCGCATCTGGCGGGACTACATCGAGACCTCGGAGGTGCTTCGCACGCGCCTGGGGAGTCGCCTGCAGAACGAGACATCGCTGTCGGCCGGCGACTACGGTGTGCTCCTCGCCCTGAGCGAGGCGCCGCAGCAGACTGTGCGGTCGTCGGAGCTGGCGGAGCTCGTCGGATGGGAACGCAGTCGGCTGTCGCACCACCTGGGCAGGATGGAGAAACGCCACCTGATCCGGAGGATCCCCTGCGCCGACGACGTGCACGGGGTGGACGTGACAGCCACCGAACTCGGCCGCGATAGGTTCCGGAGAGGGTCCGTCCCACATCTGCGCGCCGTGCACGAGCTGTTCGTCGAGGCGCTGACCCCCGAGCAATTCGCCCATCTCGACGACATCTCCGGCGCGCTACGCCGGCACCTCGGCTTGGACGCCGCGGGCACGCAGGAGTGAAGAGCCCGCACGAGGATCCCCACCCTCGGCGTCACATTACTGATGCGGCCGACACCCGGAGCTGGCAGTGTTCATCGTGTAAACCCTCCCCGTCCCGCACGACGCCCACCCCAAGGAGCACACGATGTCGACTTTCCGCGAACAGTCCGCGCTTGCAGACGCTCGAAAGTACGCCAGTGCTGCAAGCTTCGACATCCAGCAACTCCCGAACGACCTTGAGCAGCAGCAAGCGCTTCGCAACCTGCTCAGTGCGATCGAGTCGTTGATCACGGCCGTCGACGAATTGGCCGAACCCGACGACGAGGAATAGACCGTCCCGACCTTCTTCACCCCGTCGCGCCCGATGTGCGGTGGAACGGGAAGGCGCGCCGTCACGGTCGTTCCGCCGCCGACGGGACTGACGACCGACAACGTTCCACCCCCCGCCTCCACCCTGTCCATGAGGCCGGTGAGCCCGGATCCGCCGGCGGGGTCGGCACCCCCGATGCCGTCGTCCGTGACCACGATGAGGAGCTCGTCGCTCGCGCCGGTGATGTTGGCGGTGATCGCCAGCGCCGTGGCGTTGGCACGTTTGACGGCTCTGAAGGTGCGCGTTCACTTCCCCGGCATCCTCGCGCTCAACGGCGCCGAGGCGTAGATTGCCAGGATTGGTTTGCCGCGGAACTCCCTGGCGAACTTTCATCCGAGGGTGAGGCAGAGCATGAGACGCGACACGGTGAAGATCGGCGAAGACAGGTTCCTCCTCGCCCAGGGCCACGACATCGAGATCGTCAAGGCCGCCACAGTCGCCGCGCTCCGCGCCAACGGCGACCTCGTGGACCTCGTCGTCTACGGCAACCGGGAAGTGTCCGTCCTGGTCTCTCCCGGCGTCGCGGTCCTGTTCACGTCCGAGATTGTCGAAGACGAGGATCAGGACAGCCGCGACACCGGCGACGTCTCCTTCCCGTTCCCGGCGATCAGCGACTACGAGTACATGTAACGGCGCTGCATCCGCTCCGGCCCGCCGGCGCGATGTCGGACCATCGGCAAGGAAGGCGCCGCGCTACGCGCGGGTCGGTGCGTCGTTGGGGGGCTCTGGGATGAGCCGGAGACCTTGCGTGCTGTTCGCGGAGTCGGCCAGGAGTGCGAGCCATCGCCGGTTCAGCGGTCGATCCAGCGGTCGGTCGTAACTAAAGTACAGGGACGAACTCCGCGATATCCACACGGTGCCGTGGAGCCCGGTTTCGGGGACAGCGGCATCCCCGTCGACGTCCTGTTCGTCGTCCCAGCTGAAGCTGAAGCTCTCGTTACGCCGCAGCCGTGTGAGCATGACGGACTGAAGATGCCGAAGCCCCCAGTCCTCGATGCCGATGGCGGGCGCCACGCCATAAATCAAGTGGCCCATGCTCCCCCGTTCGATACCTGTACCCGTCTCAGATGCACGCGCAAACGTGCGCCGCTCCCGGATGACGTGAGCCTACGCCTCCAGGTCCGCAGGACGTGGGATGGGTCGCGTCACGTCTGACCTGACTTCGGGGGCGGGCGTCAGCCCTCAAGCGATCTGGTCGTCGTCCAGATCGACGATGTGCGGTCCCTCGTCGTATCGCGGTGAGGGCGGGTTACGGAGGCGGTTGATTTGGTTCCTCATGTACTCCAGGGCCTGCCCGTTGTCAGCCATCTGGGCGCGGGAGTTGGTGGACTCGGAGATCAGATTGCTGGCCCCGTTGAGCACGAATGTCGCTTCCGTCTCGTTGCCGTCTCGGCTCAACACATTGACCGTCACGGTGTCGGCGATGTTCTCCGTCCCGAGGAGCGCGGCATACTCGGTCAGGCAATCGGCGGTCTCGTCGTCGACGAATACCGACTTATCGGCAAAGGTGATGTGCTTCACGGGCCCCACTGTGGCCCGCTCACACACAGAATCGTGAAGGGGTTGACAGCCCACCCTTCCCCCCGATGCGTTCGAGGCGTTCCCCACTCGACGTCCCACAGAGGGACCCGGCGGCGCAAGCCCTGCCGACCCTGGTCGGCAATGTCGTAGCTTACGGAGGTGACCGAAGCAGAAACGATGGTGAGGACCGAACTCACGGTCAACGGTGAGAGCTACCTGCTCGCGCAGGGGCAGGACCTCGACGAGTTGCGCCGCGAGATGGAGGAAGCCGCTCGCGACGGGGGGCGCTTCGTCGAGTTCGTCGTGGTCGGGAACCGGTCAGTGTCGGTTCTCGTCTCGCCGCGCACGGAGATCGTCATGTCCGTCCAAACGGTCCAATTCGACTCGCGCGACACGGGCGACGACGAGACTCCCTACGGCGGCTTCTTCGATCTCTGAGAAGCCGCGCCTCGTGCCCGCACGCGCGATCGAATACGTAGACAGAGCGCGCAGCCGCGCGCGGTAGAGCAGGAGCCAGAATGGGCAAGTTCTCCTACAACACTCAGGTCAGCGCCACCTTCGATGATCGGCTGCTCGCTCACCTTCAGATCGTCATCGGTACCAAGCTCCGTCGAGCGGAGCCGTTCTTCTTCACGTGGAAAGACGATGTCAGCCTCGGCAGCGGCCGCACATCCCTGTGGATTCACCCCGGAGCCTCGCTGACTTTCAAGTTCAGCGGAAACCGCCAGCCCCAGATCAACCGCGCGTGGCTCGAAGTGCTCACCAGCGCGGCGAACTCCCCGACCGGCCTCTACATCATCAGCGAGCCACAGCAGGCCGAGAGGCCAAGTGACGGCATCCTCTACGGCTGACGCCCCCCGGTCCACCTGACACGGTTTCGTACGCTCACTTCTTCGAATCTGGACCCCGGCCCTCACCGGGCTGTGGCACCCGGCACACGTACCCGCGCTCGCGGTTGAGGCATGTCGGCAAGGGAACGCCGCTGCCATAATCGGTTGTCGGTCGGGACCCGGTCGACGACCCGTGCGAATGGACCTGAGGTCGGATGTCTGAGTCTTCCCTGGAGCGATTGCCGCCGGAGATCCCCTCCGGCCGGCTGGCACGTGCAAGGCGCTGGCTGCTCGAGGGACTTGTCGACGGCCAGGGCAGGCATCAAGGTCCGCACGCGCAGACCACGGGCCGGACGCACTCGTGGTGGCAGGTGATGTGCCTGACGGGGGTGGACTACTTCTCCACCCTCGGGTACCAGCCGGCGATCGCGGCGCTGGCGGCCGGGTTGCTGTCTCCGTTGGCGACGATCGTGCTGGTGCTGCTCACCTTGCTCGGTGCGCTGCCGGTGTATCGCCGCGTGGCGCGGGAGAGTTTCAACGGGTCGGGTTCGATCGCGATGCTCGAGCATCTGCTGCCGTGGTGGGCGGGCAAGGTGTTCGTCCTGGTTCTGCTCGGCTTTGCCGCGACCGACTTCATGATCACGATCACCCTCTCGGCCGCCGATGCCACCGCGCACGCGGTGGAGAACCCCTTCGCGCCCGAGTGGTTCGAGGGCAACGAGGTGGCGATCACGCTCTTCCTGGTCACGCTCCTGGCCCTCGTGTTCCTCAAAGGCTTCCGTGAAGCGATCGGCATCGCCGTTGTCCTGGTCGCCGTCTTTCTGGCCCTGAACCTCGTCGTCATCCTGGTCTCCCTCGCGCACGTGGCCCAAGCCCCCCTGGTGGTGACCGACTGGTGGGCAGCACTGAACACCCAGAACGGCAGCCCCTGGCTGATGATCGGCATCGCCCTGCTTGTCTTCCCGAGGCTCGCCCTGGGACTGTCGGGGTTCGAGACCGGCGTCGCCGTGATGCCTCAGATCCGGGGGGACGCCCACGACACGGCGCAGAACCCCGCGGGGAGGATCCGCGGGGCAGGACGCCTTCTGACAACGGCTGCCATCATCATGAGCGCCTTCTTGATCAGCTCCAGCTTCGTGACAACGCTGCTCATTCCGCAGGGAGAGTTTCAGCCGGGCGGCAGCGCCAACGGTAGAGCTCTGGCATATCTTGCGCACGCGTTCCTCGGCGACGGGTTCGGGACCCTCTACGACATCAGTACGATCTGCATCCTCTGGTTCGCCGGCGCCTCCGCGATGGCAGGCCTGCTGAATCTCGTGCCCCGCTATCTGCCGCGGTACGGGATGGCTCCGCACTGGGCGCGCGCGGTCCGCCCGCTGGTACTGGTGTTCACCGCGATCGCCTTCCTGATCACGATCGTCTTCGAGGCGGACGTCGACGCGCAGGGGGGCGCATACGCGACCGGGGTGCTGGTCCTGATCACTTCTGCGTCCGTCGCCGTCACCCTCTCCGCACGGCGGAGGAAGCAGCGTCCCGCCACCATCGGATTCGGCATCATCGCCCTCGTCTTCGTCTACACGACGGTGGCGAACATCATCGAACGACCCGACGGCATCCGTATCGCTGGGCTGTTCATCGTCGGGATCATGGTCATCTCTGCCGTGTCGCGGATCGGTCGCTCCTTCGAGATCCGGGCAACAACCGTCACGTTCGACCGGACTGCGCTGGCCTTCATCGAGGACGACGCGGAGGAGGGCGAGATACGGATCGTCGCCCACGAACCGGATGACGGCAGCCCGGAGGAGTACTCCAGTAAGGATGCCGCCGAGCGGCGGTACTCGCACATCCCGGCAGGGTCCCGGATCATCTTCCTCGAGGTCCACCCCACCGACCCGTCCGAATTCGAGGAAGAACTCCTCGTCGAGGGTGTGGACAGGTTCGGCCACCGCGTGCTGACCGTGAACAGTGCCAACATCCCCAACACGCTGGCCGCCGTGCTCCTGCAGATCCGTGATCAGACCGGCGTGATCCCGACCGCGTATTTCCAATGGACCGAGGGCAACCCGGTCTCGAACATGCTCAAGTACCTATTCGTCGGCTCCGGCGAGGTGGCGCCCGTGACCCGCGAGGTGTTGCGGGAAGCGGAGCCGAACGCGAAGCGGCGCCCCACCATCCACGTCAGCTGAGCGCCGGCGCGGACAACCGCTCGGTAGTCCATCAGGGTCACTTACGTGGCTTCTACCGACGCGGCAGATCCGCCCCCGCTGTGATCCTGTCTGCAGAGCCGGACAGGTGCCGATCACATCGACATCGCCGCTGGTCGGCCGGACGCGCTCACGGGACACGGCCCAGACGTACGCGAAGAGCGACGCACACCAGAACGGATCCACCGATGATCGAACAATCCATCCAAGCCCCGTCCGACGGACCTGCTCCCACGCACCCCACGCCGAGCGAGGCGCCGCTGGCCCACCCACCGGCCACGGCCGGCGAGAAGGACACGCGGTACGCAGCGGGCGTCAGTCTGGCTGCGGTGCTGGGCAGCACGCTCCTGGGCGTGAAGGGGCGGAAGGAGTTCGGTTGATCGCCTGGAGTACGCGTGAATTGGCGGAACTGGCGGGCACGACCGTCAACACGGTTCGCCACTACCACCGACTCGGCATCCTCAACGAGCCCGGGCGCAGGTACAACGGTTACAAGCAGTACGGGGTACGGGACCTGGTGAGGCTCCTGCGGATCCGCCGTCTGGGGGAGCTGAGCGTGCCGCTGTCCTGCATCGACCAGCTCCGCACGTGTGGGGAGAGCACACCAGATGCCCTGTCGGAGTTGGACTCCGAACTGGAGAGGAAGATCGAGCGTCTGCGGCGGGCGCGTGCTGACATCGCTACGCTACTTCGCGAGAATGCGCCAGTCGATTCGCCGGCGGGCTTTGCGTCAGTCGCGACGCGTTTGTCCCCATCGGACAACTCGATCCTCCACATCTACGCGCAGTTGTACGACGCGGATGCGATGGCGGATCTGCGGCGCATGGTGGAGGTCGACGCCGATGAAGGCGCGGTCGGGGATCAGATCAATGCGCTCCCACCGGATGCGGATGAGGAGACCCGGCAGCGCCTGGCAGAAGGTCTCGCGCCCACGCTCGCCCGAAACCTCATCGACTACCCGTGGCTGCAAGACCCGTCCCACCACCTGTCCAAGAGTGCGCACGTCGCCCAGGAGACGCTGCTGGAGGCGATGACCGAGCTGTACAACTCGGCGCAACTCGATGTCCTCTCTCGCGCGGGCGCGCTGGCTCACGACAGGTTGCGGACGAGCGGGATGACGACGCCCCGAATCAGAGTTGAAGCTCCTTGAGTTGGCGGCGAGAGGTGATACCCAGCTTTCGGAAGATGCTCCGCAGGTGAGCCTCGATCGTTCGCGGACTCAGGAACAACATCGCGGCCACTTCCCGTGAGGTGGCGCCGCTCGCGACAAGACGCGCGATGTGCAGCTCATGCTCCGTGAGTACCGCACGGGGCACAGAGTGGCGAGCACGAGGGTGCTCGCCCGTGGCGCGCAGTTCCCGGGCGGCGCGCTCGGCGAAACCTCTCGCTCCCATGTCGGTCAGCATGTCATGTGCCGTCCGTAGCTGTGCTCGGGCACCGCGACGACGGCCTTCGCGCCGGAGCCACTCACCGTAGAGCAGGTGAGCACGCGCGAGGTGACCCACCACGCGTGAGTCGGCCAGCCGTTCGATTGCCTCGCGATACTGGTTCTCGGCGGCATCACCCGGCGTGATCAGAGCTTGTGAACGTGCTGACAGACCGAGCGCCCACTGCGTGCCACTCGCGCGGGCTCGCGCGGCCAGTTGCTCGTACGCTGCTCGAGCTTCCTCGAGGTGACCTGCGCGTGCGGCCGCTTCGACCAGCTCCGGTAACGCGAGGCTGACGACCGCGAGTTCATCGGACTCCGCGGCGTGCTGAGCCGCAGCCATCGCCGGCACGAAGTTTCCCGTCGCGTTGTGCAGCACGGCGAGCGTGGTGTGCGAACGTGACCTCCGCTCCCCTGCCCTCCGCCGTGGTCCGGACGCTCGCCCGATAGAGCTCCGTGGTCTTTTCCTCCTGGCCGCGCCAGGATGCGAGCAACAGATCGGCGAAGCGCAACGGCACAGCCCCCGTCGCGCGAGCGATGGCCGTGCTCTCAGCGACGAGTTCGGCGGACCGAGTGAACTCGCCGCTCAGGGCGAGAGCGACCGAATGAGCGACCAGAGCGGTATGAAGCGTGGCCAGCGCCCCCGCCCCCCGCGTGAAAGCGACATTGCGAACGGCCAGGCGGTGCATCAGGTCGTCCTCGAAGAGCGCGACGGCCGTACGGCTGGCGAGCCACAGCCAGCGATCGCTGTCTGTCTGGCCAACGACGTCCCGATCGAGCTCTTCATCGCAGAACAACGTGAGCGCTCGTCGTAGCTCGCCCGCGCCGGTGGAGTACCCCTGCGTGTAAGCCGTCACGAGCCCGTCGAGCAGGAAGTCCACCGGCCTGGGCGGCTCCGGCGGCCGGGGCGCCGCTCGGGCTGCCTCGGCCACGTCTCGCACATCCCCGCCATCACCGGCACCAATGAGCATGGACGCGTTGAGGGCGAGGAGGAAGGTCTCCCGAGACATCGCGCGGTCGAGCGGCGCCAGTGCGTGCGCGGCTTCCAGGAACTCCGCGGGAACGTTCCCGCCCTGCGCGAGATAGAAGGTGATGTGCGCTTTGAAGAGGGTGAGGCGCGCAGACTGCAAAGGGTCCAGTGGCCCCTGCGCCGCAAGCGCGAGCAGCTTCAATGCCTCATCCGCGGCGCCCGCCTCATATTTCGCCTGTGCCGCCAGCATTGCGCGCTGTGTGCGGAGAGCGGGGTCCGGGGTGAGTTCCGCCGCACGCTGGATGAACGCGGCCGCCGCCGCCATGCCGCCGCGCGCGAGTGCGCGATGGCCGGCGCGCTCCAACTCGATGGCGATTCCCTCGTCTGTACCGAGGATCGCCTGTCCTTGATGCCACGCGCGGCGATCCGGATCGATGCGCGTGTCGGTGACCGCAGCCAGTGCGGAATGGGCATGGCGACGTTCCGACGCGGTGGCAGCGCTGTAGATCGCTGACCGCACCAAGGGATGCCGAAACCGCACCGCGGAGTCGATGCTCAGTAAGCCCGCGGCCTCCGCTGGGGAGGCGGCGGCCCGTTCGATTCCGAGGTGTGAGGCTGCCCGGAACAGCAACGTCACGTCTCCCGTCGGCTCCGCCGCAGCGACGAGGAGCATGCGTTGCGTCTCCACCGGGAGTGCTCTCGAGCGGCGCCGGAAGGCCTCTTCAAGACGGTGTGGGATGTCCGGCCGATCGTGAACATCGAAGCCGCTTGCCAGGATCGCGGGCCGGACGATTCGTGGCAACTCCAGCAGCGCCAGGGGATTCCCGTGCGCTTCCGCGATGACGCGGTCTCGCACGGAGTCGTCGATGGGGGTCCGGATCTCGGCATCAAGGAGCGCCTGTGCGTCGCGGTCAGCGAGTCCGGTGAGTCTCATGACCGGTATGCCGGAGAAGGCGGACTCGGTGTGGTCGTCATCCCGGCCCGCGATGACGAAGGCGATCCGTTCGGCAGACACGCGGCGAGCCGCAAAGGCGATGACCTCGGCCGACGACCGATCCAGCCATTGAGCGTCGTCGACGAGACACAGGAGAGGCTGATCTTCCGCGCACTCGGCCAGGAGATTCAGCACGGCGAGACCGACGAGGAACCGGTCCGGCGGCGGACCCGCCTTCCCACCGAAGGCGATGGCGAGTGCGTCGCGTTGCGGCTCAGCCAGCGCGGAGCCGTACTCCAGGAGAGGCGCACACAATTGGTGCAGCGCGGCGTACGCGAATTGCCTTTCCGATTCCATGCCGATCGCGCGTTCCACTCGGAACCCCAACGCGCCGGCGGCGGCGCGTGCGTACTCCAGGAGCGCGGACTTCCCTATCCCCGCCTCGCCGCGTGCCGACAGAGCACTGCTCCGGCCGGCTTGCGCGTCTGCGAGGACACGATCGAGCGCGTCTTGCTCTACCCGCCGGCCGAACAGCTGCACCCGCTACCCCCGTAGACGTCAGTCTAGTTCGTGACGGGCATAGTCATTCCGGGTCAGCGAATCGCACTTGACCATGTGCCTACAACACAGTGCCCACCGAGTGCAAGCTCTCCCCCCTTCCCTATTGCGCAGTATGGGGACTCTTGGATGCGGCTGCCTCGACACGATGCGGCGTTGTTCGGTGTCCGGGCCGGCCCGGTGCGCCGGGTGCGCGTCCACACCCCACAGTCGTGACAGCAGCGCCCAGGTGTCCGGGAAGCCGGCTGATCGGCGATGGCAGGAGGACGGTCATGCCGCTCGCGGGGATTCGTGCGTGCGCTCCGTCGTGGACATCGCGGCCTCGAGCGCCCCGACGACGAGATCACTGAGATCGATGGATACCGTCGGTGGTAAGGCGATGTCGCTGGGTCGTGGTTGGTACATGTCGTGCCTCCTGTGGGGCGATAGGGCGGCGAGGCCCTTCACATCGGTGCGGGTTCTCTACTCGCCGCCGTCGAAGAGACCGCCGTCGAGGAGCCAGTTGTAGCGCAGCCGCAGTGCACGCTCGGTGCTCGCCGTGAGCGTCGCAACCAAAAGCAAGATGTTCGTCCACATCGGAAGGCGGAAGGGGCTCGCGAACGTGCCGATAGTCTCCGCGATGAGCGGGACCTGCGTGATCTGCTCGATGACCTGTGGAACCCCGAGCACGAGGGCGACCGCGAGTACGCTCACCGACGCGATACCCAGCGCTCGGCTCAGCGCCGGGTTCGTCCGTTCAAGACGCGCACGCCGCCCCTCGGCTGAGGCCGGATCGGGCGTGAGCTGCCATTGCGCCCCGTCGTGCGTCACGTAGTGGCAGCGTTTGAGTCCGAAGCCGCTGGCAGCGACTTCGATGGTGCCACCCGGCACCGGGAACGCTGCGGGGAGCTTGGACGTGGCTTGGTGGGCACCGTCGCGGTAAAGCCGCGCGCGCAGCTCGCCGTCCGAATCGCCCCCGCGCCGGAAGTCGATGGACCACGTGTCCCGCGCGCCCCCCTCGCCGGCGAGATACAGATGAAAAAGGGAGCGCGAGAACAGCTGCCACCAGCGAAAGGGCGGCAGCGCGTGTCCGTCTCCGGGCTTCACCGTCTTTTTCCGGGTCACTGGTTCTTCTCCGTGTTGCTCAGAGTTGCTGGCCCCGAAAGGGATTCGGTTCGGGGGGCATTCTTGAGCGGATCGTGGAATCGAGCCATATTCGATTCGGCCCTCAGTAGAAACCG
This sequence comes from Microbacterium sp. Z12_35, assembly GCF_058310475.1. NCBI lineage: Bacteria > Bacillati > Actinomycetota > Actinomycetes > Micrococcales > Microbacteriaceae > Microbacterium > Microbacterium sp. Z12_35. The sequence goes on along the minus strand of NZ_JBZEGJ010000002.1, from coordinate 396,389 downwards.
TGTTCTCAGAACAACGTCAAGCCGTGTCCTGCCGCGTCTTTTGATCTGGTGTCGCACGTGGCGACGCCACGGCACGCGAGCCATTCCCGGGTCGGGCCACAACGGTCGGCGCGCGCCTTTCAGCCACCGGGCTTGACCCTGTGCCCGGCACACGGCATTGAATAGGCCCGGCTCTCAACCGTGGAACGCACCGCTGGGACCGACGCCGAGAGAGGGAGAGATCGACCGCATGGCATGGAGCACACGAGAGGTCGCGAGTCTCGCCGGCACCACCGTCAACACGGTGCGGCACTACCATCGGGTCGGCATCCTCGACGAGCCGGACCGAATGCCGAACGGCTACAAGCAGTACCAGGTGCGGCACCTCGTGCGGCTTCTGCAGATTCGGCGCCTGCGGGAACTCGGCGTGCCACTCGAAAAGATCGAGCAGGTTCGTGGAGACGGTCACACGTCGGCGGAGGCACTCGCGGCGATCGATGCGGACCTGGCTACGAGCATCGAACGGCTGCAGCGTGCGCGAGCGGAGATCGGAGCGATCCGTCAGGGGTCCTCCGCGACAGACGTGCCACGCGGTTTCGAAGATGTCGCCGCCCGATTGTCCAGCGCTGACCGCGCCCTCATCCTCATCTACGCGCAGCTGTACGACCAGGAGGCGATGGCCGACCTACGGCGGATGGTCGAGGCAGAACGCGACGAGGCGACGGAGGCGTTCGATGCTCTGGCACCGGACACCGACGAAAGTGACCGGCGACAACTCGCCGAGAGGTACGCACCCACCTTGGCGCGGCACCTCGCCGACTATGCCTGGCTGAGCGACCCGGGTGCGCACCTCTCCCGTAGCCCGACGGCCACCCAGCAGATCTTCGTCGAGTCGATCGTCGCGCTCTACAACCCGGCTCAAATCGATGTCCTCAGTCGCGCCAGCGTGATTGCGCAGCAGCTGCTCGCGAACATGGACACCCGTGCGGATCGGCCAACAGGGCCCGAGGACGACGCGATTCAGCCATGACCAGCGCGTCGCAGTGCGTTCTCACCGCACCCGATGGGTGACGGAGCGGCGGTTTCGGGTGGCGGTCCCTACTCGCTGATGCTGCGCACCACGCGGGCCGGCGATCCGACAGCGATGGATCGGGGAGGAATGTCCTTCGTGACGATGGATCCGGCGCCGATGACGGCGTCGTCGCCGATGGTGACGCCGGGGAGCACGGTGACGTTCGCTCCCAGCCAGACGTTGCGCCCGATGACCACGGGCGACGGGATGAGGTCGCCGCGTCGGGCGGGATGGATGTCGTGCTGGAGGGTGGCGATCACGGCGTTGTGGCCGATGAGGCAGTCGTCGCCGATCGTGATTCCGCCTTGGTCTTGAAACCGGCAGCCGGAGTTGATGAAGATGCGCTGCCCGAGCGAGATGTTCTTACCGAAGTCCGCGGTGAAGGGCGGGAACAATGTGACGGAATCATCGACGGGGCGCCCGATGAGCTGTGCGAGGAGTTCCCTCACCCGCGTCGGTTCGTGGTACCCCGTGTTGAGCTCACCCGCGATGCGGAGCGCTTCCTGGCTGGTTTCGATCATCACCGCGTGCGCGGCCGAGCCGCCGATGATGGTCTCGCCGGCGTCGAGGGCGGCGAGAAGCTCGGTGAAGGTCATGCTGTGTCCTCCGCGCGGGGGGATGAGGCGACGGATGGATGAAAAGGCCGCCCGCGTGGGGCCATTCCGCCGTCGCTGTGTCCGCGGGCGAGATACGCGCGCCGGGTCATGAAAAACTCCCGCACCTCCGCCTGATTGTGCATGGAACCACAGTAGGACTGCCCTCACGTGCAGGGGATGCACAGTCAGTACACCCACCGCCAGGGGCTCCCTGAATGGGTGTGGTCCGGCTGGACTAGCCGCGTGACCGACGCGTGGCTCGACCAGGTCGTCTCACCCCAGGACGAGGGGCTGAGGCTGATCGTCGGGCTGGTCCGCTTCGCCCCGGGACCCGCACCGCGTGGCACTCGCACCCGCTGGGCAAGATCCTCCGCATCTTGGAGGGCACTGCGCTCATCGTTGAGAGAGGAAAGCTCATGCGAGCAACCCTGATGTACAGCGCCGGCGACGTGCGCGTTGCCGAAGTCCCTGACCCCGCCGTCAAGGAGCCGACCGACGCGATCATTCGTGTGACCTACTCATGCGTGTGCGGATCGGACCTGCACCCCTATCACTCCCTGAAGGAGACGCCGGAGGGACGCCGCATGGGACACGAGGCGATCGGGGTGGTCGAGGAGGTCGGTTCCGAGGTCACGCGCTTGGCCGTTGGGGACACGGTGATCGTCCCGTTCGCCTGGTCCGACAACACCTGCACCTTCTGCCGTGACGGTGTGACGACCTCCTGCGTGCACGGCGGCTTCTTCGACGGCGCCTCCTCGGCAATGCAGGCGGAGAAGCTGCTCGTCCCGCAGGCGGACGGCACCGCCGTCGTGATCCCGGAAGGCACCGACGAAGCTCTCATGCCGTCGCTGCTGACGCTCGCCGACGTTTACTTGACCGGTTACCACGCCGCGCACAAGGGTGGCGTCCGCGCAGGGAAGACCGTTGCTGTCATCGGTGATGGCGCCGTCGGCCTGTCAGCCGTCCTCGCCTCCACGCAGCTCGGCGCGGAGACGATCATCCTCATGGGTCGCCATGAGGATCGCACCTCGCTCGGACGGGAGTTCGGCGCTACCCACGTCGTCGCTGAACGCGCAGGAGCGGGCGTCGCGAAGGTCCTCGATCTCACCGGGGGTGAAGGCGTTCACGTTGTCCTCGAGGCCGTCGGGCACATGCCGGCGTACGAACAGGCGTACGGAATCGTCCGTCCCGGCGGCGTCATCTCCCGCGTCGGCGTCCCACAGTATGAAGAGGCCCCCGTGGGCTTCGCATCGCTGTTCGGAAAGAACGCGACGCTGACCGGCGGGCCTGCCACCGTCCGTGCATACATCGAGGCAGCTCTGCCTCAGGTGCTGGACGGCACGATCGCCCCGGGCAAGGTGTTCGACCGCGAGCTTCCTCTCGCCGAGATCGCCGAGGCGTACCGCTTGATGGACTCCCGCGAAGCCCTGAAAGTGCTCATCCGCCCCTGAGCGCCGAGCGTCGCGGGGAGGTCGAGCTGCGGTGCGCGGACGGCCGAGACGGGAGTGCCCCACCCCCGGCCAGGCCGCCGGTATCACGCGCCTCCGGGCATGGCAATGCCCTAGGGACACGGGGGTGGCCGGGTGCCTACTGTCGACCCAACAGATGGGTGAACCATGGTTTTTCACCACTACGTCGTCATCGACGGAGCCAGGTACTTCGTGCCGGACGACGGTGGCATAGACACGGTGAGACAGGAGCTACTGGACGCTGTCCGATCAGGCGCTGCATACGTGGCGCTGGGCCGTGAGGGCGCCGGGTACACGGAGGTCTTAGTGACCGCGGTGACGCCCATCCATATCGAGCACATCAACCCGGCAGCACCGCTGCTCGCGGATGACAGCGACCGAGCCGACATGCCGGACATCGACTGGTGGCTTTAGCCCGTCCCTCGCATCGACCGGACGTGCCGCGTGATCTAAGCGGAAACGCCCTCACGACGAGCCGGGCGACGCGAGCTGGGCGTGCCCGATTCTGGTTCGGGAATCAGCCGAAGACCCGCGCTGCTGAAGGCGGCGTCGGCGAGAACATTCAGCCACGCCCTGTTGATGATCTGGGGCTCCGGCGAGGAGTAGGTGAAACGCAGGGGAAGGGACGAAGTGAGCCACAGCACCGACTTCGGGCCGCTTGCCCCTTCCGCGGGGGAGAGCGTGAGGGTGAATCGTTCGTCTCGGCGCAGCTTGTTGCAGATCACGATCTGCAAGTGCGCCAGCGTCCGGTCGTCGATCTCCGCGATGTGTTGAGCGGTGACGTATTCCAGAGTGCCCATTATGATTTCCCGGTCCGTTGGTGCTCGTCCATGACATGGAGTCGACCGGGGTCTGGGGCAACTTCTTTGAAGCTACCGCGCGGAGGCCATCCTTCGCAATCCCTGGGCGGCAGAGCCCGGGCGGTGACGCGGGACCTTGTCCTCTGGCAATCTCTGGTAACACCTCTCAGGAGGATGAGGGGTGGGGGTGTTACTGTGACGGTGACGGCACCAAGACCCTGCGCCAAGTCATTCTGACGAGGACGGGTGGTATCCATGGCTAAGTCTCTACCGGGCGACGATCGTGAGGTCTTCGCCGAGGCCCTCACGCGTCTCACCGGCGCGGGCCACGCTGATGATCTGTGTGGACCGTTTGTGGATGCTGCGGATGTGACCGGCGCCGTCATCTCCACCCTCGGCCGACCGCTCGGTAGTCAAACCGTGTGTGCCAGCGACGGCGTGGCCGCGAGGATCGACGAGATTCAGATCGATCTGGGCGAAGGCCCCTGCTGGGATGCTCTGCGCACGCGCCGCCCCATCCTCGAGCCGGACCTGCAGCGCGGCGGCGGCACGCAATGGCCCGGTGCGAGAGAGGCGATGCGCGCGCTTCCCATCGGAGCGGTATACGCGTTCCCCCTGTTCGTCGGAGAGCTCAGTGTCGGGGTGGTCGACCTCTACTCTGAGCAACCTGGGCGACTGTCCCGGCAAGCGGTCAGCGATGTGACGGTGCTCGCGGAGGTCGCTTCCCGGCACCTGCTGCGACGCGCCCTGGACGAGGTCCACAATGTCGATGCCGGCGTCGCTGCCGGCCCGCACTCGCGACGAGAGGTGCACCAGGCGACCGGGATGGTCGCTGCGCAGCTGTCGATCGGGTTGGACGACGCGCTGCTCGTGCTGCGGGGTCGCGCGTTCTCCTCCGGCCGTACGGTGAGCGAGGTCGCCGCCGACGTCGTTGCGCGGCGACTGGCCTTCGACCGCTGACCTTGAGCGCCTACACTCAACTATGAGCACACGGGAAGATCAGTTGCTTCAGACAGTGGGCACGCTGGCGGACTCGCTCATCGACGACTTCGACATCGTCGAACTCCTCCAGCTCCTGGTAGAAGAGTGCGCGGCCATCTTCGATGCCGCCGCCGCAGGAATCCTCCTCGTCAGCCCGAGCGGAGACCTCGAGGTCCTGGTCTCCACGAGCGAGCGCAGCGAATTCGTCGGATTGATGCAGGTCCGCGCCGGCGAAGGGCCGTGCGTCGAGGCGATCTCCACCGGACAGGTCGTATCTGTCGAAGATCTCGGCAACATAGACGCCCGTTGGCCCGCGTTCGCCGCCGACGCCCGCCGTTCCGGGTTCGCCTCGCTGCACGCCATCCCCATGCGACTGCGCAACTCCGTCATCGGCTCCCTGAACCTCTTCCGCGACCGCGTAGGAGAGTTGAACGCGTCGGACGCGGCTGCCGCCAAGACCCTCGCCGACATCGCCACCATCAGCATCCTTCAGCAACGACTTGTCGAGGAATCCGTGGTCGCGCAAGGCCAGCTGCAGCGGGCCCTCGACAGCCGGGTGATCATCGAACAGGCCAAGGGATACATCGCCCAGAGCCACGGACTCGACATGGATGCCGCGTTCCGACTCATCCGCGCCCACGCGCGATCCACCCAGACCCGACTGAGCATCGTGGCAGAAGACGTCACCGCGGGCAGGCTGGTCCTCTAGGCGTGGGACCCGCCTACCGAGCGAAGAGGCCGGACGTCATCTGACCCCCGGCCCCCTCCGGATGCGACACCCCGTCCACGGCAGCGTGTCGCTCCCGAGGACGTACCCGTCGATGTCTGCCGCGAACAGCTCCTGAATCGCGTCCCGGTCCTGCCGGCAGTCGCACCAGGGTCTCGTGCTTCACGAGGCTACGTCTGCGCCCTTGCCTGCGGCTTCCTTCGTGGGCAGACCGGAGACGATGGACGTGAACGCGGCTCCGAGCGACTCGGCGATCGCCTCCGGCTCGCCAAGATAGCCGTTGACCATCGCGCCGTCACGCAGGAGCATCAGTTGCCGCGCAGCCGAGTCCACGTCCTGCACCCTCGCATCGGCGGCGATGGCGGCGAAATACTCCAGGGTCCACCGGCGGTGCGCGTCGACCGTGGTGCGTACCGGATCATCGGGGTCGGAGTACTCGGCGGCCGCGTTGATGAACGCGCAACCCCGGAACCCGGGATGACAGCTGGCCGCCCCGATCAGCGCTGCCACGTCCTGCAGCGACCGCTCAGGCTCGCCCTCATGACGGTGGTCCTCCAGCATCTGGCGTTCAGCCGCAGCCTGCTGCTCGAGATAGGCGACCACGAGCTGGCCCTTTGTGCGGAAGTGCCGGTAGAAGGTCACCTTAGTGATGCCGACCTCTTCGATGATGCGATCGGCGCTGGTGGCACGGATGCCCTGCGAATAGAACAAGTCGCGCGCGGCGTCGAGGATGCGCGAGCGCGTGTCTTGCCCAGACGGCGGGCGCTTGCCGGTCTGGCTGGTGTCGGCATTCACGTCTGCTCCTGATTTGTCGTGCGAGCTTGCCCCCGCGGTAGTGATAGTTTACAGTCACCCTGTAGACGTACTAGTAACTCTACCAGTCGTTCATCACTCATTCCCTCTCTGAAAGAAGCAACATGACCACCGAAAGTCGGGCCGCTTCCGGCCTCAGCAGCGCCCTGCGGCGCCTCTACTTCACCCGCTTCGCCTTCGCCGTCGTCTGGGCCGTGGCGCTCATCATCACCGGCGGCAGCCCGAGTCCCTTCCTGACCGTATGGCTGCTCATCTACCCGCTGTTCGATGCCGGCTCGGTGCTGTACCAGATCCGCTCCGAGGGGCGTTCGAGCTCGCCGCGGATCGCGGAGTGGACCAACGTCGTCCTGAGCGTTGTGGCGGGTATCGCCCTGGCGTTGGCATCCACCGTCTCCACGTCCGCCGCCCTCGTCACGTGGGGCGTGTGGGCCATCGTCTCCGGTCTCCTGCAGTTCATCGTCGCCATCCTGCGTCGCCGCGCCGGCGGTCAGGTGCCGCTCATGATCAGCGGCGCCGCGTCGGTCCTCGCCGGTGGCGCCTTCGTCGCGATGGGCGCGGCAGGCGCTGCCACCCTGGCCGTCGTCGGCGGATACGCGATCATCGGAGCCATCCTGTTCCTCATCTCGGCCATCCGCTTGAGCATCCTGCTAGGACGCAAGTCATGAGCGGCGAGACCTTCGACTACGACCTGATCGTCGTCGGGGCCGGCCCGGTTGGCGAGAACGTCGCGGACTACGCGCTCAAGCGCGGGGTCAGTGTGGCGATCGTCGAGGCCGAACTCGTGGGCGGCGAGTGCTCATACTGGGCGTGCATGCCCTCGAAGGCGCTCCTGCGCAGCGGCCAGGCCCTGCGCGCGGTCCAGCGCCTCGCCGGTGCCCGCGAAGCCGTCACCCGTCCGCTGGATGTCGCGGCGGTTCTGGCACGCCGCAACGCCTTCACCGAGGACTGGAAAGACGACGGTCAGGTGAGCTGGCTCGACTCCGCCGGAATCGACCTCATCCGCGGTCACGGCCGCCTGGTGGGCGCGCAGGAGGTGCAGGTCGGCAATCGGACCTATCGCGCGAAGGCCGTCGCAGTCGCCACAGGATCGGTGCCCTTCGTCCCGCCCATCCCTGGGCTCGAGGCCGTTTCGCCGTGGGGGACTCGCGAGGCGACGGCGGCCGACCACGTGCCGGGACGCCTCGTCGTCATCGGCGGCGGCGTGGCCGGCACCGAGCTCGCCTTCGCATTCCGCTCCCTCGGCTCGGAAGTCACCGTGATCTCTCGAACGCCGCTCCTCGAGCAGGAGGAGCCGTTCGTCGGCGAGCATCTGGCCAAGGCGCTGGCCGAGGACGGCGTGGACGTGCGGGTGGGCATCGGCCCGGAGCGCGTCGACCGCAACGGGGACGGCACCATCACCGTGAAGCTCGCGGACGGCACCACGATCGAGGCCGATGAGATCCTCGTCTCGACCGGGCGCCGACCGAACACGGCCGACGTGGGGCTCGAGACCGTGGGAATCGCCCCAGGCCAGGCGCTGCCGGTGGATGACACGATGCTCGTAGAGGGCACGGACTGGCTGTACGGGGTCGGCGACGTCAACGGCCGTGCACTGCTGACCCACCAGGGGAAGTATCAGGCGCGCGCTGCAGGCGAGGCCATCGCGGCCCGCATCCAGGGCAGACCCGTGCAGGACGAGCCGTGGGGCGCTCACGCGGCCACCGCCGATCACCAGGCGGTACCGCACGTCGTGTTCACCGACCCCGAGGTCGCCAGCGTCGGACTCACCGAAGCCCGCGCACTGGCCCAGGGAATCAACATCCGCGCCGTCGAGTACGACCTCGGTTGGGTAGCGGGTGCGAAGCTCCACGCCGACGGGTACGCCGGACGCGCCAAGCTCGTCGTCGACGAAGACCGCCACGTGGTCGTCGGCGCGACGTTCATCGGTCAGGACGTGGCCGAGATGCTGCACTCCGCCACGATCGCGATCGTCGGCGAAGTGCCGATCGAGCGCCTGTGGCACGCGGTGCCTTCGTACCCGACGATCAGCGAGATCTGGCTGCGACTGCTGGAGACTTACGGTCGCCCGTAACAGCCCGCAGCGAAAGGATGGCCCCGGCGCACTGCGCCGGGGCCATCCTTTGTGCCCGTGGGCCGGCGCCGTCGAAGGTGAGGGAACAGTCGTTGCCCTGTATCTGCGATAGCTGCCGGACCGCCGAGATCGAACTGTCAGTCCGCTTCGATGTCAGAGAAGAGCCCGGTGAAGGACGCTCCCGTTCCGAAGAGCCGCTGGAAGAACCCCCCGGCCGCGGGGGTGGCGACGGCAGCTGACGCATCGTCGTAACTGTCGAAGTACAGGTCGAGCGTGCGATACGCGGGTGTCGGCGTGCCGTCCTCCTTGGGCCAGACCTTCGCCGCCTCGAGCCGGCGGAGCCCGGGGAATTGCCGGGCCTGCGCAGCAATCTCGGTGTAGTCCTTCTCGAAGGCATCGGGGTCGGCGGGATTGTCGATGATGATCGTGATCTTCGTGGGCATGATGTGTTTCCTCTCGGGGGTCGTTCGGATGACTCGGTACGTATCGGGTCCGCCTATGCATGTAGACGAACTAGTACCTCTACCAGAGACTCTACGACCCACCGCTGCGGGGCGCAACCTGCGGAGCGAAGAGGAACACCAGCGCGAGCGCGGTCCGACTACCCAGAGGTGCTGCGCGCGCACGCGACGTTCTGGCTCGTAAGTGCCTCGAGTTCACCGACCTCCAACAGACCGGGCAAGCCGGTCGAAATTCCGTTGCGCGTAGCGGCGGCGCAGCAGGGTTTAGAGGAGACTGCCGCCCGAGACCTCGATGCGTTCGGCCGTCATCCAGCGCAGCTCGCTCGACGCGAGGGCTGCGATGGCATCGGCGATCTCGTCGGGCTGGCCGACGCGGCCGAGCGCGGTGGTGGCGGCCAGGGTTCTACGCAGCTCGGGATCGTCGCGCATGGCGCCGCCGTTGAAGTCAGTGGCCGTCGGGCCGGGGGCGATGCTGTTGATGCGGATGCCGCGGGGCCCGAGCTCCACGGCGAGGCTGCGGGTGATGGCCTCCACCGCCTTCTTCGACGCGGCGTAGAGCGAGGTTCCGGGGCTGACGTGGCGGGTGAGCGAGGTGGATACGTTGATGATGCGACCGCCGTCGCTGATGTGGGGTGCCAGCGCCTGGATGAGGAAGAATGTGCCGCGCACGTTCGTTCCGAACAGGGCGTCGAACTCGTCGACGGTGGCGTCTTCGAGGCGGCCGAACAGTCCGATCCCGGCATTGTTCACCAGTACGTCGATGCCGGAACGCCCCCAGCGCTCGTCGATGTCGCGCCGCAGCGAGACTGTGAAATCGGCGAAGGAGGCGACATCGGCCAGGTCGAGTCGCGCGGCGATGGCATCACCGCCTGCGGCGCGGATCTCCTCCACGACGCGGGATGCCTCGTCAGCATCGCCTCGATAGGTGAGCGCCACGGCGAAGCCCCGCTGGGCGAGGGTGCGAGCGGTCGCTCGGCCCAGGCCACGGTTGGCCCCGGTGACGACGGCGATTCGAGGGGTGTTCTCGGTCATTCGGTGTCTCTTTCCGGGAAGTCCCGCTGATGAGCGACTTCCCTGCATCCATTTGTCGAGGGGTGCGACCGGCCGCCGGATGCCGGCCGGGGTCCACGGTTGATTGAGGGCGTCGGGAGTTGACGAGAACACGGCCTCCCGCTGCCGGATGGCGTACCCACGTAAGTAGCCGTTTACTTATAGACTAGACGCGCGATGGAGATCGCGTCAAACGACGGCACTGAACGGAGTGAGCATGCGGCAGCGAGACGCGGAGGCGACTCGGGCGCGGATTCTCTCGGCGGCGGTGACGGAGTTCGCGGCGCATGGCTACTCGGGCGGCAGGATCGACCGCATCGCGAAGGATGCCGAGAGCAATGTGCGCATGATCTACGCGTACTTCGGCAATAAGAGCGGCCTTTTCGACGCGGCGCTCTCCGAAGCGATCGTGCGGATGGCGGAGGAAGTGCCCCCTCGTCCGTCCGATCTGGCGACCTGGGTCGGCGAGCTCTTCGACTTCCATCAGCGTCGGCCCGAGGTGCTGCGCATCTGCCTCTGGGCTCAGCTCGAACGGCCGGAGGCCGCCTCCGAGCCGCTCGAGACGTATCTGGCGAAAGTCGAATCAGTGCAGCAGCAAGCATCGCCCGCCATCGGCGCAGTCGACCTCCTCGTCATCATCTACGCCGTCGCCCAAGCCTGGCAGCTCGCCCCGATCGGCCTCCTGGCGGCCGACACGCGTGCCAGCAGCGACACGAGGCGGGCCGCCGCGGTCGAATCCATCACCCGCATCCTCGCCTGATCGCCGACCTGCCCACACTCTTCTCACCAGGGCGTCGAGACTTCGTCCTGGACCGACCTGCCCCCCGCCACACCGTCTTCCTGCGTGTCGGCACGTCGGGTGACACCGTTCTCTGCGCCCTCGACGACCACGTAGTTCCTGAAGTGATGACGGTGAAACCGTCGATGCAGCCGCGACGTCGTCGGTCCCTGCGCCGTCGGTCCTACGGCGATCTCCGTATGCGCCGCCTGCATCTGCACGACGACGGGACGGGGAGGGGTCGCGAGGCTGGGAACAGTCCCAATGAGAAGTGGAGTGCTCCCCCATGGCAAGCATGCTGAGTCGTCTTGGTCGTTTTTCCTATCGCCGAAGGTGGCTGGTCGTCGCCGTGTGGCTGCTCGCGCTCGGCGGGGCGGTGACGCTCGCCGTCACATCGGAGGGGCCGGTCAACACGCGGGCCACCATTCCGGGAATCGAGTCGCAGCAGGCGTTCGACCTCATCGAGGAACGCTTTCCCGACGCGGAAACGGATGCCGCGTCGGCGACCCTCGTGTTCGTCGCCCCGGCGGGCGAAGAGCTCGCGTCCGCCGAGAACGCCCTGGCTGTCGAGAAGGCGCTGGCATCCATCACCGACGGTGATCAGGTCTCGCGGGTGGTTCCACCCTCGCCCGGAGGCACCATCAGCGCCGACGGCGCGACCGGCTTCGCTTCGGTGTCGTACGAGGTGCCCTCGTCCGAGGTGACGGAGGCATCCCGCACAGCCTTGGCCGACGCGGTGGACCACGCGCGCGACGCGGGGTTGACGGCGGAGATGTCAGGGTCGGCGCTCAAGACCGGCACCAAGATGAGCATCATGGAGCTCGCCGGCGTCGCCATCGCCGCTGTCGTCCTGCTCATGACCTTCGGTTCGCTGCTCGCGGCGGGCCTTCCTCTCCTCACGGCTCTCATCGGTGTCGCCATTTCCTTCCTCGGCGTCTGGGTCGTGGCCGGCCCGCTCGAGATGACGATCACGACCGGAATGCTCGCCCTCATGCTCGGGCTCGCGGTCGGTATCGACTACGCGATGTTCGTCGTCTCGCGATTCCGGGAGGAGCGCCATGGTCCCGACGACGCCGAGAACGCTGCGGCTCGTGCGGTGGGCACGGCCGGCTCGGCCGTTGCCTTCGCGGGAACGACCGTGGTGATCGCGCTGGCCGCGCTGTCGGTGGTGGGCATCCCGTCGCTGGCGAAGATGGGTCTCGCCGCCGCGGGTGCGGTGGTGATCGCGGTCCTGGTGGCGCTGACACTCGTCCCGGCACTGCTGAGCTTCGCCCCGAACAGGGTTCTGTCGCGCGCACAACGTCGAGGCGATTTCCGTCTCCCGTCGCGCCACCCAGTAGCGCGCTCATGGACGCGGTTGGTGCTGCGTCGCCCGCTCCTGGTGACCGTGGCCGGTGTCGGTCTGCTCGCCGCAATCGCCGTGCCCGCGCTGTCGCTCCAGCTCGGCACGCCCGGGGACGCCTCGCTGTCGGTCACAGAGACGCAGCGGCGCGCATACGATCTGCGGGCCGCAGCGTTCGGTCCGGGGTACAACGGTCCGCTGACGGTGGTGGTCGACGCACGGGATGCGGCGGATCCGGACGTCGCAGTGGCAGCGGTCGTGGACAGCATCAGCTCGACCGACGGGATTGTGTCGGTCTCGGAGGCGACCTTCAACGAACAAGGAGACACCGCGATCCTCAGCGCTGTGCCCTCGACGAGCCCCACCGACGAGCGCACCGAGAAACTTGTCGATGAGCTGCGCTCCGCCCGCGCGGATGTGGAGATCGCCGAGCACGTGACCTACGAGATCACCGGCACCACCGCGCTGGACATCGACATGGCGCAGAAGATGCAATCGGCGCTCGTGCCCTACGTCGCGATCGTGATCGGCTTGGCCGTGCTGCTCCTGATGGTGGTGTTCCGCTCCCTCTGGATCCCCATCACCGCGGCGCTCGGCTTCCTGCTCTCCCTGTTCGCCGCGCTGGGCGTGATCGTCGCCGTGTTCCAGTGGGGGTGGGCGGCCGAACTCCTCGGCGTCGAGCAGATGGGGCCGGTGATGAGTCTGATGCCGATCCTTCTCGTCGGGATCGTCTTCGGACTGGCGATGGACTACCAGGTGTTCCTGGTCTCGCGGATGCGCGAGGCCCACGTGCGCGGGCTGCCCGCGCGGGAGGCAATCGTCACCGGCTTCCAGCAGAGCTCGAAAGTCGTGGTTGCGGCCGCGGTGATCATGATCGCGGTGTTCGGCGGGTTCACGGGAGCACATGAACCGCTCATCAAGATGGTCGGACTCGGGCTGGCGTGCGCGGTCTTCTTCGATGCGTTCATCGTGCGCCTCCTGCTCGTACCCGCCCTGCTGCAGCAGCTCGGTGAACGTGCCTGGTGGCTGCCCCGATGGCTCGATCGCGTCCTGCCGCGGGTGGACGTGGAGGGCGAGTCGCTGGAGAACGAGCCGCGCAATCCGGCGGATGCAGGGCCGGAACATCCCGAACTGGCGGATGCGGGAGCCCCGCAGTCATCTCCCCGGTAGAGTCGGCGCGGTGAACGTGTTGGCGGCGCTGGTCGCGTTCGTCTTCGCGGCCCTCGGTGCGAGCGTGAGCACCGAGGGCATCTTCCGGCCGGCCGCCCTCCTGCCGGGAGCGTTGCTGAGCCTGGTGGCGAGCGCGGCCCTGCTCGTGTCGGTGCGCTATCCGCGGGCCGCGACCGGTGTCGCGATCGGCTGCGGGGCTGCCGCGTGCGCGATGGGCTACCTGCCGACGCCGTTGCTGCTGGCGCCGCTGATCGGATGCCTGTACCGGCTCACGGTTCGCTGCGGCGCCCGCACCGCCGCCGGGTGGACGGGTGTCGCCGTGTTGGCGGTGACCGTGGCCGGAATCGCAACGGAGGTGCGGCCGACGACGGGGGCGGTGCTCCTGCAGACCGTCGGAGTCGCCCTGTGGCTCCTGCCCGCGGTGTTCGCCGGGCGGCTGGCCCACGCCCAGCGGGAGTACCTACGGGTGGTTCAGGCTCGCGCCGAAGACGCCGAACGCAACCGAGACGATGAGGTACGCCGCCGGTTGGACGAGGAACGCCTACGCATCGCCCGTGACCTGCATGATGTCGTCGCGCATCATCTCGCCGTGGCGAACGCGCAGGCCGGGACCGCCGCCCACCTGCTCGCTAAGCGACCCGATCAGGTGCCAGATCTCCTCGCGGGGCTGAGCGACTCTACGTCGGCCGCTCTCCGCGAACTCAAAGCGACTGTCGGATTGCTCCGTGGCGCCGGCGACGACACCACGGAGGCGACCCCGCCGGCGCCCGGCATCGACCAGCTGCCCGATCTGATCGAGGCTTGCCGGGCAACCGGGATGGACGTCAGCGTGGTCAGCGACGGGAACCCGCGGACCTTGCCGTCACTTGTCGGACTCACCGCGTTCCGCGTCATCCAGGAAGCCCTGACCAACGTCACCAAACACGCGGTCGATCCCGTCGTCACGGTCTCGCTGATCTATGACGAGCACACCTTCTCGGTTCGGGTCGTCAACACTTCCGTCGGCGGCGTCCCGGCCGGAGCGGAAGGCTATGGCCTGATCGGCATGCGTGAACGCGCGCGCGCGGTCGGCGGGTCGGTGCAGGCGGGCCCGACCGGCCCCGATCGGTACGAGGTCTGCCTCACCATCCCCCTCGCGCCCTGGCAGGAAGACGTGGTGACCGGATGATTCGAATCCTTCTCGCCGACGATCAAGCGCTCCTGCGCTCGACGTTCCGGATGCTGATCGACTCCTGCGACGACATGGTGGTCGTCGCGGAGGCGGCCAACGGAGAGGAAGCGGTCGATCTCGCGCAGCGGCACGGGCCCGATCTGGTGCTGATGGACATCCGCATGCCCGTCCTCGACGGGCTGGCCGCGACGAAGCGGATCTGCTCCGCCCCCGAGCTCGCGCGCACGCGGGTCCTGATCCTCACGACGTTCGAGACGGACGAGTATGTGGCCCGCGCGCTGGAAGCGGGAGCGAGCGGATTCCTCGGCAAGGACGTGACCCCGGATGTGCTGCTCGCCGGGATTCGCACGGTAGTGGGCGGGGAGGCGCTTCTGTCGCCGACGGCGACCCGCGCGCTGATCGGGCGCTACTTGTGCGGCGCTCGAAGCATCGGCGAGCCGCCCCGGGGTTCACTGGAGACGCTGACCGACAGAGAACGCGAGCTCACGGCTCTCGCCGCCCACGGCCTGTCGAACCAGGAGATCGCCGCGCGGCTGGTCGTGAGTCCTCTGACGGTTCGGACGCACATTCACCGCGCGATGATGAAGGTGGGGGCACGAGACCGCGCCCAGCTGGTCGTCGCCGCCTACCAGCAAGGGCTGGTCAAGGTCCGATGACTCGAGACACCACCTACGTTTGACGTGCGTCGCGGGCCATCACATCCGTCGCACCGAATCGGCCCCTGCGGCCGAAGCCGCGGGACGATCCGGGACGAGAATCAGTTCAGGTCCTCGGTCTCGGAGCGCTCTCCCGCGACGATGTCCGTGAAGATCTGGCCGAGTCCCTCCGCGCGTGTGACGATCATGTCGCCGGGCTGCAGGTACACGCCCGCCTCGTGGGCATCGCGGACGTAGACCTTCAGGGCGGAGTCGACGATGGAATCGGCGTTGGTGCCGAAGCTGGCCGCGTACTCCATGAACCCGAGGACACGCTGTCGGGTGTCGGGGGCGCGATAGATCACGCCCTCCGGCGTTCCGCTCTGGATGATGGTGCCCCGGCTGATCACCCCGGGCTCCGCGGTGAGCGGAGTCTGCACGCCGTCGCTGTCCCACGTGCGGTCGCCGATGGCGAGGGTCTGCTCGATCAGCTCGGCCGCGTCCCAGACCATGTCGGCGGGGTGGGCGCGCTGGCGCAGGTCGCCGTTGACGAAGAGGTCGAGTTCGAGGTCCCGGTAGAAGGTCTGCCAGTCCGCGGGGATCACGAACAGGTCGCCGGTGCTGAAGAAGCCGGGCTGGCTCTTCGCGTTGGTGAAGCCGGCCGCGTCGGTCAGGTTGTCAGGGTCGATCTGGCTGACGAGAAGCTCGCGATCGGTCCAGTCGTTGGTGAGCAGAAGGCCCATGTACTCGGGGATGCCGGTCTCGGCGGTGATGTCGTTCATCGCCACGAGGCCGAGTTCAACCTCATAGTCGAGCAGTCCACCGACGCCGGCGGCCAGCGGCTCGTTCGAATCGGTGATCGCACCCACCTTCGGGAAGAGATACGGCTCGTGGATGGTCGCCTCCTCCTGGTGCTCGACGTAGTTTGTTCCGGTCCCGACATGGTGCTTGTGCGTCTCGATCGCCGTGAGCACCGCGGAGGCCGCCACCGTGACCGTGGGTTGCGACGCGTCGGTCGCGACGTCGTGGAGCGTGTCGTAGCCGAGAGTGTTGAAGGCGGTGATCGGCTCGGTGTGAGCGGTACCGGTGGCAGCACTGATATCGATCCCGGTGATCTCGCCGCCGGAATAGTCGGTGACGGCGAGGACGGCAGGCCCAGTGGCCGTGGCTACCCGCGCGAAGGTCAGCGCGATCGCCGGGTCGGCCAGCGCGACCCCCTCGGTCGCGCCCGGCTCGATGGTCTCGGAGTAGACGAGGGGGAACTCCGGCGGGATGGACCGGAGCACGCCATACGAACCGAGGCTCCCGACGACGAGCCCGGCCGTGACGATCCCGGTGATCATGAGGCCTTTGCGGTGGCGACCCCAGAATGGGTCGGGGTGGCCGGTCTTGCTCACCGGCATGTCGCTGGTCGTGGGACTGGTCCTGCTGATCATCGCGGTCTCCCTGCTCGGGTCGTAGCCGCTCCATGCGACACTTCCCCGAAGGTACGAGCCGGATGCCGGAGGGGTCTTCACCCCGCCGGTGCTCTTTGCCCGTACGCGTGTAGGGGTACCCGGCGATCCTCAGCCGGGCGCACCGGGCCTGACGAGCCCGGTGTCGTAGGCGAGCATCACGGCGTGGATACGATCGCGGAGGTGCAGCTTGGACAGGATGCGGCTGACATGGCTTTTCGCGGTCTGTTCCGCCATAAACAGCTCCTTGCCGATCTCGGAGTTCGACCGCCCGGTGGCGATCAGCAGGAACACCTCGCGCTCACGGTCGGTGAGGCTGTTGAAGACGGTCGTGGACTGCAACCCGGTCGGCTTGCTCGCGACGAAGTCCTCGATGAGTCGGCGCGTCACGCGCGGG
This sequence comes from Microbacterium sp. Z12_35, assembly GCF_058310475.1. NCBI lineage: Bacteria > Bacillati > Actinomycetota > Actinomycetes > Micrococcales > Microbacteriaceae > Microbacterium > Microbacterium sp. Z12_35. The sequence continues at coordinate 379,423 of NZ_JBZEGJ010000002.1, read as the reverse complement.
GAGAGGAGGGAATCGCCTCCGGCGACGATGTGCACCGCGGATGCGAGCTCTTGGGCGTCGGCGTCTTTCAACAGGAAGCCGCTCGCGCCGGCCTCCAGCGCGGCATAGACGTACTCGTCGATATCGAAGGTCGTGAGCATGATCACGCGTGGAATGTTCGCCGGCCCGGTGGGACGCGTCAGCTGACGGGTGGCGTCGATGCCGTTCATCTTCGGCATGCGCACGTCCATGAGCACGACGTCGGGATGAAGCACGCGGTTCCGCGCGAGCGCTTCCTCGCCGTCGCCGGCCTCCCCGACGACGGCGATGCCGTCCGCCGCCCCGAGGATGGCGGACATCCCCGCCCGGTACATCGGCTGGTCGTCCACGATGAGCACTCGGACGGTCATGACGTCTCCAGTCGGCTGTCGATCGCGGCGGGCAGGACGGCATTCACGAGGTAGCCGCCGTCAGGCGTAGGTCCGGTCGACACGTGTCCTCCTAAGAGGCTCACGCGTTCTCGCATTCCGCGCAATCCCTGGCCACCAAGGTCGGCGATCGGCGTTTCTTCCGCTGTGCCGGTCACGCGGCCGGGTCCGGCGTTGCGCACCTCGATGTAGACCGAATCCTCGCCGACGCTTACTCTCACCGTCGTCGGAGCGCCCGCAGCATGGCGCACGACATTGCTGAGGGCTTCTTGGACGATGCGGTATGCGGTCAGTTGCACGAGCGAGCTGGTTGTGAACGCGCGGGGATCGGTGACGATCTCGACATCGGTTCCGGCGCGCGACGCAGACTGCGCGAGCTCGGACAACTCGGTGAGCTGGGGCTGCGGTACGAGGTCGGCGTCCTCGTCACCGGAGCGGAGAGCGCCCAGCAGCTGCCTCATCTCGGACAACGCCGTGCGCGCGGAGCGGGCGATGCCGGAGAACTCCTCCTCGATGGCAGAGGGTGCGGCGTCGCGGAGGCGGAAGGGTGCGGAGATCGCCTGCATGTGGATGATCGACATGCTGTGGGCGACGACGTCGTGCAGCTCGCGCGCGATGCGCCCGCGTTCCTCGACGTACAGGCGCTGCGCGTGCTCGAGTTCGATATCCCGGCGTGCTCGCGCGAGATCGCTGCGAATGTGGGCTCTCTGGCCCACGGCGATCGCGGCAGCCAGAACGGTGACCGTGTAGCTGCTGTAAATGATCAGATTGGTCCCCCACTGATCGGGTGACGCGTACTGCGCGGGGGATGCGGCGATCACCGCGACGAGCACGACGATGCTCAGCCACCACACGGTCACGGACACGATCCAGCGTTCGCGGATCCCGAGAAGAAGGATCAGGGCGCCCAGCGAGATCAATCCGGTGACGGGCAGCGGCCACGGCCCTTCGGGGAAGCCGCGCGTCGCCAGGGCCAGCGCGACGATGGATGCGAGATGCGCGGCGGCGCCGACGAGCGGCCGGAAGATCGTGAGAATCAACGAGCCGGACTGAACGGTGCAGATCGCGAAGGCCACCAGAAGCGGAACGTCGTAGACCGCGGTCGTGATCGGAACCGAGGCCGTGAAGAGCGCCGCGCAGAATGCGGCGGCCGTGCACCATGCCCAGAACGGCAGTTCCACATTCGATTGACGGCCGGCTGCTCTCCCGTTCGTCGTGCTTGTCACGATCGCCCTCTCCGGCCGGCGGAGCGGCCTTCGCCGTTACGCTACGGCCGATCTCCTGCCGCGTCATCACCCGGCGGTGGGTGTCGGCCCCCTACCGTCGTATGGTGAGGCAGCTGCCCGCGAGACATTCGCCTGCGAGTGGGCGCAGTGTCTCGGCGGATCAGTGGAGGAAGGTCTCAGCGGCGATGATTCCGGCGCCGAAGCCCGCGGTCGTCACCGCCGCGAACAGCGAGCGCCGCATCGAAGCGTGGCGGTTGCGCAGAGACAGGAAGCCGACGATAGCGAGCGTGACAATCCCGGTGGTGAGGCTCACGGCGTATGCCATCGGCGAGGGCAGCACCCCGATCGATGCCAGGACGAGGGGGACGGCGGGAGCGATGCACGCCTCGAGAAGGGGGATGTGACGCCTCATCTCATGCCACACCGTCGCGATGCCGGTCGGCACGGAGGCGCTGGGGGTGTGCTGGTCGGCGAGGACTGCCGAGTAGACGTGTGCGCACCAGAAGAGGACGACAGCGCTCGAGGAGTAGATGAGCATCTTCCACGCGGGATAGTCGGCGACGAACGTCGCACCGACGACGGCGACGAAGAGCACAAGACCGTGGACGGCGTACTCGAGAGCCTCCGGGCCGATGGCCCGAGCCGCCCGCAGCGGGCTCAGGAGCCGTGTCGAGGCAGCGGAGCTCAGCGATGCTGGGGTGGCGGTCATGATGGTCATCCTTCGAATCCGTTTTGGGTCGATGCGGGTTGATTTCGGAAAGGTAGGGCCGCGCGTGCGCCGAGCACGTCACCCCTCGGTACGGACGAGGGGCATACCGCGGACCACGCTGATCGACACCACGGGGGGAGGCGCGGCTGCGGTGCAGATGCCTAGTGTCCTGACACGGCCGGATGAGCCGGCCGAAAAAGAGAAGGGAACACTCTCATGAGCGAGAACAGCCACAAGGCGTACGAGGAGTTCGAAGTCGATGCCGAGGACGCGGTCACCCGCGTTCGCGAGATCGTCCGTGAGGGCAACGTCAGCCGCCTCTTCGTCAAGCGCGATACCGGGGAGACCATCCTCGAAGTGCCACTCACGGCCGGCGTCGCAGTGGCCACGGTCGGTCTCTTCCTGGCTCCGGTCCTCGTCGCCGTCGGTGCCGTCGCGGCGCTCGTGACCCGCGTCACGATCGGAGTCGAGCGCCACGTGGTCACCGAGACCGTGGCTTGACGACCCGGCGCGGATACGCGAAGAAGCCCGGACCCGCAAAGGGTCCGGGCTTCTTCGTCTTCCGGGGTCATCCCGCCTCGGCGGCCTGCTCGATGTAGGCGATCTCTCGGCGGATGACGTCCTCCATGTAGCGCTTCCACAGTGGTGCGAAGACGAAGCGGAGGATGCTTCGCCGGTAGGGCCGGGGGGCGAACTCAGCCATCCGCTCGACGATAGTTCCGCCTGATGCGCCGACGGTGAAGCGGAGCTCGCTGTGCATCTCGGTCGTGAGGAAGCGCAGTGCGTTGGTGAACCCGACGGCACGGTACGTGTACCGCTCGCCCTCGCGGTACTCGAGGAGCGTCTCCTGCACGCTGCCGCCATCGGAGAACAGCAGGTCGCGGGACGAGCCCACCCGGCCCCAGCCGTCGGGGCCCGGTGTGCACACAACGACTGCGGGGAGTAGGCCACGCCCGGTGAAGATGGCTGTGACGTCGCTCGTCAGGATGCGCTCGGAGGCGATCGACGGGCTCGCAGCGGCGACACCACGTACGCTCATCCGGACCGGCTCGGCGTTCATCGGGTCTCCTCCACCCACGCGGCGGCCAGCTGGCCGGCGACGGCGGCTCCGCGCTCGTTGAGGTGCACGTTGTCGGCGGTGACCTGGAGTCCGTGACGGTCAGACATCTCGTTGAAGGTCTTGCCCCACAGGAACCTGTCGAAGGCGGTGCCAAGGATCGGGAACGAGAACTCGGGAGCCTCGTCGTCGAGCAACGGCACGAGCTCCTCGAAGAGCGGCAGGTAGGAGACGCCTCGTTCGGCGGCCTCCTCCTCGAGCATCAGGTTGTAGGCGCGGACCTTGTCGTTGTGCACGCTGCTTACTTGCTCGCCGAGCGGCTGCAGCGACATGACAGCGATATCGGCATCGGTCTCGGTCGTGAGCTTGTCGAGGATGTCCGACATGTTCCCGTGCGACTCGGCGGGGTCGACGCCGTGACGGATGTCGTTGGTGCCGACCAGCAGGATGACCCGCTCGGGGTCGAGATCGATGACATCGTGATCAAGGCGCGCCAGCAGGTCACCCGTCGTGTGACCGTTGACGCCGGCGTTCACGACATCGGTGCCGGGCTCGTACAGGCCGCTGACCCAGTCCGCGCTGATCGTGCCCTGGACGGTGCTGGCTCCTGCCACGACCATGAGCGAGGCGGACGCCGGCCTGTCACGGAAAGCGTCGGGGGTGTTGCTGGGGCGCGAGATGAACGCCTTGTAGAGCACGGTGCCACACGTGATCAGCACCACGGCCAACACGATGGATGTCGCCACGAGGACGCGCCCGAGCACAGCTCGTCGCCCCGTTCCGTCGGCCGGTGTCTCGGCTTTGCTGAACATGTTGGTTCCTCCACTGTTGTTGTCCTCGGTAATCCGAAGTGACGGTTGATCGTCGCGGGGCGACTCGCGTCATCGTCGGGCGAGGGCCGCGGACCGTGCATCACCCGTGCGGTGGGTCCCACGCGCTACGCCGGTACCGCCTGAGGCTGCTGCCGCGGGCGGATGCTTTGCCACCCCTCGTGTAACCCCGCCGCGCGAACGTCCGCGTCGCGTGACACCTCACGGCCTCCGCGGCACTGCGGCACTGCGGCAGGGCGGCAAGCCTCGCCATCAGCGGCGGCGTCAAGAGTCAGCGCGCTTGGATCACTGCGTCGCCGCGGCGGCGTCAAGCAAGGGGTACAGCCAGTCCTCGAGGGTGTGCAATGACCGCGAGGTCAGGCTGTGGAGCGCCTTCCGGTCCGACCGAACGCACTCGACGAGACCCGCTTCGCGCAGGATGCCGAGATGGCGCGACGCCGAAAACCGGCTCATGTTCACGCGAAGCGCCACCTCGGATATGGTCCTGGCGCCCGACCCCTGGGGCCAGGATTCGGCGGCTCGACGTAGCTCCGCGAGTATCGCCAGCCGATCCGCGCTGGCAAGAGCCGAGAACACCCGGGCAAGCTCTGGCGAGCTCATCGCCCCCATGCCGGCCTCGTCCTCACTCACGACCGGATCGCGCCGCGCGCATCTTGGCCTGTGAGCCTCGTTCCGTCCGGCCACCCCACCCCGCGGGCGCCCCTACCGATGACGATCACCTCGCCTGCGACAAGCCATGTGCCGCGCGTTTCCGGCTCTTTTCAGTTGCGGCGGCTCACTCACCGGAAATCTCCTCGAGCGCGCGTTTGGCTGTCCGCTCTCCCAGCAAGCCGATGATGAGCCCGACCACCACCACGATCACCGCCAGGACGAGGTAGAGGCCCTGGAAGCCGATAGCGGCGAAGATTCCCGCGACCACGAGTCCCTGCAGAACGCCCCCGATCCGGCCGACGCCGTTGATGAGCCCTGCACCGATACCGCGAACGTGCGTGGGCAGGATCTCTGGGATATAGGTGTAGAACGCAGCCGAGCCGACTGCCAGCATCGTCTGACCGATGAATGCGGAGACGACCATCACGATCGGAGAGATAGCGAACGAGAACACCGTGAAGCTCGCTGCCGCCACCAGGCAGGCGATCATGATCGTCGTCCTGCGGTTGAGTCGATCGGCGATGGGAAAAAGCAGCACCGGGCTGAGGAAGGACGAGAAGGACAACACAGAGACGAAGCCGAGCGCCTCCGTTTGCGACATCCCGGTCTCGACGAGCACAGTTGCCACCCAGGACAGGTGCCCGTAGACGACGAAGAGGAACAGGAACCACCCTGCCGTGGCAACACCGATGCGCTTCAGGTAAACCGGTGACAAGAGTTCCCGGTAGGTGCCCTTGGGTGTTGCCAGCTCGGGTACCGCGACCGGATCGGCCAGCGGCCGACGGGTATAGGCGACAGCTCGGCTTTCGAGATTCGACACGATCTGGTCCGCGACAGCATGGCGTCCCACGGATTGAAGCCACCGAACCGATTCAGGCAAGGAGATCGCTGCCAGGATGGCGACCACGAGACCTGCGGCGCCCAGCACGAACAGCCACCGCCAGGAGCCGGCGTCGCCTTCGGTTGCGAGCCGGAGCGCGAGGAGAGAGGTGACAGGACCTGCCGTGAGGCCAATGAATGTGAGCGCGCTGAAGAATCGGCCCCGCGAGAGCCGAGGGAACATCTCGGCAAGGTAGACCATGATGACCCCGGTCGCTGCTTGCACTCCGATCCCGGTGATCACGCGGCTCACGGCGAGGATCTCGTAGTTCGGAGCGAGCGCTGACATGAGGGACCCGAGCGAGTAGAGCACCGAGGACCACACGAGCAGGCGCTTTCTTCCGAATCGGTCAGAGACTCGGCCGCCGACGATTGCGCCGATCATCATGCCCACGAACACGGCGGAGGTGATGACTCCGATCGATTCGAGGGGGAGGCCCCACTCGGCCCGGATCGTGGGCGCCGCGTAGGCGAAGACCGAGTTGTCGAAGGTCTCGACGAAGTAGGCCAGGCCCAGCACGATCACCCAGAAGACCTGTATCCGGGTCACCGGGAGACGATCGAGGCGGGCGACGATACGTGCGCCGGTGTCGGGCAACGGTTGGGCAGCGCCGGGGATGGTGGTCATGTCTTCTCCTTTGAAGCGATGGACGGTTTGGGGTTCGGTCAGCTTTTCCGGCGGGCGCTTGCGTATGCCCGGGCCTCCGTGATGCCGGCCTCGTCCCAGTTGGGCGTGGATATGAAGTCGAAGCCTTCATCGATTGCGCGGTGAAGATCGATTGCGGCGGGGTTTCCGACGGGGATGCCCGCTGCCTTGCACGATGCGACGACGGCCGCCCGGTACGGATCAAGTACTGGGTCGGCGACGTCGAAGGTGTGGATACCGAGGCTTACGAGACCGTCGCCCGGTCCCCAGAGGACGGCGCCGACACCGGGCACGGCGACCAGTTCGTCGATGTTCTGCCAGGCCTCGACACTCTCCACGAGCAGCACGAGCATCAGTTCGCCCTGCGGGTTGAGGGGCCAGAGATCTGCTCGGGCGAAATACTCCTCGTGGGAGTCCATACCCAGGTATCGCATCGCCGTACCGGGTAGCGCGCCGCGCCGCCCGACAGGGCCATCGTCCGCCGGCCGGCGATATCTCATCGACTGCACAACCTCGCGGACGTCTTCGGGCCGGGACGCTTGCGCGAGCAGGAGACCCATCGCGCCGTAGTCGAGCGTTTGCTTATGGACCCACGCTGCCCGATCGTCCGCGGTGACAGGGGTTCGCACGATGGGCGAGGCGGGGGCCGGACGGAGATGAGAGGTGCGCCGGCTGAGGAGCCATTGCAACGTGTGGCCGAGCTCGGTGAATCCGAAGCCCGTGTGCTCCATGTCCACGATGACGAAGTCCGCGGACGAATCCCCCGCGCGCTGCGCCGCGGAGAAGTCGCCGTTCTGGAGCCACGCGCCGAAGGCGACATCGCCCTGTTCCAGCGTTGCGATGAGCCCATTCACGCGACCAGACATCAGCGCACGATCCCGAGCATTTCCCGTGCCTCGTCAGGGGTCGCCAGCTCGCGTCCGTGCTTCCGCGCGAGGTCGACGACGGCCTGAGCGAGTTCTTGATTGGTGGGCAGACCGAGCTCGGGGTAGGCGTAGTCGCCGATGCCGATCGAAATGTGCCCGCCGTTTTCGAGGACGTCAGGGGCGATCTGGAAGAGATTGTCCGCGAACACGGTGGCCGACCACTCCCCCCGCAGGTTCTCGGGCACGAGCGAGCGGTAGGCGTGCAGGCCCGCGAGGGTCGGCGGGTGATTGATGAAGGACCGCCCACCGCTCATCCCGAATGTCATCCACACCGGCGAGTCGAGAATCGCCATGTCGACGAAGATCTCGGCCAGCCTCAGGTTGGGCGCGTTCCAGATCTGCAAGTACGGTTTGATGCCCTCGTCCCGAAGGATTTCGGCGAACTGTTTGAGCGTGCCCGTGGTATTCACGTACACCTTGTCGGTCGTCTCGAAGTCCGAGCCGTCCGGGGTCAGCAGATCGAAGTTGCTGCTGCCCATGTCCAGCGGGATCAGATCCGGGCCCAGCCCGTCCCGGACCAAACGAATAACGTTCTCCAGCCGAGTCGCGGGGTCTGCGACCTGCATCTCCGCGCCGAGCGAGGTGTGCACCAGGATGTCCGATCCCGCCCGCACGCGCCGCATCACGTCGCGATAGGTCTCGTAAGAGAAATCGGGCTCGCCGGTCGCGGTGCGCGCATGGAAATGGAACATGGAGGCGCCGATCTCGCGGCAGTCGTCCGCGACCTGGCCTAGTTCCTCCGGGGTGAAGGGGATGTTCGGGTTGACATCGCGGGACGCGAACTCGTTCACGCGCATCTCAAGGATTAGCTTCTTCATCGAACCTCACTCGGTAAGGGAACTTTTACTTCACCATAGGATCGCACCACCGGCCAGGTCAAGAAGAACTTACTTCGCTAGACTTGCCGGGTGGCCTCCTCTCCCCCCGACACCTCGACCCGGATCCTTGATGCGGCCGTGCACGAGTTCGCATGGCACGGGCTCGCGGGCGCGCGGGTGGAACGCATTGCAACGCTCGCCAGCGCGAATGTGCGTTCGATTTACGCGCACTTCGGTAACAAGGAGGAACTGTTCTTCGCGGCGCTGAACTCCGCGCTCGACAGCATGGCGGCGAGCGTGCCGCTTACGGACGACGATCTCCCGCAGTGGGCGGGGCGCCTCTTCGACTACCATCGCGCTCACCCGGAGGCGCTGCGCATCCACTTATGGCGCCAACTCGAGCGCCCAGAGCAGGGTCACAATTCGACTCGGTCGTATATCGACCGCGTGCGAGCCATGTCAGCGGTCGACACCATCTCCACGCAATCCGTCGATACCCTTGCCTTCCTCTTCGGCCTCGCTCAAAGCTGGTACCTGTCCCCCGCCGCACTGCTGACAGCAGACGGAAGCGACCCGACTTCCGTCCAGCGCCTGCAGGATCACCGACGCGCGCTCATTGAGGCCGCAGCAGCCATCTGCGAGCGCACCTCCGTTCACGCTGGCACGACCGACTGATCCCCCGGTGGCCGAGCCCCGCGGGATTCGGGCGGGGCCTGCAGCCACTACGACCCCGGAATCGGCACCCTGTCCCATTCCCCCCTCGACCACGACGGAGAGCCACCAGCCACCATCGAGGAGGCCACACGCGCTAGTCCTCGGAGTTATCCCAGCGCCGCACGAAACCGGACATCGGCTCGATGGCCGACAACAGATCGTTCCCACGCTCGGTCAGGCCGTACCGCACGCTGACGGGTGTGGTCGGAATGACCTCACGCTCGACCAGCTGCGCCGCACCGAGCTGCCGCAGGCGCACGGTAAGCATGCGGGCTGACAGACCGGGGACCGCGGCGAGGATCTCGCTGAACCGTTCCGCCCCGCGGGCGAAGGCGAGCAGGATACTGGCCGACCAGCGCTGCCCGACGACCTCGAGCATCGCACCGGCCCGCTGGCAGTCCCGCTCGTCGGCGTGTTCCCATGCGGTCGTCGGCTTGGCAGAGGAGGCGGATGTCGCAGTCACTTACTCATCGTAAGTCAGTTACGCGGCGTTTGCATCGGTTCCGGGAAGAAGCACAGCATGGCCGCATGCCTGATTACGGTCACCCGCTGAAGTTCGGGAGCTTCATCACTCCCCGAAACGACATCCCCCAGCTCCCCGTCGACCTCGCGGTCCTGAGCGAGGAGGCGGGCCTCGACGTCGTCACCTTCCAGGATCATCCGTACCAGCCCACGTTCCTCGACACCGCCACGCTCCTGACGTGGGTCGCGGCGCGCACCTCCCGCATCCATGTCTCAGCGAACGTGCACAGCCTGCCGCTGCGCCCCGCCGCCGTGCTCGCGCGCGCCAGCGCCAGCCTGGACCTGCTCAGTGGAGGCCGCGCCGCCCTCGGGCTGGGGACCGGAGGGTTCGGCGGCCCCATCGCGGCGATGGGAGGCCCCGATCGCACCGTGGGTCAGGCCGTGAGCGCCCTGGACGAGGCCATCGACGTCATCCGCGGGATCTGGGCAGGGAACGACCCGACACCGCTGTATATGAACGGCGAGTATTACCAGCTCAAGGGCGCCAAGCGTGGGCCCAACCCGGCCCATGACCTGCCGATCTGGGTAGGCGCTTATAAGCCCCGCATGCTTCGACTTGTCGGGCGCAAGGCCGACGGCTGGCTCCCGAGCCTTCCCTGGCTGGAGATGGGTGTGACGCGGGCCAACGAGATCATCGACGAGGCGGCCCGCGGCGCCCGGCGCGATCCGCGCGACATCGTACGGCTGCTGAACGTCTTCCCGCAGACCACCACCGACGAGCTCGCCCGGCTCGCGATCGAGGACGGCGTGAGCACCTTCATCGTCGCGACTGATGACCCCGCCGAGATCCGCCGCTTCGCTCAGGTGGTCGCCCCCGAGGTGCGCCAGCGCCTCGAAGAGCACCGCGCCCGAGAGGCGTCGGCGGGAGGAGGCGGTCGACCGGCACCGAGGTTCGAGGACGATCACGTGCCGGGCTCGCTCGCGGCATCCGCCCTCACCCCGGGCGACACGGGGTACACGCGGTACACGTCGGGGTACTTCCGCGGCGCCCGCCCGGGCCTCGTGCTGCGGCCGCAGACGCCGGCGCAGGTCCAGGATGCGGTGCGCTTTGCCGCTCGTCACCGCGACGTGCCGCTGGGCATTCTCAGCGGGGGCCACGGTCTGTCTGGTCGCTCGCTCAACAACGGCGGCATCGTGATCGCCGTCGACGCGCTGAACCGGGTCGACGTGCGGGAAGGCGGGCGCTTCCGGGCCGGGCCGGGCGCACGTTGGGGGGAGGTGGCGCGCGCGCTCGCGTCGCACGGCTTCGCGCTCACGGCGGGCGACTACGGCGGGGTGGGCGTGGGGGGCCTTGCCACCGCCGGTGGCATCGGCTGGTTCGTGCGCGAGCACGGGCTGACAATCGACCACCTGCGCTCCGTCGAGGTCGTCATTGCCGACGGCGAACTCGTGCGAGCGAGCGCGGACGAGAACGCCGATCTCTTCTGGGCGATGCGGGGTGCCGGCGCGAACTTCGGGGTCGCGGTGTCGTTCGAGTTCGAAGCCCACCCCGTCGGGCCCTCCGTCGGCTTCGCGATGCTCACGTACGCCGTCGACGACATCGCCGAGTTCTTCCAGGACTGGGGCAGGGCGCTGGAGTCGGCGCACCCGAGCGTCACTGGAACGCTCATGATCGCCCCTCGCGGGCGGGCAGCCCCGCTCGGGGTGCAGGCGCTTCTCGTGGTCGACTCGCACGACCCCGACACCGTCATCACGCGGCTGCAGCCCTTCGCGCCGCTCGCTCCGCTGGCCGACCAATCGGTACAACTCGTCCCCTACTCCGCGCTGCTAGAAACGCCGATGGGCGAGCAGCAGCAGGGCCGCGGCGAGCCGCACTCGCATTCCGCCTTGACCAACCACCTGGGCGAAGACGTCGCCGCCGCGCTCGCCGATCTGCTGGGCGCTGATTCGCCGTTCATCCTCTCGGTCCGCTCGGCCGGTGGAGCAGCGGCGGACACCCCTGCGGATGCCACCGCATACGCCTGGCGCGGCGCGAACTTCCTCATCGCGACCATCGGCGGAGGCACGCCCGACTTCGAGGCACGGTGGGCGCGGGTGCGCGACCGCGGGGAGGGCATGTACCTGAGCTTCGAGACCGACACTGGCCCCGAGGTCGTCGCGCGCGCCTTCCCGCCCGCGCACCTCGCGCGCCTGCGAGAACTCAAGGGCCGCTGGGACCCCTCCGGGCTCTTCCGCGACAACTTCTCCATCGATCCCCACATATCCGACGGCGCCCCAGCCTGACCCTCGTCCGAAGGCACGCGCGTCCGCACCATCCGCCGCGCTATCCGGACGAGAACCATGCCCCCTGTTCCGTCTCGAGCCGAACCTGCGCAAGGAGCCCGTGAAGCACGGTTGAAGTCGGCGCTCAGGCTGGCGGGGCCACCCAGCCGCTACGCGGTCGGGATCGGCGCCCCGTCCCATTCCTCACACGTCAGGGTGCCTTCAGCATCCAGATGGGCGCGGACCATGGACGTGTTGGCGAGGCGATGCTCCTTGAGGATGAAGTCCGGCGTCAGGTCGGAGCCTTCGCAAATGGTGGGGAGCATCAGCGAGAGAGTGGCGAAGTGCGCGGCGACCACGACCGTTCCTTGCTCATGGCGGAACTCATCGGCGAACTCGGTCCACCAGGAGTGAAAACGATTGTTCACGACGTCGTAGTCACCCTCCGTGGAGTACTTCTTTTCGCGCTCTTCACCGTCGAGCCACGCGGCCATCCGCCGAGGGATCTCCACAGTCTTATCCGCATCACCGATGCCTTCGTTGAGGTCGACCTCGTTGAGGCGCGAATCCGCGAGGAGGGGGAGGTCGTGGCTCTCTGCGACCGCGGCCCCGGTCTGGAAGGCGCGGGTCATCATGCTGCTGTATACCGCTGCCACCGGCTCGTCCTGCAGCGTGGTGGCCAGGTCCGCCACCTGCTGCAGGCCGAGCTCGGACAGCGGGCCCTGTGAGGGCTTCGCTTCGCCGTGCCGAACAAAGATCATGTCGACGCCGGTCGTGTCAGGCGTTTGGGGTGCCGCCGGTGCTCCTGGAGTCGCGCCGCTGCAAGCGGTGAGAGCCGCAGCGCCTAGGGCCAGGGCGACCACGCCCCCCATCAGCCTTCGGGCCGGCCACCGCCGACGATAGGAAAAACGACCAAGACGACTCGGCATGCTTGCCATCGGGGGCACTCCACTTCTCATGGGAAACGTACTCCCAGCGTCTCTACCCGCTCCCGTCGCGTCATCGTGCAGATGCAGGCGGCGGGTACGCAGTTCGCCGTAGAACCGACGGCGCCGCCAAGCCCACGTGCTGCGCGACCCCCTCACTCCCGGTGAAGGGCGGGACGTCCGCGAATCCGCGACTGGAGCGGGGTTCGCACGGTGCGCGAGGTGGTCGGCGACACGCGCCGCGGGAGCTCCGCTTCGACGATTGTGCGGGACGCCGTCGCGCGGCACCGGGGCAGCACCGGGTCTCTCTCCGACCCGGCTGCTTCGGACCGGGTGTCTTCGGTCTCGGCGCGCCTCGGCTGAACGCAGCGCCACCGCATTGCGGCGATCGCCGTGCCGCGCGATGGTTAGGCATGTGCCTCGCTATCGCGACGAAGTGGACGTGATGCTTCGCGCGCTCGCTGATCCGACTCGTCGCGCGAACGTGGAGCGCGTCGCGAAGTCGCCGGCGGTGATGTCCCAACTGCTGGCCCCGTTCACCTGTCCCGCGCAACCGACGAGGAGACCGGAGAGATGACTCGCGTTCGGATCGACCTGTTCTCGTCACTCGACGGATACACCGCGGCGCCGGACGTCGCATCAGACAACCCGATGGGTGAGGATTGGGGCGCGCTCGCGGCGGCCTACACGGCCACCCGCACGTTCCGGAGGAAGGTCTTCGCCGACACCACCGGCGCAGGGACGACGGGCATCGACGAGGCCCACGCGGCCGCGTTCTTCGATGGTGTCGGCGCGGAGATCATGGGCGCCGCGATGTTCGGGCTCCATACCCATCCCGCCGACGCGGAGTGGAAAGGCTGGTGGGGCGACGAGCCGCCGTTCGGCTACCCGGTCTATGTCCTCACCCACTCCGCACCACGACCGCCGATCGCGATGGCCGGCGGCACCACGTTCCACTTCCGAGCGGGCGCGCTCGAGGACGCTCTTGCCGAGGCGACCACTGCTGCCGCTGGCCTCGATGTTCGTATCGGGGGCGGAATCCGAACAGCGCGCGCATTCCTCCGCGCAGGTTTGGTGGACGATCTGCACGTGGGAATCGCCCCGGTGGTACTCGGCCGCGGGAACCGTGTCTGGGACGATCTCCGGGGGCTCGAGCACACGCATGCGGTGAGATCCGAAGTCGCCGAGAGCGGCACCATCCACGTCACCTTCACGCGATAAGGCGCAACGATGTGAGCGCCTCGCGGACTGCCGCGTCGGCGACATGAGGCAGGGTTGAGCGCATGACCTCGACGACGCCCACGCACGCCCCGGCACTCGACGTCCTGCGTGCCCTCGTCGGCCGCGACGACGCCGAGTTCCACGACGGCCAGTTCGAAGCGATCGAGGCGCTCGTGGACGACCGTCGCCGCGCGCTCGTCGTGCAGCGCACCGGGTGGGGGAAGTCGGCGGTGTACTTCGTCGCGACGCTCCTTCTCCGTCGACGCGGCGCCGGTCCGACCGTGCTGGTGTCGCCTCTGTTGGCACTCATGCGCGACCAGATCGCCGCGGCCGAGCGTGCCGGGGTGCGGGCCGTCGCGATCAACTCCACCAACGCGCACGAGTGGGGCGACGTGCTCACGCAACTCGACCGCGACGAGGTCGACGTGCTGCTGGTGTCTCCCGAGCGCCTCAACAACCCGTCCTTCCGCGACGAGCAGCTGCCACAGCTGGTCGCGAGGATCGGGCTGCTCGTCGTCGACGAAGCGCACTGCATCAGCGATTGGGGGCACGATTTCCGCCCCGACTATCGACGGCTCCGCGACCTCATCGCACGCATACCCACGGGGGTTCCCGTGCTCGCGACGACCGCGACCGCCAACAGCCGCGTCGTGTCGGATGTGGCCGAGCAGCTCGGCGTGCCCGACGAGAGCACCGGCTCACCCGAGGTCCTCATCATCCGCGGTGCTCTCGCACGGACATCGCTCCGGCTCGGCGTGCTGCGGCTGCGGGACGCGCCATCCCGGCTCGCCTGGCTCATCAGCCATCTCGGCGAGCTCCCCGGTTCTGGCATCATCTACACGCTCACCGTCGCGGCCGCCAATGACACGGCCCGGCTGCTGCGTGACCGGGGATACGAGGTGCGCGCGTACACAGGTCAAACCGATCCCGATGAGCGCGAAGAGTCCGAGTCGCTCTTGAAGGACAACCGGGTCAAAGCCCTCGTCGCCACCAGCGCTCTGGGCATGGGCTTCGACAAACCCGACCTCGGGTTCGTCGTTCATCTCGGCGCGCCCTCGTCGCCCGTGTCGTACTACCAACAGGTCGGGCGCGCAGGGCGCGCCACCGCCTCGGCCGATGTGCTCCTGCTCCCCGGCGCCGAAGACCGCGACATCTGGCACTACTTCGCGACGGCGTCGATGCCCGACCGCGACCGGGCCGAGAGCGTGCTCTCGGCCCTTTCGACCGCGGGAAGCCCACTGTCGACGCCGTCGCTCGAGGCCCTGGTCGACATCCGTCGCACCCCGTTGGAGCTGCTGCTGAAGGTGCTCGACGTCGACGGTGCGGTCGCCCGCGTGCAGGGCGGCTGGGTCGCGACCGGTCGGTCGTGGACGTACGACGAGGAGCGCTACGACCGGATCGCCGCGGAACGCCTGGCCGAGCAGAAGCACATGATCGAGTACGAAGAGACCACCCGGTGCCGCATGGAGTTCCTGCAGCGCTCCCTGGACGATGACACCGCGACGCCATGCGGACGCTGCGACAACTGCGCCGGCGCATGGTTCCCCACCCGGATCGACGAGGAAGCGACGGATGCCGCATCCGCTGCCCTCGATCGCGTCGGCGTGCCGCTCGAACCGCGGCGGCAGTGGCCGACAGGTGCCGACCGACTCGGCGTGCCCGTGCGCGGTCGCATCCCCGCCGAGGAGCAGGCGAGCGAAGGGAGGGCGCTTGCCCGGCTCACCGACCTGGGATGGGGTGGAACGCTGCGCGAGATGTTCGCGGAGGGCGCCGATGATGCCCCGATTGCCCCGAGTGTTCTCGCCGCCTGCGTCCGGGTGCTGGCCGAGTGGGGATGGACGGAGCGTCCGGTCGCCGTGGTCGCGCTGCCCTCGCGATCAAGGCCGCAGCGGGTCGGCTCGCTCGCGCGCGGGATCGCTGAAATCGGGCGAATGCCGATGCTCGGAGCTCTGGATCTCGTGGAGGACGGCCCGAGGGGTGGGCCGGGCGGCAACAGCGCCTTTCGACTCGCCGGAGTCTGGGCGCGGTTCAGTGCGGCAGGCCTCGAGGTTCCGCCCGGCCCCGTGCTGCTCGTCGACGATCTCGTGGACAGCCGGTGGACGCTGACGGTCGCCGCGCGTGAGCTGCGCCGTGCCGGCGCGACCGGGGTCCTTCCCTTCGCCCTCGCGCTTCGCAGCTGACGCGCGGCCGCTCCGTTCTCCATGCGGCCTCCTCGCCAGCGACGTCAGCGCTCAGCGGCTCGACTTCTCTCTCGTGCCCGCCGTCGGGATTCCCCCGCTGAGCGGCGACTCGGTCGAGTGCCGTGAGGACGAGCCCGCCCAGCCGGTCTCGTAGGAGTCGCTCATCAAGGATTTCGTGCAGCACCCACCGGGTGATGCGACCCCCGATGGGCGCCAGCTCGGCGACGGGCGCGGCTTCACCCAAGCGCGGTTCGACATCGTGCTCGCGCCGGCGCACGCCGAGTGACGAGGTTCTCCCGCTCCCGGCACTGATACCGTCCCGTTGTCGCCCAGGACGGTCAGGGAGTCGCGTGGGTGTGCCCGGCAACAGCCCGGGGGCTCATCGGCTGGGTGACGCCACGCGGCTGTCAAGCAGGCTGACCAGACGCGCCAGCGCCTCCTCTGCTCTCGGCATCTCACTGATTGCTGTCGCGATCCCAGCGGCCGCTTCCCGGTAGGCCGGTTCTGTGATGAGGCGGTGCGCCGCGTCCGCCACGTCCGCCGGATCCTCGATGGCGATCGCTACGCCGGCGTTCGCGAGTCGTGTCGCGTTCCAGGGCTGATCCGCCAAGAAGGGGCGGATGACCATCGGCACCCCCGCGGTGAGAGCGGCGAGCGTCGTTCCGGTTCCCCCCGCGGACACGACCACATCCGCCAGCGGCAGAAGCCGCTGCAGAGGGATGAAGCCGACGCGATGCACGTTCTCGGGAGACGTCCCCGGCTCTGCGGCACCACGCGGGCTGGTGAGGAGGACCTGGAGCCCCGCTCCGGCGAGCCCCTGCACCAGGGCGGACTCGATCTCGGGCTCATCCACGCTCGTACCAAGGCTGACCACCGCGACCGGCCCGGAGCGGTCCAGCTCGAAGCCCAGCGGATACGACTCCGGTTCTCGGTAGACGGCGGGCTGCATCGCCTCGTGAGCGGAAGCTGCCTCCCGCTCCTCCCCGTCAAGCAGGGCCGCGGGGAACGGGTCGACCACCGCGATCGGCGTCGGGCGCGTCAGCTGCCGGGTGCTGAACGACGACGACGCTCGGTCCTCGATCGCCCGCATGAGCGGGCTGGGAATCGGCCCGGAGGGGATGAACTGCACGAAAGGCACTTGCAACGAGGCGGCCACCAGTGGAGCGAGCTGGTCGAGCAGATCGCCGATGACCAGGTCGGCATGGAGTCCGTCGATAGCTTCCAGCACAGCATCCGCGCCGAGGTCGGAACGCACTCCCCCGAAGAGCTCGATCGCACCCGCACCGGGATGCCGACCGTCGTCGCCGACGAGGCGATGCTCGGTCTCCGCCATGCTCTCCGCCACAGAAGGACCCGCCTCCACGACTCGGTGATGCGGGAGGAGCGCAGCGCCACCCGCACCCGTGATCACGATGACGTCGTGACCCGCGGATACAGCCGCATCCATCAAAGGAGTCATGGGGTACAGGTGGCCGGCAGCCGGAACACCCAGGAAGATGATGTGCATGGCCCAATGGTACCGCGAACGTTCATTCGCTTTGACGATGATGGGGCGGCGCTCGTGCCGAGGCTGACCCCGCAGACAGCGGCGTTGCGACGGGCGACGATCATCGACGCTGCGCGACGGGTGTTCGCCGATACCGGATTTGGGAATGCCTCGATGCAGCGACTGGCGGCAGAGGTGGGCATGTCGGTGGGCGGACTTTACCGGCACTTCCCCTCCAAGGCAGATCTCATCGCCGCCGTCGTCCGCGGCCGGGACGGCACTTCCGACCCGGCGGTCGACGAGCCTGCAGGCGCCGTCGCCATCCTCGACAGACTCCTCGAATACATCGACCCATCAGCCGGGGGCGATGACCAGGCGCGGTTGACGACGTTCATCTGGGCCGAGACGCTCACGGACGAGGCGGTGCGCCACCTCGCAGTCGAGCGGCACTCAGCCCTTCACGCGTTGTTCGCCAGGGCGCTGGGCGGCGACAGTTCGAACGCGACGCCGGAGACGAGCGCGGCCATCGACTCCGTCCTCGCCGCCCTGGTCGGATTCAGCGCGATGACGAGTGCCGGCTACACCGTCGACTTCCCGAGGTTCGCCGACATGCTGCGCCGCATTCTCGAGGGGGCCACCGAGACGGTATAAACCGACGCCAGGCACTACGTCGCCGAGGAGCAACCCGAGACCGTGGCCGCCGCGCTGGACAGGTTCGCCGTGGAGGCGACCGCAGCCCAATCCTGATGGCGAAGGGGTCCCGACACACTGGACCGTGGGCTGCGCCCCCAGGCTGACAGCGCCGGTCCTTGCATGCGTGGGAGTGGGGCTCGCCGGGGACCCTCAGCCCGCCACCTCGTGCAGGAGGAACGCGGCGAGGAAACCCAACGTCGCCCACAGGCCGGTGAGAGTGCGCTGCGTCTCGAACGCCTCGGGGATCATGGTGTTGCAGATCATGGCCAGCAGCCCGCCCGCGGCGATCGCGATGACGAATGCAATGAGCGCGGCCGGCGCGGCCTGGAACGCGGCGTACCCGAGCACCGAGGCGATCACGGTGATCAGCCCGATGCTCCCCCACAGCAGCGACACCGAGCGACCGCTGGATCCGCTGCGCTTAAGGGCGGCGGTGGAGCCCAGGCCCTCGGGGAAGTTGCTGATCGCGATGGCCGCAACGATCGGGATGCTGATCTCACCGCCGCGCAGCACCGACAGCCCCATCAGGATCGATTCCGGGATGCCGTCGATGAGCGCGCCGATGGCGATCGCCGCCCCGGTGCCGCTCGCCAGCCGTGCGTCGCGACGCCGCGCGGCGATGTTCGCCGGCGGGCTGGCGGT
Source organism: Microbacterium sp. Z12_35 (assembly GCF_058310475.1). Classification (NCBI taxonomy): domain Bacteria; kingdom Bacillati; phylum Actinomycetota; class Actinomycetes; order Micrococcales; family Microbacteriaceae; genus Microbacterium; species Microbacterium sp. Z12_35. The sequence goes on along the minus strand of NZ_JBZEGJ010000002.1, from coordinate 360,688 downwards.
GGGGTCGGTGGGGCGCGAGACGAACCAGTCCGCCACGATGTACAGCAGCGCGCCGGCCAGAAGGCCGCACGCCGTCGGGGCCACTCCGCCGTCGGCGACCGCCTGGTCGACGAGTTCGAAGGCCACGGTCGCGATGAGCACCCCGGCGCCAAGCGCCATGATTCCCGCCACCACCCACTGTCGGATGTCGACGTACCACGCAATGGCAGCGCCGAGCAGCAGCGTGCCCCCGGCGATCAGTCCGCTCAACGCGGCGAGCCAGAGGCCTGTCATGGCCTCAACCTAGACCTCGCGGGTGCCGAGCGGTCCCGGACGGCCCGCGGTCGCCCGCATGTGCGGCGGCGGTTCCGGTAGCGGCCGCGCGACCCCGCGTCGCTCGAGCCCACGTCGGAGGGGTAGACACTCTGTGGTGCTGGGCGCTAATAGCAGGCCAAAAAAAGTTCCGACCGGTTACAATTTCCCGGTGACCTTCGCACTCGCCCTCGACATCGGAGGCACCAAGGCCGACGCCTGTCTCACTACGGAGGATGGCCAGGTGGTGGTGGGTACCCGAAGTCGCGCTGAGACCGGCCCAGCCACCACAAACGCTTCGCTGGACGCCGCCATATACGAAGTCATCCGCCGCGCGGTGTCGATGCTTCCTGCGCGCGCAGACCTCGCGGGTGTCGGAATCGGAAGCGCAGGGCCCATCGACGTGGTCGCGGGCACGATCTCACCCCTAAACATGCCCAAGGTCGATCGCTTTCCGGTAGTCGACCGGGTGAGGTCGCACCTGCCCGTCGAGTACCGCTCGAAGCCTGTCGCGCTCGCGCACGATGGTCAGTGCATAGCAGTGGCCGAACATTGGCTTGGTGCTGGCCGTGGCGCTCAGTCGATGCTGGGCATGGTGGTTTCGACAGGCATCGGTGGCGGGATCGTTCTCGAGGGCGCCCCCCTCCGCGGCGCAAGCGGGAACGCCGGTCATATCGGGCAGATCGAGGTCGCGAGTTTCGCCCCGCAAGGCGTCACTGGTTTGGAAGCCACAGTCGAGCGCATCGCGAGCGGTCCTAACATCGTGCGGTGGGCCCGGGAAAGAGGCTGGCGAGGCGTCAGCGGCGAGGACTTGTCCCGGGACTACGCGAATGCCGACGAGATCGCCGTCGCCGCGGTTCATCGCAGCGCCGCCGCAGTGGGCGCTGCGCTTACATCAGCGGCGGCCTTACTCGACTTCGACCTCGTCGTCATCGGTGGAGGATTCTCGTATGTATCCGACGACTACATAGACCTCGTCCGCAGAAGTCGGGACACAACGGCCGCGTTCCCGTTCCTCGCGCGCGCCGACATCACCCGAGCTCGCCTGGGCCCCGACAGTCCGCTCGTTGGGGCGTCAGCGATGATCTGGCGACGATGACGCGCAGGGTGGGGGAACCGTCCATGGCGCGCCTCACTGTTCCCGGCCCGGACGGCGCAGACTCCCATCGCCGCATGGTGGCGCTGGTGATCAACGGGCTGCGCGCCTGATCAGCGCAGCGACTGCCAGCCTGCGTTGACGGCCGAGCGACGCACTGCGTCGCCCACGCGCACGGCACGCACGCCGGCGTCGATCGTGGGAAGTCCGTCCACGACCTCGCCCGACATCGCGGCGTAGCTGTCGCGTACGAAGGCCGCGAAGGAGTGGAAGTAGTCCTGCACGGTTCCGGTGGGGGCGAACCCGAGCCGGGTCGCCTGCGCGGAGAGACCGCCCTCGGTGAGGGCGATCGTCGAGCCGGTGCCCTCGCCGGCGGTGCCCTTCCATAGCACGGTCGGCTCCTCCTGGTCGAGCGCGATCCCGGCGAGATGCCCCGACAGCTCGAGTGTGAGCGACTGGCCGCGGCCGGCGGTCACCTGCGACACCAGAAGCGTACCGATTGCGCCTCCCTCGAGCTCCAATGCCACCGCGATCGCGTCGTCGGCCTCCTCGGCCTGACTGCGGCCGGCCAGGACGCTGCGTTCGACCGCGACCACGCGGGCGACGCGCTCGCCCGCAACGAATTCGAGGAGATCGACCAGGTGCGACCCGACATCGCCGAACGCTCGCGACGGGCCGGTGCGATCGAGGTCGAGGCGCCACTCCGACTCGGGCGCCGAGAGCAGCCAGTCCTGCACGTATCCGCCGCGCACCGTGATGAGCGGCCCGAGCTCGCCGGCCGCCACCCTCGCCCGCGCCTCCTGCGCGAGCGGGTGATAGCGGTAGGTGAAGGCGATGGTGCCGATGACGCCGGCGCGAGCCGCCGCATCCCGCAGCTTTTCCGCGTCGTGCAACGAGGTCACGAACGGCTTCTCGCACACGAAGTGGCGACCGGCCGCGATCACCTCTCCGACCTGTTCCGCGTGCCGGGTGTTGGGCGAGGTGATGTGGACGGCCTGGATCGACTCGTCGGCGAGCATCTCGGTCGCGCTCATGTAGGCCGCGGGCACGCCGAGCCGCTCGGCCGCCTCGACCCCGCGTTCGGGCGTTGACGAGACGACTCCGGCGATCTCCGCACCCGCCGCACGGATGGCGCTGGCGTGCAGGTGCGCGATGCGCCCCGCGCCCACGAGCCCGACCCGCTCGATGGCCGTCATTTCATTCCCGAGAACGCCAGACCGTCGATGACGCGGCGTTGCATGAAGAGGAACAGGACGAGGATGGGCAGGCACGCCAGCAGCGCTGCCGCGAGGATCACCGGGTAATCCGTCGAGTACTGGCCCTGCAGACCCGCGAGCCCCACCGACAGCGGCTGCGCACCCGGCCGGGTCGACACCACGAGCGGCCACAGCAGATCGTTCCACGAAAGCAGCACACCGACCACGGCGAGGGCCGACAGGCCGGGGGTCGCCAGCGGCAGCATGACTCGCCAGAAGACCTGCCAGGGGTTCGCCCCGTCGATACGCGCCGCCTCTTCGAGCTCGGCGGGCAGCCCTAGGAAGAACTGCCGCATGAGGAACGTGCCGAAGGCGCTGAACAGTCCCGGGAGCACGATACCGGCGATCGTGTTCAGCAGCCCCAGGCCCTGCACGATCTGGTATTGCGAGAGCAGGAACACCTGCGGCGGCACGAGCAGTATGGCCAGCACCAGCGCGAAGATCACGTTGCGCCCAGGGAACCGCATGCGCGCGAAGGCGTATCCGGCCATCGAGCACAGGATGAGCTGAGCCCCCACGCGAACCACGGTGATGATGATCGACACGGTGAACTGCGAGAGGAACGGCAGGCGCTCGAAGACGGCGACGTAGTTCTCGGGATGCAGCGCCGAGGGGAACAGCTGCGGGGGCACGGCGGTGATCTCGGCGTTCGTGGAGAACGACGCCAGGATCTGCCACGCGAACGGGAACAGCATCACGAGGCTGCCGATGATCAGCACGACGTGTGCGACCGCGTTCCCCCCGGCCCGCTTGGCCGTGGTGCGCTCGAAGGTGGCCGTGGTGCGCTCAGACATAGTTGACCCATCTGCGCTGGAGCCGGAACTGGATCGCGGTCACGATGGCCACCACGACCAGGATGAGGATGGCGATGACCGCGCCGTACCCGCGGTTGTTCGCGATGAACGACTCGTCGTAGTAAAGGAATACGAGCGACTTCGACTGCGCGATCACGGGGCTCTGCGTCCCGATGAGTCCGTAGATCAGATCGAACAGCTGGAACCCGGCGATCACGTTGATGACCGAGACGAAGAAGATCGAGGGCGTCAGCAGCGGGATGGTGATCTGGAAGAACTGCGAGCGCCGCGAGGCGCCGTCGAGGGATGCCGCCTCGTACAGCTCGGGTGGGATGCCGCGCAGCCCCGCCGAGAGGATGATGATGTTGAACCCGATCGACATCCACAGACCCACGATGGACACCGAGACGATCGCGAGCCCGGGCGTCGACAGCCACCGCGGCCCTTCGATCCCGATCAGATCGAGCGTCGCGTTGAAGATTCCGAAGTCGCCGTTGAACAGCACGCGCCATACCAGCGCGATCGCGATCGGCATGGCGAGGTAGGGCAGGAAGAACATCGTCCGGTAGAAGGACGCGAACCTCAGCCCGGGTCGGTTGAGCAGGCTCGAGAGCCATACCGCCAGCGGGATGCCCAGCAGCACAATGACGATGTAGACCGCGGTGTTCAGGAAAGCCAGGGGGATCTCGGCGTCGCCGAGCAGGGCCGCCCAGTTCTCGAGGCCGACGAACTCGACCCCGCCGAACGCGCCCCACTCCGTCAGGCTGAAATAGGCGGTCTGCAGGATCGGGAACAGGTAGAAGACGGCGATCCCGACGAAGAAGGGTCCGACGAAAAGCAGGGTCCACCAGCCGGATCGGTCCGAGCCACGCCGGCGCTCCGGCGCCCGGGTGGGCGCGGCCGCAGCCGCGCCCACCCGGTCAAGAGTGTGCGATGTCATTCGTCGGCCAGCGCCTCGTTCATCTCCGCAGCGAGTTGCTGCGTGGCTTCCTCCACGGTCATCGCCCCGGCGAAGTACCCGCCCACGATGACCGGCTCGTTGGATGCCCACGCGTCGGTGTTGATCGACACCGGCATCGGGTAGGCGTAGTCGATCGCGTCGACGAACACCTGCAGACCGAGCTCCGGGTGACTGTCGACGAACGCCTTCGAGGTGCCCGCGTACGCCGACGGGCTGACGCCGCTCTCGGCCTGCAGCAGCTGCGCCTTCTCGGTCGCCGCGAACGCCTGGAACGCCTGGGCCGCAGCCGTGTTGGCCGACCGCGCATTCACGACGTTCGAGATCGCGTGCCCGACCGTCGCCTTGCGGTCGCCCTGCGGCAGCGGCACCGCGACGTAGTCGGCCGCTTCGGGAGCGTTCGCGATCAGGGCGACGCTCGCCCCCGCGATGCTGGGGAACATCGCCGCCTTGCCGCTGGTGAACCAGTCGTTGCCGCGCGTCTCCGACAGCTGTTGGACGGAGGGAGCCGAACCGTCGGCGATCACGTCGGCCCAGACCTCCAGGCCCTTCGCCGACCCCGGCTCCCCCCAGCCCGAGCTCACGCCGTCCTCGTTCACGACGGCACCGTTGTAGGCGAAGACCGAGCTGTAGTAGGTCGTTTGACCGTAGAGGTAGAACGCCGAGCCATAAACGCCCTCGGAGCCCAGGGCGTCGTGGATCTGCGCCGAAATTTCGCGGAAGTCGTCGTAGGTCCAGTCGGCCTCGGGAAGCGGCACGCCGGCCCGCTCGAAGAGCGCCTTGTTGACCCACATGGCGTTGGTGTCAGCGTCCTTCGGCACACCGTACTGCTCGCCATCCCAGGAGTAGGCCTCGGTGAGGTTCTCGGGATACTTGGCAGGCTCGATCTCTCCGGCGGCAACGAGGTCGTCGATCGGCGCCAGCTGATCGTTCGATGCGTAGAGCTGGAAGTGCGCCATGTCCATCCAGAACACGTCGGGGAGCGTGTTGGATGACGCCTGCGTCTGCAGCGCGGTCCAGTAGTCGGTGAAGGGCGTGACCAGCGGTGTCACGGTGACATCGGGGTACTCCTTCTCGAAGGCCTCGATGATGGACTCCATCGCGGGCTGCTGCAACGGGTCCCAGAATCCGTAGGTGATTTCACCGGAGATGTCTTCGGACGACGGCGTCTCCGACTGCCCTGAGCACCCCGACAGCGCAAGTGCGGCCACCGACAGCGTGGCCACCGCGAGAGCGACGGTCTTCTTCATGCTGCTTCCCTTCATGGAGACGCGCGTGCTCGGGTGATGCCACGTCGCGTCGGTCGAGTCGCGCGTCCTCACCAAGGAGGCGCGCAGGATTTGTGGTTCAGATGGTGGGGTTACCTGCGGCAGCCAGGCCGCCCGGTGTGCACATCGCCGGTGGCGGAGTCGTGCCCCGCCGGCAGCGAACAGACGTGCGGAGCGGTTCTGCTGCGCGCGTTTGAGTGACGACACCGTCATGCATGTGGTGACGGTAACACAAATGTTCCGCTCGGTACTTTGTTTTTCGTCACGATTTGTCGCGGCAGTCGCTACCCGGCGCGTGGGACGCGGGAAAAAAGATCCATACGGAACTTTTTATGTTAGGTTCGCACAGTCGCGGCGTGAAGGAGCCGAGAAGACGTCGAAAGAGAGTCCCCGTGGACGAGTCGCATCCCACATCTGCCACCGCCGTGAACCCCACCCCTCGCAGTCGCTCGGGCGCTGCTGCCACCGGGCTCGACGATCGACCGTCGTCTCGCTATGCCGTGGTCGCCATCCCTCTCGCGCTGCTGGGCTTCTCGATCGCGCTCACCCCGCCGCTGTTCATCACGATCGCGCTGCGGATGCGTGAGCTCGACCTCGAGAACTCGGCTGCGAACCTCGGCATCGTCCTCGGGGTCGGCGCGCTCTTCTCGTTCCTCGCCAACCCCATCGCCGGGCGTCTGTCCGACCGCACGACCGGGCGGTTCGGTATGCGCAAGCCGTGGGTGTACGGCGGCGCCGTCATCGGGTATCTCGGCATCCTGCTCATCGGGTTCGCGCCGAACGTGTTCCTCGTGATCGTCGGGTGGAGCGTCGCGCAGACGGGTCTGAACTTCGCCCTCGCCGCCCTCATCGCCATGGTCCCCGACCAGCTCGCGCCCGCCTCGCGCGGCAGGGCGTCGTCGTTCATCAGCCTGGCGCTGAACGTCGGCGGCGTCGGTGCCGCATTCCTGGTGCAGCTGTTCCCGATCGGGGTCGTGCAGAACCTCGTGCCCAGCGCCGTGGGCGTGATCCTCATGGTCGCGATCATCGCGCCGGTGAAGGACCGCGTACGCACCGAGCCACCGACCGAGCCCTTCGGGTTCAAGACGCTCATCGGAAGCTTCTACTTCAACCCCCGCAAGTACCCCGACCTCGGCTGGGCGTGGCTCACACGCTTCCTGCTCAGCACCACGCAGTTCACCGCGACGAGCTACCTCACGTACTACCTCATCGCCGTTTTCGGCGTCTCCGACGCCGACGCCCCCGCCCTCGTGTTCCAGGCGATACTCGCCAACGCCGTGGGACTCCTGCTGGTCACGCCCGTACTCGGCTGGCTCTCCGACCGCCTGAAGCGCCGCAAGGCCTTCGTCATGGCCTCCGCGCTCATCGCGACGGCCGGCCTCATTGTGATCGCCCTGGCCCCCTCCATCCCGATCGTGCTGCTCGGCGAGTTCATCCTCGGTGCGGGCATCGGCGCGTTCTTCGCCGTTGAACTTGCCCTGCTGACTGACGTGCTGCCCAACAAGGAGGACGCGGGCAAGGACCTCGGTGTGGCGAACCTGGCGCAGTCCCTGCCGCAGTCGCTGATCCCGATCGGCGCTCCCCCGGTGATCGCTCTCTTCGGCTATCCCGGGTTGTTCATCGGGGGCGCGATCTTCGGCATCCTCGGGGGGATCAGCGTGACGCGCGTCAAGAAGGTGCGCTAGCCGTGACGAACGTGAGCGATCCCGAATGGTGGCGTCAAGCGGCGATCTACCAGATCTATCCGCGTTCGTTCGCCGATGGCAGCGGTGACGGTGTCGGCGACTTCACCGGGGTGCTCTCGCGCATCGACTACATCGCACAGCTGGGCGTGGATGCTGTCTGGTTCAGCCCTTTCTACCCGTCCGCGCTCGCGGACGGTGGCTACGACGTCGACGACTATCGCGACGTGGATCCGACGATCGGCACGCTCGCACAGTTCGACGACGTCGTGCGCGCGTTGCACCGCCACGACATCAAGGTGATCGTCGACCTCGTCCCCAACCACAGCTCCGACCGGCACGCGTGGTTCCATGCCGCCCTGCAGGCGGCTCCGGGCTCTGCGGAGCGCGAGCGGTACATCTTCCGGGACGGTCGCGGTCCCGACGGCGCCACCGCCCCCAACGATTGGCAGGCGCTGTTCGGCGGCCCCGCGTGGACCCGCATCGTCGAGCCCGACGGCTCGCCGGGCCAGTGGTACCTGCACCTGTTCACCACGCATCAGCCCGACTGGAGCTGGCAGAACCGCGACGTGCGCGATGACTTCCTGCGCACCATCCGCTTCTGGGGCGACCGGGGGGTCGACGGCTTCCGTGTCGACATCGCGATGGGCCTGGCGAAGGACATGAGCGAGCCCTACCCGACGTGGGAGCGGGTGCGCAGCGGGGCGTCGCTGCTCGGCGGCAGCGACGACGTGTTCGGGCCAGGACGCCACCCGCTGTTCGATCGCGAGGAGCTCGACGACATCTACACCGAGTGGCGCGCGGCCTTCGACGAGTACACGCCGCCGCTGTTCGCCGTAGCGGAAGCGTGGGTGGCGCCCGAGCGGCGAGGCCGGTACGCCAGCTCGGAGGGACTCGGCCAGGCTTTCAATTTCGACCTGCTCACCGCGGGGTGGGATGCGGACACGTTCCGCGCGATCATCGGCTCGAACCTCGCGTTCGCCGAGGCGCACGACACCACGAGCACATGGGTGCTGTCCAATCACGACGTCGTACGTCATCGCACGCGCTACGCCCTCACGGCGGACGGCGCCTTCCCCAGCCGGCGGCTCATCGACGTGGACGAGGCGGAGTCGGCGCGCGGACTGGCTCGTGCACGCGCGGCGATCACGCTGGCCCTCGCCCTCCCGGGCAGCACGTACATCTATCAGGGCGAGGAACTCGGGTTGCCGGAGGTGACCGACATCCCCGTCGATCGCGTCCAGGATCCCTCGGCCGTGATCGAGGACGGACGCGTCGTATCGGGCCGCGACGGGTCGCGCGTGCCTCTGCCGTGGTCGACGGACGACGCGTCCTTCGGGTTCAGCAAGCACGCCGCCCACCTGCCGCAGCCGGCCTGGTTCGCGCAGTACGCGGTGCAGACCCAGGATGGCGACTCCGCTTCCACGCTCGAGCTGTACCGGGGTGCCCTTGCGCTGCGCCGCGAGCTCGTGACCGACGAACGCGCCGAGTGGCTCGACCTCGACCCCGCCACGGTCGCCTTCCGCCGGTCAAACGGATGGGTCAGCTTGACGAACTTCGGCGCGACGGCGATCGAGCTGCCCGACGGCGAGGTGCTCCTGCGCACCGACGGCGATGCGGGCCGCTCACCGCTCCCGCCCGACGCGACCGCGTGGCTGCGCGCCTGACCCATGCGGCCGCGACTCGCCGACTCACGATCGCCGGGGCCCAGCGGAGGTCAGTCGGAGGCCCCCCGCGGGGGCTGCAGGAGGGTCTCGAAGAGAAGCATGCCCTCATGCATGCTGACGTCCGGATCGACGAGCCATTGCGTCGACAGACCGTCCATGGCCGCGATCGCCAGGGACGCGGCGGTCTTCAGTGAGATGTCGGCGCGGAGCACACCCGCTTCGCGGGCGAGGGAGAGGATCTCCAGGGCCTCGGAGCGCAGGCGGTCGTAGCGCTCGGCGAAGAAAGCGCGCGAGTGCTCGTTCTCGCGTTCCATCGCGCGCGCCACCATGCTGTGGCGAAGCGCCATCAGACCGGGCGCGCGGGTCGCGAACGCGTCCAGGCGCTCCGCGAACTGGATGCGGGAATCCCCGCTGGCTTTGGCCTCGGCCAGCGCCTGCCGGTCCTTCTCGCGCAGCACCTCGAGGAAGAGTTCCTCGCGGGTCTCGAAGTACCGACGTAGCGCCGCGTGGCTCACCCCGATGGCCTCACCGATCGCCCGCAGACTCGTGCCCTCGAATCCCAGTTCGGCGAATACCTCGATGGTGCGATCGAGGATCTGCTGTCGCCGCTGGATGCCTTTCGGGTAGCGTCCGCGCCGCGGGGCGGACGTGTTGGACGGATCGATAACGGCATCGTTGGCGACTTCGTGCGACACTGCCTCACCCCTTTCACTGGAGGTCCCATCTAATCAGGACCGTGTTGGTGCGCCCAGACGCCGAAGGCGGCGATGCGGGGGATGATCAGCCGTTGACCCGCACGCGCAGCGTCGCCACCTCGAACGGCCGGAGGTCCAGCTCGACAGCATCCTCGGATCCCCACGCCGCTGTGCTGAGGTCCTGTTCGAGCAAGTCGGTGCGCCACACGGAGGACACGGGAACGCCCAGCTCCAGGCGCGCGCTCGCGCGCGCGCCCTGCGACTCGTACACGCGGACGATGACGTCACCCGACCGGTCTTGGGCGAGCTTGATCGACTCGACGATCACCGACGACGGTGACACGGTCACGAGCGGCTCGACCGTACTCACCGCCGCGTCGGAGACACGGCGCGCGGGCAGGTTGAGGCGGTATCCCGCATCCGCCGCCTCGCGCACCGTGGGCGCGGGGCCCAGCGTGGTCGAGAACGTGTGCTCGCCGCGGTCGGCCTGCGGGTCGGGGTACACCGGCGCGCGCAGCAGCGACTCACGCACGAGCGTCGTGGTTCCGCCGTCGGCGCGCACCGAGCGGGTGATGTCGTGACCGTAAGTGGCCGCGTTGGCGACGACGGCACCGAAGCCGGGCTCTCCGACGTGGACCCAGCGGTGCGCCACGGTCTCGAACCGCGCCGCATCCCACGACGTGTTCACGAACGTCGGACGCACCACGTGCCCGAACTGCACCTCCGAGGCCGCATAGTCGGTGCGCAGGTCGAGTGGGAAGGCGAGCTTGAGCAGCTTCTCCTGCTCGTGCCAGTCGACGAACGTCTCGATGCTCAGGTCGCTTGAGTCGCGGGGCAGACGGAAGCGCTGCACGATCGTCGACTGGCCGTACTCGTGCGTCACGACGACGGTCTCGCTCTCGATCTCGACCGACAGCGGCGTCTGCAGCTCGACGAGCGAGCGCTGATACGACCTGTCGATGTCCCACGCCTCGAAGAGGTTCGGGATGTCGCGGAAGATCTGCAGCCGCGCACCCGCCTCACCGGCCGGGATGAGGTCGCGGCCGCTCGGGAGGTCGATGAACGACACGAGCGCGCCCGCGTCGTCGAAGCGCACCGAGACCACGTCGTTCTCGAGGACGATCCCGCCGTCCGTGCGCACCGGCGGGACGTCTCCACGGGCGTCGGCCCGGCCCGCCCCGAGGGCGCGCACGCCGCCCACGGAGAGGGGCGTGGCGTTGAACGTGAGCGTGTGCTCGCCGCTACCGGCGAGCGCGCGCTGCGCACGGGCGATGATGTCCTCGAGTTCGACTGCCACCGCGGCGTACTTCTCCTCGGCCTCCTGGTGCACCCAGGCGATGGCCGATCCGGGAAGGATGTCGTGGAACTGCTGCAGCAGAACCGTGTGCCAAATCGCGTCAAGCTGCTCGTACGGGTACTCGAACACCCCGCGAGTCGCCCCGGTGCTCGCCCACAGCTCAGCCTCGCGGAGCAGGTGCTCGCTGCGCCGGTTGCCGAGCTTGGTCTTGGCCTGCGTCGTCAGCGTGCCGCGGTGCGCTTCGAGGTACATCTCCCCCGACCACACCTCGGGGTGCGCGAGCGCGCCCTTCGCCTCGGCGAAGAACTCCGCGGGCGATCCCAGCCGCACCTTCGGTGAGCCCTCGAGGTCGCGGAGGCGCTCCGCCGCCGCGAGCATGTCGGGGGTGGGACCACCGCCGCCGTCGGAGAAGCCGTACAGCGTGATCGAGCTGTTGGTGAGGCCCTTCTCGGCGAACTGCCGCTGGGACTTGGCGAGGTCGCCGGCGTTCAGATCCGAGCCATAGGTGTCGTTCGGCGGGAAGTGGGTGAAGATCCGGCTTCCGTCCAGACCTTCCCACAAGAAGGTGTGGTGGGGCAGGCGATTAGCGTCGTTCCACGACATCTTCTGCGTGAGGAAGCTATCCAGTCCCGCGCCGACCGCGATCTGCGGGAAGGCGGGGGTGAAGCCGAACGAGTCGGGCAGCCAGCCCTCGCGGGAGAGCACCCCGAACTCGCGCTCGAAGAAGCTCTGGCCGTACAGGAACTGCCGCACGAGTGCTTCGCCGCCGGGCATGTTCACATCGCTTTCGACCCACATCCCGCCTACGAGGATGAAGCGCCCCTCGGCCACGCGCGGACGGATGCGCTCGAACAGCTCAGGGTAGAACTGCTTGACCCACGCGAATTGCTGCGCGCTGGAGGCCGCGAACACGAAGTCCGGGTGAGCGTCCATGAGATCGAGCACGTTCGAGAAGGTGCGCGCGGCCTTGCGCACCGTCTCGCGCGTCGGCCACAGCCAGGCCGAGTCGAGGTGCGCATGTCCGACGGCGACGATCTCGTGCGCGCTCGCATACGCCGGCGACGAGAGGACGTCGGCGAGCGCCGCTCGGGCCACGTCGGCGGTGCCCGAGACATCTCGCGGGTCGAGCACGTTGCACGCCCGCTCGAGCGCGCGGAGGATCTCCGCCCGGCGGGGCAGGGCGGCGTCGAGCTGGTGCATCAGGCCCACGAGCACGCCCATATCCGTCAGCAGACGATCCACCGCGAGATCCCGCTCGACCAGCGTGATGTGGCGGAGTGTGTAGATGGGGTCGATGCCCGCGGTCGCTTTGTCGCCGAGGTGGGTGACATCCTTGCGGACGGGTCTCGCGAAGTTCGACGGCAGGGCCCCGCCGCCCGCCACCGGGGCCAGCGTCGAGACGAAGAGGTGCTCGAGCATGTTCGGGTTGGAGGCCGCCTCGATGTACAGCCGGACGGAGTCGCCGGGCGCGGCATCGATGTCGATCCCCTGATTGAACGGCTCGATGCCCTTCACGATCGACCCGTCGGGGCGGTACACCAGCGCCTCGGCCTGGAAGGCCGGAAGCAGGCCGCTGAACCCCAGGTCGACCATCAGCTGAACCGTCGTGCCCGCGTCGCCCCATCCCGTCGGCACGTCGGCGTCGACGCGGAACCAGGTGGTACCCCAGGGTTTGCTCCACGCCTGGCCGCTCGCGAACGGCGAGTACGCCTGCTCTATCGCTTCCGTGAACGGCACCGGCTCGTCGGGAACCTCCCACGCGGCGAGGCTCACGGGCTGAAAACGCCGGAAGAGCGCGGGGCCGATTTGTTCGCGCAGCGCCTTGTGGATCCGCATCTCTATCTGGACGGCGATGTCATGCATGGCACGACGGTAGCATGAAAGCTCCATGTGGAACTTTCTGTTCCTCCGCTCGCGTCGGCGCGAACGGAGACGAGCCTGGTCGCCAATCGGGCCAAGGCCAGTGCAAGCACTTGGGCTTGATCAGGTATTTCCTTCAGTCCTCGCGTGACACTCCTCACCCTCTATGCGTGCGGGCAACCATGTTGATCGCGTGCCTCGGCATGCTCGGGGTCACTTGCGGGTCACTTGAGCCCGGTGTGCGCATAGATCATGGACGCGTTTATGGTGGCGCGGGTCGCGCGTTAGGCGCAGTGGTGCCCTCGTCCCAGAAGTCCAGAAGCCACTGATGACCAGCCGGTGCTGCGAGTCGAGCCAGCAGGGCCTCCTCGGCTGAAACCCGGCCTCGCATGGGCTCGTCCTGCTTCCCGAGCCGGTCTCACCGACTCGGGAAGCAGGACCCCGACGAGGGCTGATGGCCCTACCGGCCAGATGCCAGCGGTGTCAGATGTCGAGCTGGTCGCGAACTGCCTGTGAGTCGATCAGGTAGTTCATCTCGTAGAACTTGCCGTCGCGGAGCTTGTGGAACGAGTACTCGGCGAACTCCAACGTCTTGCCCGTCGGCGCGACGCCGAACCACTCCTTGGTGTGGGTGCCCTTGTTGTACAGGCGGGCCACGACGCGGTCTCCGTCGATGGCGATGTCCTGGGGCCGCCACTCGTAGTCCGGCACGGCGTCGCCGTGCCCCTTCAGCTCGGCGATGATGTGCTCGCGCGTGACCGGCTTGCCGTTCTCGACGAGCTCGTCGTGGACGAACTCGGTCATGCGGTCGAAGTCGTGAGCGTTGAGCGCCTCGATGTAGCGCTCGAAGACGTCGCGGATCTCGCTCTCAGACATGGACATGGTGGTCTTCCTTTCTGTCCCCGGGGCCCGGGGGTGTGCACTTGCTGGTGATAGGGACGTCCTCCACGGTCTGGCTGTGGCGGCCGCTTCAGTGGGTGGGAACCGCGCCCGAACGACTTCTATTCCGAGCGTTCCAGAAAGGATGGGTCGAGCGCCTCGGACGGCACAGGCTTCGCTCGGTCGGCATGTGGGTGCGCCGATCGGGGTCGAAGCTCCTTAGCGACGGGCGCGCTGGTTCGAGGACTTCTTCGGACCCGACGACACCATCGACCCCCGATGCAGGTCGGCGCCGACGGCCCAGCCGGCGGGACTCCCGTGGGTGTTGCTCTCGATCAACGGAACGGTCGTCGTCGCTGACGGAGTGATCTCCGCCGTCGCCGAGGCCGACCCCCCATCCCGGAGGGCGCTCGCGTCGCCGACGTCACCGGCCGCTGGGTGCTTGCGGGATTCATCGAGGCTCACGGCCGCCTGAGCGTCCACGAAGACGGCGGGGGTGGTCGGGCAACGACACCAGCGAAAACGACCCGAACGGCGCGCGCTTCGGCGCGCTCGACAGCATCGACATCGAAGAGGTCAGCTTCCGCGACGCCCTGCGCGCGGGAGTGACATGTTCATGCCTCAGTGGTGGAAGGCCGGGTGCTGACCCTCGACCGGCATGGCCGACTCGAGGGCATCGAGGTACGCGGTCTCGGTCTGGATGTCGGCGAGGAGCTCGGCCGCGAGATCCATGCTCAGGCCGTTGCGGACCACGATGCGCTGCACGGTCAGCTGGGCGAGGTCGTCGGGCATCGGGTACGCCGGGACGAGCCATCCCTTCTCCCGCAGCCTGTCCTGCAGGTGGTAGAGGTTCCAGTTCTTCGTGTGCCCGTCCTTCAGGTACCACGCGAAGACGGGGATGTCGCTGCCGTCGTTCCAGAGCTCGAACGCGTCGAGCTTCGCGACTCCGGCGGACAGGTACTTCGCGACGTCCTGGGACGTCTGCTGAACGGCACGGTACCCGTCGAACCCCAAGCGGAGGAACATGTAGTACTGCAGCAGAACCTGGGCACCGGGGCGGGAGAAGTTCAGGGCGAAGGTCGGCATCTCACCGCCCAGGTAGCTCACCTTGAACACCAGGTCGTCGGGCAGCCACTGCGTGTGGCGCCAGACGACCCAGCCCAGGCCCGGGTAGACCAGACCGTACTTGTGGCCCGACGTGCTGATCGAGTGCACGCGCTCCAGCCGGAAATCCCACACCAGATCGGGCTGCAGGAACGGGGCGATCATCGCGCCGGATGCCCCGTCCACGTGGATCGGGATGTCGAGCCCTTTCTCGGCCTGGATGGCGTCGAGCGCCCGGGCGATCTCGGCCACCGGTTCGTACATGCCGGTGTAGGTGACTCCCATGATCGCGACGACCCCGATCGTGTTCTCGTCGATGTACTTCTCCAGGTCGTACCCGTCGAGCGTCTTGTGGTCCATGCTGATCGGCACGAACCGCGGCTCGACGTCGAAATAGTTGCAGAACTTCTCCCAGCACACCTGGACCGCGGACGACATCACCAGATTGGGCTTGGACGTGTCCTTGCCCGCGGCGCGACGGGAATGCTGCCAGCGCCGCTTGAAGGCCAGGCCGCCGAGCATGCAGGCCTCCGAGGAGCCGATCGTGGACGTGCCGATGCTGCGGGACGCGTCGGGCGCGTTCCACAGGTTCGCGAGCATGTGCCAGCAGTTGTCCTCGACGGCCGCGGTCTGCGGATACTCGTCCTTGTCGATCATGTTCTTATCGAAGGACGCCTCGTACACCTGCTTGGCGTCCTCGTCCATCCACGTACCGACGAAGGTCGCGAGGTTGAGCCGCGAGTTGCCGTCGAGCATCGTCTCGTCGTCCACGATCTGCTTGGCAGTGTCGGGAAGGGACTCCTCCTGGGGAATCACGTGGCGCGCGGCGAGGGTAGCCTCGCCCGGCCGCGCGAAACGCGGCGTGAGGTCATTGTCGGCCTGAAGATCGCTCATGGAAGCTCCCGTCTATGGGGTGCGCCGGACGGACGCCGACGCACGGTCATCCCAAATGTGTCGGTGTGAGCCGAGCCCGCGGGCTGGCCACGCGGACAACGGTAGGCCCGGGCACCTTCCAGGGCCAGGGACGCGGGACCAAGTGCTCGGTCCAGCCCGAGCTCTACGCTCACATCCTCGGCGAGGGCCAACGCCGAGCCCATCTTCAGCGTCTCGCCGACGCAGAAGCGGCAGAATCAGCCGGGGGCCACCTGGGGCCTGCACGGCCCGGCTGAGGGGATTGACCGGTAACATCACCAGAACCAAAATCCCCTGGCTTACCGGGGGATTTTTCGCGGAGACGGAGGGCGGTCCGTGACATCCGGCGTCAGTCGGGAGATGTGCCCGCTCGAAGGCACGGTCAGCCGCGCCGGCTCGCACCGGCATCGCCCCGTCGCGCGGCGAACGCGGCGATCAGGGTGACGACGCCGGCGCTGATGACCATGAGTGCCACCGGCCAGTACGCACCGCCGCTCACCGCCACCAGGTACGCCGCCAGAATCGGAGCCGGCGCTCCCGCCAGGAGAGAGCCGAGCTGGTAGCCGACGGAAACGCCGGTGTACCGGATTTCCGCGTCGAACAGCTCCGCGAACCACGCAGACAGCGGCGCGAACACCATCGAGTGGGCGAGAGCGAGAACGATGACGCAGGCGAGGATCACCGCCCACGGGTTCGCGGTGCCGACCAGCCAGAAGAACGGGAATGCCATGGCGATCATCACCAGGGTCCCCGTCACGACCACTGGCCTGCGTCCGAGCCGGTCAGAAAGCGCGCCGAAGAACGGCATGGTGACGAGTTCGATCGCCGATGCGGTCAGCACTCCTGCGAGGGCGACGCTGTTGGGCAACCCGAGTTGAGTCGTCATGTAGGTCAGCCCGAAGGTCGCGAAGACGTAGTACAGGACGTTATCGGCGAAGCGGATACCCGCGATGACGATGACATCGCGAGGATGCTTGCGAAGAACCTCGACCAGCGGCCGCTTCACCTGGGCCGCACTCTCGATGATCTTCTGGAAGGCCGGCGGCTCGCTGATCTTCGCGCGGATGTACAGTCCCGTCGCCACAAGCAACGAACTGGCGAGGAACGGCAGGCGCCAGCCCCATTCCAGGAAGGCGTCGTCCGGGAGCAGGTTCACCAAGGCGAATGCGGCCGAAGAGAGCAGGAGACCCGCGGGGATCCCCATCTGAGGCCAGCTCCCATAGAACCCCCTTCGCGCGGCGGGGGCGTGCTCCACGGCCAGAAGCGCCGCGCCTCCCCACTCGCCTCCCACACCGAGGCCCTGGCAGAGACGGAGGACGACGAGCGCGATCGGCGCCCAAACGCCGATCGCGTCATAGGTGGGCAGCAGTCCGACCGCCGTCGTCGCGATTCCCATGACCAGCAAGGTGGCCACGAGCGTTTTCTTGCGCCCGATCCGGTCGCCGAGATGACCGGCGATCACTCCGCCGAGCGGACGCGCGAAGAAGCCGACGCCGAAGGTCGCGAAGGCCAGCATCGTCCCCGCGAGGGGATCGGCGCCGGGGAAGAACAGTCGCCCGAAGATCAACGCCGCTGCCGTTCCAAACAGGAAGAAATCGTAGTATTCGATCGCAGCGCCGATGAAGCTGGCCGCAGCAACCCGCGCCATGCCCCCACGCGTCTCGGTGGCGGCAGGGGTGTGTGTCGTCGTCATTGATCGCCATCTCCTTGAATGTGCCGCGGGATCCCCGGCTCCGCGTGTCGACTACAGTTTCATTATTGGAACTGTAGGTTCACATGTGATTAATGACACGGACCTAGACTGGTTGTCAAGAGTCCGCACCCCGGCTGCCCGCGCAGGAGGGTGACGAAGACAGGAGACCCCCGTGGCCAGCATCGCCGCCTCCCCAGAAACCGCCCCCTCGGAAGGCACCCGCGCCGTCCATGCCGCCTTCCAGATCCTCGACGTCGTGGCGCTCGCCTCGGCACCGATGCGGATGACAGACATCGTCGCAGCCGTCAACCTGCCGAAGTCCAGCGTCTTCCGGCTCTTACGCGCACTCGAGATGGAAGGCGCCGTCCGACGCGGAGAGGGGGATCGTCGATACCGTCTCGGTCAGAAGTTCGACGACTATGCGCGGATCTCCCAGACGCCGCTGCTGGTGAGCAGGTTCCACGACAAAGCGGCACCGGTATTGCGGCCGCTCAACGAAACCGCGCAGTTCGGCGTCCTCACCGGGAGCGAAGTCACCTTCCTGACCGGGATCGAGTCCACGAAGCCAGTGCGCCTCGTCAGCTACGCCGGCCGGACGCTCCCGGCCCACGCCAGCGCCACCGGCAAGGCGATCCTGGCGTTCTCCGACGAACAGGCGCTCCACGAGACTATGGCCGGAGGCCTGCCCGCCCTGACACCGCGCACGGTCACCGACCGGGACCAGCTCCTGGACCAACTCGACGAGGTACGCCGGCTCGGGTACGCGACGGAGTCCGAAGAATCGACGGCGAATCTCTCGTGCCTGGCAGCTCCCATATGGGGACGCAGTCGTGACGTGCTCGGCGCCGTCACGGTATGCATACCGCGCGCCGACCTCCCCGCCGACCGGCTCCCCGCTATCCGCGAGGCCGCGCTGGACGCCGCACGCCGCATGTCTCTCAGCTGAGATCCTGCTGTTGACACGGTGGTGATCACTGTGTCAACCTCTGTTTCACATTCGGGATCCAAGTTCCAAATGTGAACCGGCTATCCCGGCGACGGTTCACGACATTGCCGCGGAGAGGACAGCAGGATCATGAGCACCACATCCTTGTCGGAGGCCAGCGCCATCGTCGCGGGCACGCGGGTGACGACCGGACTCCACATCTCCGGTCACTGGCAGGACGCCTCCGACACCTCCCGCTTCGAAGTGATCGACCCAGGATCGGGCAGGCTCCTCACCACCGTGGCGGACGCGACGCCCGACGACGCCGTATCGGCCTTGCGCAGCGCGGATGCCGCGCAGCCCGGATGGGCGCGCACGTCTGCTCGTGAGCGCGCGACGATTCTGCAGGCTGCCTTCGCGGCCGTCACGACGCGAAGGGAGGAGTTCGCCGCCGTGATCTCGGCCGAGGTCGGGCGCCCATTCACCCAGTCCCTCGCCGAGGTCGACTACGGCGCCGAGTTCCTGCGCTGGTTCGGGGAGCAAGCAGCACATGTGCACGGCGAGTTCGGCTCATCGCCACGCGGTGACTTCATGATCGCGACGACGCGCGTGCCGGTCGGTCCGTCGCTGCTCATCACGCCGTGGAACTTCCCGCTTGCGATGGGCACGCGCAAGCTCGGAGCCGCTCTCGCCGCCGGCTGCACGACCATCATCAAGCCCGCGGCGCAGACGCCGCTGACCATGGCTCTTCTCGTCGAGGTGCTCGAGCAGGCGGGCGTCCCGGACGGCGTGGTGAACCTGCTGCCGACGACGCGTGCGGCAGCGGTGTCCGAAACACTGATGGCCGATCCGCGGTTGCGGAAGGTCAGCTTCACGGGGTCCACGGCGGTCGGCTCCCGACTGCTCGAGCAGGCCTCCGCCCATGTGCTGCGCTCGTCCATGGAGCTCGGGGGGAACGGTCCCTTCCTCGTCCTCGAGCACGCGCATGTCCCCTCGGCCGTCGACGGGGCGATGATCGCGAAATTCCGCAACAGCGGGCAATCGTGCGTCGCGGCCAACCGCTTCATCGTGCACGAAGCCGTCGCTGACCAATTCATCGACGCTTTCGTGCAGCGCACGAAAGCGCTCCCCGTGGGCGGTGGAACCGACACCGCCCTGGGCATCGGCCCCATCATCGATGAGCGCCAGCGCCTCCGCATCCACGGGCTCGTCGAAGACGCCGTGGCATCGGGTGCGCGTGTACATACGGGGGGTCGCATCATCCCCGGCGAGGGCTACTTCTACGAGCCGACTGTTCTCACCGACGTCCCCGATTCCGCGTCCATCATCCGCGAAGAGATCTTCGGGCCGGTCGCGACAGTGACCGTGGTCTCGTCCGACGACGAAGCGATCGAGAAGGCCAACGCGACGCCCTACGGGTTGGCGGCGTTCGTCTACACGCAGGATCTCTCCCGCGCGCTGGACGCGACGGCCCGTATCGAGGCGGGCATGATCGGAGTGAACCGCGGGTTGGTGTCCGAGGCCGGCGCGCCCTTCGGCGGCCTCAAGGCGTCAGGGCTTGGCCGCGAGGGAGGCCACTTCGGCATCGACGAGTACTTGGAGACCAAGTACCTCGCCCTCGACCCGACCCTCCACGGCTGAGACCACTCGAAGGCAGGAAGAGAACATGAGAATCACTGGCGCCGTCCTCGAAGACGCCGGGCGGCCCCGACCCTTCGCCGCCTCCGCACCCATCACCATCCGGGATCTCGAACTCGACCCGCCCGGGCCCGGCGAGCTGCTCGTCAAGATCGAGGCGGCCGGACTGTGTCATTCGGACCTGTCGGTCGTCGACGGCAACCGGGTGCGCCCGTTGCCTATGCTGCTCGGGCATGAGGCGGCAGGCATCGTGATCGATCTCGGCGAGGGAGTCGACGACCTCACCGTCGGGCAACGGGTCGTCATGGCGTTCCTGCCACGGTGCGGGCAATGCCCGGCCTGCCTCACCGACGGCCGTTTGCCGTGCGAGCGCGGCACGGCGGCGAACACGGCGGGCACGCTGATGAGCGGCTCTCGCCGGCTGCACCTGGACGGCGAAGAGGTGCATCACCATCTCGGCGTCTCCGGTTTCGCCACCCACGCTGTCGTGGACCGCCGCTCGGTCGTGCCTGTCGGCAACGACGTCCCGCCCGATGTCGCGGCCGTGCTCGGATGCGCCGTCCTCACCGGCGGCGGCGCCGTCATCAACACGGGTCGACCCCAGCCTGGTGACAGCGTTCTCGTGGTGGGCCTGGGCGGCGTGGGGATGGCGGCGCTCATCACGGCCGTCTCCCTCGGCAACGGCGCGGTCATCGGGGTCGACGCGGTACCGGAGAAACTCGAACACGCGCTGCGACTGGGTGCTTCCCAAGCTCTGACCCCCGCCGAGGCGCTGGAGGCGGGGATCAGAGCCCCCATCGTGATCGAAGCGGCCGGGAACACGCGCGCGTTCGAGACCGCGATCGCGTTGACGGCCGTCGGCGGCACGACGGTGACAGTCGGACTGCCCCATCCCCGTGCCGAGGCCGTCATCAATCCCCTTGTGATCACCGCGGAGGCGCGCCGCATCGAGGGCAGCTACCTCGGATCGGCGGTGCCGTCCAGGGACATTCCCGCGTACGCCCAGCTGTGGCGCGACGGGCGCCTCCCCGTGGAGCAGTTGATCTCCGGGCGCACGACCCTCGTGGGTATCAATCAGGCCATGGACGACTTGGCCGACGGACGTGCCATCCGTCAGATCATCACGTTCGACGAGCCCGACTGACCGGCGTCATACGTATGGCAGCTTCCCGCCCGTGCGGACGACGCCGGTCAGTTGCAAGCCTCGTCGGGCCGGCGTCACCCGTTTGGCAGGCTCCCGCCCGTGCGAATGACGCCCGCGACGGCCTGGCGAATGGGAACGTCCCCCGCCGTCACTTCGAGGATCTCCTGAGTGATACGCGGCTCGTGAAGGATCTCCACCAGAGCCGCCGCGACGTCGGCGCGGGCGATCTCGTCGTGGATCTCCGCCAAGCCCAGCGCCACCGATCCTTCGCCCGGCCCATCCTGCAGGGCGGATGGGCGAAGGATCACCCAGTCGAGTCCGCTTTGCGAGAGGGCGATATCGGCCGTCTTCTTCACGTGAATGTAGTGGTCGAAACCCTCCCCCAGATTCCGCTCACGCCAGGCCTCCGGGAAGACCGACACCAGCACGAACCGGATGCGGCGCCCGGTGAGTTGTGCGGCGGCGATGGCCTTGGCCACACCGTCACCGTCGATCGCGGTGGTCGCATCCCGGCCTCCTCCGCTCGCGCCGGCAGCGAAGACGATGCTGTCGGCCGTCCCGATCATGGCGGCCAGGTGCTCCGCCGTGAGGGCGATGAGATCGCCGATCTGGGCGCTCGCTCCGATGGCGGCGAGCGAGTCTCGCTGGGATTCCGCCCGCACGAGTCCGGTGACGGAGTCTCCTCCCCTCCGCAGGTCACGCGCGACCAACGAGCCGACGCCACCGGTGACGCCAATGATGAATACGTGCACGATCGCTCCTTGCTTCCGGCGTGGGTTGGTGGTTGTGCCGATCCTCAAGCGGACGCGGCGTGCTCCGACATTCATCTCCGCGTTGAATGGCTGGTCGCCCGACGGCCACGCTCCGACTGTAGGAGTGCGGCAACGGCGAGAAAAAGGGGCAGAAGCGCACAACGTCTCTGCACTCTTGCGCAACGGAGGCCCAACAATGGCACATGAGATCGACATCCGTAGCATCCGCGCAGATGATCTTCGATACCTGGCGGCGGTGGCGGACACGGGTCGCTTGGTGGGGGCGGCTCGCAGCCTCGGTGTGGACCACAGCACCGTCTCAAGACGGTTGCGGGCGCTTGAGACGGCGCTGGGTGCACGCCTGGTGGGGCGCGGTCATGAGGGGTGGGTACTGACGGAAGAAGGGAGAAGGGTCGCCGAGCACGCGCGGACCATCCAGATTGCCGTGGAACGGGCCGCGCAGTCCATCGCAGGGGTCGCCACCGACGGGATCAGTGGAACAATCCGGCTTTCGGCCGCGGACGGGTTCGGCGCGCGTTTCGTCACTCCCGCGCTCACCAGGCTGCGTGTGCAGCATCCCGGACTCAACGTCGAGTTGGTGACAGGTGCCCAGCACCTCACCCTTCGACAGACAAACTTCGACATCGCCCTGATTCTGGGAGCACCTCCTTCGTCGGCCCTCTTCACCGAGAAGCTCTGCCGATACGACTCAGCCTTCTACGCAAGCGCCGCCTACCTGGCCGAGCACGGTGACCCCGGATCCGCCGAGGACCTGGCGCACCATCCACTGATCTACATGATCGACTCGCTGGAACGCGTGAAGGAGCACGAGATACGCTCCTACGTACCTGGCGCGTCGGTCGCTTTCGCGTCGACCAACATCTTCGCGCTGCTCGAGGCCGCCCGGCAGGGCGCGGGAGTTGCACTGCTGCCCAAGTTCATCGCTGACACCGCACCCGAATTGTGGCGGGTGTCCGCCAGAATGCCTCCCGCGCGAGCCGATGTCTCTCTCGCCTTTCGCAAGCAGTCCATCGATCGGGTGGACGTACGAGCCGTTCGCCTGGCCCTGCATCAGGAGGTTCTGCGCCGACGCGACGAGTTGGTGTGGCACGCCTCAGCGGAGCATGCCCCCACGAGTCGCTAGGTGGTGGCGCCCAGTGCTGGGCAGTCCAGGGCGAACGGCGTCTTCTTGCCAATACCGTCGAAGACCACGTCAGCCTTCTGATCATCCGTGGGCCGTGCGACCTCGGCGGGAAGGTCGCACGCCCCACACCAGCACAGCGTCGCACCCGATAGCCCAGCCCCCGGACTAGGCGTGCGAGGGCAACCACCACCACGTAGAAGATTGCACACCGGCGCGGAACACGCTGGTTCAGCGCGCGCCTCAGGCTCCCAGCCGAAACGGTCCCGTGCTGTCACGAGGTGTCGCACCGAACGGGGGGCTGGAGTCACCAGGCGGGGGTGGCGCCGGTTGCCTCGTCGTATGCGTCCCTGTGCCGTTCGACTTCGGCCAGGTGGTCGACCGTCCAGGCGCGCAGGGTCAAGAAGGGCTCCTCGAGCGTGCGACCCAGCGGCGTGATCCGGTACTCCACAGCAATCGGGCGTTGCGTCAGCACCCGGCGCTCAACGAGGCCGTTGCGCTCCAAGCGCCGCAGCGCCTGGGTGAGCGACTTCTGAGTGACCCCATCGAGCTCTCGCTTGAGCTCGTTGAAGCGTCGCGGCTGGTGGCACACCGCGGCCAGCAGCAGCTGACCCCACTTGTCCAGTAGCTGATCGAGGAGCTCGCGCTGAGGGCCGACGATGGTGTCGCGATTGGTGCGATCCTCGCCGATACCAGGTTTCGTTGAAGTACCCATCATGTACCAGGTATACCAGAGATACCTCACGTTAAGGAATCTCATGACTGAACAGTCCCTGCCCACCCTCCATCTCAAGCGCCAGGACGGAGTCCTGTGGGTTTCGATGGATGTTCCGCCCGTCAACCTGATTACGGCCCAGCTCCTGATCGACCTGGACGCCGTCGCAGCATCGGCGGAGAACGATACCGACCTGCACGTCATTGTGCTCCAGAGCTCCAATCCGGAGTTCTTCATGGCACACGGTGACCTCACATTCGTGAAGGACCCCGCGACGTACGCCGCCCTCCCGATCGCGGAGGAGACGCTCGTCGGGACCGGACCGATGATGCGGCTCCATGAACGCTGGCGGCGTCTGCCTCAGACCACCATCGCCAAGGTCGCGGGATTTGCCCGCGGAGGTGGATCCGAACTGGCCTCCAGCCTGGATCTGCGATTCGCGGCCCTCGAGACGGCGGCGTTCGGCCAGTTCGAAGCGCTGATCGGCATCGTTCCGGGATCTGGTGCAACTGCCCACCTCCCCCGCCTCGTGGGTCGCGCGCGCGCCCTCGAGGTCGTGCTGACGGGCGAGCTCGTCGACGCGGCGACCGCCGAGCGGTGGGGATGGGTGAACCGAGCCCTGCCCGCCGCAGAGCTGGACGAATTCGTCGATCGGGTCGCACGGATCATCGCGACTCTGCCCGACGGTGTCCGCGCCGCAGCGACCGAAGCGATCGACGCGGCGGACGGCACGCTCGAGGACGCACTGCGCGCGGAGGACCGCCTGCTCGGGGTGACCTTCACCCCCGCGTCTGGGGAGCTTGCCGCGGCGGCACTCGCCGCCGGGATTCCCACGCGGGAGGCGGAGTTGAATCTCGAAGAGGTCCTGCGGGCGAACCTCGCCCGACACTCGTGACCGCTATCGGCGCTGCGTAGCCGGACTACGGAGGTCGTCCACGACTCGTGTGCGACCCAGACTGAAATGACCGTGCCAGGGTCCGGCTCTCACCGCAGAGCCGGGCCCTGGCACGTCAGGTGCATGTCGGCCTTTGAGACGGCTGCGTGAGCCCGGGTCGCGCAGACGAGACTCACGGCTGCGCGCACCTCTGCAGCGAGGCGGGAGACACCTGGGGGACACCTCGCTCGAGGTCCACGTCGAGAATCGGAGGTCAGTCGCCGATATGGCGACGAAGTGCACCACCTGTGACGGATGGCGGGCCACCCGCTGCCGACGATGCCGAGACCGCCTCGAACCGCGAGTTCACGCGGGCGGGCGCCCCATGCTCCGAGTGTAGGTGGCCCCACCGGTGACCCCCGCAGTGGTCACTTCACCCCCCGAAATGAGGTCGAATGACGCCAGGCAATCGGAAGCGTCCTCGACGGGAATCCAGGCCGGGCCAGGCATTCTTTTGCGGAGACGGAGGGATTCGAACCCTCGGTCCCCGTAAGGGGACTCCACCTTAGCAGGGTGTCTCCCAAGCTCAATTTGGGCCGGACCGCCGCACCGATCTAGTGGAAACCCATCTCGAATTGGACTGGTGATCAGCCGATTCCCAGAATCGTCGCCAGGCTCGCTTGACACGCAGTGCACTCAAGGACACTCAGGTCGATCCCCTCCTCGAGATGCTCGGGGTCACCTGGGGGTCAACTCGCAGGTCGCGGCGCCCCATCCGCAGCGTCGGCTCACCGCAGTTCTGGCCGCGAGTACCCATCTTCGGGTCTCCGCGGTCCGCCGCTGGACGATCGTCGTGTTGGGGCCGCAGAGCGCTCTGACTCGGGTTTTCGTGCTATCTGGGCCTCCCCGAAGTAGCCGCTCCGGGCTCGACCAGGGCGCCCTGGAGGTCGGACACCTCGCCGGGAAGCACGCTGACGTTCGCGGCGGGAACGATCGCGACCTCGGCGAGGCCCCCCAGGCGTAGCTCAGTTCGATGCAGGCCATGCGCTGGCACAAGTGGTTCAGGGCGCGCCGACAGAAGTCGCACTCGCCGCAGAAGAGCAGGGGCATCACCGACACGCGCTGGCCCGCACGGACGTGACTGACCTCGGATCCGACCTCGATCACCTCGGCGGAGAACTCGTGACCGAGGATCTGCGGTGCGATCGAGCCGTTTAACGGGTGGGCTTGCTGGGGATCACGATCGGTCCCTGCGCGTACTCGTGCAGGTCGGTTCCGCAGATTCCGCACCAGCACGGCTTCAGCAGCACATCGCGAGGCCCCACGCGCCCGGGTGCCTGGACATCCGTCACGCGGATGTCGTGGTCGGCATGGAAGACAGCGGCTTTAATGATGCCCCTGCGAAGTGGGGATCGAGGTCCCCGTCGTTGCCGCGCAGCGACACCGACGGGGACGCAGGGATGGTCGGCTTCCTGACGCCGGTCAGAGACCGAGGTCCTCCGCCGAGTAGAAGCCGCTGTCGACCAGGACTTCCTGAACGTTGTCCTTCGTGACGTTCACAACGGGGAAGAGCTTCGCCGGCACTTCGAAGTTGTTGTTATCGAAGGTGGTGTCGGGCTCGGGCCAGTCGCCGCCGTCGAGCACGTCCGCGACCATGCTCGCGGCACCCTCGGCGAGGGTGATGACGTCGATCCAGGCGGAGGAGTACTGCTCGCCGGAGAGGATCAGCTTGATTGAATCGAGCTCGCCGTCACCCCCGGGCAGAATCGGCCAGTCTTCGGTGCCCGGCTGCAGTCCCGAGGATTTCAGTCCGGCGATGACACCACGGGTCATTCCGTCGAAGGGCACCCAGACGGCGTCGAGCTTCGTCCCGTCGGAGTAGTTCGCCGTCACGAGGTCCTCGATGCGGCTCTGTGCGCCCTCCGCGGTGAAGTTCGGCACCGCTGTCTGGTCGAACTCGGTCTGACCGGACGGGATGTTGATGACGCCCTCGTCGACGTAGGGCTTGATCGTTTCGAGGTAACCGTCGAACATGTCGTACGCGACCGAGTCGGTCGGGCTGCCGTTAACGATCTCGATGTTGAACGGCCCCGTCTCGCCCGTCGGGTTGCCGTCTGCGTCCTCGACACCGAGCGCCGTGAGGATCGAGTGCCCGCTGGCGGCGCCGTACGCGGTGTAGTCGAAGGTCGTGTAGTAGTCGACGGCATCGGTGTCCTGCAGCAGACGCGTGTAGGCGAGTACCGGGATGTCCGATGCCTCCGCGTCGGCGAGCGGCCCATTGAGCGACTGCGCATCCACGGCGACGACGACGAGCGCATTCACGCCCGACGTGATCATGTCCTCCATCTGCTGGACCTGCGTGGACGCGTCGTCATTGGCGAACTGCACGGTGGTGTCATAACCGCGCTCCTCGAACGTGTCAGTCATGACGTCCGCTTCGAGTTGCCAGCGGACGCTGGTGACACCCGGCATCAGGATGCCGACCGTGCCTTCACCGTCGCCGCCGGAGCCGGATCCGCCGCTGCAGGCGGCGAGTCCCGCCGCGAGGACAACCGTGGTTGCGGCGACTGCCAACGTCCGGCGGACCGGAAGGCCCTGGGCTACGGAACTGAGCTTCATAGCGTCTCGTCTTTCTGTGCTGTGTTTCGGATGGGACGATCCGCCCTCTCAGGCGAAGTTGGGGAGGAAATCCTTCAGACGGCGCGCGGCACCCGACGACTCTTGTTCCAGATGTCGAACGCCACGAACAGCAGGACGACGATGCCGAGCACGGTCTGCTGCCACTGCGTCCCGAGACCCATGATCGACATGCCGTTGTTGATGATGCCGATCGTGAGGCCCCCGACGAGCGCTCCGGCGATGGAGCCGACACCGCCCTGAACGGCAGCACCGCCCACGAATGCCGCGGCGATGGCTTCCAGCTCGAAGCCCGCACCGGCACCCGAGGTGGCGAGGTTCAGTCGAGCGGTGAGGATGATGCCGGCCAGTGCTGCCAAGACACCCATGTTGACGAAGAGGAAAAAGTCGACGCGACGATCTTTCACGCCGGACAGCTGCGCCGCACGGCGGTTGCTGCCCACCGCGAAGATGTGCCGGCCGATGACCGAACGCGTCATCAGAATTGTGTACCCGGCGGCGAGCACGATGAGGATGAGCAAGACGACGGGAAGGCCGCGAAAACTGGCCAGGGCGTAGGTCACCGCGAGAATCGCGATAGACACGAGGGCCAGCCCGATGATGAATCCGATGAGATTGCCCGCCGGCTCGCCATGCCGGGCCTTGCGGCGCCGGCTCGCGACCTGCCACCACACGATCGTCGCGGCGATCAGGACACCGATGGCCATCGTGACGATGTCGGGACCGGACCCGGAACCGAGATTGATGTACCCGGCGCCCAGGAACACGAAGGGTTCCGGCAGCGAGCCGATGTTGTTACCGCCTATCAGGGCGAGCGTGAGCCCACGGAAGATGAGCATGCCCGCGAGCGTGACGATGAACGACGGCACGCGCGCGAACGCGATCCAATATCCCTGGAACGCGCCGGCAGTGGCGCCGACGACGAGCGCCAGGATGACGGCGAGCCACCAGTCCAGGCGCCACTGCATCATGAGGATCGCCGCGACCGCCCCGGATAGCCCGGCGAGCGAGCCGACCGATAGGTCGATGTGACCGCCGATGATCACCATCACCATTCCGATGGCGAGGATGAGGATGTAACCGTTCTGAGTGACGATGTTTGAGATGTTCTGCTCGCGAAGCAGGATTCCGTCGGTCGAAAACGCGAAGACCGTGATCACGACGATCAGTGCGACAGCCATGCTGTATTTGTTAAGGAAGCGGCCGACGCGCGAGACGAGGTTCGTCGTCCGCACCAATCCGTCCTGGTCCTGCGGCGCAAGGCGGGTGGTGCCACTAGTTGACATGGCGCGTCCTCTCGAGGGTCATCAGCTCCATGAGCTTTTCGGGTGTGGCGTCGTCGATCGGCAGTTCTCCGGTGATCTCGCCCTCGTGCATCGCGATGATGCGGTCGCAGACGCCGAGCAGCTCGGGTAGCTCGGAAGAGATGAACAGAATCGCCTTGCCGCTCGCCGCCAGCTCTTGAATGATCGCGTAGATCTCGAACTTGGCTCCGACGTCGATTCCACGGGTCGGTTCGTCGAGGATCAGCACGCGCGGGTCGGTGTAGATCCACTTGCTCAGCACGACCTTCTGCTGGTTCCCGCCCGAGAGTTGGCCGACCGGCTCGAAGATGGAGGGTGTCTTGATGCGCATCGAAGTCTTGAAACCGTTCGCGGCGTGGATCTCCGCGTCTTCGTCCACCAGGCCGTTGCGCGAGAAGCGCCGCAGGTTCGGCAGGCTGATGTTGCGTACGACATCGTCGTCCAAGTGCAGGCCCAGAGTCTTCCGGTCCTCGGTCGCGTAGGCGAGGCCCGCGCCGATCGCCTTGCTCACGGTGGAGACGTCGCGGACGGAGCCGTCAACGCGCACCTCTCCCGAGATGCCCACGCCGTAGGAGCGACCGAACACGCTGAGCGCGAGCTCGGTGCGGCCCGCGCCCATGAGTCCGCAGATGCCGACGATCTCGCTGGCGCGGACGGTCAGCGACGCGTCGCGCACCTTGAAGCGATCGGGGTCGGCGGGGTCGCGGACGCTCCACGAGTCGATGCTGAAGGCTTCGTCGCCGAGTTCACGCTCGACGCGGTCGGGGAAGAGGTGGTTGATGTCGCGTCCGACCATTCCACGGATGATCCGAGGCTGCGAGATCTCCGCTTTCGTCAGCGTCTCGACGACCGAGCCGTCTCGGATCACGGTGACCCGGTCGGCGATCTCTTCGACCTCGTTGAGCTTGTGGCTGATGATGATGGAGGCGATGCCGCGCTTCTTGAGGTCCGCCACCAGGCCGAGGAGGTGCTCCGACTCCTCCTCGTTGAGCGCCGAGGTCGGCTCGTCGAGGATCAGGATGCGGACGTCCTTGCTAAAAGCCTTGGCGATCTCGACAAGCTGCTGTTTGCCCACACCGAGCTCGGCGACAGGCGTCGACGGCTTCTCGCGGAGACCGACGGTCTTCAGCAGCTCGGCCGCGCGTCGATGTGTCTCCTCCCAGTCGATCAGCCCGAACGCACCCTTGACCTCATTGCCGAGATAGATGTTCTCGGCGATGGACATGTTGTCGGTAAGGGCGAGTTCCTGGTGGATGATGACGATGCCGAGCCGCTCGCTCTGGGCGATGCCCGCCATTTCGACCGGCTGCCCATCGAGGAGGATCTGCCCGTCGTAGCTGCCGTGCGGGTACACACCGCTGAGCACCTTCATCAAGGTGGACTTGCCGGCACCGTTCTCGCCGCAGATCGCCAAGACCTCGTTCGCGCGGAGATCGATCGTGACGTCGCTCAACGCCTTGATGCCGGAGAAGTCCTTGGTGATGCCGCGCATCTCGAGGAGGCTGGAAGGCTCCATTGCCGCCGTTCTTTCGGGTCTGACCGGTGCTCTCGGTCAGCCGAGTGTGCACCTGTAGTGAACTGACATCGCTTACTGAACCCGGCTCGCCCCGTGTTGTCAAGTCCGCGGCGGGGGAGCTGTGTGTTGTGAGTGAACAGTGTGGCAGGATGTTTACGGCGTTCGTCGCTCCCGACGAGCCGAGTGGCAGAGGTCGAGGAGGACCACATGAGCGCAACTACGCGCACCGCCGTCGTCACAGGCGCGGCGGGAGGAATTGGACGTGCAATCGCCACGGCGTTCGCACGTCATGGCGTAAGGGTCGTCGTCGCCGACATTCGCCAGGACGCGGCCGAACGCACCGCGGCGGAGATCGCGGCCGAAGTTGGGTCCGAGCTCGTAGGCATCTCGGTCGATGTAACCGATTCCACCTCGGTAAAGGCGCTCGTCGCCGCCACCGTCGAGCGATTCGGCAGAGTGGATCATCTCGTGAACTGTGCGGGAATGTCGCTGGACGGGGCGTCCGCCGAGCAGCCTGACGATGTGTGGAAGCGAGTGGTCGATCTGAACCTGACCGGCACCTTCTATGGATGTCGAGAGTTCGCGCCCGAGCTCTTCAAGACGAAGGGCACGATCGTCAACATTTCCTCGATCACCGCCTTCGCGGCACCCCGGCCGGAGGTGCACGCCAGTTACGACGCGACTAAGGCCGCTATCGTCGCACTGTCGCGCACCCTCGGAGTCGAGTGGGCCTCCCGCGGCGTCCGGGTGAACGCGGTGGCCCCCGGTTACACGAACACCGAGCTGCTCAAAGACGTCGGGGCGAGTGATCCCGAGATCATGAGCACCTGGATCTCGCAGACGCCGCAGGGTCACCTCATGGAGCCCTCGGACATCGCCGAGGTCGTAGTCTTCCTGTCTTCGCCGGCTTCTCGCGCCATCACCGCGCAGACGGTCGTCGCGGACGGCGGATATCTCGCCGCTAAGTGACACTGATACCCGGGCGAACGTCCGACGGAGCGCTGGCCCCTTTTCGGGCCAGCGCTTCGTCGTATCCGGATCAACTCTGGCCGCGCGCGCAGCGAGCCCATCATCGACAGCACCTCGACGGCGGAAATGATCGGCGTGCCCCGGCTCGCGCTGGCCCCCTCGCCGCCCTGTTCCCCTCGGCGGCCGATTACAGACCACACTCCTCGCGCCGCCGACGAGGTGTGGTTGAAGTAGAGGTGCGGACGTTCGCTGTGGAAGGAGAACGAGTCGCGCACCGGAGACCGGGTCAACGTGCAGGCCCGGACAGCACATAAGGAGCAAGGAATCACCGCGGGCGCGGCCACCAGCTACACCCACGACTCCCGTAACCGCCTCACCCTGGCCCAAGAAGAATCCGGGTCGACGACGACAGCGTCGTGGGCGTACACCTATGACAACAACAGCAACCGGACGCAGCAGATCCGAGCTGGTGCCACCGGTGCCACCGCGGGAACCATCGACTACACGTACGACGCGGCCAACCAAATCACCGCGGCTACCGGACAAACCACCACCTGGACCTACGACGCCGCCGAGAACCAGACCCGCAACGGCCTCACCGGCACCACAGGAACGTTCGGAGACCGCGGCCAGCTGACCGCGCTCGGCAGCAACAACAGAACCTACTTCGGCACCGGAAACACCGACCGCCTTTCCCAAGGCAGCGTCACGTTTAACAGCGGCGCCCTCGGCCTCATGCAACGCACCAGCGGGACCACCGTCGACAACTACGTCCGCACACCCGCCGGGGACGCCGTAGGCGTCCTAGGCGGGTCAGACGACTCCCACAAGTACTACATCCACGACCACCTCGGCTCCGTCGTCGGTATCTTCACCGAAACAGGCACCTACGCGGGTGGCTACTCCTACACCCCCTACGGCGAAGCCCGCACAACCGACACCAACACCGCCGTGTACTCGGACCTCTTCGAAGCCGACCTCGACGCCGTCTCGAGTGCGCTCGACCGCGCCGCCGAGAATGCTGGCATCCGAGGAATATTCAGCGAGGACTGAGCAGGCCGACAGCTCCACGCGTGGTGCCGTTCGACGCGTTCCGCGACCGGGTTTACGCAATCCTTACGCAAACAGCCGTCCTACGAGAAAGCTATGGCCCGTGACCCCAGTGTTTCCAAGGGATCTTGGGCCAAATAGCTGCGCGGAGACAGAGGGATTCGAACTGACGTGACCGCGTTCCGAATCTCGTCGAGGGCGGCGGCCTCACACAGAGTTCCAATGCCGTAACAACTCAGGCCGCAACGCCACCCAAACCATGCTGACAAGCCGCCCTGTGAAGTCCACGGTGATCATGGCCGAGGCCCGCCCATGCGAGGTCACTACAAGGCCGGCCTGACCGTTCACAGAACGCTCCACGACGGAGGCTCCCGGTTGAGCCGCCATGCCATGAATCAGCAGTCCGGTCGCGTCTCGGGGTCCTCGCGCGGTCAGCATTCCGGGGTTTGCTCCCGCATCGGAAACGACCACGACAGCCACATCGGCGTGAAGAAGGGATTCGAGCCGCGGAGCGTCGCCTTCCTGTGCCGCGACCCGTAGGCTGCGCACGGCGCTGTAGTGCACCGGCCGAGCGAACCATTCCCAAAAGGTGTCCCAGCGGGAGGACGCGCGAGCGCGTTGACGCACACTGTCACGTCTGCTGATGACCGACATCTTGCACCTCCGCCCGTCGGCGCGACGGGGATCTCCTAGCTGGGTCCGGTTCGCCCCGCGGTTGAATGGGGTCTCTAGTTAGGACCGCAAACACCGCTCATTTGTGAGGGAATCAAAGCCCGCCCCGCGAGCGTTAGGCGGACCTCCTCGCGACGTCGCAGCCACCGCCGGTCCGTACGGGAGGCTGCAACGGAGCAGGGAATCCTCGGTCGGGGCCTGTGCCTCACCCTGCGGGCAGCATCTCCGCAGGTCCCCAGCGACATGTGCCTTCAGCCAGCGCAGTGCACCGATGCCAGACTCCGGTGCGACCGAACAGATCAAACGGCCGTCCGCCCTCACAGTCCGGCCGGCGAGGCTGTCTTGATAGATATGGACAATACTTCTCGACGAGTGGTCCTGGCCCTCACCATCCTCATCGGCCTTTACGTGGGTCTGTGGGCGCAGTTTTTCCCGCACGCGTTCTACACGTCGTTCCCCGGATTCGGGCTCACCTGGATCAGGCTCGACGGCGCCGAAAACGAGCACCTCATCCGGGACATCGGAAGTTTCTACCTGGCCCTGACCGCGATCAGTATGGCGGGATTCCTGTCCAAGACGGCGACGGTCGGACGCGTCGCCGGACTCGGCTGGGCGGTGTTCGGAGTACTGCACCTGGCTTACCACGTAAGCCACATCATCGGCGGACCGGTCGATGTCGTCGGAACAGCGCTCAGCCTCGGAGTGAGTGCCATCCTCGGTGTCCTTCTGGTCTTGCCTGTACGCACACCTCGCCCTAGGAGAACCGGCTCCGGAGAAGAAAGCGCACGATGAAGTTCGCGTTCGCGGGGCAACGGTGCCGCGAGGCGTCACGTCGTCGCCGGCACGACAGGCCGGCCACACGCCTCCGGTACTCACCCGCCGTACTGGCCTCGACTTGATGCGCGTAGCTGAGGGGCGCGAACGTCGGTCACTATCGGTCGTCGACCGCGACGGCGACGGCGCCGGCGTCGGCGAGAGCACCGCGCCCGCTTCCGCTCCCGAGTAAAGACCCCACGCGCTCCTGGTCCCCTCAGAGGAACGGTTAGATGGGGCAACGAATGCGCACACGGATTTGTCCCCGAACGTAAGCATGGTTCCGCTGTCCCCGCGGGGGGGCGATGGGATCGAGCACGTTCATAAGCATGATGTGGTCTCTCCCGGGCGCGAGCTCCCGTGCCGTCGTTCCCACGCATGACCCTCCTAGCGCCGCAACGCGAATCCCGGAAGCCTCTGCCGGCGACAGGCCGGTGTTCAACGGATTGGGGTGGGGCGCGGCGTCGCCGACGGTGAACCGCACGACACCCGGCATCGGCGTCCCGTAGGCCGAGATAACGCTCCAGCGCCGCTCGCACCGGCCCTCGGGAAACCCGGCCGCACATCGCCTTACCTGCTACAAACTGGTCAGGTTCTCTGCAGCGCGAACGTGATGATCCACCCGTCTCGCGATAGGTCGAGCAATGAATAGTGGGCTCTCATGTCGGGGACCCACCCCGTGGAGCGTAGGGGGTCCAATCTGACGTACTCGGGCCTGAGCCGTGCGCCGCGGCCGTCGGCGTCGAGAACAGCCTGCACCTTCGTCCAGTGCCGCAACAACGAATCGACGTTGTCCTCGTCGAACAGGTGCGAATGCAATTGCATCTCGGCCACCGCGCCCTCATCGGGATAAGGGTCGCGTAGGTCTAGTCCGAGCCGGACGCCGGGTTCCACGAGAGCAACTACCGTTGCGGCTCCGAAGTGCACGGTGCGCATCTTCAAGGGAATCCTCGTATGGGCGATCTCGGCAAAGGATTGCTGCTCAGACCCAAAGCCCGCAGGCGCTTCTCGCAGAACGCCGACCGCCTGCCTCTCCACGCCGAATCGCACCGCTACAAGCTCTCTGGCGAGGGTGCGATGCCGGTCCCAGGCCGACGCCCGCGGGTCGGCACCGAGCCGAGCCTCGATCCCGGCCGGGGTCTCAAGGCGAACTGAATTCATTGCAAACCTCCTGGTCGTGGTCGGGCATTCGGACGTGTCTCCGCCGCCTCTGGCGTGGCGGGTCACTCCCAGAGCGTTCGCGATGGAGCCCCTCTCGCAACCTCGAGCGACGGCGAGCACGGCCGAACCGACAACCCGCCACAGGGGTGTCCGCACTTCGGCAAACCCCGTCGCGCGGTCACCCCTTATGTGATCTGGTAAAACTCAAACGGTTACGGCGATGCTTCCCTGCAGCGGCACGAACCCCATTCTGGGGATGCTCCGCCACACTCGGCCTCTCCTTGATCGCGTGATTCTTTGGGGGCATATCGATCCGGTCCGCGAAAAACCAGCCCGCCAACTTTCCTCGGGCGCGTTCCAGCAGAGTGAGCTGCCCCGCGTCGTTGGGCCTCGCATCGGCAGCGAGGGTGTGCGAGTGCGCAGTCAGTCGCTCCTGCTCGTCGTCGTCAACGGAGTTGTGCACCTCCACGTACTCGCCTCCAGGAAGCCGAACGATACGCCCGGTCTCGTAGCCGTGCAGAACAAGATCCCGATCCTTCTTCTGAAGAGCGAGACACACGCGCCTCGTCAGAACAAAGGCGAACACAGGTCCGAGGATTAAAGTGATTTGGAGCGTCATGATGACCGACTCCAAGCTCAGACGGAACACCAGCGCGAGAATGTCGGCGCTGGCCGCCACCCAGAGGACACCGTAGAAGACGATCCCGGCAACGCCCAGACCTGTGCGGGAGGCGACGTTTCGCGGGCGGTCCAGGATGTGATGCTCTGCCTTGTCGCGAGAGATCCACCCCTCAATGAACGGATAGGCGACAACGGAGAGAAGGAACAGCCCGATAACACCCAACGGCGCCAAGACCGCTAGCGACCACGTGCGATCGAGCCGCACGAACTCCCACCCGGGGGGAACGAGCCGGAGGGCGCCGTCGAGAAATCCGGTGTACCAGTCCGGCTGGCTTCCCGCCGAGACGTTGCCGGGATCTGCGGGCCCATACAACCAGATCGGGCTGACCGTGACGGTGGCAGCGATCAGGACCAGGATGCCGGCAACCATCGAAAACAGACCGCCGGCGCGAGCGACGGCGACCGGGAAGAGAGGCACCCCCACGACGTTGTCCTCCCGACGCCCTCTCCTGGCGAACTGCGGCGGCTTGATGCGATAAGCCGCCCACGCGCGGGCAGCGACGAGCACGACGGCACCGGCGGGAATCACAAGAATGTGGATCACGTACAGGTTCTCCACGATGGTGCCGGGGAACTCGCCGCCGAACAACAACATCGACAACCAGGTGCCGACGAGGGGGATGCCGAGCATGATGCCCTGAACGATGCGAAGGCCTGAGCCGGACAGCATGTCATCGGGCAGCGCGTACCCGCTCCAGCCGCCGGCGAGCGCGATGACGAACAACAGGAACAGCAGTACCCAGCTCGTCCGACGTGGACGGCGGAACGCGCCGGTGAAGAAACTGACGAGCAGCTGCAGCATGATCGAAGCAGGAACGAGGAGCGCCGCCCAATGGTGCAGCTGCCGGATCAGGAGGCCACCGGGAACTTCGAAGGACAGCCGCATCACTGAGACGAACGCTCCTGAGGCCTCAACGCCCTGCAAGGGCGCGTACGGTCCGCGATAGGGGACAGGTTCGCTCGACGGCACGTAGACGATCATCAGTAGAACGCCGGTGAGGAACAGCACCGCGATGCTCGCCAGAGTGATGACGCCGAAAAGGTTGGTCCAGTGCAGAGGGACCCTTCGACCACGCAACTCGGCTGCGACCGCAGCGTACCTCCGTCCGAACGGCGTACGCTCCCGGAGGTATTGCGACGCCGTCGCCGTGAATGGCTTGGCGCGACGATTAACCGGCACGACGCGCCTCTGGCGGGGTCGCGTTCGCCGCGGTGGCCACTCCTGCTGTCGTGGTCGGTTCCGCGACGTGCGACGAGGGAAGCGGCAGTGCCGCCAGGAATGCCGCCCGGGGCTGCTGGACCGACTGCAAGGAGATGATGTCGCGGCCGAACAGGAACGCCACCACCCACAGCACCAGCACTCGTGCCTTCCGTTGCCACGTGGGCACGGCGAGTACGTGGTAGCCGCGATGCATGAGCCACGCCAGGACCCCCTTGATGACGATGCTGCGGTACTGGAAGATCCCGTGTCCGAGCCCCAGCGTTGCGATCGTTCCCGCGCTGTGGTGGAGGTAATTCCTCGGGACCTCGCCCTTCATCACGGCCGCGAGATTCTTGGCCAGGAGCTTGCCTTGGCGTACGGCGTGCTGGGCGTTGGGTACTGTTCGGGCTCCGTTGACGGCGACAGCAAGGTCGGGTACAGCGGCATTGTCGCCAGCGGCCCATGCGTCCTCGACGAAGGCTTCGCTCGTACCAATGCGCAAGTCCGGTCTCGTCAGGAGGAGCCCGCGCGCATCGACCGGCAAATCGGTGTTCGTAGCAACCACGGGATTCGCCGCGTTGCCAGCCGCCCAGACGAGGACATTGGTGAAGTACTCCTCGCCCGTGGACAGGACGACTCGGCCACCCCGCGCCGACACCATCTGTGTGTTGAGGTGGACGTGGGCACCGCGTCGGGTGAGGTGTTCGACAACCCAGCGGCCGGGCTGCTCGGTCACCTCGGGCAGAATGCGGCCGCTCGCTTCGATGAGGTGGAAGGCCAGGTCGGAGAACTTCAGCTCGGCATAAGACTTCAGCAGGGAAGAAGCCAAGGAGAGCATCTCCCCGAAAACCTCCACGCCGGAGAAGCCGCCCCCGACGACCGTGAACGTCAGCAGACGACGGCGCTCCGGTCCATCCGGAAGCCAGGCTGCCTGCTCGAACGCGGTGAGGAGCTGGTCGCGGACCGCGACGGCCTCTTCCACGGTCTTCAATCCGATCGCGTGTTCCGCGATGCCCTCGATGGGGAATGTTCGGGTGACCGCCCCTGCGGTTACGACGACGATGTCGTAGTCCAGCGTTCGGGTCGAGCCGTCGGGCATTTCCGCGAGTACTCGCTTGTCCGCGTGGGTGATGGAAACCACCCGCCCGGGGACCACGGACGTGCGGCGGAGGTTGCTCCGAAGGGAAACAGCCACATGTCGGGGCTCCACCGACCCCGCGACGACCTCCGGTAGGAACGGCTGGTAGGTCATATATGGCCGCGGCTCGACGATGGTGATCTGCGCGCGCTTCGCGTTCACCTTCTTCTCGAGGTGCCAGGCGGCGTAGAAACCGGCGTAGCCTCCACCGACGATGAGAATTCTTTGCATGGCTCCTCCGTGTTGCTCTCACTGTTAAGACCGGGCAGCTTGCTGAAATGTGATCGCCGATGCTCTGCTGAGGAGGTGTCCGCAAGGGAAGGGCGCCGGGCGACTCTCCCCCTCCCCCGCAGGCGCGACAAGCAGCTCCTCACGGCCGGGCTGGCGTGGACAGCACCGGCGCGAGCAAGCGTTGAACGGTCGAGAAGGAGTGCTGGTCTTCCCTACTCGACGAGCTTCCCGTCGGCCGAAACCTCTGTGATCAGCGCCTGCACCTCCGGCGCTACGGGCGGGATCCGCTCGTGTTCGACGGTGTCGTCGGGTGACCACACCAGGTTGACCGTGAGCTTCGGGTCCATTTCGGGATAGTCGCTGCGATTGTGTGCGCCGCGCGTCTCCCGCCGTTCGAGTGCTGCGCGCATGGTCGCTCTTGCGGCGATGGCTGCGGCGCGTAGGTCGAAGTAGTGGGCGAGGGCCTGGAAGCCGGCCACGTCCGGGTGCACGCCGATGTCGGTGAATCGGGTCTCGGTGTCGCTCAACTCTTCAAGACCGACCAGAAGACCTGCTTCGCTCCGAACGACTCCCGCGTGGGTGGTCATCGTGTTCCGGATGGCGCGCTGAAGCACACGGACGTTCTCGGCGCCGTCTGAGCGAAGAGCGGTTCGGATCTCTTGCCGGGCTTCGTCGACGGCGTCGGTTGAGCGCGTCTGTGCGGCGAGCCCGGCGCTGTAGTTTGCGGCGGCTTCGCCGACGATGCGGCCGAAGACGAGCAGTTCGATGAGGGAGTTCCCTCCGAGGCGGTTTGCCCCGTGCAGGCCGCTGGATGCTTCGCCAATGGCGTAGAGACCGGCGACATCGGTCGAATGGTCTTCGGGACGTACCCACACACCGCCCATTGAGTAGTGCGCGGTGGGTGCGATTTCCATGGGTGTCGTCGTGACGTCGAGCATCTGCAGTTCGAGCATGGTCGAGTACACGCGAGGGAGTTTGGTCATGATGGTCTCGCGGGGCAGATGGGACACATCCAGCAAGACACCGCCCTTCTCGGTCCCGCGACCTTCTGCGATCTCTGTATACGCCGCCAGTGCTACGCGGTCGCGAGTCGACAGCTCCATACGCTCAGGGTCGTAGCGGGCCATGAACCGTTCCCCGTGAGCGTTGCGGAGTAGTCCCCCTTCGCCCCGGGCCGCCTCGCTGATGAGAGTCCCGGCCGCGCCTTCCGGCTCGATGATGCCGCTGGGATGGAACTGTACGAGCTCGGGATCCCTGATACGTCCGCCGGCGAGGGTCGCAAGCCGGAACGAATCGCCGGTGTTCTCGTCGCGACGAGACGATGTCCGTCGCCAGATCCGGTTGTGGCCGCCCGCTGCCAGGATCACAGCGTCGGCATGGATCAGCACGCATTCTCCGCTGGAGGTGTTGAACCCGTAAGCGCCGAAGACCACGTTGTCCTTCACGAGGAGACGGGTGATGTAGACGTCGTCCATGACAGGTACGTCGAGTTCTTCCGCGCGTTTGATGAGAGTGCGCTGAATCTCCAGCCCGGTGTAGTCCCCTGCGAAGGCGGTGCGACGGTAGGTGTGCGCCCCGAAGAAGCGCTGGCTGATGCGCCCGTCCGCCTCACGAGCGAACGGCATGCCGTACCGTTCGAGATCCTCGATCCCCCGCTGTGCATTCTTTGTCACGATTTCCGCGGTGTGTGGATTCGCGAGGAAGTAGCTCTCTTTGATGGTGTCCGCTGCGTGCTGCTGCCAACTGTCATCTTCATCCATCGTGGCGAGGGCGGCGTTGATGCCGCCGGCAGCGAGCGAGGTGTGCGCGTCCTGTTTCGGTCGCTTGCCGACCGCGAGGACGTCTACGCGCCGCTCGGCGAGTTCGATGGCAGCACGGAGGCCGGAGCCCCCGGTTCCGATCACCAGAACTGTGGTGGAGATGCGACGTTCAGTCGGTTGCATGAGCGGTTCCTTCCGACGCCGGGCCTACTCGGAAGTGGCTGCTGATGGCGACCCGATTCGCGGAATTGATGGCGACGGCAACCCAGGTGGCCGCGGAGATCTGGTGGTCGGTAAGAACCGTGCCCACGTCGATGCCCCGGTCGACCTGCCACGGGGGCGTGCCGATGTGCGTGACCTGCTCGGCAATCTGCAGTGCCGCCTGTTCCTGCGGCGTGAAGTACTGCGACTCCCACCACGCCGCCAACACGGCCAGACGATCCTGGGTTTCGCCGAGTTTGACGGCGTCTTTGACATGGAGCCGCAGGCAGTACGCGCATCCGTTGATCTGTGAGGCACGGATCTTCACGAGTTCGACGAGCATCGCATCGAGCCCGGACTCCTTCGCGGCAGCTGCCGCGCGGGCGTTCAACTCCGTCATGGCCTGATAAGCGGCCGGATGCACCTTGCCCATATGCACTTGAGACATCGATCGTCCTCTCGTTTCCGGGCACGTCAGGTGCCCACATGGAAGACCACGTGCACGGCAGGTTTGTGAGGTTGTGCGGGACTCGGTAACCCGCACCTCACATGCGGAGCGGCCGCGTGGTCCTGATGGGTAAGCGCGTGTCGCGCAGAAGCGCGAATCGGCCAACTCGGAGATCCCGAGCACAGCGTTCACGTCTTCACGAGCGCGCCATGCGAGGCCGCCGCGCCTCGCCGAAAGGACCCGCATGCCCGAGAAGACGAACGCAGCTCGTCAGTCTGCTTCCGCGAAACGGAAAGCCGCCGGTCTCGCCGACCCAGGAATGCCTGTGCGCTTCTACCGGAAGATGGTGCTGATCCGTCGGTTCGAGGAGCGCGCTGCCCGGGCGTACTCGGAGGCGAAGATCGGCGGGTACTGCCACCTGAACCTCGGCGAGGAGGCGACAGTCGTAGGCATCGTGGCTGCCGTCGGCGCCGAGGACTACATCTATACGAACTACCGGGATCACGGCTACGCGCTCGCTCGGGGGATCAGCCCCGGCCGTGTCATGGCCGAACTGTACGGACGGAAGGACGGAGTGTCCAAGGGCTGGGGAGGGTCCATGCACCTTTTCGATGCGGCCTCCCGCTTCATGGGGGGTTACGGAATCGTCGGCGGCCAGGTGCCGCTCGCAACCGGTACCGCCCTGGCCGTGGCGTACCGCGGCGGCCCGGAAGCGGTGGTGTGCCTCATGGGGGACGGGACGACGAATATCGGCGCCTTCCACGAGTCGTTGAACATCGCGGCTTTGTGGTCGCTGCCTGTGGTCTACATCGTCAACAACAACGGCCTTGGCATGGGCACCACGGTGGCGCAGTCGTCGGCCGAACCCGAGCTCCACAAACGCGCGTCGTCTTACCGGATGGCTTCGGCCATCGTGGACGGCGAAGATCCTGCCGCGGTGTACGAGGCGGCCCTAGCCGCTCTCGACAGCGCACGGAACGGCAAGCCATACCTCCTGGAGACGACCACCAAGCGCCTCAAAGGCCACTCTGTCGTCGACCCGGCTCGCTACCGCAGCCGAGACGAGGCGAGCGCCCTGATCGCCGCCGATCCGGTGAGGAAGTATGCGCAGAAGCTGAAAGACCACGGCCTGCTCACGGACGAGACGATGGCGGAGATCGACGCGGAGGCGATGGCTTCCGTCGCAGAAGCTGTGCGGTACGCGGAGGCGAGCCCGCACCCGGAGATCTCGTCGCTGTTTGACTACACCTACGCGACGGCGGTTCCCAACGACTCACGTCGACTCCCCGGCCAGGCTCTCTACCCGGCGGCGCCCCGGCCGGCCGCGACACTCAGGGAGGTACCCGCATGAGCGTCATCAGCTATCGGCAGGCAATTCACGATGCTCTGAGGGAGGAGATGCTGCGTGATCCGAGTGTCTTCCTCATTGGTGAGGAGATCGGAATCTTCGAAGGCTCGTACAAGATCACGGCGGGAATGCTCGAAGAGTTCGGTCCGCGACGGGTGCGAGACGCCCCCATCGCTGAGGAGGGTTTCACCGGCGCGGCGATCGGGGCCGCGGTGGTGGGACTGCGCCCCGTGGTCGAGATCATGACCATCAACTTCTCACTGCTGGCCCTGGACCAGATCGTCAACCACGCGGCCAAGATCTATGGGATGTTCGGCGGGCAAGCGGCGGTTCCCATGGTGATCCGCACACCGGGGGGCGGCGGGCAACAGCTGGGAGCTACTCACTCACAGAACATCGAGCTGTACTACGCGTTCGTCCCGGGGATGAAGGTGGTTGCGCCGTCGACCCCTGCTGATGCGAAGGCGCTCATGGTCGCCGCGATACGCGACGACGATCCCGTGCTCGTCCTCGAGAACCTCTCTCTCTACAACACCACCGGCGAGGTCCCCGATATCACTAAACCGGTTGAGATCGGTCGCGCCGTAGTGGCCCAGGAGGGACGAGACGTCACCGTGGTGGCGTACTCCCGGATGGCCGTCATCGCCCGCCAAGCAGCCGCCCGGCTCGCCGAGGAGGGCATCGAGGTCGAAGTGATCGACCTCCGCAGTCTTCGCCCGCTGGACCGAGAGACCATCATCGCGTCAGTGAAGAAAACCCACTGTGCCGTCGTGTTGGAGGACGACTGGCTGACCTACGGCATCGGCGCAGAAATCGCGGCGACCATCTCTGATGGCGCCTTCGACTGGCTCGACGCCCCCGTGCGTCGAGTTGCGATGGCGGAGGTGCCGATGCCCTACGCGAAGTCGCTCGAGACTGCAGCACTCCCCTCGATCGACGACGCCATCATCGCGATCCTCGAAACCCTCGATTCCGTGGCTCGCCGGACCAGGAAGGACGACCATGATTGACATCCTCATGCCGCGGCTGTCAGACACCATGACCGAAGGCGCCATCGCCGCATGGCGAAAGAAGCCCGGCGACATGGTGAAGCCCGGCGACATCCTCGTGGAGATCGAGACGGATAAGGCTCTCATGGAGCAGGAAGCCTACGACGCGGGCACCCTCGTCGAGATCCTCGTCCCAGAGGGCCAGAACGTCGAGATCGGTACCCCCATCGCACGCCTCGACAACGGCCAGAACAACAACCAACCCGAGAGCGGATCCCGCGGAGCCGCTCCGCCTCCCACCGGCGGCGGGACCGCGGCGGTGAACCGGACGAGCGCAGAGACCACGTCAACGCCACGTGCACGGGAACACGATCCAGAGGATCGCCAAGCCGCTACGCCGCTGGTGCGACGGCTCGCCCGAGAACGCGGGATCGATCTGCACACCGTGTCGGGGAGCGGCCCCGCAGGCCGCATCGT
Organism: Microbacterium sp. Z12_35; assembly: GCF_058310475.1. Taxonomy (NCBI): domain Bacteria; kingdom Bacillati; phylum Actinomycetota; class Actinomycetes; order Micrococcales; family Microbacteriaceae; genus Microbacterium; species Microbacterium sp. Z12_35. The sequence goes on along the minus strand of NZ_JBZEGJ010000002.1, from coordinate 317,451 downwards.
GCGCGCTGATCTTCCAGGAGCAGCAGCGCCGGCCACCGACGTGTCCTCGATCCTCGAAGCCACCAGGGATCGTCGCGAACCGACGCGAGTGCCGTTCGACGCGGTTCGCCAGGCAGTCGCTGCGCGGCTGACGGCGAGCGGCTCAGACATCCCGACGTTCACCGCGACGGCATCCGCGGATGTGGACCACCTCTTGTCGCTGAGGGCGGAGATCAACTCGGCTCATTCGGAGGTAGGTGTCAAAGTCAGCGTGAACGATCTTCTCCTGCGCGCGGCCGCCGTGGCCTTGCGCCTCAACCCTGCCGTGAACGCGTCATACGACCCCGAAGGTGACGGGCACACGCTCCTGCACGCTCGTGTGAATGTGGGGTTCGCGGTGGCCTCACCGGCGGGGCTCATTGTGCCAGTGGTACACAACGCGGATCGCGTCTCGGTCAGCGCAATCGCCATCACCGCCCGCACACTCGTGTCCAGGGCGAGCGAGCGGAAGCTGACGTTCGCAGACATGAGCGACGGAACCTTCACCATCAGCAATCTCGGGATGTTCGGCATCGACCATTTCACCGCCCTCATCAACCCGCCGCAAGGTGCGATCCTCGCGGTGGGAGCCGTCCGGGACGAGCTGGCTCTCGAGAACGGACGAGTGGAGAGTCGCAAACGGCTCACCTTCACGCTCACGGCCGACCACCGCATCATCGACGGAGCCGACGCGGCCCGTTTCCTTGCCACACTCTCGTCTCTGCTCGAAGATCCGCTGCGCGTGATCAGCTGAGGCATCAGACAAGCGCTGTGGGGTTGCACCTCACATTTCTTCCGCTTGCTCGGTCAATTAGGTGACAGGAGGCTCACGATGGCCGGCAACGAGCACGACGGCGGGGACTACGACGTGTGGGACGAGCGTCGCCGATTGGTGTCGCTTGCTTTCCGGATGCTGGGCACAGTAGCGGACGCAGAAGACGCCGTGCAGGAGACTTACATTCGTTGGTATCGAATGAGTGAGTCCGAACGCGACGCCATAATCGTGCCACGGGCCTGGCTCACTCGAGCGACAAGCAGGATTTGTCTCAACGTCCTCGCCTCCGCAAGACACCGTCGGGAGACGTACGTCGGCGAGTGGCTTCCAGAGCCCGTCCCCGCGTTGGCTCTGGCGTCACCCGCGGCGGGGGCGGAGGACCCTCTCGAACGAGTGACTTTGGACGAGTCCATAAGCACCGCGCTGCTCGTCGTACTGGAAGCCATGACCCCCGCGGAGCGCGTCGCGTTCGTCCTGCACGATGTGTTCGCAATGACATTCGACGAGATCGCTGAGATCGTCGGTCGAACTCCGGCTGCGTGTAGGCAGCTAGCTATGTCCGCTCGGGGGCGCGTCCAGAAAAGTCGTAACCGTAGAGCGACGCACAGCGAACACGAAAGAGTTGTGAAGGCTTTCGCGGCAGCAGCCCGCGCGGGCGACATCGCCGGTCTCGTCGCCGTGCTCGATCCTCAAGTCGTCCTCCGCTCCGATGGAGGCGGCATCGTGACCGCCGCTTTGAACCCCATCATGGGGAGCAACAAGGTCGCTCGCTTCGTCCTGGGCGTGTTGAGCAAACACCCCTACGCGTCGGTCGTGGAGCAGGTCACGCCCGACGGGACGGGCTTCGCCCTGCGGGAGAACGGGCGAGTCTTCGGGGTCGTGACCCTGGACGTATTGAATGGTCTGGTAAGTGACGTACGGATGATGATGAACCCGCACAAGCTCACCATGTGGGCCTGACGATCGCGTCACGGCATCGCGTCTACGGCCATCGGTACGCTGGGGCGAGCGATTCGGACCAGTATCGTGCTCTGCCCCCGCACCAATGAACCCCGCGAGAGTGATGGATGCCTCCCGACGCACGTGTGGGCCCGACGGCGGTGGAGAGGGAACGCCCACGTTTGCTCGCTATAGCGTTCCGTATGCTCGGCACGGCGGCCGATGCGGAAGACGCCGTTCAGGACACCTACGTGCGTTGGTACCGCATGCGCGCGGAGGAGCGCGACTCCGTCGTCACGCCGGCCGCGTGGCTCACGCGCGCCGTCAGCCGCGTTTGCCTGAACGTTCTGACATCCGCTCGTCACAACCGCGAGCTCTACACCGGACCGTGGCTACCGGAGCCCGTTCCCGTAGGCGCCTTCGAGCCGACACTTACTTCAGAGCTTTCCGATCCGCTCGAGCGGGTCACTCTGGATGACTCCGTCAGTACCGCACTCCTCCTTCTCCTCGAATCGATGACCCCAGCCGAGCGGGTGTCGTTCGTCCTACACGACGTCTTCGCGGTCCCGTTCGACGAGATCGCCGCGATCGTCGGTCGCACGCCGGCCGGTTGCCGGCAACTGGCCACAGCAGCCCGCCGTCGCGTGAGGGACGGCCGGGGTCAGCCTGTCACCCGAGAGGAGCATGACAGGGTGGTTCGCGCCTTCGCTGACGCCGCGCGGGAAGGGGATTTGGCCGCCCTGCTCGCCGTCCTGGACCCTCGCGTGGAGGTGCGATCGGACGGCGGCGGTCACGTCACGGCCGCGCGCCGACCGATTTCCGGCGCCGACAAGGTCGCTCGGTTCCTCCTTGGTGTGATTCGCAAGTACCCATCGATCACCGTTGAAGACGTGGAAACGGCGGATCGCCTCGGCTTCGCACTGCGCCGCGACGGCCGCGTCGTCGGTGTTGCGACGTTGAATGTCACGGGGCGGACGGTTTCGGCGGTTCGTCTCGTGATGAACCCCTACAAGCTGTCGTTGTGGAACTGACTGCACACAGGCGAACAACCCAGTCAGGTCCTGGTCGTTTTCAACGGTATTCTCACGCGCGCCCGCCCCTTCAAGGCCGGCGTCAGCAAAGGTCCTCGTGCGCACCCTGTAGCTGAATCGCCGCAATTGCTTGGTGGCGGACGGCGACTGACACCGCTGCGATGATACGGCCGTCGTCCCAAAGCGCGAGCCCAAGACCTATGGGACTGTCCTGCGGGAGGACCGCCACGGCCGGACATCTCTCCAGAGAAGACAGAATGTACAACGACGCGTCCGCGGCACTGAGCACTCGCCTCCGCGTCTGCTTCGTGTTCCCGTCGCAGCTCGGCTCAAGTCGGACATGCGGATCCATAACGGCGAGAAGCGCCGCTTTGTCGCGGTTGTGGGCCGCCGACGCGAAAACCGTCACGACATCGTCATGCTGCGCGCGCTCGGTTCGCTGCGTGCGGCTTTCCGTCTTCCGGCGACGAGCGGCGTCGGTGATGCGCTGGCACACAGCCGGCGAGTGGTCCAGGATCTCGGCCATCTGCTCGAACGTCATGTTCAGCGCGTCGAGCACCAGGGAGACGCGTTCTGCTGGGGTCATCGCTTCCGTCACCTCGAAGCGCGTCTCCTCATCATCGGTGTGACGAGACTTGGGCAACCAGGCCTCCGAGTGGTGCGCGCTCTCTCGGTCTGCGTTCGTGAGTTTGCTCAGACAAGCACGAGATACGGCTCGAGTCAGCCATGTTCGGGGTGTCTCGACCGCGTCTTGTTCATCTGCCGTCAGGTAATACCAGCTGATGTAAGACTCCTGCACGGCGTCCTCAGCACCGGTCACGGATCCCAGCATCCGAAAGGCTAGTGATGCGAGGTGGCGTCTTTCCTCCTGCATTGCGGAGTGCTGTTCATTGAATTCGTCCGGCGTCATTGCTGTCTACTCAGCGGACTCGGACCGCGGATTTGCCGTCCGTCCTGGCATGGCCGAAATACATGACTTCCCAGATGGCCTCGTCGGTGAAGGTTTCGGCGAGTCGGTTCCCCGACCATCGTTCAACAGTGAGATCACCGACAAAACGAAGGTATGCGCCGTCGAACCGCATCAGCCGGGCGGCGAGCTTGCGCCACCCGTCCATCTGCTCGACGAAGGTCGCAGCGACGAGGTCGCGTCGTCTCGCGAAGGTGACGACGTACCGGTCGGCGCCGTCGTCGTAGGTATATCGCGTGACGTTGGCAACCGGCTTTCCAGTCCTCGGGTCGATGTACGCGTCGGAGGCGCGAAATCGGACGAACTCCGCACCGTCCGCGACGATGTGACCGTCCTTGGCAAGCATAAAGATGGGAATCCCGTCGAAGTCGAAATCTTCATGAGCAGTGATGTACGACGCGATGACGGAGTACGGTCCGGCCTTGCCGCGGGCCCAATACCAGTCATTGATGATCTTCGTCATGCCGACATTGCCCCAGTTGTGGTCGTGGTAGCCAACCCCCGTCACCTCAGTGCGGATACCCGCCACCTCGTAGTACCCACGAACCGTTCCCTCCGGAACTGCGGGCAACCAGGAGAATTCCCGGTCTCGCTTCTCGCCGAACACGAGGTATCCCGTTTCCGGGCGCCACGGGCGGATCGTCGCGTCCAGAGCCACGCGAACGACGACGTCGTCCAGCTCCACATCGATCTCGTAATGCGAGAGATCACCGACGAAGCGGTTCTCCGCGATACGCACATCCGCGCCCTCCGCGGATGCTGAGAACACGCCGGCCGGGAAGCTCCGGATGAAGCTTCGGCTGCGTCCGTCAGGCAGATCGAGATTCAATCGAATCATCGGCGATAGCGGCTTACCCGGCGTCGACAGATCCTTCGTCATGAAGATCGCGACGAGCTTCGCACCGTTGTCGAGGTGCGCATCGAAGTACCACCACTCGTAGGTCCCTCTGCGTCCGTCCGTGCGTGCTCCGTCTTCTCTCGCCACGATCCGGTCCCGGTCGATTCCGATGCGTCGATAATCGCGCTCGAGGCCCGCGATGCTTGCGGTGTGCATGGTGCTCACGATGACTCCCATCACGGCTGTGTCGGCGCCGCTCACAATAAGGACCAGGACGCGCGCCGCATTGTGAGGCGGCTAAGTCGCGTGGTCGCGAGGATGCCGGTGGGTACGCTAACCGGGTGGCCATGAGCATCCCGACCCCCTACGAAGACCTCCTGCGTGAGGTGATGTCCACCGGCACACCGAAGGGCGACCGCACGGGAACGGGCACGACGAGCGTGTTCGGCCGACAAATGCGGTTTAACCTCGCGCAGGGGTTTCCCCTGATCACGACCAAGCGCGTCCACTTTGCGTCGGTGGCCTACGAACTCCTCTGGTTTCTCCGGGGCGAGTCCAACGTTCGCTGGCTGCAAGAGCACGGCGTATCCATCTGGAACGAGTGGGCCGATGCGGACGGCGAGCTCGGTCCCGTCTACGGCGTCCAATGGCGCTCGTGGCCCACTCCGTCAGGCGAGAGCATCGACCAGATAGCGAACGTCGTCGTTCAGATCAAAAGCAACCCCGACAGCCGCCGGCACATCGTGACCGCCTGGAACCCCGCTGATGTAGACGCGATGGCACTCCCGCCGTGTCACGCCTTCTTTCAGTTCTACGTCGCGGACGGCAAACTGAGCTGTCAGCTCTACCAGCGCAGCGCGGACATGTTTCTCGGTGTGCCGTTCAACATCGCCTCCTACGCGCTGCTGACGTTGATGGTGGCACAGCAGACGAATCTGGAGCCGGGCGATTTCGTTTGGACCGGCGGCGACTGCCACATCTACGACAACCACCGCCTCCAGGTTCAGGAGCAGCTCTCACGTGCTCCCTTCCCTTACCCGCGGATGAAGCTGCGCCGGGATCCGTCCACCTTGTTCGACTACACCTTTGACGATTTCGAACTGCAGGACTACCAGCACCACGCGGCCATCCGGGCTGCGGTGGCGGTGTGACAACCACGTTGCGGGCCATCTGGGCACAATCGCGCTCGCGCGTCATCGGAGCCGACGGCGGACTCCCCTGGTACTTACCGGAGGATTTGGCGTACTTCAAGCGAGTCACCGCAACGGAGCCGGTGGTCATGGGCCGTCGCACCTGGCAGTCGCTTCCGGATCGCTATCGTCCGCTTCCGAACCGCCCTAACATCGTCGTCTCCCGAGACGTCTCATTCCGCGCCTCCGGCGCCACCGTGGTTCACTCCCTCGACGCTGCGCTGGAAAGCGCCGCGGCGCTGAGCCCTGACACCTGGGTCATCGGCGGTGGCACTCTTTACGCCGGCGCCTTGAGCCGGCTCCGTGAAGTGCACGTGACCGAGGTGGACGTCGAGGTCGACGGCGACGTGCTGGCCCCCGAACTGAGCGCGGAGTGGACTCGACTTCTCGTCGACCCGGGCGAGCGCGAATGGCATACCAGCCGGACCGGGACGCGGTACCGCTTCGTCATATACGTCCGTCGCTGATGCGCGAAGGTGTCGTGGAGCGACGCCCAGGTTCGATCAGCGCCCGTTCCCCTCGGGAGAGCGGATCTACCTCGCGAGAACGGCAGGAGCATCCGCGTAGCGGTCGACCAGCGCGTCGAATGCGTGAAGATATCCCACCAGGAACTCGGCTGTACCCTCGCTGGTCACCTCGCCCTCGTCGGTAAACATTCCCGGCAAGGACTGGATGTACCCCTCAGGCTGACCGAGCGTGGGCGCGTTCAGGTGGCTGAGGATCGCCTTCAGGTGCTGTTGCGCTGCGGCGGTGCTGACGGATCCAGCAGAGGTGCCGATGACGGCCGTTGGCTTGCCACTCAGCGAGCTCTGGCCCACCGGTCGCGCGATCCAGTCGAGGGCGTTCTTGAGTACTCCCGGAATTGACCGGCTGTACTCCGGGGTCACGATGATGACGCCGTCAACGTAGTCGATGGCCTGCTTGAACTCTCGGGCGACCTGCGGGATGTCGGCGTCGAAGTCCTGCGAGTAAAAAGGAAGGTCCCTGATGGGGATCTCGACGAGATACATGCCCTCCGGGGCGATCCTTCGCAGTGCCCTCGCGAGACGGCGGTTGATAGAGGTGGAGGAGATACTGCCGACGATGTATCCGATGGTGCGAACAGTCATTATTCAGCCCTTCTGGCACTGGCGGTACCGCAGTGACGGTCACTGCAGGCGCATCAATACTGACCAGGCGACCAGTGGCGTTGTGAGGCCGCGCCGCTCCACGGATTCTGCTCGTACGCGGTTGTCGTTCTACTGAAAGGAATTGGTCTTGCCAGCTTCCCCCGCTCCTAGCCGGCCGAGTTACCTCCGATGCGGGAGGTCCGCTTAGACGGTGTCATGGCGGGCGCCAATGGTCGCCTGAGTTTTACCCGGCGCGGTACCCGTGGCTACACGAGTCGGAGACGACGGTCGGTCCTATCTGCCGCTCGGACAGGATGACCACCCCACCCGGCCAAGCACGGATCGCTGGAAGCATCAGGCGTGGGGATCGCCGGCATCCGATCATGGACGCCTTTCCGCAGCACTCCCGGTTCGCGGCATCACAGTCAAGGCCTGATTGCGGTCAACGTGATGAGAGGTTTCACCTTCATCACGGTCGGGAGACACACATGACGAATTCGGGTAGAGCGCGCTACCACACCTGCGGCAGTCGCAGCATAATCCGAGGTACCAGGCGATGGCCGGGTTCAGCTTTTCTCAATCAGTGAGGGTACGCCGCTCATCCCCCCTGCCCCGGTACGAGCCGCCGAGGGTTCCTGAGGAGGCGCGCGGCCCCGAGCCGACCGGAACCATACCCGTGAAGAACGTCAGGTCGATGGCGGAGGGAGACTTCGGCGGCGGTCGGCTTCTTCTGGTACTCGATCAGATCCAGCGGCAGGGCCCTCCTCGCACGGTCGCCGGCTGGAGGGCCTTGGCCGAACGGCTCTTGGTGGACGAACGCTGTGCTGTTGACCGCAACCGACAGATCTCGTCGTACTACGCCTGGGCCTACATGGCTCTGCCCAGTTCCTTCAAGTGGGCGGGGATGGCCGCGATCGCTTCGCACCACGTCCGCGTCGCCCTTGTTCCGCTACACATCGAGACCGCCCTCGGAGGCACATATGGTCACATGCGCATCATGAAGAGATGTCGGGTGCTCACGACGGACGTGAATACCCTCCGGGCGACGAACAACGACATCTTTGACGATCTGTTCTGGGTCCACCTCGCGTACGTCACCTCGGAGGACGGGATCCAACTGCTCCGCGCCCTGCTGCGGAACGAGCGTCACTATGCGCCTGTACTGGCCGGATTCGAAGCACTTGACCAGGGCCGCCGGGTACTGGAGAACGCAACAGCGTCGCCTGCGGCTCGAGTAAGAGCACAGGCTCTTATCTGGAAGGGCACTCTCCTCCTTCTCGAGCACGAGCAGCGCTTCGTCGTGCAACCCCACTTCGATCGCCTCTCCGGCAGGTACGCCCGGGTCGTCTCAATCGGGTCGACGACGACGTTCGATTCGCGTGGACTGGGCCGGGCCATCAAGTTCTTCACATCGTTCTTCGTCTACACCCTCCTTCGCAAGAACCCACGCGGCCTCGACGGACGACTGTGCCCGCTCATCACCAACTACGACGACCGGTGGCGTTGGCTCGAGTCGAGCGTGGTGCCCCGGTTCCAACGCGTCGATACTGATCCGCACGTGATCCGGGCCATCCTGCGACGCATCCTCGACCAGGACCGCCAGCACCTTCCTTCCCCGTGTGGCACCTCGATCAGGAGAACGTCCACCGACTCACGTTCAACGGAGCCGTCATCGAAGCCGGTACTGTCTCCTGCCGCGTCGCCCGCCCTCTCCCCCTTGCCCTTGGCCGCTGAAGGATGAGTTGGTACTCCCTGCGGGGTCACCTGGGGGTCACTCGCGCTCAAGCGCTACTCAAAGGCGCGGCTCAGAGGGTGTTTTCAGCAGGAGGACGCCACCCTTCCGAAGCCATGCAGGGTGGTGCTCTCCCGGGGTCACCTGGGGGGTCACCTGAGATCGAATCCGCCGCCCCCGGTTGCCCATGGCGGCGGTCTTTCCAATCAGGAAAAATACGCTCACCAGGGCTTTATCTCGCGGAGACGGAGGGATTCGAACCCTCGGTCCCCGTAAGGGGACTCCACCTTAGCAGGGTGCCTTGGCGCGTTCCCGGAGCCGGCGCTCGAGGACTGTTCACGGTGCAACTGCCGTCATTTCTTCCTATTCATCTGGAGTTGCTCACAATCCTCATGTCGCTCATCTCGCACTCCGGAGTATCGGGCTGTACGCACTGCACGTGCGCCTCAGGATGCTCGGGGTCACTTGGGGGTCACCTGACGACGGGGCCGAGGGGGGCGTTGACGGCGACGCCGACATTGCGTTGACAAACACACCGACCCTCGGACCGGCTGCTCTCCGGTGTGTCAGCGAGGTCGCCGTGGTCTACTTTTACAGGCGCAGCTGCAGACGGATAGCCAGCTAAAGGGTCGCTGCGGCAAGCCGACTGCCTCGTTCGCTTTCACGACCGGATTGCCCGGCCTTTCCATTGAGAGAGGAGCCCTCCTCTTGCTCTAACGGATGGGGACGACGTCAGGCGCCCGCAACGACGAGATCCTCGACCATCCCGTGCGGCTGTTCGCCGCGCTGAGGATCGCCGCCTCGTCGTGCGGCTTCACTGGGTAGGGCCCTGTCCGCTCCCACCTCTCATATGCATGGGTGAAGCCTCGATCGTCTACCGCTCCAGTACTACGGCCAGACCCTGGCCAACGCCGACGCACAGTGCGGCGACAGCGACGCCGCCTCCCCTGCGTGCGAGTTCGTGGACGGCGTGACCGATGACACGTCCGCCTGACGCGCCAAGTGGGTGACCGATCGCGAGCGCGCCGCCATGGACGTTGAGCTTCTGCGGATCTATAGGCCATTGCGCGAGGTCAGCGAGGCACTGCGCCGCAAAGGCCTCATTAAGTTCGACGAGATCGACGTCTTCCCACGTCTTACCGGCCTTGGCGAGGGCCTTGTTCGCCGCCTCGATAGGAGCGAGGGGAAACACGTCTGGGTCGACGCCGTGCGTCGCGCGCCCCGCGATCCTCGCGAGCGGCTCAGCGTCGATCGCGCCTTCGGCGCCAATAAGCAGCGCGGAGGCACCATCGTTAATACCGGACGAATTGCCGGCGGTCACGGTGAGACCGCCACCAAAAAGCGGCTTCAACCGGGCGAGCGCCTCGACGGACGTATCGTCACGGATGCCCTCATCCCGTGGAAGTTCGGCGCCCGGCACCTGCACGATCTCCGCTTCATAAAAGCCGTCGGCCCACGCTTTTGCGGCACGGCGGTGCGACCGGACGGCAAACTCGTCCTGAGCCTCGCGCGTGAGCCCGAGCCCGTCGGCGACCTTCTGGGCGGACTCCCCGTTGGAGATCGTCCAGGCCTTCGGGAACGCGGGGTTGACCATGCGCCACCCGATCGACGTGTTCCAAAGCGTCCCGTTTCCGGTCGATGGCCAGCCTTTCGGCGCCTTCTCCACGACGAACGGCGCGCGGCTCATGGACTCGACGCCACCGGCGAGCACGATGTCCGCGTCGCCGGATTCCACTGCGCGCGATGCCTGAAAGACGGCCTCCATCGAAGAAGCGCACAGCCGATTGACGGTCACGCCCGTCACCGTCGTCGGCAGTCCCGCGAGCAGCGCGCCGAAACGTGCGACGTTGCGGTTGTCCTCGCCAGCCTGGTTCGCGTCTCCGAACACCACGTCCTGGATCCTCCCGGGGTCGACGCCGGTGCGCTCAACAATCGCCTTCATTACAACGGCGGCCAGATCGTCTGGTCGCACGCTCGCGAGCGCCCCACCCGCGCGACCAAAGGGCGTGCGCACGGCGTCATAGACGAAGGAGGCGGTCATGGCTGGGTCCTATCGATCAGGGCGAGACCGGTGAGCTGCCTCAACTCGGCCACGGTGGTGTCACCGAACGTCTCGATGACGGCGAACCCGTCTGGCGTGACCGCGAAGATTGCGTGATCGCTATACACACGGCTGACGCATCGCCTGCCGGTGAGAGGTAGCGCGCACTCGTTGACGAGTTTCGACCGACCGTCCCTCGTAATGAGATCCGTCATCACGAAGATGTCCTTCGCGCCGCTGGCGAGGTCCATTGCCCCGCCGACGGCAGGGATGGAGTCCGGCCCGCCAGCCGACCAATTCGCGAGGTCACCGTGCTCGCTGACCTCGAAGGCGCCCAACACGCAAACGTCTAGATGTCCGCCGCGCATCATCGCAAACGAATCGTGCTGCGCGAAGTAGGCGGCACCGGGCAACTCCGTCACGGCCCACTTCCCGGCGTTGATGAGGTCTGGATCAATCTCACCCGGCCCCGGTCTGGGCCCCATCATCAGCATCCCGTTCTCGGTGTGGAGGATGATTTGCTTTCCCTCCGGCAGGTGATCGGCCACGAGCGTGGGAACCCCAATACCGAGATTGACGTAAGCGCCGTCGGGAATGTCTCGCGCGAGTCGCGCCGCAAGGTCCGCACGACTGATCCGGGTCGCCATCAGCGGTCCTCCCCCTCGACCGAGGCCGTCTGATTGACCGCTCGACCGTTGACGTCCACGAGCCCTCCCACGAACGTGCCGTGGGGCGTCCAGGGACGCCATCCGACCGGCACCACGACGTCGACGAAGATGCCCGGAAGAGCGATGGCCTCGGGATCGAGTCCGCCAGGTTCGACGATCTCGTCGACCTGCACGATCGTACGTTTGGCCGCCATCGCCATCGCCGGCCCAAAGTTCCGACTGGTCTTGCGGAAGACGACGTTTCCGAGGCGATCGCCGCGGAAGCCCTGGACGAGCGCAACGTCGGCGCCCAGCGCCGGCACGAGCACATACTCGCGGTCGCCGAAGACCCTCGTTTCCGCGTCACGGTAGAGATCGGTGCCCGCGCCGGTCGCCGTGTAGAACGCAGGGATCCCGGCACCCGCTGCGCGGATGCGCTCCGCGAGATTGCCCTGTGGAACGAGTTCCATCTCTAATGCGCCCGCCCGGTAAGCGGCATCGAAATGCCACGAATCGCTTTGGCGGGGGAACGAGCAGATGACCTTCCGGACGCGCCCGAGCTGGATGAGCCTTGCGAGCCCCTCGTCCCCGTTGCCTGCGTTGTTGCTGATGACCGTCAGATCGCTTGCGCCCTGTTCGATCAGCGCGTCGATGAGCTGCACGGGCTGTCCCGCTCTCCCGAACCCGCCGACCATAATGCTCGCGCCGTCGGCGATGTCGCCGACGGCCGTGAGGGTGTCCAGCGTGGTCTTGTCGATCATGGTTGAACCTTCCGATAGCAAGTCGACTTCGGCCCTTGGGCCGTTCGGCTCACGCGCGCTGCCGCGGGCTCACGGAGGGGCCTACGCGCGCGTGTCGAGGGGCGGACGCGAATCCTGCGACGGAAGCACATTTGAGGGCGTGTCGCCTACGGCCCGCTGCTCCGACGAGGTCGCCACACCGACTCACCGCACCGTTTCGCATCACGCCTTTGTGCGGTCCACCGCCCGCACGAGCAGCCAGGCTCCCGGGACCAGCAAAGCGGCGGCAGCGGCCTTGATGAGGCCCGGCAGGATGAACGGCCACACCGCCGCGTCGAGCACCCCGGCGAGCGCGACATCCTGCCCGAGCACGAGCCCGAGGATCATCGCGGTGTACGGCACGCCGATCAGAAACGGCACGATGGAAGCGCCGGCGAAGCCGACGAACGCCAGCGCCGGGTTGCGATCCCAGGCGTGCTCGGCGAACCAGCCGGCCACGAACGCGGCCGCGATGAACCCGATGATGAAGCCGAAGGACGGCATGAGCACATAGGCGGGTCCGGCTGCCGGGCCAGCGAAGACGGGAGCGCCTGCCAGTCCGATCAGCATGTAGGTCGTCAGGGATGCGGCGGCCCGCTTCGCACCGAGCGCCGCGCCCACAACGATGACGCCGAGAGTTTGACCGGAGATCGGAATCGGACCGATGAAGAACGACACCTTGGCGAGGAGCGCGACAAAGGCAACGCCCGCGAACACGAGCCCCCCGTCGACAGCGAAAGCGTAGCGACGGCTCTGGGGACGTGTGATGAGATCCGCCAGGACGGGGCGGCGGGCGGGGATGGAGAGAGACGACACTGCGAACGCTCCTTGTCAGTTGGTGGTCGAGGTGGTCAGAATCGCGGCCTCGCTCCGACCCGCTATGAGGGCGGCGACGAAAGCGGTGTTGAAGTGGCCGCTGCGGAACCCTTTGCTCTGCAGGATCTCCTGGTGGAACTCCGCAGTCGTGGTGATTCCGTCGATCTGTAGCTCACGGAGGGCGCGAAGAGTGCGCGCGATCGCCTCCTCGCGGTCGGAACCCCAGCAGATGAGTTTGCCGATCATCGAGTCGTAGAACGGCGGGATCGTGTAGCCGGTCTCGACGTGGGTGTCGATCCTCACACCGAACCCACCGGGGGCGCGGAACCGCGTGATGACTCCGGGTTCAGGTGCGAAGGCGCGCATGGGATCCTCCGCATTGATGCGACACTCGATCGCATGGCCCCGCAGCGCGATGTCGTTCTGTGTCAATGAGAGCGGTTCTCCGCCCGCGATTCGCAGCTGCAGTTTGATGAGGTCGATGCCGGTCACCATCTCGGTGACCGGGTGCTCCACCTGGATGCGGGTGTTCATTTCGATGAAGTAGTACTTCCGGTCGATGTTGTCGAAGACGAACTCGACCGTGCCGGCGTTTCTGTAGCCGACCTCGCGGCACAGCGCGACGGCCGCCGCTGTGAGTCCCGAGCGGAGCTCAGCATCGAGCACGGGCGACGGCGATTCCTCGATGAGCTTCTGATTGCGCCGCTGCGCCGTGCAGTCCCGCTCACCGAGGTGAAGCACAGTCTCCCCGTCAGACACGACCTGCACCTCGATGTGGCGGATGTCTGTGAGGTAGCGCTCGATGTAGACCGACGGGTCTCCGAAAGCCATCTCGGCCTCCGACATGATCTCCGAGAGGTCCTGCTCCAGCGTCTGGATCGTCTCCACCACTCTCATTCCGCGGCCGCCTCCTCCCGCGGCAGCCTTGATGAGGAGTGGGAAGCCGACGTCGCGTGCGACTTCGAGCGCCTCGGCGTGCTCGGAGACAGCGCCGAGCGAACCGGGCACGGTGGGAACTCCGGCGCGACGGGCGATCTCCTTTGCCTCGATCTTGTCGCCCATGCGCCGGATGACGTCCGACGATGGTCCGACGAAGCGGATTCCTTCGCGTTCGCACAGGGCGGCGAAGTCGGCATTCTCCGAAAGGAAGCCGTAGCCGGGATGGATGGCGTCCACCTTGAGCGCGAGGGCTGCCCCGACGATCGCCTGGGCGTTCCGATAGCTCAAATTCACTTGGGCGGGACCGATGCATACGGCCTGATCGGCGAGCTTCACCGGCAGAGAGTCCTGATCGCCCTCGGAGTAAGCGAGCACGCTTCGGATACCGAGCTCCTGGCAGGCCCTGATAACTCGCAGGGCGATCTCGCCGCGGTTAGCGATGAGAACGCTCGACAGCGGCTCAGGCATCAGGACGGACCACCATGAGCGGCTGGCCGTACTCGACGGTTTGGTTGTTCTCGACGAAGATACTGGTGACGACACCCGCGATCGACGCCTCAAGGTTGTTCATGAGCTTCATAACCTCGACGATGCACAGGACGTCGCCCACCGCAACGCGGGCGCCAACTTCGACGAAGGCCGGAGCTCCCGGCTTCGACGCGGCGTAGAACGTCCCGACCATAGGCGCCTTCACCACGACGTCGCCGTCGGCAAGCGCCGTCTCGCCGCCCGCGACGTTCTGAGGTGCCACTGGGCTCGGGGCCGGCGCGACGGGACTGAGTGCGGGCGGAGCCGCGGCTGCAACGGGTTCGGACGGTGCCGGTGCCAGGGGGGCCGCAACTGCGGGCGGGCTTGCGACGGCGGGCGCAGAGGAGTGGTTGCGACTGATGAAGAGCTCTACGTCACCGTACTTCAGCGACAGCTCACGCACGTCTTCGCTCAGGTTGGCCCAGTCGATGATGGCCTTCAGTTCTTTGAGGTCTGGCGGGTTAAGCGACATCCTTTACTCCCTTGTCGATGCTGATGCGGATATCTCCGGCGTTGAGCGTGCGGCGTCCCGGGCCGCTCGAAGCGGCGAGCGAGCGGATGAGGTCGAGGATCGGACGCGGGACCTCGTCGGGGTTTCCTCCGGAGGCTGCGGTCGCCAGCATCTCGTCCACCTGGGATCCCGCGAACATGGCGCGGAGCAGGACCGTGTCGATGTCCTCGTCCGGGTGCTGGGCGACGAGATCGTCGAGCATGGGCGGGATCAGCGCTGGCGGCTCGAGGGCGATGTTCGCAGACCCGTTACGGATGATCTTTTCGAGGACGCCTGGCTCGATGTCCGTGAGGAGCTTGCCGAAATAGCCGAGGGCGTACTTCTTAATTTCATTGGGGACGACCGAGTAGCGGTCGCCTGTGATCACATTCATGACCGCCTGGACTCCAACGAACTGGGCGAACGGTGTGATCATGATGGGGTAGGCGAGTTCGCTACGCACTCGTGCAACCTCTGTCAGGAGATCGTGGTAGCGGTCTGACAGTCCCGCGGTCTCGAGCTGCGACCGGAAGTTCGCGAGCATTCCGCCGGGGATCTGGTGCATGTAGTGGAGTCCGTTGTACTCGACCGGAGCGCCCAGCGGCTTTCCCTCCGTTTGGGCGATGGTCACCAGCTGCTCGCTGATGCCGTCCACCCGGTCCAGGTCGACGTTGACCTGGTACCCCAGCGCACGCAGGTCGCGGACGAGGTTCTGTGTCGAGGGTTGCGCATTTCCCGTGGCGAGCGGCCACGTGGAAGTGTGAATCTGGTCGGCACCGAGCTCGACCGCTTCGAGGTACACGAGCGGGGCCAACCCCGTCAGAGAGTGGGTGTGGACCTCGAGCACTCGGTCACCCATCACCTCCTTTAGCGCCGGCACAAGCGTGCGGACACGGTCGGGTGTGAGCAGTCCCGCTGCATCCTTGAGCATGATCGCGTCGACATCCGCCTTCTCGATAAGCTCACGCGCCCTGGCTACGAAGAGCTCGTCGGTGTGCACGGGGCTTTCCGAGAACGAGACCGCACCGAAAGTGGACGCACCCAGCTCCTTCGCTCGGATGAGGCCCGGGATGATGTTGCCCATGTCGTTGAGACCGTCGAAGGAGCCGATCACGCGGAAGCCGTTCGCGTGTAGACGCTCAACCCACGCCATGATGACGTCGTCGGGGAGAAAGTCGAATGCCGCGATGTTGCGCGACCGGACGAGCGCTCGGAGCTTCGTGTTCGGCATGTGCTCATGCGCAAGCCGGACCCGCTCCCACGGGTTCTCCTTGAGATAGCGCACGGCGACGTCGAACTGAATCGGCGCGACCAGATCCACCTGCTCGAACCCAGCGGCGTCGTAGTTGTCGGCCATGGCGATGATGTGATCGGTCCGCATCCGAGTCGCCCAGAGGCTCTGATGCCCGTCGCGCAGCGACGTCTCGACGATCCTGATCTCACGGCGGCTGTTCGCCGGGCGACCACCCCCACTCATTACCGCGGTGATCGACTCCGAGTTCGTCGTTGACATAGCGACCCCTGCCCGTGTATTCGGCGCTCCGGTCAGGGGTCTGATCCCGCCGCTCCATCGCGTCCAGTCGTGGGGCGCCATACCTCCGCACGACGCCAAATGCGACACTACGCGCGTCATGAGCAAATGCAACTATGCTTCCTTGCGTGATACGCAAATTTGAGCCGGTGCAATCCGTGGAGCGCGCGCTCACCCTGGTGAAACTCGTCCTCGACGAGGGATCGATCAGTGTGACGGAGGCAGCCTCTGCACTCGACGTCAACCCGTCGACCGCCTACAGGCTGCTGGGCACCTTGGCGGTGCAGGGATTCGTCGTGCGAGGGAAGCGCAAGCGCTACGAGATCGGTCCTGTGCTCCGCGTCGATCACGCGGCGTATCCCCAACCGTCCCTCGTCATGCAGCTGCGGCCCGCTCTCGAGCAGCTCTTCGAACGCACCGATGAGACAGTGCACATCGCCACTTTGGCAGGGACTCAGATCCAGCATCTCGACGGCATCGAAGCAACCTCGCACTTTCTTCGCTTCGGTTCGAGAGTGGGGGTGTGGCTCCCCGCCCACCGCACGTCCGCGGGCAAGGTGCTTCTGGCGGAGCTGACGGACGACGAGATCGACGCAAGGTACAAGATGGCGATGGCCGGCCCACGTGGGCGTCGCATCACCGTGGACCTTGCAGCGCTGCACGAACAGATTGACGACGTGCGCGACACCCGCATCGGCTGGAATTTCGAGGAGAGCGAACCGGGAATCGCGGCCATGGCGATCGCGACATGCGATCTGAACGGGCAGCGCGCAGCGATCAGCATCTCCCTGCCGATCGTGCGGTTCACACGAGAGAAGGGAGAGATCTGGGCGGCCGAACTCATCCGGCTTGTCGACGAGCTGCGGGCACGCTGAGGCCCCCATCACCCCAGTGCCCGCGAGCCGCGAGCAGCACGATCGAAGGACTGCTCCCATCGTCGCGGCTCCGACAGCGGCATCAGCGTTGCAGCCCGGCCGAGGGGGTCGTGCCGCGGCCCCGGCTGCCCGGTGTGATGTCAATAGCCTCGCCGTACCAGGTCATGCCGTGCGGCACGTCCTTCGGCTGCCAGAGGATCGCCTCCCAGTCGGGATCGTAGACGTGGTACCCGCCCGAGTAGAGCTCGACACGGTGATCGGAGCCCGGGTCGTGGAGGTAGAGGTACATCGCCTGACCGACACCGTGCTTGCCGGGGCCGACTCCCCACGAGACATCGAGGTCGCGGATCTGATCGGCCGCCGTGAGCATGTCGTGGTAGTTCTCGAGGTTGAACGCGACGTGGTGCATCTGCGCGGTCTTCTCGTCGCGGTTCACCCCGATCGCGACGTCGTGCATCTGCGAGGTCACCGACATCCACGATGCCATGAGCGTCGTCGGGTGGTCGGGCATCATGATGTACTCCCGGCGCTTGAGCCCCATGAAGTCCTGCAACCACTGCTCGGCCTGGTTCATCGTGCCCGGGCTGGTCTGGATGTTGAAGTGGTCGATACGGCGGGCGCCGAGCCCTCGACGGGTCGAACTGTTCGACGCGAGCCGTGAGCGCAGCCCCTCGGGCGCGAGCGGCTTCTCGATGTCGTAGTAGAACTCGAACGGATGCTCGCTGAAGGGAGTGAGGAATCGGATGGCCGTGCCGCGGCCGGTCTCGAGGCCGGCCGGCAGTTCGAGCACCTCGATGTCGCTCGCGAGCAGTTCGTCGCGGAACAGCTCGACGTCCTGCGGGCGCTGGGTGCGGAACGAGTACGCGTTGACGGCGGCGGTCTCCTGCTGCGTCAAGACGAGCGAGTGGTGCGCGAGCTCCTGGTAGCCGCGGAGATAGGCGACGCCGTCGGTCTCGGCGACGACCTCCATGCCGAGCAGGTCTCGGAAGAACCAGAGCGATTTCTGCAGGTCGGGGGTTCCGAGGTCGATGCTGCCCGCGTGCGCGATGCGGGGGCCTGGGTCGTAGCCGGGGCGGGTCATGGCGTGCTCCTTCAGGACCGCTGCGCGGCGAGGGTGATGGCGATGTCGATGAGCATGTCCTCCTGGCCGCCGACGAGCTTGCGCGCGCCGGCTTCGATGAGGATGTCGCGGGCGTCGACGCCGTACTGGGCGGCGGCGTTCTCGGCGTGGCGCAGGAACGATCCGTAGACGCCGGCGAAGCCGATGGTGAGCGTCTCGCGATCGACCCGCACTGGCCGATCCTGCAGCGGGCGCACGAGATCGTCGGCGGCGTCCTCGAGGGCGAACAGGTCGCATCCCGTCTCCCAGCCGCGCAGCTGCGCGACCGCGACGAACGGCTCGATCGGCGTGTTGCCGGCGGCTGCACCGTGGCCGGCGAGCGAGGCGTCGACGCGGAAGGCGCCCTCCTCGACGGCGGCGACGGAGTTCGCGACCGAGAGCGAGAGGTTCTCGTGCGAATGGATGCCGACCTGCGTTGCGGGGTCGAGCACGTCGCGGTAGGCGCGGACGCGTTCGCGCACGTCATCGGTCGTGAGCCGGCCGGACGAATCGGTGATGTACACGCAGTGCGCGCCGTACGACTCCATGAGCTTCGCCTGGGCGGCGAGCTCGGCCGGCTCGAGCATGTGGGCCATCATGAGGAAGCCAGAGACGTCCATGCCGAGGTTGCGGGCTTCGGCGATGTGCTGGGCCGAGACGTCGGCCTCGGTGCAGTGCGTCGCGACGCGCACCGAGCGCACGCCGAGGTCGTAGGCCTTGCGCAGTTCGGCGATGGTGCCGACGCCCGGCAGCAGCAGGGTGGTGACGACCGCGTTCTTCACGTTGTCGACGATCGCGCTGATCCACTCCCAGTCGGTGTTCGAGCCCGGTCCGTAGTTCAGGCTCGCGCCCGCGAGACCGTCGCCATGGCTGACCTCGATCGCGGACACCCCGGCGGCGTCGAGCGCCGCGGCGATGCGGCCGACGTTCGCGGGGGTGATGCGGTGACGCAGCGCGTGCATGCCATCCCGCAGGGTCACGTCCTGCACGTAGATCTTCTGCGACATCACGCCGCTCCCTTCACGGTGCGTGCGGCGATGCCTTCAGC
Source organism: Microbacterium sp. Z12_35 (assembly GCF_058310475.1). NCBI lineage: Bacteria > Bacillati > Actinomycetota > Actinomycetes > Micrococcales > Microbacteriaceae > Microbacterium > Microbacterium sp. Z12_35. The sequence goes on along the minus strand of NZ_JBZEGJ010000002.1, from coordinate 298,059 downwards.
GACCCGCATGGCCGCCGAGGTCATGATGTCGAGGTTGCCGGCGTACGCGGGCAGATAGTGGGCGGCGCCCTCGACCTCGAGGAACACCGACACCTTGGTGTCGACCGCACCCGTGCCGTCAGGCAGCAGCGTCGCGACCTCGTCGCGGGTCACCGGGGTGAACTGCACCTGCTGCACGAGTCGGTAGCCGGGCACGTACTCGGCGACCTCGGCCGCCATCGCCTGGATCGACGCCTCGATCGCCGCATGATCGGCATCACCGACGAGGGCGAACACCGTGTCGCGCATGATGAGCGGCGGCTCAGCAGGGTTCAGGATGATGATCGCCTTCCCCCGGGACGCCCCGCCGACGGCCTCGATCGCGTGCGCCGTGGTCTCCGTGAACTCGTCGATGTTCGCCCGCGTTCCCGGACCAGCCGACTTCGAGGACACCGACGCGACGATCTCCGCGTACGGCACCGGCGTGACCCTCGAGATGGCGGCCACGATCGGGATCGTGGCCTGTCCGCCGCAGGTGACCATGTTGATGTTCGGCGCATCGAGGTGGTCGGCGAAGTTCACCGGTGGGATCACCATCGGCCCGATCGCGGCCGGCGTGAGGTCGATGAGGCGCACTCCAGAGCCCTCGAGCAGTTTGGCGTTCGCGATGTGCGCACCGGCGCTCGTCGCGTCGAGCACGATCTCCACCCCGGCGAACTCTGGCATGGCCATGAGCCCGGCGACACCGTCGGACGTCGTCGCGATGCCGAGACGACCAGCACGGGCGAGGCCGTCCGAGGCGGGATCGATGCCGACCATCACCGCGACCTCGAGCGTGGTCGACCCGCGGATGATCTTGAACATCAGGTCGGTGCCGATGTTGCCGGAGCCGACGATCGCGACCCCTGTCTTGTCACTCATACGTACTCCTTCACTTGCCGAACCGGGCCGTGACCGACCCGAGCGGCTCGATGCTCGCCACGAACGCGTCTCCCGGCTTCGCCGCGATCATCGGCCCGAGCGCGCCGGAGAGGACGACGTCGCCGGCTCGCAGCGGGTCTCCGAGCTCGATCGCGGTCGCCGCCAGCCAGGCCAGCGCGTTGAGCGGATCACCGAGGCAGGCCGCACCGCGGCCGTCTGAGACAATCTCGCCGTTCCGAGTCATCGACATCACGGCGTCGACCGGGTCGAACTCGTCGAGGGTCATCCCGCGGTCGGCGATGACGAACACCCCGGACGACGCGTTGTCGGCGATCGTGTCGACGATACCGATCTTCCAGTTCTCGATGCGCGAGTCGACGACCTCGATCGCTGCATGGGCCGTGGCGACCGCGGCGCGCACCGCGGTGGCATCGCCGGCGTCGAGGATGTCGGCCCCGAGCACGAACGCGATCTCGGCTTCGGCGCGGGGCTGCAGCAGGACTGCGGCGGGAATGGGCTCCCCATCGGTGAACCGCATGTCGTCGAAGAGCACGCCGAAGTCGGGACGGTCGACACCGACCTGGCGCTGGATCGCCTCAGAGGTGAGGCCGATCTTGCGCCCGATCACCCGACCTCCGCGTGCGATACGACGGGCCGTGAGCCGCTGTTGCACGCCATAGGCGGCGTCGATGTCGCGCTCGGCGAAGAGGCCGTTGATCGGGGAGCACGGGAGGCGCGTCGACGCGGCCGCGTCGAGCAGCGATGCGGCGAGGTCGAGGTTCTCCTCGCTCGCGCGGGTGGCGCTCACGCGCCACCCCCCAGAAACTCGAGCGCGACGCGGTCGAATTCGACCTGCTGCTCCCACTGGGGCCAGTGCCCGGCGTTCTCGATGAGCCGGAATTCGCCGGCCGGGATCCGCTCGGCCATCGACATGCCGGCGCCGGCCGGCCCTGAGGGGTCGTTGCTCGTCCAGATGACCAGCGTCGGCGCGGCCACGGCCGCGAGTTCCTCGTCGGTCACCAGGTTGCGACGGCGGACGTCTGGATCCTGCAAGCACAGGATGTGCCGCATCGACTCGGCGAAGCCGGGCCTCGAGTAGACGCCGCGGCGGATCGCGACGAGCTCGTCGGTCACCGACGCAGGATCGGCCATGAGCCACTCGAGACGGGTGCGGATGCGCTCCTTGCTCGGGTCGTCGGCGGCGGCCTGGCTCAGCGAGCGGATGCGCTCCATCACCTCGGGCGTCGCCATCGTGCCGCCTGGCGTGTTGAGGAGCAGGCGGCCGACACGGTCGGGGTGCGCCGCCGCGAATTTGATCGCGACCCAGCCGCCGAGCGACTCGCCACTGAGGTGCGCACGGTCGATGCCGAGGGCGTCCATGAGCGCGAGCAGGTGATCGATGTAGGCGTCGATCTCGAGATCGAGCGTCGAGGTCGTCGTCCAGCCGTGGCCCGGGTAGTCGTAGAGCACGACACGGTAGTGCGCCGCGAGCGCCGGGAGGTTCTTGGTGAACGCCTCGAGGTGACCTCCGGTGCCGTGCATGATGATGAGCGGCTCGCCCGAACCGGCCTCGAGGACGCGCGTCGACCATCCGCCGATGTCCACGTGTCGGATCGAGTAGTCGAGCCCCCCGAGGTCTGACCAGATGCTCATTCTGCACTCCGCTTCGCGGTGGGACGGGCGGTGGTTTCACGGTCGGTGGTGGCGATGCGCGCGACCTCGATGGCGTCGCCGAAGGCCCTGACCATGTCGGACGCCGCGAACGCCGGGCTCGCGCCGGCGACGATGCGGTCTGGCCGTACCAGGACGAACGACTCCGACCGATCGTCGAAGTACCGCTTGAGCGCACCGCTCGGGTCGCCGATGTGGATGATGTCGTCGGAGGCCTCGGCGTCGGCGAGCTGCACGGCCGGTCGCGCCCAGACCAGGCGGATGCCGAGCTGCTCGGCCAGCGCGATGGCGTCGTCGTCGAGGATGAGCCTCGGGTCGTTGTTCCAGCCGATGAGGGCGAACCACGGGCCGATCGCGTCGTCGAGCCGCACCGTCGCCCCGCTGATGGTGCGAACCGTCGGCTGGAAGAAGAGGCGACCGACCCCCTCCGCACCGATGGTCGAGCCGACCCGGGTGATCGCACCGGCCTCGATGGTCGGCATCGGCTTGAACTTCATGGTCACGATGTAGCGCTTCGCCCTCGGCAGGATCGAGATCCCCTTGAAGAACACATTGCGGAGACCGGCGACCAGACGATTGCGCACCGAGACCACGGCGCCGACCCGGGTCGAGAGGTCGATCATCGCCTGCGCGTGGTCGCGTCGCTCGAGCTCGTAGCTGTCCAGGACGGCCTCGCTGCCCAGACCGCCTGCCGCGAGCGCGAGTTTCCAGGACAGATTGAACGCATCGCGGATACCGCTGTTGTACCCCTGGCCCTGCCAGACCGGCATGAGGTGGGCGGCGTCGCCGATGAGGAACGCCCTGCCGACGCGGAAGCTGCCGGCCATGCGCGAGTGGTGGGTGTAGACGCGTCGACGGATGATGTCGATCTCGGCGGTCGGCGGGATCATCGGCGCGAGCACCGAGCGGACGAACTCGTCGGAGACCACCTGCTCCTCGGTCTCGCCCGGCAGCACCATGAACTCGAAGCGTCGGATCCCGTGCGGGATGCTGATGGAGACGTACGGGCGCTTCGGGTCGGCGTAGACCCACGCTCCCGGCTGCCCGAGCGGGTCGTTGCGGATGTCGATGACGAGCCAGTTCGCCGCGGATGAACGACCCTCGAAGCTCAAGCGGAGGGACTTGCGGGTCTGGCTGCTGCCGCCATCGGCGCCGACGATGTAGTCGGCCGCCGCGGTGCGCTCGCCGTCGGGCGTGTCGAGGGTGATGGTGACACCGCCGGCGTCCTGGGTGAATCCGGTCACCGCCGACGACCAGTGCACGCGCACGTGCTCGAATCGGCTCAGTCCCTCCATCAGCACCCGGTCGGCGAGCGGCTGCACGAACCCACTTCGCCTCGGCCAGCCGAACTCGGCCGCCGACGGCGCGAGCCTCGCGAGATCGCGGCCCTTCGCATCCACGAACACGAGCAGCTGGTTCGGAATGGTGTGCTGCAGCACGGCATCGGCGAGGCCGGCGTTCTGGAACGTCCGGAGGGTCTCGTCATCCATGCCGACCCCGCGCGGGAAGTCGATGAGCGACGGTCCGGCTTCGAAGACGTCGACGCGGACACCGTGCAGGCCGAGGAGGTTCGCGAGCATGAGGCCCGTTGGGCCCGCGCCGACGATCGCGACCTCAGCACGGTCGGCGGTGCCCAGGGGCATGCTCGCTTCGGACACCATCATCCTCGTTCAATAATTGATATCGTGTGTTCACTAACTGCTCTGACAGTAGTCAGGCCCCTTTGGACTGTCAAGTGGGGCGAGCGAGACCACCTCGTCATTTCGTCGATCGGCTGAATCGAAGGAGATCGCCATGACCGACCCACAGGTGTCACGACTCATCGACGTCGCGGCCGTCGAGCGCACCGTGCTCGACTACGCGGCCGCGATCGACCATCGCGACTACGGCCTCCTCAGAACCGTGCTGGCCGACGAGGTGCGGTTCGGACTCCGTCCGGGGAGCGCGGACGTGGCCTTCGTCGGATTCGGGGCCGGGGCCCGCGTGATCGGTGCCGACGAGTTCGTCGAACGCAATCGCACCCTGTTCCTGGGGTTCGCGGGGACCCACCATCAGGTCACGAACATCCGGATCGACATCGACGGCGACGTCGCGAGGGAGCGAGCCATGCTGCAGGCGACCCACTTCCTCCCCGGCGACCCCGACACCGAGTACACCTTCGGCGCGAGCTACGACAACCGGCTCGCCCGGACGCGAGATGGCTGGAAGCTCACCGACATCGATCTCACGGTCCACTGGGAGCGCGGCGATGCCTCGCTCACGGAACGGGCGCGCGCGGCCGGGGAAGCTCGGCTCGGGATGGGTTGACGGAGCACAGAGCGAGGGTTACGCTCGCGTCAAGTATTGATCATGAGCGTTCATCATATGCACGCTGAAATCATGACCGGGAGCAAGCGACGGAGCTTGCGACGGCACCCGTCGCCGGGCGCCGCACCCCGAATCAGCTCAAGGAGGAGTCGACGATGTCGAACGGCAACGCAGTGGAAGGTCGAGTCGCGATGGTCACGGGGGGTGGGGCCGGGCTCGGTCGGGCCACCGCCCTGATGCTCGCGCGTGAGGGCGCGGACATCGTCATCTGCGACCTCAACCCCGAGACCGGCGCTGCGGTCGCAGCGGAAGTCGAGGCGCTCGGGCGCCGCGCTGTGTCGGTTCCGACCGACGCTGCCGACGAAGAACAAGTCGAGTCGCTCGTGGCGAAGGGGATCGCCGAACTCGGCAAGATCGACATCCTCGTCAACAACGCGGGAATCGTCACGACCGACCAGATCCTCGACCTGTCCGTGGAGAACTGGGACCGGGTCGTCGCCGTGCATCTGCGGAGCACGTTCCTCTGCTCGAAAGCCGTCGTGCGCGACATGAGCACGCGCGACTGGGGACGCATCGTGAACGTCACCTCGCGGGCCGCCTACCGCGGCCGTGCCGGAGTCGGCCCGTACGCCGCCGCGAAGGGAGGCATGCTCGCCTACTCGCGCGTGCTGGCCAACGAGGTCGCGCAATGGGGGGTCACGGTCAACAACGTGGCCCCGGGCACGACCCTCACCCCGATGGTCGAGCGTGCGTTCCCGACGCTCGAGCAGCAGGTCGCCGAGGCGCACTCGTCCGGCGTGATCGCCTCACCGGTTCGACTCGGGGATGCCGACGAGATCGCCGCAGCGGTGCTCTACTTCTGCGGCCCGTACTCCGACCACACAACGGGCACGACGCTGCACGTCAACGGCGGAAGCTTCATGCCATGACCTCGTCGATTTACGTCGTCCACACCAACCCAGTCGAGGGCCGTGAGGACGAGTACAACGACTGGTACTCCAACCAGCACCTCAGCGACATCGTCGCGATCCCCGGCTTCGTACGAGCACGACGGTTCGAGCTCAACGACGATGCGGAGGCGGCGCTGAAGTCGCACCGCTACATCGCGATCTACGAGATCGAGGGCGACCCGCAGGTGGCGATGGCGAACATGTGGGAGGCCGTGTCGGCCGGCATGCACCTCTCGGAGGCGCTCGCGCCCGAACTGCTCGCGACGACGTACACGGCACTCACCGACTGGGTCACACCCGACGGGTCGTAGTCGCGGCCGGCGCCGCTCGCCTCATTCGGCGGCGGCGTCGGCTCGGCCCAGGTACGCGTCGCGGACAGCCTCCCGCACACCGTCGGCTCCGGCCGCGCTCGAGAGCACCAGGGTGCCGAGATCGATCACGACGAGATTCGACGCGATCGCCAGAGCGAAGTCGATCGATTGCTCGACGAGTACGATCGACATGCCGCCATCTCGCAACCGGGTAAGGCTGCCGAGTACCTCGCCGACGATGGACGGCGCCAGGCCGGCTGATGGCTCATCGACGAGCAGCACCCTCGGCTCCGGCATCAGCGCCTGCGCGATCGCGAGCATCTGCTGCTGGCCGCCGGAGAGCATGGCGGCGTTCTGACGGCGCTTCTCCTCGAGGATCGGGAACATGTCGTAGGCCCAGTGGATCCGTTCCGCGAGTCCGGCAGACGAGAACGACTTGGAGTAGGCCCCGAGCCGCAGGTTCTCCTCGACGCTCATGTCGCCGATCAGGCGCTTGTTCTCCTGCACGATTCCGATTCCTCGGCCGACGCGCTTGTACGGAGGGAGGCGGCCGAGATCATCACCGTCGAGGCGGATGTGCCCGGCGTGGACGGGGTTGAGCCCCATGATCGCCCGGAGGATCGTCGTCTTGCCGGCTCCGTTGCGGCCGAGCAGTGCCGTCACTTCGCCTTCGCCGACCTGGAAGCTGACATCCCAGACCACGCGCAGATCGCCGTACCCCGTTGCGAGGTGTTCGACTTCGAGGATGCTGCTCATGTCGCGCTGCCTTCCGTGGTCTCGATCGGAGCGGCGCCCGCGATGGTCGTGCCGGTGACGCCGGCGCCGGTGCCGAGGAATCGGCGCAGGACTTCGGGATGATCTGCGATCTCGGCCGGGGTGCCATCGGTCAACACCGTCCCTTCGGCGAGCACGACCACGTGGTCGGCGAGCGACTGCACGAGGCTGAAGTTGTGCTCGACGAGCACGATCGTGGCGCCGGCGTCGCGGACTCGACGCAGCACGAGGGCGAGTTCGGCCACCTCGTCGCGGTCGAGACCCGACGCGACCTCATCGAGGAGCACGATCGAGGGTTCCGAGTTGAGGGCCCGCGCGAGCTCGATCATGCGCCGAGTGCCGAGCGGCATCGCGCCCGCTGGGAATTCGGCGACCGCGCTGAGCCCGAGGAAGTGGAGCCATTTCGCGGCGGACTCGCGGTTCTCCCTGGTCACGCGCCCGTACTTCGGCAGACGAAGGATGGTGGCGAACAGCGAGACGCGGTGGCGCTGCAGCCGGCTCGAGGCGACGACGTCGAGCACCGAGAGCTCGATCGGGATCGCCGGCGTCTGGAACGTGCGCGCGACGCCTTGCCGTGCCACCTCGACGGCGCCCTGCGCGGTCACATCGGTGTCACCGATCATGATCCGTCCGCTCGTGGGTCGCATGAAGCCGCTGATCATGTTGAGCGTGGTCGTCTTGCCCGAGCCGTTCGGTCCGATGAGCGCGGTGATCTGCCCTGCCTGCGCGGTGAGCGTCACGTCGCGCACGGCGGCGACCCCACCGAACTGCTTCGAGACCGCATCCAGCCGGAGGGCTTGGCCGGGAAGGGCCGGCAGCTTCATCACCGGGATCGATTCGGCGGCGTGCGCCTCGGCGTCGGCGACCGCGGCCAGCGCGGACTCGGCCGCGGCCGCAGTCCGGCTCCGCTTCGCTCGCGCGATGAACCAGTGGGCGGCTCCGGCGACGCCGCCGCCGAACGCGATACCGCCGATGACGAGGAAGATTCCGAACGCGACGTCGCCGAACTCCCCGAACTTCGTCGAGAGGGAGTTCACGATCTGCACGAAGATCACGCCGACGAACACCGCATAGATGGCCCGCCGGCCGGCAACGATCGAGGCGACGAGTGTCGTCAGAATGAGCCCGAGCCCCATGGCTTCGGGTGCGACGAAGCGATCGTTGAACGCGTACAGCGTTCCCGCGAGACCCATCGGGAGCGAGGCGAAGGTGTACGTCGTGATCTTGAGGCGGTAGCGCGACAGGCCGAGCGACGGCGCGAGGTGATCACCGTGCTGGAGGATGAGCAGCGAGTTGCCGAAGGGCGAGCGGACCGCATTTCGGTAGGCGGCGAACCACAGCGACACCACGATGATGACGACGACGTAGAAGCCGAGGGTGTCGAGGGTGATCCCGAAGAGTTGAGGACGCGGGATCCCGGTGAATCCGGACTGCGCTCCGAGCACGTTGAACGGAATGACCTGCAGCGTCACGGGGATCAGGAGCACGAGCATGAACGTGCAGACCGCGAGCATCCATCCGCCGAGTCGGAGTCCAGGGGCGCCGGCGAGGAGCCCGACGGCGACCGCGGCGAGGGCCGCCAGGATGAAGCAGATGACGAGGTCGTTGAACACCCGGGTGGCGAAGTAGGCGGTGACGTAGGCGCCGGCGGCGTACATCGCCGGGAGGCCCATGTTGAATTCGCCCGCCCAGCCGATGCTGAGATTGAGGCCGCTCACGAGGAGGGCCGAGATGCCGACGAGCAGGATCTGCCGCGTCCAGAAGGGGGGCAGGCCCAGGTACGGCAACACGGCGACGATCACCGTGAGCGCGATCCACAGGATGGGGAGCAGGGGTCGGAAGGGGCGGCGGCCGACGACCGCGGTGCTGGTGCTCACTCAGACGCTCCTCAGGCTGCGCTTGCCGAACAGTCCCTGGCCTCGGAAGACGAGCACGAGGACGAAGAGGATGAAGACCGCGTAGTCGCCGAAGAACGGCCCGACCCAGAGGGCGACGAACGCCTCGACGAGTCCGATGATGAAGCCGGCGATGACGGCCCCGAGCTGGCTCCCGAGCCCACCGAGCGCCATGGCGACGAAACCCTTCAGCGCGATCGTCAGCGCAATCCAGGGACTCGCGGTGGTCGACATGAGCACGAACGGCCCGACGAGTCCGGCGAAGAGCCCGGAGACACCGAACGCGATGATCGAGAGCCATCGCACGTCGACTCCGCGCAACATGGTCGCCTCGCGGTCGAAGGCCTGCGCTCGGCTGGTGAGGCCGAATCGCGTCTTCGCCATGAGCAGGTGCAGCACGAGGCCGAATGCGACCGGCAGCGCGATCAGCACCAGGCTGATCGGCTGGACGCGCCCGCCGAGCAGATCCATCGGCGCCTGCGGGAAGAGGTCGAGCCGCTGCGGGTCGGCCCCCCAGATGATGGCGGTCAGCGCCGTGATCGCCGTGCCGGCTCCGAGGGTCGTGATGAGTTCCGCCTGTGAACCGGAGGGGAGGAAGCGGATCGCGCCGCGCTCGACGATGATCGAGAGCAGCGCGCAGGTGATCGCGGAGAGCAACAGGATGATCGGCAGCGGCAGGCCGAGGCCGATCCCGGTCAGCGCGACGAACCCGCCGAAGACGAGGATGTTCGCGAACGCGAAGTTCACCACGCCGGCAGACGTGAGCGTGATGTTGTATCCGATCGCGACCAGCGCATAGATCGCGCCGGTCGACAGGCCAGCGAACACGGCCGTCATCATGTGAGTGCCTCCTCCGACCGTTCACCGTTGAGCGATCGTCGCGTGTGCATTTAATGCTCCCGCGTATCCAATATGAGCACGATAGTGGTTGAGTTGCGTGCCGTCAATCCCGGTGATGTAGCGTCGCCGGGTCGGTCACCGCGAGCGTGACCCGGATGTTCCCCCTGGTCGCGTTGGAGTACGGGCACACCAGATGCGCCGCCTCGGCGAGCGCCAGGGCGTCCTGCCGTGAGAGGCCGGGAAGCGACACCTCGAGCACGACCGCGAGCCCGTATCCTCCATTGCCGTTGGGACCGATACTCACCCGCGCCGAGACGCTCGAGTCGGCCGTTTCGGCGCGAACCTCCCCCACCGCGACGGCACGCAGTGCCGAGTGGAAGCACGCGGCGTAGCCGGCGGCGAACAGCTGCTCGGGGTTGGCCCCCTCACCGGTGCCGCCCATCGCCCTGGCCACGGCGAGTTCGAGGTCAAGGCGGCCATCGGTCGTCCGGACACGACCGTTGCGACCACCTCCGGTCGAAATCGCCTCGGTCGAGTACAGCTCGGATTCCGAGCATGGCGGCTCCTTTCATTCCCGAGCAGGGGTGGCAGCAACTGGTCCTTGCGTCCGGACTGCGTCGGTGTCATTGTTGCGACCGTGCACATTACGCGCAGCCAAGTGCGCTATGTGCCTAGTCAAAGGAGACTGCACTCATGCACAAGCAATGGAAACTCCGGGGAGCGGCCGCCGGCGTCGCCCTGCTGACCCTCGCTGGCTGCGCCGCCGACGGCGACCCATCCGGCGATGCATCGGGCGAGCCATCGGACGGACCCATCCAACTCGCGGTGATGTACGGCCTCACCGGCCCATACGGCGCCTACGCCGACAGCTTCTTCGCCGGCTTCAATGCCGGAGTCGAAGCGGTCAACGCCGAGGGTGGCGTGCTCGGCCGCCAGATCGAGGTCGAACTCGTCGACACGAAGGGCGATGGCACCTTCGCCGTCAGCGCGCTCACCGAGTTGCTCGACTCCGGCTATGTGCCGGACGTGATCGTGCCGAGCGTCGTCGCGAACGAGACACTCGCCGTCCTGCCGATCCTCATGGAACGCGAGATCTTCTCGATCACCCCGGCGCTCTCACCCCTGCTGGAAGACCCCGAGTCGTTCCCGTACATGTTCGATCTCTCCCTGCCGTCGCGCGAGCCGCAGCGCGTGCTCGCCGAGCTCATGGACGCCGAGGGGGTCGAGACCCTCGGCGTGATCATCGGTGCCGACGCCGACGGTGACGCGTTCTGGAACGACCTCCAGACCGTCGCCGCCGAGAACGACATCGAGATCATCCAGGCTGAGCGACCAGACCCCGCGCAGTTGAGCTTCGACGTCGAATACCTGCGGATCCTCGAGGCCGAGCCCGACGCCGTGTTCTTCGACTTCAACAGCTTCGAGCAGATCTCCCGCGCCTTCACGGCCAGATCGACGGTCGGCGCAATGGACATCCCGGTGTACGTCGGCATCTCCAGCTCGGGATCGGTGCCGTCGTCGTACGCCGATGCCGGCAGCCTCGACAACTGCTCGATGCCGGTCTACGCGTCGACCGTGAAGACCGACGCGCCGGCCGAGTGGATGGAGCCCCTGCTCGACGCCTACGTCGGCAACCCACAGAGCGCAGCCGCGGGCTCGATCGGATTCGACATCGTGAAGCTCATGGCGCTCGCGATCGAGCGAACCGGTGGCGACACGTCGGCGAGCGCGCTCACGGCTGCACTGCTCGATGAGCCGATCCCGTCCGACTACCTCGTCGAGTACCCGGGCGGATTCGCGTACAGCGATGACTACCGGTTCCCGACGGTCGCGGACGGTGACCTCGTGCTCGTGCCGTGCGACTCCACGATCGCCGACGGTCTCTGGATCGCCAACTAGGACGAGAACGGGATGCTCGGGTGCGATCATCGGACCGCACCCGAGCATCCGCTCGTCCCCGGTCGTGCAATTAACGCTCACAGTTGATCACTATTAGGTTGACAACTGGTCCGTCTCTCCATAGCCTCGCCTCACCGTCACGTTTCTCGAGGAGCAAGCATTGAAGCTTGGAATGTTCATCATGCCGTCGCACCCGCCGGAGCGTCCCCTCGCGGACTCCTACGCGTACGACCTCGACATCATCGAGTGGGCCGACGAACTCGGCTACGAAGAGGTGTGGCTCGGATCGCACTTCACCGCACCCTGGGAGCCCGTCCCCGCGCCGGATCTGCTCATCGCCGCGGCCATCGCCCGCACGAAGAACATCAAGCTCTGCCCGGGGGCGCACCTCCTGCCGTTCTACAACCCGGCTGAGCTGGCCCACCGTTTGATGCAGCTGGACCACATGTCCGGCGGGCGACTCATGGTCGGCTTCGGCGCCGGCTCGGTACCGACCGACTTCCCCCTCTTCGGCATCGACTCGAGTACCGGCCAGCATCGAGAGATGATGGAGGAGTCGCTCGAGATCATCCTCAAGATCTGGACCGAGGACGGCCCGTGGAAGGTCGACGGCAAGTACTGGAACGTCGAGCTCGCCCCCGAGATGCTCGGATTCAAGCCCTTCATGAAGCCACTGCAGCAGCCGCATCCGCAGCTCGGGATCGCCGGGTTGACCGAGCGAAGCAGCTCGCTGCGCTTCGCCGGGACCCGCGGGTACATCCCGCTCAGCCTGCTGTTCAATCCGATGTATCTGAAGAGCCACTGGGACGCCTACGAAGAGGGCGCGAAGGAGGCCGGGCGCGAAGCCGACCGATCGATCTGGCGCATCGTCCGCGACGTATTCGTCGCACCGACCGACGCCGAAGCCAAGGAGCTCGTGCTCAGTGGCAACCAGCGGCGCCAGTGGGATGAAGCGAGTGCCCCGCTCAACCGCGCCGCAGGGTGGCCCCGCTTCCTCAAGCACGACCCGTCGATCTCCGACGACGAAGCGCTGACGGCCGAGTATCTCGTCGACCACCTCTGGTCGGTCGGGTCGCCTGACACCGTCGCCCGGCGCTTGTTCGAGACCTACACGCAGGTCGGCGGCTTCGGCACGGTGCTCGTCGAGGAGTACGACATGGCCGACACCCCGGAACTGTGGCGTCGATCGATGGAGCTGCTGGCGACCGAGGTCATCCCCCGGTTCGACGCGCTCGTCGCGAAATCGTGACCGCGATCTCGGCGGGCGACCCACGCGGACCGCTCGACGCCGACGCGGCCGCATTCCTCGCGGGATTCGGAGCCGCCCTCGCCCTCCGGGCCGACGAGGTGCAGACCGACGAAGCCATCGCCGCCTACCTGCACGACGAGCGCTCCCGGCTCACCGCGACGCCGGGGGCCGCGCTGCTCACGCCGCACGCGCGTGCGGTCGACGCTGAAGACCACGACCTCGGCGACGGCCTCCGGGTGCGCACCTACACGCCGGCGAGCGGTGCGACCGGGAAGCCGCTCGCCGTCTACATCCACGGTGGCGGCTGGGTGTCGGGCAGCATCGAACTCCACGACACGACCTGCCGCATCCTCGCCGCCGACGGCGACATGCTCGTGGTCAACATCGGCTATCGACTCGCACCGGAGGCGCCGTACCCGGGGCCGCTCGACGACTGCGACCGGGCACTGAAATGGGCGATCGACGTCGCCCCCCCTCGATTCGGCGCCGACGGGTCGAAGCTCGCGCTCATCGGCGCTTCATCAGGCGGAAACCTGGCGGCCGCGCTCACGCTGCGGTGGCGGGAACGTGGCGACGACGCCATCCGACTGCAGGTGCTGCTCTACCCGGCGCTCGATGCGTCGATGTCTGGTGCCGCCTATGCCCCATCGGTCAACGGCACCGACTACTTCATCTCCACTGAGCACATGCGGTGGTACTGGGATCGCTATCGCGCCTCGCAGCCGGGTCTCGACGAGGATCCGTCGTTCTCCCCGCTCGCCGCCACCGACCTCGCCGGGCTCCCTCCCGCTCTCATCGTGAGCGCCGAGTTCGACATGCTGCGGGACGACGCGATCGCGTACCACGAGCGTCTGCTCACCGCCGGGGTGCCATCGCGCCGACGGCACTACCAGCAGATCCACGGGTTCCTCGCGTTCTTCGACGTCATCGCGGCCGCGTATCCGACGGTGGTCGAGCTCGCACACGAGATCGGCGACGACCTGCGCGCGGCGGCCGAACCGACTGCATGAGCCAACCCCCGGCATCCGCCTACCCCGAACGTGTGCGGTGGCAGGCGTTCGCGATCTGTCTCACGGTCGCCGCGCTGACGATCATCGACATTTCAAAGGTCAACGTCGGTATCCCGGCGATCGAGCAATCGATGGGCGCGAGCCCGACCGCCCTCCAGCTCATCACCGCCGGCTACGCGCTGACCTATGGGCTCGCCCTGGTGCCGGCCGGCCGACTCGGAGACCTGTACTCGCGCCGCACCATGCTGCTCATCGGCGTCATCGCGTTCACGCTCGCCAGTGCGCTGTGCGCGACCGCACCGACCATCGAGTTCCTCGTCGCAGCTCGACTCATCCAGGGCGTCGCCGCCGGCATCCAGATGCCGCAGACCATCGGGCTCATCCAGCAGATCTTCCAGGGGGCCGCTCGAGGTCGTGCATTCGGAACCTTCGGCGCGTCGGTCGGCATCGCGGCGGCGATCGGCCCGACGCTCGGCGGCCTGATGATCTTCCTCGGCGGCGACGTCGACGGCTGGCGCTGGTTGTTCTGGATGAACGTGCCGATCGGGATCATCGTGCTGCTGCTCGCGATCCGATTCCTCCCCAAGCGCCCGGCTCGAACCGAGCCGGAGACCCGCACGCTCGATCCGATCGGAACGCTGCTGCTCGCGATCGCGACGTTCTCGCTCATGCTCCCGTTCGCGCTCACCACGGGCGGGCAGTCCGACTCACCGCTGCGGTGGCTCTGGCTCGTCGCCGCCGCGACCGCGGCCATCGCGTTCGTCTGGTGGGAACAGGCGTACCGCCGCCGCGGGCGCTCCCCGGTCGTCGACTTCGCCCTGTTCCGTCACCGGTCGTTCCGCAATGGCCTGATCCTCGCGACCGGGTACTACGGCGCGATGCCGGCCACCTTCCTCGTGACCACGATCTTCCTGCAGAAGGGCCTCGGTCTCTCGGCGATCCTCGCCGGACTCGTCTCCGTGCCCTTCGCGCTCATGAGCGCCCTCGCGTCGACGATCGCCGGCCGGCACGTGCTGCGGTGGGGTCGGGCCTTCGTCACCGCCGGACTCATCGGCGCGATCGCGGCCTTCGCCCTGCTCCTGGCCATCGCCAGCACCTCATCCGGCGAATCCACGCCGCTGCTGATCGCGGGGGCCCTCGCGATCGCCGGCTTCGGGGGCGGCTTCGTCACGTCGGCGAATCAGACCATCACGCTCGTCGACGTGCCGGTGACGGATGCCGGAGTCGCCGGCTCGCTCTCGCAGGTCGGCCAGCGGATCGGGACGGCGATCGGCACGGCGATCGCTGCATCACTCTTCTTCGCCACCATCGCGAACACGCGTGACACGGCTACGGGATCGGCAGGGTTCGCCACCGCCTACGGCGCCGCGGTGCTCGTGACGATCAGTGTGCTGGCCATCACGATGCTGCTCAGCGTCGTCGACCTCGTGCAGCACCGTCGGCGCGCGCTCTGAGGACGATGAAGGCCCCCGGACGGATCTGGGGGCCTTCATCGTCGTCCTGATCAGACGGGCAGATTCTCGAACGTCCGCTTGCCGTTTTCCTTGCCGAATCGCGCCCACCGCATGCCGGGCACGTGCGATCCCACGAAGGGCTCGCCAGTGTCGACGAGACCGCGCCGCACCACATCGATCTGGTGGGCTGCCGCCTCGCCGTCCTTGTGCGACGGGAGCGTCCAGTCCTCCTCTTCGAGCAGCTCAGGGTACCCGTGGATGAGGTCGCCGAGGATGAGCCCGGATTCCCCACCGTCGGCGATGCGGATCATGGAGGTGCCCGGCGTGTGGCCGGCCGCGTCGACGGTCTCGATGCCGGGGAACAGCTGCGAATCGCCGTTCCACGTCTCGAGGCGGTTCGCGATCGGACCGAGGCGGGGCTGCGGTGCGTCGAACTCCGGCTTCGCCAGGAAATGCTCCCACTCCGGAACCTCATAGCCGGGGGCCATGAAGTAGTTCCAGTCGCGCTCGTCGACCCGGTAGGTCGCATTCTCGAAGAAGGGCTTCCCGTTCAACGACGCCCACCCGATGTGATCGAAGTGCAGGTGGGTGAACAGCACATCCGTGATGTCGTTCGGATGCACTCCGAGCGCCAGCAGACCGGAGCGCAGCGCCCCGCCGGAGAACGGGAACGTCGGATTGTTCCCGACCCCCGCATCCACCAGGATCAGCCGGTCGCCGACCCCCTCGATGAGGAAGCTGCCGACGGTCTGCACCGGATTGTGCGTGATGTGGCAGAGCGAGAACGAGAACTCGTTCCAGTCGTCGTTCGTCTTCCCCTCGTTGTAGTAGTTCTCGGTCGGGATGGAGATCTCCCCGTCGATGACGGAGGTGATCGAGATGTTGCCGATGCGCATGAGGCGTCCTTGCTCTCGTGTGGCGAGGGATTACGAGGTGGTGGCGAGCTGCCCGGACGGGATCTGGCTGATGTGGCCCGGCGTCTGCCAGTCCTCAGGGATCCGACCCTGCAGTTCGGCCTGGATGCGCAGCGCGACGAGCGGCGCGTACCAGCGACCAGCGCAGATACCGCTGCCGCAGATCGCAAGGCGAGGCTGGCCGGCGATCGGCTTGTACTGGTGCCGCTCCGGGTCGCCGTCTTCGTTGTAGCTGCCGACGTCACCGATTCGTTCGGCGACCTCGGCGCCGAACAGTCGCTCGAGCAGCGTCTTCTGGTTCGTCCACCCAGTGGCCATGACGATGGCATCGAACTCGAGTTCCTCGCCGTCCTTCATGACAAGCCCGCTCCCGACGAAATGGTCGAGGTCGGCAGCCTGCTTGACGGTGATGTCACCGCGGATGATCGCCTGTGATGCGCCGACATTGATGTAGTAGCCACCGCCCACCTCGAAGTACTTCGCGAACCAGCCGTACTCCGATTCCTCGAGGACGAGTCCTGCCTTGCGCAGGTCCTCGTGCAGCTGCTTGTCGAGCTCGTTGCCCATCGCGGTCACCGCTTTGAAGTTGTTCAACATCATGGGCTTGATCTGTGACGACATCCACCGCTTGTCGAGCACGTCCGTCGGCACATCGCGGGTGTTGAACGCCCCGTAGTTGAGGTTCGCCGACGGCAGGTCGACCACAAAAGTCGGACCGCGCTGCAGCATGGTCGCCGAGCCGCCCTTGTTCACGATGTCGAATGCGATGTCGTGCGCGCTCGTACCGACACCGACGACGAGCACCTTCTTGCCCTGATAGTCGACACCTGAGCGGAACTTCGAGCTGTGGACGATCTCGCCCGTGAAGTCCTTCAGGCCCGGCAGGTCGGGGATGCGCGGAGTGCCGGCCGCGCCGGTCGACAGGATGATGTACTTCGGATGCAGCACCCGCTCGGAGCCATCGCCGCGACGGACGACGGCGGTCCACTCCTGCTTCTCCTCATCGAACTCGCCGCTGATGAACTCGGTCGACAGCCAGACGTTGAGGTCGAGGGCGGTGACGTAGACGTCGTACCAGTCGGCAAGACGGTCCTTCGAGATGTAGTCGGGGAAGCTCTCCGGGAACGGCAGGTACGGGAAGTGCATCATGCCGTGCGGCATGTGGAGCACGAGCGACTCGTAACGCTTGCGCCAGCTGTCGCCGTTGCGCTCGTAGCGGTCGACGACGAGCGCGTCGATGCCGAGTCGACCGAGGGCTGCGGCCGTCATGACACCGTTGTGTCCACCGCCGACGATGAGCACCTCGGGATCGTGGTCCTCGTACTCGGCCTTGGCGGCCTGCTGCTTGCGCTCGTTCTCGAGCTGCTCCTGGCTGTAGCGACCGAACTTCGGCCACGTCGGCTCGAGATCGCGAAGCTTCTTGAGACGGGTGAAGAGCAGGACGCCCTTGATCCCGACCGGCGACGACTCATCGACGACCACGTTGACGAGGGCATCGGCGTAGCCGGCGACGGTTTCGAACGTGAAGTTGATCTCGTAGGTTCCCTCGGGCGCGAACGGCACCGGGGAGATCGGGTCGACCGGGAACTCCGTGTCGACCGCGAAGTTCGACGGCTCGAGCTCGTCCGCCAAGGCCCAGATGATCTCGCCCATGGCGTCCCGGCTGTGGAATTGGCGGATCGTCAGGGTGAACGCCATGAGGTCGCGCCACATGGCGGTCTCGGTGAAGAGCTGCTCGAATCGAGCGTTGTCGCGAGTTCTGATCGCGCTTTCCAGTTCGGCGAGCCATTCGTTGGCCTGCACCGTGATGTCACCCATCGTTCCCACTTCCTCGTGATAGACAGTCGTGCATTTATCGATCAGCAATGATCAATACTTGGCGAAACAGTAGGGGCGCCCGTCTCGAAAGTCAAGCGTCTCCAATCAGGTGAACTCGAGGCTCGGATACCCGGCGGCGGCCTCGGCGTCGGCGTGGCGGACGTACGAGGGAAGCCCGCCGCCCCACGGCACGTAGACGCGACTGCCGTCGTCGTTCACCTTCACCATGTAGTTGTTCACCTGACGCCTGATGAGCTTCTCTGCGCCCTCCGCCTGGAGCGCGGCCCACCGATCCTGGGCCTCGTCGGTCGGTTGCACCTGCGTCAGGTCGTTCGCCTTCATGTGCGAGATGAGGTTGCCGATCCAGTCCACCTGATAGGTGTTGCCCACGTAGAGGTTGGCCAGTACCGAGGTGCTCCCCGGCGCCATGAGCATGAAGAGGTTCGGGAATCCTCTCGTCTGCAGCCCCAAGTAGGTGCGCGGCCCGCGGTCCCAGAGGTCCGTCGGCGCGATCCCCTCGTCATTGCGGATGTTCGCCTCGATCAGCGTGCCCGTGAACGCTTCGAACCCGATCGCGAAGACGATCACGTCGAACTCGATGTGACGGTCCTGGGTCTGCATCCCCGTCCGGGTGATCCGCTCGATCGGGTTCGAACGCACGTCGACGAGATCGACATTCGGCTGGGCGAACACCTCGTAGTAGCCGGTGTCGAGGATGAGCCGCTTCGTCCCCATCGGGTAGTCGGGCACGAGGCTCGCCTCGAGCGCCGGATCCTTGACGATGTCGCGGACCTTCTGCCTGACGAACTCGGACACGAGCTCGTTCGACGCCCAGTCGGTCATCTGGTCGTTGAAGACCCCGAGCATCGACTGGCTGCCGAAATCCCAGCGCTGCTGCATGAGCTGGTACTGGGTCTCTTCGGTGTACGACGCGGCCGGACCTGCGGGCGGTGGCATGAAGGTCGCCGCGTCCGTCGCCAGCAGGTCGCCGTAGAGCGCCGGGAACCGACCCTTGAGTCGCCGGATGCGCGACGCGTCCGGCGGGCGGTTCTGCGCGGGAATGGAGTAGTGCGGAGTGCGCTGGAAGACGGTGAGCTGCCCCGCGTATCCCGCGATGTCGGTGATCGCCTGCACGCCCGATGAACCGGTGCCGATTACGGCGACGCGCTTGCCGGCGAGATCGACCGCGTCCTCCGGCCAGTGGGACGTGCGGTACCAGTGGCCTTCGAACTCCTCGAGACCCGCGAACGTGAGATCGCGGGGTCGGGCGAGCTGCCCCGTCGCCATGACGAGGAAGCGGGCCTTCACCGACGGACCGGTGTCCGTCTCGACGAGCCAACGATCCTCATCCGGCAGCCAGGTGGTGCCGATCACCCGGGTGCTGAAGCGGATGCTGCGGCGCACGTCGAATCGGTCGGCGACGTGCTTGAGATACGCGAGCACTTCGGGCTGGGTGGCGTACCGCTCGGACCAGGTCCAGTCGCGGTAGAGGTCTTCATCGAAGAAGAAGCAGAAGGTATCGCTCTCGAGGTCGACCCGCGAGCCCGGATAGGCATTGTGGTACCAGACGCCGCCGACCTCGGGTGCCGACTCGATACCGACGACCGAGAAGCCCTCGGATCGGAGCTTGTGCACGGCGTAGATGCCGCCCATGCCCGCTCCGACGACCGCGACGTCCGGGGTGAGGAGACCGGCGTCGGCCCCGGCGTTCAACGGTCTCCTCCGTCGAGTGCCGGCGCCCAGACACCGTGTCTGGCGCCGCTTCGCGCCGCGGCGAGCAGCCCCCTGGCCTCGTCGCTTCCATCGAGCACGCGGTTCCACCTCCTGGCTATTTTCCATCCGTCGTCAGTGCGCACCATCTCCCAACGGTTCGCACTCACCCGCCACTGCCTGAATCCGTCGGCATCGGCGTCGCGGAGCAGCACCTGCTGGTAGCACGTGCCGACCGCGATGTCACCGTCGACCTCGATCATCGGGGCGCTCACGATGTGCGCCGCCCCGTCGTGGATGAAGCGCTGATGGGGGTCGGATGCGATCATGTCGGCGATGCCGGCAGCGCTGTCGAACGCGACGACCTTCGCGTCGTACACGCCGTCCTCGAGCCAGAGAGCACCCGTGTCATCCGGCGAGCCGCTGTCAGCGGCAGGACCGTATGACGCCATGAGCTTGGCCACTTCGAGTCGGTCTTCGAGCTGCGCCACTCGGGCGCTGAGCTCATCCACCACCGCCGACAGATCCAACGTGGACATCGTCGTCCTCCTGCAATAAGATTGACCTGTGCACTATTTGCGTCACTAAGTGCACTTATCGGCCACTCTATCGATCGGGTAGAGGCGGGTCAAGTGGGCGATGCACCGCCTCGATCGACGATGGAGTCGAAAGGAACACATGGGTACCTCCGCATTCCAGACGCGGCTCACCGGCAAGCGGATCGCCGTCATCGGCACCTCACCCGGACAGATCGGTGGGGCGATCGTCGCCCGGCTGACGTCGGAGGGCGCCGAGCTTGTCATCGGTGGTCGCAGTGTCGAACGCGCCCGCGCCGCCGCGGATGCTGCTGACGGCCCTGGGCGCATCCTCGCCGTCGAGCGGGTCGATCTTGCCGATGACGAATCGGTGAAGCACTTCATCGACGGCGCTGCGGAGACCCTCGGCGGACTCGACGGCTTCATCAACAATGCGGCGATGTACGGCGGCCCCGGCCAGGATGTGGATCTCGCCGAGATCGACCTCGACGTCTTCGACCAGCTGGTCCGGGTCAACCTTCGGGGGCACCTCGTCTCGGTGCGGTTCGCGGTGCCGCACCTCATCGAGTCCGGGGGCGGCTCCATCGCGCTGACGAGTTCGATGGCGGGGCTCCTCGGCGAACCCACGAGGGTGGCGTACGGGGTGGCGAAGGCCGGGATCATGGCCCTGACCCGCCACGTCGCCTCTCGATGGGGCAAACAGGGCATCCGATGCAACACGATCGTGCCCGGCAGGATCGTGACGGGCGAGCCGAGGGACGACGTCGACGCGATCTTCCGGAACGCGCACCTCGGCATCGCCGCATCCCCGCGGCTCGGACGACCAGACGACATCGCGGCGGCAGCCGCGTTCCTGATGTCGACCGACGCCGAGTTCGTCAACGGCACGAGCCTCGTGGTCGACGGCGGGATGTCGCCGATCTTCGCCCCGGCACCGGCCGATGTCGACGACTTCATCGACCGCTATCCCTTCTCCAAGTCCGACCTCGGGTTCGACTGAACTCGAGCCAATGCGAGAGGCCCCTCCCATGCCAGACGACACCGACATCATCGCGCGCCTCGAGGCGCGAATCGCCGCGCTCGAGGACCGGCTCGCGATCGCAGACTCAATCGTTTCCTACGGCTCGAGCGCCGACGCCGGCGACGCCGTCGCCGCGGCGTCGATCTGGACCGATGACAGCATCTTCGACGCCGCGCCTGGAATGGTCTTCACCGGCCGGGCCGGCATCGAGGACCACGTCGCAGCCGAACCGCACCAGGCGAACATCCGGAGTGGATCGGCCCACGTCATCGGGGCCCACCGGATTGAACTCGACGGCGACCGAGCGACCTCGTGGGGATACTCCGAAGTCTTCCGCTACGACCCCGAACAGCAGCACTACACGTGTTGGCGCATCGCCGCGAACCGCTGGGACTGGGTGCGCACTGACGACGGCTGGCGGGTGCAGCGCCGCATCGCGCGGCCGCTCGACGGCGGCGACGAAGCCCGTGCGATCCTGGGCTCGGCATTCACGGACCGTGCGTGATCGACGACACCGCTGCGGGCTTGACGAGGTCGAAACTCGACGGTAATGTGCGAATACTGCCCATCTGAGTGCGATAATTGAACACCCGATCGTCAGCGGACACTTGGTAGCCCAGAATCGATGAAGATGGCAACCGGTATCGCGGGCGAGGGTCGCTCTCGATCGACGGCGACCGAACCACTCCGACTCCAAAGGATCCCATGACCGACACCCTGTCGATCCCGACGTCGACCCTCTCGCCGACGGAAATCGCCGAGGTCTTCGGCACCTGGCTGAGCCGGTTCGCCGACGCGATCGCCGAATCCGACTCCGCTGCGCTCGGAGCGCTTCTCGGAGACGACATCACCTGGCGGGACTTCATGGCGTTCCTGTGGGACTTTCATCACACGGTCGGTCACGGCCAGACGGTCGACCGCCTCATCGAACTCGCCCGAGAGTGGAACGTCTCGGACATCGGCCTGAGCGCCGAGCAGGCACCGATTGCGTTCAACGGCGGGATCGCCGGCTTCTTCGACTTCACCACCACCGACCGCGTCGACCGCGGCTACGTGCAACTGCGCGCATCGGCGGCCGGATGGATCGCCTCGATGATGCAGACGCAGATCGTGGGTCTTCAGGACTTCCCCGAGCACGTCGGCGGTCACCGCCCCGAAGGGAAGGTCTACGGCATCGTCCCCGGCCGCACACGGTGGTCCGACGACCGCGCCGCCGAGTCCGCATTCGAGGACACCGATCCCGCCGTGCTCATCCTCGGCGCCGGCCACAACGGCCTCGCGCTCGCCGCACGACTCGGGGCCCTCGACGTGTCGACCCTCGTAATCGACCGCGAGGCGCGCGTCGGCGACACCTGGCGCAAGCGCTATTCCTCGCTCGCTCTGCACTCCAGCGTCCACGGCGACCACTTGCCGTACTTCGAACTGCCGCCGAACTGGCCGGCGCACGCGCCGAAGGACAAGGTCGCCGACTTCCTCGAGTCGTACGCCAAGCTCATGGACGTCAACACCTGGTTGAGCACGACGTTCATCGGCGGTCGCTACGACGAGGACAAGCAGCGCTGGGACATCCGGGTCCAGCGCGGCGACGGCAGCATCCGTGTGCTCCGGCCCCGTCACTTCATCGTCGCCGGCGGCCTCTTCGCCGGGCCGAAGATTCCGCAGATCCCGGGCCTCGACCGATTCACCGGGCTCGCAGTGCACTCCGACAGCTTCCAGGACGGCGCGAGATTCGACGGCAAGCGAGCGCTGGTCATCGGCGCCGGGGTCTCGGGGCACGAGCTCGCCCACGACCTGTGGGAGCACGGGGCCGACACCACGATGCTGCAGCGCAGTTCGACCTACGTCGTCACCTATGACACGTACCACAAGTACTGGGCGTCCCTCTTCTACGAGGGTATGCCGCTCAGCCCCGAGTTCGCCGATCAGATCACGTACGCGATGCCGAACGAGCGCTCGGACGAGATCAACAAGGAACTCGTCGAGCTCGCCGCCGAGGAGGACCGCGAGCTGCTCGAAGGGCTCGAGTCGGCCGGGTTCAAGCTGAACCGCGGCCTCAACGGCACCGGCATCCTCGGCAACCACCAGTCGGGCAAGGACTCCTACCAGATCGACATCGGCGCGTCGCAGCTCGTCGCGGACGGGCGGATCAAGCTCAAGCAGGGTGTCGAGGTCACGGAGATCAGGGACGGCAACACGGTCGTCTTCAGTGACGGTACCGAGCTCACCGACGTGGAGCTGCTTGTCTTCGCCACCGGGTACCACCAGTTCTGGGGCCACATCAAGCCGGCGCTCGGTCACATCGCCGACCGCATCGACAAGGCGTACGGCAGGGCAGCGGACGGCGAGTACGCCAACACCTGGCGCCGATCCGAACAGCCGGGCCTGTGGTTCGCCACCGGCTTCATCCGGATGGCGCGCTTCTACACCCCGTTCACGGCGCTCCTCATCAAGGCGATCGAAGAAGGTCTTCAGCCGATGGATCCCGAACGGCCCGAGGCCCGACCGGGCGCATGACCGAGGTCTGGCGCGCGGGCGGCGTCGACACGCTGGGCCTCGACCCGTCGTCGATCGTGGCCGAAGGCTGGGACGGCCAGATGTTCATGGACTCCCAGTCGCTCGGGGGTGATCCGTACGCGCTCATGGGCGTCTGGGCGGCGAAGACGTCATCCCTGCGGCTCTCCACCGGCGTCACGAACCCGCTGACCAGGCATCCGGCCGTGACCGCGGCCGCGATCGCGACGGTGCACGCCGTCTCGGACGGGCGCGCGGTGCTCGGCATCGGCCGCGGCGACTCCGCTCTCGCGTACCTGGGCTACTCGCCGTCCCCGACGAGCCGTTTCGAGACCGCACTGACGAACATCCGGACGCTCCTCAGCGGCGGATCGATCGCGTTCGGGGATGACGGACTCACGGGGGCCGCCGAATCCGCCGCCCGACTCGAGCTCGGCGACCGCCCATCCACGGCCAGTCTCGGCTGGCTCCCGTCCTCGCTGACGCCGGTCGCCGTCGATGTCGCCGCAACCGGACCGCGCGTGATCGACATCGCCGCGCGCGTGGCCGATCGGGTGACCTTCAGCGTCGGCGCCGAGCCCGAGCGGATCCGGTGGGCGATCGCGCGTGTCACCGACGCCGCGACAGCGGCCGGACGACCGACGCCCTCGCTCGGCGCTCAGCTGGTCGTGGTCTGCCATCGAGACCCGTCGGTGGTCCAGTCCGCCGCGGCGAAGCTCGCCCTCCCGCTCGCGCGCTTCCAGGTCATCGGGGGCGGCCGGGCAGCCGGCCCCGGGGGTTCCGCCGACGCGGCGCACTACGACGCCGTCCGACGGGGCTACGCCATGACCAAGCACAGCGACTTCGAGGGCGAAAAGCTCGTCGGCGAAGTGCTCGTCCCCGACTTCGTCAACCGGTTCGCGATCGTGGGCACGCCTGAGCACTGCCTCGAGCGGCTCCTCGAGCTCGAGGCGCTCGGCCTCGACCGGTTCGTCGTGTTCGGCCCCGGCTTCCACGACGACGGCGAGCGCGGCGCGAGCCTCTTCTCGAAGGAAGTGCTGCCGTTCCTCAGTGGCCGATCGACTCGGCCCAATACCCGTTGAGTTGGTCGCCGAGTTCGTCGGGACGCCAGGAATCCGTGCGGGTCGCAATCGAGTCGAGCTCGGTCCGGTAGGTGCTCACCGATCGGCCGTCGAATCGCACGATCCTGCCGGTGACGCTGCTCGTCGAGTCGGAGAGCAGGGCAACGACCAACGGGGCAATCTCGTCCGCGGTCGGGAACGACGTCGGATCGGCACCGCTCTGATCGATGTGCTCCGCCGTCATCGGCGTCATCGCCCACGGGGACACCGCATTGACCCGGATCCCGTGGGGCGCGCCTTCGATGGCCCAGTTGACCGTCATCGCGTTCACGGCACCCTTCGTGGCGCCGTAGGCGCTCATGCCGAGGATGCCGTGCTGGGCGCCGGAGACGATGGTGACGATCGACCCGCCGTTGCCCGCCTCCACCATGGCCGACAGTGCGTGCTTCACCCCGATCATGACGCCGACGACATTGATCTCGACGATCCTGCGCAGCGCGCTCTCGCGCTCGTCCCACGGACTCGCCATGTGCATGACCGCCGCGTTCGCGACGTATCCGTCGAGTCGGCCGAACCGCTCGATGGCGGTGGCGACCACGCGCTCGGAGTCGTCCCACGAGGTGACCGAGCCGGCTTGGGCGAGGGCGGTTCCGCCGGCCTCACGGATCCGGTCGGCCACGGCCTCGACCGCGGCTTCGTTCACGTCGACCAGCAGCGTCGTCGCGCCGGCGGCCGCGGCAGCGAGCGCGTACGCCTCGCCGAGCCCTTGGCCGGCGCCCGTGACGACCACAACGCGGCCATCGAGGGATGCGGCGTCGTGGCCGTCGGGGATGGACGTCGTGACTTCAGGCATTCGAGCTCCTTCGCGCGTGCCACTGCCATCCGCGATCTCGCGAACGTCGTTCCCTGAGAGAACGTTACAGTTCAATAGTTGCATTGAGCGTATTCGCTCCCACGCATCCCGTCAATCGCCCCTCGAAGCGGAGCATGACAGAATCGTGGGAGTTGCACTAAGGTTCGCATTTAGTGCACAGTTGCGTGCAGATAGCGCCGGCCGCCGGACGGGGGCGGAGATCGAGCAGACCACCAAATGGAGGCGGATGTGGACGAGCGCGGCAATCACGACGCCGACCGTGACCTTCCGACTTCGGTCGAACTCATCCCGGGAGTCGCGGTGCGCGTGCTCCCGAGCGTCGAGGTCCGCCTCCGCCCGCTGGTGCTGTGGATCGGCGACGAGGACGGACGCGACGACGTCGGCGCGGATGGACTCGCCGACCAGGCCGTGGTCGTCACCGTCGAGCACCGGCCCGGAGACGAACGGCGATCCGACCTCGATGACGTCGACCGAGCGCTCCAGTGGGTTCGCGCCCGAGGGGTGGCGCTCGGTGGGGATCTCCGACGCCTCGCCGTGGTCGGCATCGGCAGCGGCGCTCCGCTCGCCGTCGAGCTGGCCGACCGGGTGCGTGGTCGCGGCATCCGCGAAATCGCACTCGTCGTCGTGGCCCCCGGGTCGATCGTGATCGGTGACCACGACTCGAGCGCGGCACCCACGGTGACCGTCACCCGACCCGTCGACGTCGCGGCGACGATCCAGAGCACGATCGACACGGTCGATCCCAGCTCGGCCCCGCCGCCGGCGATCGACGTCGACCGACGCATCGAACCACCCAGCCGCGCATTCCTCGATCGACTCGCGCACTGGGACACGTCCAGCATCGCGACGATCCGGGCGACGTACGGCTCACTCCCCAGGCCGATCACCCCCGCATCCGACGACGTCGCCCGATCGGACGACACCGTCATCGGGGCGTCCGGCCACCCGATTCCGGTCCGCTGGTACCGTCCTGCCGACCTCACGAGCCCGGCGCCCGCGATGCTGTACCTTCACGGTGGCGCCTACATCATGGGCACCTTGAACGAGAACGACGAACGGCTCGAGCGGCTCGCGATCGAGCTCGGATGCGCGATCGTGTCGGTCGACTACCGACTCGCCCCCGAGCACCCGTACCCAGCAGGACTCGACGACGCGCTCGCGGTGTGGTCGACGCTCGGCGACGGATCGAATCCCGACATCGATCCGGATCGCCTCGTCGTGCTCGGCTCGAGTGCCGGTGCCGGCCTCGCGGCAGCGCTCTGCATCAGGTTGCGCGAGCTCGGAGCCCCGCAGCCGTTGCTCCAGGCCCTGGTGTATCCGATGCTCGACGACCGGGAGCATCCGTCGATCAGCGCGCTCGAGGGCGGCTCCGGTCACTGGGGGCTCTGGCACCTCAGCGCCGAGCGACTCGCCTGGGACGCGTATCTCGCCGGTGTCGGTGATCGCGGCGCTCCGCCGGTCACCGCCGTCCCCGGCCGGGCCGCACCGGACTTCGTGCGCGATGTCGCTGCGGCGTTCATCGGGGTCGGTGATGTCGACGCACTCGTGGACTCGAACCTGCGGTACGCGGCGACGCTCATCTCGGCCGGGGTGCCGACCGAGCTCCACGTCTATCCCGGGGTCATCCACGGCGGATTCGTCCCGCATCCCGTGACGGACGGCACCCGCGCGTTCCTGCGCGACGTGACCGCGGCGCTGCGGCGCGCCCTCAACGGTCGCGACGACGCGACACGCGCATGATCGGCGAAGCGATGACCTCAACAGAAGGCGAGACACGACCAGTGGCACGAATCGGCATCGTCGCAGAGGGCGACGGCGAGACGAGGGTGTCGGCGACGCCGGCGACGGTGACGACTCTGCTCGCCCTCGGATACATCGTCGCGGTCGAGACCGGCGCCGGTGTCGCATCCTCGTTCCCGGACTCCGCGTACGAGGCGTCAGGTGCTCAGATCACCGATCGACGGTCGGCGTGGGGCAGCGACATCGTGCTGAAGATCGCCGCGCCGTCACCGGCCGAGGTCGCGCTGCTCGCCGACGGCGCGACGATCATCGCGCTGCTGAGCCCCGCCCTCCGCCCCGACATCCGGGAATCGCTCGAGACACGAGGCATCACCGCACTCGCCCTCGATGCCGTGCCCCGCATCTCGCGGGCGCAGTCGATGGACGTGCTGAGCTCGATGTCGAACATCGCCGGCTACCGCGCCGTCATCGAAGCGGCGCACGAGTTCGGTCGGTTCTTCACCGGCCAGGTCACCGCCGCCGGCAAGGTGCCACCGGCGCGCGTTCTCGTCGCCGGCGCCGGCGTCGCCGGTCTCGCCGCGATCGGCGCCGCCTCGAGCCTCGGGGCGATCGTCGTGGCGACCGACCCCAGGCCCGAGGTCGCCGACCAGGTGAAGTCGATCGGCGGCACGTACCTCCCGGTCGTCGTCGACGAGGAGATGGCATCGACCGACGGCTATGCGAAAGCGACCAGTGAGGCGTACGACCGCGCTGCGGCCGACCTCTACTCGACCAACGCGCGCGACGTGGACATCATCATCACGACCGCGCTCATCCCGGGGCGGCCTGCCCCCAGGCTCATCACGGCCGCCGACGTCGCGGCCATGAAGCCCGGCAGTGTCATCGTCGACATGGCGGCGGCCCAGGGCGGCAACGTCGAAGGATCGAAGAACGGCGAGCGGACGGTCACCGAGAACGGCGTCGTCATCCTCGGCTATTCCGATCTCGCCGCCCGTCTCCCCGCCCAGGCCTCGCAGCTGTACGGACGGAACCTCGTCAACCTGCTGACCCTGCTCACCCCCGGCAAGGACGGCCGCCTCGTCCTGGACTTCGACGACGTGGTGCAGCGCTCGATCACCGTCGTCCGCGACGGGGAGTCGACCTGGCCTCCTCCCCAGGTCACGGTGTCCGCGGCACCGATCGCGGCGACCGCACCGCCGGCCCCCAATTCCCCGGCTCGCCGATCGTCGCCGATACGACGCGCCGCGCTCATCGTGCTCGGCATCGCCGCACTCTTCGCCGTCGCGGCGATCGCCCCCGCGCCGCTCCCTGAGCATCTGACGGTGCTCGTGCTCTCGACGGTCGTCGGCTTCTACGTCATCGGCAAGGTCCACCACGCGCTGCACACCCCACTCATGAGCATCACGAACGCGATCTCGGGCATCATCGTGATCGGCGCCATGCTGCAGCTGACCATCCCCGATCTGCCGGTGCAGATCCTGGCTTCGATCGCCGTCCTGCTGGCGTCGATCAACGTCGTCGGCGGATTCGCCGTCACGAGGCGGATGCTCGCCATGTTCCGGAAGGCCGACCGATGACCGCCGCCGCCATCTCGACCGCCGCCTACCTTGTCGCCGCGGTGCTGTTCATTCTGAGCCTGCGAGGACTCAGCACCCACGAGACCGCTCGATCTGGCGTCGTCTTCGGGATCACCGGAATGCTCCTCGCGGTGGGCGCCACCGTCTGGGTCACCGTCGAGAACGCGTGGGGCGATCCGCAGGCGACGGTCGGGCTCGTGCTCCTCATCGTCGCGGTCGTGGTCGGCGGCTCGATCGGTCTGTGGCGTGCGCGGGTCGTCGAGATGACCGGGATGCCCGAACTCATCGCACTCCTGCACTCGTTCGTCGGACTCGCCGCGGTGCTGGTCGGGTGGAGTGGCGCCCTCCATCACAGCGGTCTCGACGGCGCCCTCCGCGACATCCACAACGCCGAGATCTTCATCGGCGTCTTCATCGGCGCCGTGACCTTCACGGGCTCGATCGTCGCCCACCTCAAGCTGTCGGCGCGGATCTCGTCCCGACCGCTCATGCTGCCCGGCAAGAACCTGCTCAATGTCGGCGCCCTGGTCGCGTTCGTCGGGCTGACCGTCTGGTTCGTCGTCTCACCGGCGCTCTGGTTGCTCGTGGTCGTCACGATCCTCGCGCTCGCCCTCGGATGGCACCTCGTCGCCTCCATCGGCGGCGGCGACATGCCCGTCGTCGTGTCGATGCTCAACAGCTACTCGGGGTGGGCCGCCGCGGCCGCCGGCTTCCTGCTCTCGAACAACCTGCTCATCGTGACCGGTGCCCTCGTCGGTTCCTCCGGTGCCTACCTCTCGTACATCATGTGCAAGGCGATGAACCGATCGTTCTTCTCGGTCATCGCCGGCGGATTCGGCATCGAGGCCCCCGTCGTCGGCGACGACGCGGTGGGTGAGCACCGTGAGATCTCAGTGGCGGATGCGGCGGAGCTGCTCATGGACGCCGAGACCGTGGTCATCACCCCCGGCTACGGTATGGCCGTCGCCCAGGCCCAGTATCCGGTCGCCGAGCTGGCCAACCGGCTCCGCGAACGCGGCATCGACGTGCGGTTCGGGATCCATCCGGTGGCCGGGCGGCTACCGGGGCATATGAACGTACTGCTCGCGGAGGCGCGGGTGCCGTACGACATCGTGCTCGAGATGGACGAGGTCAACGACGATCTCGGATCGACCTCGGTCGTCCTCGTGATCGGAGCGAACGACACCGTCAATCCAGCGGCCGCCGAGGATCCGAGCAGCCCGATCGCCGGGATGCCGGTGCTTCGCGTGTGGGAAGCAGGCCACGTGATCGTGTTCAAACGATCGATGGCGTCAGGCTATGCGGGGGTGTCGAACCCGTTGTTCTTCCGCGAGAACACCTCGATGCTGTTCGGCGATGCGAAAGAGCGCGTCGAAGACATCCTGCGGCTGGTCTGACGTCGAGGCTATGCTGAGAAATGTGCAGAATGCGAACAGCAATGGAGCCGTGAAGCCCCGTGATGGCAACCAGACTCTCGCGAGGGGGTTGCACGTCATGCTGGCGATCGCCGACTCGCGCGAGGGACTCACGGTGCAGCGGGTGAGCGAGTTGCTCGGGGTCCACCGGTCGATCTCGTACCGCCTCCTGCAGACGCTCGTCGACTTCGACCTCGCCACCAGGACCCGCGATGGCCTCTATGCGCCAGGGGCTCGGCTCGCGACGCTGTCGGAGTCGTACCTGCCGACGCTGCGCGACATCACCCGGCCCGTCATGCGCACCCTCGCCGATCGGCTCCAATCCACCGTCTCGCTCTTCGTCGAACAGAGCGACGAGGCCGTCGCGATCGCGATGGTGGAACCGACGACGGCCTCGCACCACATCGCGTTCCGTCCAGGGATGCGCACGCCGCTCACTCTCGGCGCTGCCGGGTACGCGCTCCTCGCGGCCAAACCACCGCGCGACGGGGAACCCGAGGCGGTCGCGGTCGCGCGCACCCGCGGGTACGCATCGAGCCATGCCGAAATCGAAGAGGGCCAGTTCGCGGTCGCCGCGTGGATCCCGACCGATGGGGTCACGTCGGCCTGCCTGAACCTCATCACCTACCGCTCCGACATCGCCGAGACGGCCGGTCCGATCATGCGCCAGGCCGCCGACGACGTCGGCGCCCTCCTGCGCGGCGAGTCCTCCTAGACGACGAGGCCGGGCGGTGGAGCATCCGTGCTTCCCGCCTTGATTGCGCGTGCCGTGCCGGATAGGCTTGGTGCAATTAGGGATCAATCGTGCTCTCTATGCGCACGTTCGCCGAACGCCGCGTCGAGCACGATCGCCGGCGCAAAGGTGTGACATGCAGGAATCGTTCGATGTGATCGTCCTCGGTTCGGGCGCAGCCGGCCTCACGGCAGCCCTGGCAGCCTCGGTCGAGGGCGCCAAGGTCATCGTGCTCGAAAAGGCCTCCCTCATCGGTGGGACCACCGCGCTCTCCGGGGCCGGCATCTGGATCCCGGGCAATCATCAGGCCGAGGAACTCGGCATCGACGACTCGGTCGAGCGCGGTCTCGAGTATCTGATGAGCCTGTCGAACGACCTCATCGATCCCGAGCTGGCCGAGGTGCTCGTCAGCGGCGGGCCCGATCTCATCGACTTCCTCGAGCGCGAGACGCGACTCCGCTTCACCGTGGTCGAGGGCTTCCCCGATTATCACACCGAGAACCCGGGCGCCCTGGCCGGTGGCGGTCGCACGCTCGAGCCCGGTCTCTTCTCGTTCGAGCGCATCCCGGAGTGGGTCGATCGGATCAGCGGCGATGCGCGCCGCGTCGTGCTCGTCGAGATGCCGCTCGGCGGTGGAACCGGCGTGATCGCCCCCGAGGTGCTCGCCCAGCGAGAGGCTGCCCTGCAGGAGGGACTCGGTCGAGCCCTCGTCGGGGGTCTCCTCGAGGCCGTGCTCGAGCGCGGCGTCGAGGTGCGCACCGACGTCAGGGGCCTCCGGCTGATCATGGACGACGGCGTCCGAGGCGTGGAGGTGTCGACACCTTCGGGCGACATCGCCGTCACCGCCAAGGCGGTCGTCATCGCGACCGGCGGCTTCGAGTACGACGCCGAGCTCTCCCGGTCATTCCTCCGAGGTCCCCTCACGAGGCGCGTCGGGGCACCGACGAACACGGGTGACGGCCTCAGGATGTCGATGCGGGTCGGTGCCGACCTCGGCAACATGCGCGAGGCATGGTGGTCGCCGGTGATCGCCCTCCCCGGCGAGCGTCGCGACGGCGGCGAGCACGGCCTCCTGGTGGCCAGAGAGCGGGCGATGCCCGGCTCCATCATCGTCAACTCGGCGGGGCGCCGCTTCGCGAACGAGGCGGCGAACTACAACGCGTTCGGCGGCGCCTTCCATCATCTCGACGAATCGCGCCTCACCTACCCGAACCTGCCCGCCTTCATCAT
This sequence comes from Microbacterium sp. Z12_35, assembly GCF_058310475.1. NCBI lineage: Bacteria > Bacillati > Actinomycetota > Actinomycetes > Micrococcales > Microbacteriaceae > Microbacterium > Microbacterium sp. Z12_35. The sequence goes on along the minus strand of NZ_JBZEGJ010000002.1, from coordinate 265,659 downwards.
CTTCTCCCAATCGGTGGTCGATCGATTCGGCGTCTTCGGCGGCGGCGCCGGCGGCGGCGTTCCCGACTGGGTCACGAGCGCCGACACGCTCGACGAGCTCGCAGCACTCATCGGCGTGGACGCCGCGGGCCTCACCGAATCGGTGGCGAGGTTCAATGCGAACGCGATCGACGGGATCGATCCCGACTTCTCGCGGGGCGTCAGCGCGTACGACCGCTTCCCCGGCGGCCGCATCCTCGACCCCGATTCGGTGTTCTCGACGCTCGGCCCTCTCGAAGCCGGCCCCTTCTACGCGACCGAGCTCTTCAGCTCGGCACTCGGCACGAAGGGCGGACCGAAGACCGATGGGTCTGGTCGTGTCCTGCATGTCGACGGGCCAGTAATCCCCGGCCTCTACGCCGCCGGCAACGCGGCGGCGAGCGCGTCGGGCATGGTCTACGGCGGCGCCGGCGCCACGCTAGCGGTCGCCGGCATCTGGGGTCGCAACGCCGGCCGCGCGGCCGCCACCGACGAGCTCGGGATCTCGTGATCGCCGGCGAGTCCGCCGATCTCGATCGGCTCATCGCAATCCAGGAGGTCCTGCAGCTCAAGGCTCGTCGGGATCGGGCGCTCGACCAGAAGGATTGGTCGACCTATGCTGCCCTGCATGCCCCCGACCACGAGTCGGCGAACGACGGGTTTGAGTCGTGGATCGGCCCTGAGGCGCTGGTCGAGCGGGCGAGCGCGGTGCTCGAGGGCGTCGCGACGGTGCATCACTCGCACACGCCCGACATCACGATCGAATCGCCGGATTCGGCCTCGGCCATCTGGTACCTGGAAGACCAGCTCTACTGGTCGCAGGGCGACGCCGAGCACTGGGCACGTGGGTTCGGGTTCTATCACGAACGCTGCGAGCGCCGCGACGGCGTCTGGCTCTTCACCTACCGTCGCCTCGAGCGCACGCTGCTCATCTCGTCGCCAGGCGCCGAGCATCCCGCCATCAGCGGAGCGAAGGCCGCCGGAGCGCATCGCGTGGCCCCGGTCGCCTGAGCGTCACCCGCTGACGGACAGGTCGGGCAACCAGGTCACGATCTCCGGGAACACCGTCAGCAGCACGATGAGCACGACCGCGGCCGTGATGAACGGCACCACGCCCTTGTACACGTCGGTGAGTCGGATGTTGACGCCGGGCATGCCCTTCGTGCCCTGCCGCGCGATGGAGTGGACGACGAAGTTGAGCACCCCGAGCGGCGGTGCGATGAGGTCGATCTCGGCGATGATGATGAAGAAGATGCCGAACCAGATGAGATCGACGTCGAGCGCCGTGAGTGGTCCGAGCAGCACCGGGAACGTGAGCAGCATCATCGGCAGGGACTCGAGGAAGATGCCGAGGATCAGGTAGAGCGGGATCAGCATGAGCAGGAACCCCGTGCGGTCGAGCCCCATCGTGATGATGAAGTCGGCGAAGCTCTGCGCGAGTCCGCTGAGGGCCATGACCTTCGTCAGCACGAGCACACCGACGAGGAGCAGGAAGATCGACGAGACGGCGGCGATCGTCTCGCGCAGGGTGCCGCTGAAGAAGACGCCGAGGGATCGGACGACCCTCGGTTTCGGCTGGACTCCTGTGCGACGGGCGTTCAGCGTGGTCGTGATGACGGCGACCACACCGACCACGACGGTGATGGCCGCACCGATCGCGCCCGCTTCGGTGGCGGTGAAGAGTCCGAGGTAGATGCCGCCGAGCACGACGAGCGCGATAAGGAGGATCGGGAGCAGGAACGGGAGGACGCCGAACCGCTGTCGCCAGGTGTAGGTCGTGGCGTTCTTCGATCGCACCTTCGCGATGAGGCTCCACACGACGATGACGATGGTGAACAGGATGGCGAGGATGAATCCGGGGACGATGCCCGCGAGGAGCTGCTGGCCGACCGAGGTCTCGGCGACGCCGGCGTAGATGACCAGGAGGATGCTCGGCGGGATCACCATGCCGAGCGAGCCCGTGGCTGCTACCGACGCCAGCGCGAGCGACGGCGGATACTTCTCGCGGATCATCTCGGGGATCGCGACGCGGCCGATCGCGTAGGCGATGCCGATCGAGCTGCCGCTCGTCGAAGCGAGTCCGGCACCGGCGAAGTTCGTCGAGACGGCGAGTCCGCCGGGCAACCAACCGAGCCAGCGGCGGGCCACCTCGAAGGCCTTGATCATCAGGCCGCTCTTGCCGAGCGCGACCCCCATGAGCACGAACATCGGGATCACGCTGTACGACCACGAGGCGAAGGTGTTGAAGAGGGAGTCCTGTAGCGTACCGGTCACCGCTCGAGGGCCGACGAGGACGAAGATGCCGAGGATGCCGGGGAGCGCCATCGAGATGCCGATCGGAACCTTGATGAGCATGAGTCCGAGCATCAGACCGAGGGTGAGCAGTCCGATCGTGAGCTTGTCGAGCTCGACGGCGAGCAGGAGCACGACGAAGAGCACGCTGATCGATCCGGTGATGATGAGGCCGATCGACCATCGGCGCGCACGGACGAGCTGCTTGCGATCCGGCTCGGTGGCGACGGTGGTCATCGGATGCCCCCGCTGCTCTGCGCCGCGTCGAGCGCTTCGTCGAGGTTCGTGACCGGCGGCTGCGAGCCGAGGTTCACGAGTTCGTTGTCGTCTTCGGGGTCGAACTCGGGAACGGTGATCGCGCGCACCAACTGGGCGGCGGCCTGGAGCACGAGACCGAGGACGCCGATCACGAGCACCCATCGGAACGCCCAGATCGGCAGCCACGGGGTCGACGCCGGCGCTTCGGCGATCCCCGTCGCCGTCATCGCCCGCTCCATGCTGAACCACGCGAGTGCGGCGGCCGTGGCGAGGGTGACGGCCATGCCGATGATCTCGATGATGCGCTGAGTGCGCGGGGATGCTTCACCGGTGAGCAGGGTGACCCTGATGTGCTGGCCGACGAGGAGGGCGTACCCGAGACCCAGGCTGATGACGACCGGCATCCACGCGAACTGCGTGAGATCGACGGTGCCGGGCAACGGACGGGCGACTGCCCTCGCTATGACATCGGCGACGATGTTCACCATCATGCCGAGGCAGGCGATGCCCGCGAGGATGGCGAGCGCGGTCGTGGACCGGTCGATCCAGCGGAGCCACCCGAAGCGTTGCTCCCAGCGCTCGCGCTGCAGCACTGCAGACAGCTCATCGGCCATGGCGCCGTACCTCCATCGGTAACTCACGGACTGACCAAGTATCGCATACTGATGTTCGTTATACACACATCGGGTCGCGTGCCCTGCATGGATCCACTGCAACGACTGCTCGACATCGAAGATATCCGGCGTCTCAAGCACCAGTACATGCGCAGCATCGACACGCGTGACTACGTCGTGCTACGCGAAATGCCTCGCGGATGATGTGACGACGGCCTACGCCGACGGCACACTGCAGCTCCTGGGGGCCGACGCGGTCGTCGAGGAACTCCGCACCTGGTCGAGGCGTCACAGCACGCATGTCGTCGCCCAGCCCGAGATCGAGATCCTCGATGAGACGTCGGCGCGTGCGCGGTGGCGACTCGACGAGCTCGTGGTCTACGAGGACGACACCGTCATCCGCGCGGCGTCGATGTGCCTCGACGAGTACGTGAAGCGCTCTGGCCGCTGGGTCATCAGCCACACCGGGTATCTGCGGATCTTCCAGGTGCGCGGTCAGGTGCCCGCCGCGTTCACCGTGGTGGACCCGCTGTCGGTCGACATCATCTCGCCGGCGAATCCGGCCTGGCGGCCGTGGGCTCCGAAGCACTGACGTCCGGCGGAACGACCGCGTGCCGCGGGCTGCTGGCTTCAGCCCCACCACGGGCCGAGCCTGCAGCCCGCGGCACGCGAGTCTGGAGTGCGATCAGACGTCAGTTCGGCAGCGTCGTCAGCACCGATTCTTCACGGAATCGCTCCCAGAAGGGCTCGATGTCGATGTCAGCGGCACCGACGTAGAAGTCGAACACCGCCTCGGTGTCGGCGCCGTCGATGAGCGGGTATCCCAGCTCGACGAGCACGTCACCCCAGTACGCCTTGCGCTCGACGAACCGCTCGATGATCGCTTCCGGGTCGGTGACTCCGGCGGGCGCAGTGGCTGCGAGCTCCGCGAGGGTGTCTTCCTGATACTCAGTGAGCATCGGCAGGAGTTCGCTCACGTCGTTGATCCGCACGGTCTCGTCTTCGAGGAACGTGCCGAAGGCGCTGGTGTCCGCGAGCTCGATGGTCGAGAAGTCGAGCACGGTCGCCTTGGCGGCCTCTTCATAGATGATGTTTTGCAGCTCGGGCGACAGTGACTCCCAGAACTCGAGGTTCGCGGTGTAGCCGCCGAGTGGGGAGATGACGGGCAGTGGGAGGAACTCCGGCGAGACCTCTTCGAACCCGTACGACGCGTAGGCGCCGGGGTTGACGAGCTGGCAATCGATCACACCGCGCTGCAGACCCTCGTAGATCTCGTTGAACGGCAGGGTGACAGGCACGCCGCCGAGTGCCTCAGTGGCGCCGGACTGGTACACGCCGGATGCGCGGGTATTGCGGCCGGCGAACGCATCGGCGGTCTCGCCCGGCTCGACGCAGTACGGCGCAAATGGCACCGTGCTGGTCCAGTAGAGCGGCTTGAGGTTGTGGCCCGCGAACTCCGTGAGGAGGGGCTTGTAGTCCTGCACCATTTCCTGGATTGCTGCGGACCCGCCGACGAAGTCGTGGAGCGGTGAGCCGGTCTGGTCGAGACCGAGGCCGAGCAGCCAGGATGCGACGGGAAGCTCGGCGGGGAAGATGCCGCCGAAGATGAGGGCGATGTCGGCGGTGCCATCACGGACCCCGGAGAGCTGCTCGGGAGCGCCGAGGAGGGCACCGGCCCAGTAGTTCTCGAATGTCACGGCGCCGTTGGTACGCTCGGTGACGCCCTCCTGGAAAGCGAGGCTCATCCGCCCGAACGTCGACGTCTCGGTCAGGTAGTCGGCATAGGTGATGACGAGTGGTTCGAACTCGGTCGCCGTCTCCTCGACCTCGGGCGCCTCGCTGGTCGGGGTGCACCCGACCAGCACAGTCGCCATGACCGCAGTACTGGCGACGAGCGCGGCGAGCGCACGGCGGCGGGGATGAATGGTTCTCATGTGACGCTACCTCCATTGGTATCTCACGGTGCACGGTCTCTAACGCTTCTCAAGCATTCGGGGAGATCGCCACGAATCGGTCGCGGCTGCTGTGCCGCTGAATCCCAATTATTGCACACCCGCGTGCATTATGCACACATGCTCGTGAGGCTGATCAGCGACCCGCGAGCGCCTCGCAGACTCGATCCCGGATCTCTGCGAGAAAATCCAGGTGGTCCCGCAGCGACGTCAGCCCATATCGCGCCGTCGTCACGGTCGCGTCGGTACCTCCCGCATCACGAATTCGCAGCACGGCCGCCACCACATCACCGATGCTCCGACTGCCCACTTCCTCGGGCAGGAGACTGAACGCCGACCGGAATCCCTCGACAGGACGGCCCGCTTCGCCCAGGAGGTCCTGGACTCGCTGCCATGCGGTCAGCGCTTCGTCGCCCAATCCATACCCGAAGATGAACCCATCACCGAGGCGCGCACCGCGCGAATACGCCGCCTCGGACGATCCTCCGATCCAGATGGGGATGGGCTCGTGCGGCGGAGGGACGACCGCGGCCTCGAGAATGGTGTCGAATCGACCGCTGAAGGATTGCGGTTCGCCCGTCCAGAGCCGGCGCAGATACGGGATCTGCTCGTCGAGCCGACGCCCTCTGGTTCGGAAGTCCTGCCCGAGCGCCTCGTACTCGACCGGGTTGTATCCGACGCCGACGCCGAGCCGGAGTCGACCACCGGACAGCAGTGCGACGTCGGCGGCCTGACGGGCGACCAGGGCCGATTGCCGCTGCGGGAGCACGAGCACGGCGGTGATGAGCTCGATCCGCTCGGTCAGGGCTGCAAGGTGCGCGAACGCGACGAGTGGGTCGTGGAACGGGTCTCGCTCGGTATACGCGCGGGGCGGCAGCGGCGGGTCGCGGTCAATTCCGTGCACCGCGTTCACCGGGTGGTCGAACATTACGAGATGGTCGAAGCCGAGCCGCTCGACCTCACCGCCGAAGGCCCTGAACGCATCCGGGTCGCCCCCGAGCTCGCTCTGGGGGTAGGCGATCCCCACGCTGATCGATGGGTCCATCAGACTTCCCTGCTCTCAAGTGGCCGAAGATCGCTCGTCACGTGCTGCGCGGCGAGCCACGCGAAGGTCATCCCCGGGCCGAGCGTGCCGCCTGGACCCCCGTAGCCGGAACCGGTCGGCGACGAGACGTTCCCGGCGGCGTACAGGCCGGGTATCGGCTGACCGTCGAGATCGATGACCCTCGCATCGGCGTCGACCTTCGGGCCGCCCTTGGTGCCGAGCACGCCGGGCCGGAGCTCCATGGCGTAGAAGGGTGCGTCGGTGATCGGGCCGAGCGTCGACGCCGGAGTCCCCTTGTTCCATGGGTCACCCCACCACCGATCGTGGGCGCTTTCGCCACGGCGGAAATCGGGATCCACGCCGTCGGCGACGGCGCGGTTCCAACGCTCCACCGTCGACTCGAGTTCGTCGGCATCGATCCCGAGCCGTTCGGCGAGCGCGCGCAGGCTCGGCGCCGACGTGAGCCAAGGTGGCGCGGACGTGCCGTCGAACGGCGTCCCTCGGGATCCATAGCGCTCGAGGTACGTCTGGTCATGGATGACCCACGCCGGGATGTTCGCCGGCCCGAACGCCGTGACGTCCTCCTGGTGGAACGCACTTCCGAGTGCGTTGTAGTTCGCCGCTTCGTTCACGAACCGGCGTCCTCGACGGTTCACCATGATGCTTCGCGGTCGCGTGCGATCGCCGTTGATCATGTCAAGATTCATCGGGTTCACGCCGTCGGGCAGCATCGCGATCGGCGTCCACCACGCCTCCCGCATGTTCTGCAGGTCGGCGCCAACTCGCATCGACATCCGCAACCCGTCACCGGTGTTCGTCGGGATCGACGCCGGTCGATGGACCCCGCCCCGAAGATAGGTCCTGCGGTACGACTCGTTCCACTCGAAGCCACCGGTGGCGAGGATGACCCCGAGCCGCGCGCGCACCTCGCGCCGCCCCTCCGCATCCTCAATCTGCACTCCGACGACCCGATCTCCGTCTCGCACGAGCTCGAGGCCGCGCGTCGACGTCTCGACCGAGACGCCGGCGCCGAGGGCCGCCCGCAGGAGGAAACCGACGAGGCTGCCGCCCTGGCCGCGTTCATCGGAATCGGCTCGACGCTGCAGCTCGTCAGCGGTCGGCGGCTTCGGCACGCCGGAGCCGATCCCGGTCTCATCCATGCGGAAGTACGGCGAGTAGTACGGCGTGACCTCGACCCGGTCACGCCATTCGCCGAGTTCGCGGAACGGGAACAAGGGAGTACCCAGGGTGCGTCCGCCGCCAGGCCGGCCCCCGGGATGCTCGGGGTGGTAGTCGGGGAGCCCCGGGACCGAGTAGAACTCGATGCCGCCACGAGACTCGAGGTCGTCGATCATCGCGGCGCCGTTCTCGACGAAGGCGCGGACGAGCGGTTCCTCGGCAAGGCCCCGCCCGACGCCGAGCAGGTACTCGACGCCCGCGGCGATGCTGTCATCGAGACCGTGCTCGCGCATTTTCGAGTTTGCCGGGATCCAGACGTGACCGCCGGACCACGCGCTCGTGCCACCGACCCGGTCATGCTTCTCGAACAACGCGACAGTCGCACCGTCTGCCGCTGCGACGAATGCCGCGGTCAACCCGGCAGCCCCGCTGCCAAGCACGATGACATCGACTTCCATGGGTAAGGTCACTGGCCACCTCCGCCTCGTTGCGGGTCGCGCGTTCAGTCGAGCGCCTACTAGCCCACGATATGGGACGAATAGTGATTCGTACAACTCTATAAATGCACTATGACGAGAGGGGCGACATCGTCGTTGCATCCACCCACCCGTCTCGTGCCCCGATGGTGCAAGCCCTCGCACGCGGCAAGCAGCCCTACGAACTGCTCCTCGGCTCCGGCACCGAGCATCTGCGACCGCCGTCCCACAGGACGGGTCACCTGGGGCCTACACGGCCCATCTCACGGTGTCGACTGGTAACACCGTCAAAACCAAAATCCCCCGGCTTGCCGGGGGATTTCTGCGGAGACGGAGGGATTCGAACCCTCGGTCCCCGTAAGGGGACTCCACCTTAGCAGGGTGGTGCACTAGGCCTGACTATGCGACGTCTCCAGGCATCCGACGCCGAAACGGCGGACGCACGCACTAATACTAACCGGCGCGACGCGCCTCCTCGAACGGCGGATGCGGCTACCGGAGGTTGCCGTTGGAGCAGGTGTTCTGCGCTGCGGTCTGCCCGGTGATGTTCGAGGGAAGGGCGACGGCGCTCTCCTCCGGGGCGGGCGTCTCCGTCGCGCCCTCCGTCGGCTCAGCACCCTCGGCAGGCTCGGTCGGATCGGTCGGCTCGACCGGGGTCTCCCCGTCCGGCGCATCCGCGTCGATGACGCCATCGCCGCCGCTGACATCTCCGGTCAACTGCAGCGGCTGATTCGCCTCCAGGGCCGCCCACAGCGCGTCTGCGGCATCCAGGTCGGGCACCACGCGGTTCGGGTCGGCGGGGTCGGGGCCCGTGGGGTACTGAACGAAGACGATCTCTTCGAACGGCACGTTCTTCACGGCGAGGGCGATCTGCACGAGCGTCAGCGGGTTGGTGAGGCTCGTGGACGGGTCGACATTCTCCAGCGCGGTGGAGGCCAGCTTGTAAAGGGCGGCGGGGTTGGAGAGGACTTCCTCGCTGACCAGCTTGCGCGCCAGCTTGGACATGTACTGCTGCTGGTTGCTGATGCGCCCCAGGTCGCCGCCGTCACCCACGCCGTGCCGGGTGCGGAGGAACTGCAGGGCCTCGATGCCCTGGATGTTGCGGTTTCCGGCGGGCCAGTCGATGCCGGTGTGCCGGTCGCGGATGCCGTTGGCGATGCAAACATCCACTCCGCCGACGGCGTCGGTGATGTTGATGACGCCCCCGAAGCTCACCTTGGCCGCGAAGGGGATGTCCTGTCCACTGAGCTCAGACACCGTGTTCACGACGCACGATAGGCCCCCGGTCATGAAGGCGCTGTTGATCTGCTGCTTGCGCGACGCCGAGACGGAGCTCCCGTCCTCGGCCGTGCACGCGGGGATGGGGACCATCAGGTCACGGGGAAACGAGACCACCGTCACGCGACGTGGGTTGTCCGAGATGTGCACGAGCATGTTGACGTCGTTGAGGTTGCCCTCGGCGTCGGGGCCCGTGCAGCGCTCCCCGAAGTACCCGGCGAACTCGGGTTCGCACTCGTCCGTGCCGGTGATGAGGAGGTTCACGCCGCCTTCGATCTCACCGATGTCGGGCGGCACCGGCCCCTGCCCGTCGAGCTCAACGGCGTCGGCGTTGAAGCTCGATGTCAGGTCGTACCCGATGTAGGCGGCGACACCCGCCCCGGCGACCAGAACGACAGCGAGGCCGATGGCGAGGATCCGCATCACCTGGGCGAACGGGCGCGGCGAGGTCAGGCGACCGTGGCGGGCCACCGTACGGCGACCTCGCTGGACGGGCTTGATCGAGCTCACTCGTGTCCTTCCGGGCGTGCGGGCGGCGCTATCCTACGTTCGCCCACCTGAAAGGCCGGTGAGGACCGGCTGAAGAAGGTGATGCTCGGCGATCAGGGCGAGCGACAACTGCTTGTACCCCTGACTTTCGAAGAACACCGTCATCCGGTCATCCTCGACGGCCATCACCGTGCCCTCCCCCCAGATGGAGTGCCTGACACGCTCGTCCACCGCGAACCCACCGGGCTTCCTGGCTCCGGCCTCGACGCGGGGCACGTGGTCTTCGTACGCCGACCCGTCGGCGCAGGTGTCGCAGTTGCCGCACGGCTCGTCGAGAGTCTGCCCGAAGTAGCCGAGCAGCACGTGTCGCCGGCACCGGCGCGTCTCGGCGTAGCCGCGAAGCATCTCGATGCGAGATCGGTCGATCCGCTCACGCTCCTCGGTACGCTCGAGCGCCGCGGAGACGGCTGCCTCAGCGTCCTGCCCGCGCCGCAGCTTCGGGCCATCCTCTTCCGTGCGCACCGCGGCGACGTCCACGAGCAGGGCGACCAGCGCGGTGACCCGCCGCAGGCTCGCGTCGACCACTCGCGCAAGCTCGCTGGGCCTGGTGACGCCGTCTTGCAGCGCGGCGACGAGGCGGCGGAGCTCCGCGGCGTCCGGATGCTTCGTCGCGAAGTAGCGGCGGAGGGCGAGATCTTCGGGGCGATAGTGCAGGGTCGCGTGCGCGGGCTGTCCGTCGCGTCCGGCGCGACCCATCTCCTGCGCGTACGCATCCACGGAATCGGGGGCGTCCGCGTGGACGACGAAGCGGACGTTCGGCTTGTCGATCCCCATCCCGAACGCGGAGGTGGCGACGACCACATCGAGCTCGTCGGCATGGAACCGCTCGTGCACACGCTCGCGCTCGCGCGCGGGAAGGCCCGCGTGATAGGCGACGGCGCGGATGCCGCGCTTCTCGAACTCGCTCGCGTACTCCTCCGAGCCGCGGCGCGTGGCCGCGTACAGCAGACCGGGCTTCGGCAGCTCGGCCACTTCAGCCAAGACGGCGGCGCGCCTGTCGGAGCCTTCCGCGTAACGGTGGACGGTGAGGGTGATGTTGGGCCGGTCGACGTCGCCGGCGAGGATCAGCGGATCCCGCATTCCCAGGCGCTCGACGATCTCCTCACGGACAGGCGTGGATGCTGTGGCGGTGAGAGCGAGCACCGGCGGCCGGCCGAGCCGGTCGGCCACCGCATCCAGGAGCAGGTAGTCGGGCCGGAAGTCGTGCCCCCAGGACGCGATGCAGTGCGCTTCGTCGACGACGAGGAGCGATACGTTCTGCTCGGCGAGCCGGTCGACCACCTCGTCTTTGGCGAGCTGCTCGGGCGCGAGCAGCACGTACTCGACCTCACCCGCGCTCACCCGCCGCCACGCCTCGCGCTGCGCTTTGGCGCCGTGGGCCGAATTCACCGCGACGCCGGTCGGAGCATCCGGAGCCTCCTCCAGCCGAGCGAGCTGATCCTCCTGCAGTGCGATCAGCGGCGAGACGACGGCCGCGAGACCCGGGCGAAGCGCCGCCGCGACCTGGTATACCGCCGACTTCCCCGACCCGGTGGCCCACACCACGAGCACGTCGCGGCCGGCGACGGATGCCTCGATGGCCTCGCGCTGCTCGGGACGCAGGTGGTCGAGGCCGAAGTACTCGGAGGCTACGCGGGCGATCTCGTCGATTGTCATGAATCCGCTACACCGAAATGGGGCTTAGCCATGCGGGTTGCGCGGAGGGTGTGGGATTCGAACCCACGGGACATTGCTGCCCACTGGTTTTCAAGACCAGGTCCATCGGCCGCTCGGACAACCCTCCCGACGATGCTTCGCAGCATCCGTCGACCGGCCGAGTCTAGCCGAGCGCCGGACGTCGCATCCGCTCGCCCGCACTCGCACCGATCTCGAACGGCCGAGCCGTGCGTGTCATGGGCACTCAGGCGTCGTCGAAGGTGACCTCGGCGAGCGGGCTGCCGGCAAGCCAGTCCTCCACATACTGCGGCTGCGGAACGTGACCGGGGTTGCTCGGCTGGTTGAGGTCATCGACAAAGACCTGGAAGATGCGTCGCCGTTCCTCGGGGTCGGTGATCGGCGTGGCGACGGCCGGGAGGTCGGCGTGGATGCCGATCTTGAGATGGAAGATGAAATGCGGGTTCGCCAGGAGGTTGGCGTACCAGTCCCGCTTCGCCGGCGTGGTGCTGAGGTAGATGCGTCCGTAGGCGCGATAGAACCACACCTCGATGCGGTGCGGCTTTCCGCTGCGCCGGCCATAGGTGGTGATGTCCGCCAGCCGATCCTCCGTCGAGGAGGCGGGAGTGATGGCGAGGGCGCGGAGCACTTCGGGTGACAACATGGTTCTCTCCTTGAGAGAGTCGATTCAGAGCGGCTGAGTTGTGGGTGCGTATGCTCGCGCAACGAGTGTCCGCAGCACGTGCCGTCGGCGATCGTGCGCGGTCTCGTCGTCGGCCGAACTGGCCGCGAAGGTCGTGCTGGTCGGCCCCCACGTGAGGGACAGCGCAATCACCGTGGAGTGCACGTCCGCGGGTTCGAGAGTCGCGTCGATATAGCCGGCGCTCTGCGCGGCGGCGATGTCGGCCAGCTTCTCGGGCTCGCTGGGAAGCGACTCGCCTGTGAGAGCGCCTGTCGGTCGTCGCTCCAGCCGCGACCACGTCGCCAGACGAACGAGCTCCGGACGCTCGAGGTACTCGTCGTACAGGCGGGCCGCATAACCGGGAAGGTCGGTGGCGTCGAGCGCCACGGCGTTCACGATCGCGTGCAGAGCCTGGTCGAAGACCGCGTCGAAGAGGGCGTCCTTGCTCCCGAAGTACGCGTATAGCTGCGCCTTGTTCGCCCGGGCGTTCGCCGCGATCCGATCCACGCGCGCTCCGGCGATGCCATACGTCGCGAACTCGTCTGCGGCGGCCTCGAGGATACGGGCTCGCGTCGCTTCACCATCTGCTCTCATGCTCAGACTCTAGCAAACAAACTGGTTGGTTACAAATCGCGCGCGTCTGCCCTTGGCGACGTGTTCACCGGATTCGCGCCGCTCATGTCGCGCTGTGGTTCGCTCCTGGGCGCCCTGCTCTTCGCCGTAGTTGCGGCCCTGTACGCGCGGCGCCGTTCGTTCCGCGGGTACGACGCGGAGCATCCCCTCGCCTGAGCGTGGGGCGGCTCCCCGCCACCCCGCGGCCCGGCCGCGACGCGGCACGAGATCAGGAGATGACGCCGAGGCAGGCTCCTTTCGCGCGGAACGACCTGCTCTCGCCACATCTCCTGAACTCGCGACGGGGATGCCCCGGCGATGCGGCGGGGCGCACACAAGCGCGCGTCGGCCGACGCCCCGACGGCCCCACGCGGCCGCGGGCCGACGCTCGCACCACCCACATCCTCCCCGCCGCCCGCGGCCTCGCCACCCGCGAAACCTCCCAGGCGCCCACGGCACGAGATCAGGCGATGAGGCCGAGGCAGGCTCCTTTTTCCGGAAACGACCTGATCTCGCCACATCTCCTGAACTGGCAACGGGATGCGGCGGACTCGCCACGGGGATGCGGCGGACTCGCTACGGGGATGCGGCGGGCCTCACACGTTCAGAAGCGCGGGCGCACCACGCCGCCGGGCCGGAGCACCGCGCCGCCGAGCGCCACCACGGCGTTGCCCTCAAGGTCGAAGCGCCGGGCCGGAGCACCGCGCCACCCTGCCGCAGCTCCCCGCCACCGGCGACGATGCGCGCGAGGTAGGTGCGTACCGGTGCGCTGCCACGGGGAGCCGCCAGGGCGTCAGCCCGTCGGCATCCACCTCGACCTCGAGCGCTCCGGCGACGGCGTGGTGCGGGATGGCCGTGGCCGGCCGCATCCACGTCAGAGTTCCCGCAGGATGGCAGCGACGCCGCCTTCGCTGACCGACAGCCCGACTTCACCGGCCGCAGCGAGCACTTCCTCGGGGCCTTGCCCCATGGCGATGGCGCGCCCACCGTTGCGTAGCGCCCACTCGAACATCTCGACGTCGTTGCGGCCGTCGCCCATCACCAGCACGTTCGCCGGGGCGATCCCCAGCCAGGTGCGGACGAGCTCGAGTCCGGTGGACTTGTTGACCCCCTGCGGGGCGATGTCGAGCCACGCGGTCCAGCCGATCGCGTACGACACCTGGGTGAGCCCGATGCGCGACACCAGGTCGAGGAAGTCGGTGTCGGTGTGCTCGGGCGACACGACGACCACACGGCACACCGGCCGGTGCGAGAGTTCCTCGAAGGCGACCAGATCGGCCCCGCGCAGGTTCCAGTCCTCCAGGTACTCGGTGTACAGCCGCGTCCCGTCGGGCAGCTCGACCATGTAGCGCGCGTCGGAGAGGTGTCCGCGGAGCAACTCCAGCACCTCGGCGGGATCGAAGGTCTCCACGTGCGCGAGCTCGTAAGCCGCAGCGCCGGTGCCGCCGGCCTGGCGGCGCATCACGATCGCGCCGTTCGAGCACACCGCATAGTCCGGCTCGATACCGAGCAGCTCCATGATGCGGTGCGTCGTGTCCCAGCTGCGACCGGTCGCGAGCATCACCTCGTGCCCGCGCGCCTGCGCATGAGCCACAGCCTCGAGAACCCCCGGGCTCGGACTCTCGTCCTCGAGGATCACGGTGCCGTCGATGTCCAGAGCGATGAGGAGGCGGCCGTCGGGCGCGTCCTCAGCGATCTCCTCGACCAGTTCGGCCGCATCCCCCGGCGACGTCACCTCGACGCTGCCGGTGTCAGGCGGCGATGTGCGCTCGGGCGTCACGCGATGGGCTCCATGATGTCGAGTCCGCCGAGGTAGGGCCGCAGCACTTCCGGAACGACGACGGAGCCGTCGGCGCGCTGGTGCGTCTCCAGGAGGGCGACGATCCACCGCGTGGTGGCGAGGGTGCCGTTGAGCGTGGCGACAGGCTGCGTCTTGCCCTCGTTGCGCGAACGGATGTTGAGACGGCGGGCCTGGTAGGTCGTGCAATTGGAGGTGCTGGTGAGTTCCCGATAGGCGTTCTGCGTGGGCACCCAGGCCTCGACGTCGTACTTGCGCGCGGCGCTGGATCCGAGATCTCCGGCCGCGACGTCGATGACACGGTACGAAAGGCCGAGGTCTTGCAGCATCCCCTCCTGCAGCTCGACGAGGCGGAGGTGCTCGGCCTCGGCCGCGTCGGGCTCGGTGTAGACGAACATCTCGAGCTTGTTGAACTGGTGCACACGGATGATGCCGCGGGTGTCCTTGCCGTACGAACCGGCCTCGCGCCGGTAGCAGGTCGACCAGCCGGCGTAGCGCTTGGGTCCACGGCCGAAGTCGAGGATCTCGTCCATGTGATAGCCGGCGAGCGGAACCTCGCTCGTGCCGACGAGATAGAGGTCGTCCTCGGCCAGGTGATAGACCTCGTCGGCGTGCTCGCCGAGGAAGCCGGTGCCGCGCATCACCTCGGGTCGCACGAGCGTCGGCGGAATGATGGGGGTGAAACCCGCGGCCATCGCCCGGTCGAGCCCGAGGCTCATGAGCGCGAGCTCGAGGCGCGCGCCGATCCCGGTGAGGAAGTAGAAGCGACTGCCCGACACCTTCGTGCCCCGCTCCATGTCGATCGCGCCGAGCTTCTCACCGAGGGCGAGGTGGTCGAGCGGCTCGAAGTCGAAGGCGGGGACCTCTCCGTGCGTGCGCAGCGTGATGAAGGCCTCTTCGCCACCGGCCGGGACGCCGTCGATGACGAGGTTCTCGATCCTGGCGAGCGCCAGCTCCGCCGCCGCTTCCGCCTCGGTCACCGCGTGCTGCGCCGCCTTGGTCTTCTCGCTCAGCTCCTTGGCCTCGGCGACCAGTGCGGCCTTTTCCTCTTTCGGGGCCTGCGCGACCCGCTTGCCGTGGGCGTTCTGGGCGGCGCGCAACTCTTCGAAGGCGGTGATCGCGGCGCGTCGGTCGCGGTCGGCCGTCAACGCGGCATCCACTGTCTCCGGGGCCGCGCCGCGCGCGATCTGCGAGCGCTTGACCCGCTCGGGATCTTCTCGCAGCAGGGTCAGATCGATCACCGTCCAATCTTAGGCCAGGGCTTTTCCGTCGCAGCCCCGTCCGAACGCCTCGCGGGGCCGGGAGCGGCCCTAGGGTGGGAGCATGGCGGCCGATTCCGAAACGCGCGAGAGCGATGAGACAGCCGGCGCGGCACCTGAGCTCGACGAGGCGACGCGCGAGGGCGGCG
Source organism: Microbacterium sp. Z12_35 (assembly GCF_058310475.1). Classification (NCBI taxonomy): domain Bacteria; kingdom Bacillati; phylum Actinomycetota; class Actinomycetes; order Micrococcales; family Microbacteriaceae; genus Microbacterium; species Microbacterium sp. Z12_35. Next base: position 249,845 of record NZ_JBZEGJ010000002.1, on the reverse strand, counting down.
AGACGGCGGGCGCCGAAGAGCGACCCGACGCCGCGCAGGCCGACGACGCGCCACTCAACAATGAGGCCCCGCCCGGCGCGGCCGAGCGAGCCGAGTTCCACGCCGACTCGCTGCGCGACGACGACGACCGCGACGACAACGCGGCTGCCTCGACCGACGCCGGCGGCACCGCGGATGCGCCGGAGGCACCCGGTCCACGGGGGGCCAACACCGAGACGCCCTCCGCGCACGAAGCCGCGGCGCCCGACGACGTCATCCGCGAACCCGAGGACGTGGCGCCCGACACGACCGACGGTGAGACCGGCGAGGCCGTTCAGGTCACCGCCGACGGCGAGCAGACCACGATGGATGCTCCGCCCACCGACCGAAAACGCGCCGCACTCGTCTACAACCCCACCAAGGTCGATCCCGCGGAGCTGCGCGCGTTGATGGTGCGCCTCTCCGAGGAGGCCGAGTGGGCTGAGCCGCTCTTCTTCGAGACGACGGTCGACGACCTCGGCGACGACGCCGCCCGCGCAGCCCTCGAGGAGGGCGCCGACGCGATCCTCGTGGCCGGAGGCGACGGCACGGTGCGCGCCGTTTCCGAGGCGCTGACCGACACCGGAGTCCCGCTCACGATCGTCCCCAGCGGCACCGGCAACCTGCTCGCGCGCAACCTCGCGCTGCCGCTGGATGACGCGGACGTGATGATCCGCGCGACCTTCGAGGGCGACGTCATCCCGGTGGACGTGGGAGTCGCCCGGCTCCGCCGCGAAGACGGCTCCACCGAAGAGCACGGGTTCGTCGTGATGGCCGGTATGGGGCTGGATGCGGCGATGATCGCCAACACCAACCCGCAGCTGAAGAAGACCGTGGGATGGGTCGCGTATGTGGACGGAGCGGCCCGCTCGCTCGTGTCCGCCAAGCCCTTCCGTATCGTCTACCAGCTCGACAAGCAGCGCCTGCACTCGGCCCGGGTGCAGAGCATCCTCTTCGCCAACTGCGGGTCCCTCCCGGCGGGGATCGCCCTCATTCCAGAGGCCTCGATCACCGACGGCATGCTCGATGTCGCCATCATCCAGCCGGCGGGCGCGTTCGGATGGCTCGGCGTGTGGCGGAAGATCTGGTGGGACAACTCCTTCCTGCGACGCTTCCGTGCCGGTCGCCGGGTGCTCGAGCGGCGCGGCCGCGACACCTCGGTGCACTACCGGAGCGGCCACGGGATCGAGACCGCGACGAGCCCGGCCCAGCCGGTGGAGCTCGACGGCGACGAGTTCGGCGAGGCCACCCGCATCTTCTGCCGCATCGTCCCCGGCGGCCTCCGGATCGCCGTTCCCGCCGGCCACGACACCTCCACCCTCTAACCCCCCTAGCGGACGATTACGGACGCTTTTCGTTCTGCGCGCCCAGACTCCGACAAGAGTCGTCCGTAACCGCAGGGGGAACTAGCGTGGGCGGATGACTACGGTCGTGTGGTTCCGCGACGATCTGCGGCTGGCGGACAACCCCGCACTGTCCGCCGCCCTGGAACGTGGCGAGCCGGTGATCGGCCTGTACGTGCGTGAGGACGGCGAGGGCATCCGCCCCCTGGGCGGCGCGGCGCGCTGGTGGCTGCACGAGTCGCTCGCTTCACTCGCCACCGCTCTCGAGGAGCGCGGCTCGACCCTCATCCTGCGCCGCGGGAGAGCGGCGGAGGTCGTCCCGGCGGTCGTGCGCGACGCCGGGGCCGGCGCCGTCTTCTGGAACCGGCGATACGGCGGAGCGGAGCGCGGCATCGACGCGGGCATCAAGACGGCGCTCCGCGGCACCGGGGTCGCGGTCGCCTCCTTCGACGGCTCGCTCCTCTTCGAACCGTGGACCGTGCGGACCGGCACCGACAGCCCGTACGCCGTCTTCACGCCGTTCTGGCGCGCGTGCCAGAGTCTCCCCGCCCCGCGTGCGCCGCTGCCCGAGCCGGGAGACATCCCCGGCCCGAGTTCGCGCCCCGCGTCCGAGGACCTCGACGCGTGGTCCCTGCGTCCGACGCATCCCGATTGGGCAGAAGGCCTTCGCGAGCGATGGGAGCCGGGAGAGCCGGCCGCCCGCGCACGACTGCGCGCTTTTCTCGCGCACGACCTCGGCGGCTACGACCGGTCCCGTGACGAGCCGGCCGGCGAGGCGACCTCGATGCTGTCCGCACGGCTGCGGTGGGGCGAGCTCAGCCCGCACCAGGTCTGGCACGCGACGGTCGAACACCCCGCGTCGAGTGCCCACCCCGACGCGGCATCGCGGTTCCTATCGGAGCTTGGATGGCGCGAATTCGCCTGGCACACGCTCTTTCACTTCCCCGACCTCGCCACCCGCAACTGGCGGGCCGAGTTCGACGCGTTCCCCTGGCCGCCGCTCGACCCCGGTCACCTCGAGGCGTGGCGGCGAGGACGCACCGGCCTCGCACTCGTCGACGCGGGGATGCGGGAGCTCTGGCGCACCGGCTACATGCACAACCGCGTGCGGATGGTGACGGCATCCTTCCTCGTCAAGAACTTGCTGATCGACTGGCGGCGCGGCGAGGAGTGGTTCTGGGACACCCTCGTCGACGCGGATGCAGCGAACAACGCCTTCAATTGGCAGTGGGTCGCCGGCTCCGGCGCCGATGCCGCGCCCTACTTCCGCATCTTCAATCCCGAACGGCAGCTGGCGAAGTTCGACCCGCACGGGGAGTACGTCCCGGAGGTGGGCGCCGGAGTACCTCGCCGATGACGCTCCCGAGCCGATCGTCGACCTCGCCGGCACACGTCGACAGGCGCTCGACGCCTACGACGCCGTCAAGCGATCCCGCTGACCCTCCCCGGGAATCCGGATAGCCCCCTGTCCATGCCGAGGCCCGGTCCGTACGCTCGAACGCACGCCAGCCCACCAGAGGAGAAGCCATGTCGCAGCCCCAGTACCCCGCCGCCCCGCAGCCCTACGGCGTCGCGCCCGCGGGACTGAGCCCCAAGTCCTGGCTCGCGACGCTCCTCCTGTCGATCTTCCTCGGCGAGCTCGGAATCGACCGGTTCTACCTCGGCAAGATCGGCACCGGCATCCTCAAGCTCATCACCGTCGGCGGCTTCGGCATCTGGTGGCTCATCGACCTCATCCTCGTGATCGCGGGTGCGACGAAGGACAAGCAGGGCCTCCCCGTCAAGTACGTGCCCGGCCGCTGATCCCCCGCGTGACCGTCACTCCGCGACCGGGATCGCCTGCGCTTTCAGGGCAGCGATCGTCGCCTTCTGGGCGGAGCTGAGCGCCTCGAGCAAGGTGCCCCGTCCCGTGACAGCCCTCTGGAATCCGTCCGACACATCGGCGTAGGTCTGCGTCATGGTCGGTCCCCACAGAAAGTCGGGGTTCACCTGCCCCGCGGCGGCGGCGAACACGTCGTAGATCTTCTGGCCGCCGTAGAACTCCACGCCCTCTTGCAGGGAGGGCAGGCTCAGCCCGGCCGTCGTCGCCGGGTAGATGTTCGCCGACTGGTTCAGCGCGGTGAGCGCCTCTTCCGACGTGTTCAGCCAGAGCGCGAATTTCGTGGCTTCGTAAAGGTGCTCGGTTCCCTTGAACACGGCGACGGAGGAACCGCCCCAGTTACCCGCGCTCTGGCCGCCGGCCTCCCACTGCGGCGACGGGGCGACCGACCACAGACCGGCTGTGTCGGGCGCGCCGCTCGCAATGGAGTTGGCGCCCCACACGGCCGCGGTCCAGCTCCACACCTGGCCGGAGTTATACGCGTTGTTCCACTCCTCGGTCCACGCGGGATACGTGGCCACGAGATCCTCATCGAGCAGCTCCTGCCAGTAATCCGCGACCTTGGTCGACTCCTCGCCGGTCAGATCGACCCGCCACTCATCCCCCTCGTCAGCGAACCAACTTCCGTTGGCCTGCCACACGAATCCCGCGAACTGGTTGATGTCCGCGGTGGAGAAGTTCGTGATGTAGCCACCGGCTTCGCGGATCTGAACGGCGGCTTCCTTGTACTCCGCCCACGTCGTGGGGACCCCGATGCCATGCTCCGCGAAGAGGTCGGAACGGTAGAAGAGCGCCATCGGCCCGGAGTCCTGCGGGACGCCGTACACCCCGTCGGCGGAACCGAGCGTGACCTGTCCCCATGTCCACGGGATGAAATCCGACTCCGCATCCACGACGTCTTCACACAGCGCAAGGTTCTCCAGGCCGTCCTGCACCCGGAAGCTCGACAGTGCGTCGTACTCGATCTGACCGAGGTCGGGAGTGTTTCCCGCCGCAATCTGACTGAAGAAGCTCTGGTATGTGCCGGAGTTGCCGTTCGGCCCGGTCTGGACGTCGACCTGGATCTCCGGGTTCTGTTCGTTCCAGATCTCGACGACGTCTTTCACGCCGGGGATCCACGACGTGAAGTCGAGCGTGACATTCCCCTCGGAGGGGGTGCAGGATGCGGCGGCCCCTCCCTCGGCTCCGCCCCCGCATCCGGCGAGTCCGATCGCGGCGAGCACTACGACTCCGGTGGCGACCGCCCTCTTCGTGTATTGCATGATCTTCCTCACTGGATGGCGCGGGTGACCGCGGGAGCATGGGTCATTTCACGGAGCCGGTGCCCAGGCCGTTGCGCCAGAAGCGCTGGAGCAGGAGGAACGCGATGATGAGGGGCACGATCGACAGGAACGAACCGACGAGGACATAGGTGCGCAGCTCGGGGATCTGGTTGAGCTGCGTGTTCCAGGAGTAGAGGCCGAACGTCACGGGGAACAGTTCCTCGCTGCGGAGCATGACCAGCGGCAGGAAGAAGTTGTTCCAGATCGAGACGAACTGGAAGAGGAACACCGTCACCAGCGCGGGCATCATCAGGCGCGACGACACGGTGAAGAACGCGCGGACTTCCCCCGCGCCGTCGATCCGGGCAGCTTCGATGAGCTCATCGGGCACCGACGAGGCGGCGTAGATGCGACTGAGGTACACCCCGAACGGGCTCACGATGCTCGGCAGCAGCACCGCCCAGTAGGTGTTCGTCAGGTTGACCTGGCTGAACAGCAGGAACAGGGGCAGGGCGAGAGCCGTGGCGGGCACCAGGACACCGCCGAGGACGATGTTGAAGAAGGCTTCGCGGCCCCGGAAGCGGTACTTCGCCAGGCCGTAACCGCACATCCCCGCGATGATCGTCGCCAAGAGGGCCCCGAGGCCTGCGTAGCCGAGGCTGTTGACGAGCCAGCGCAGGTAGACGCCGTCGCCGTAGGAGACGAGGTCACGGACGTTCTCGAAGAAGTTCCAGTCCGCGAACCACAGCGCCGGAGTGGTGAGCAGATCGCTGCGGTCCTTGGTGGAGGCGATGAAGAGCCACCAGATCGGCACCAGAAAGTACAGGGTGAAGACGGCCATGACGATCAGCGCCGCCGAGCGGGAGAGGATGCTCTCCCGGGGGCCGCGCGTGGGGGTCGGTTCGTCCGCGGTGGCGCCGCGGGTCCGGGCGAGGAGGCTCATGGGTTCGCCTTCCGCTGGGTGCCCCTGAGGAACGCGAACGAGAGCGCGAACGTCGCCAGGGCGAGCACCACCGAGAACGCCGCGGCGAGGTTGGTGTTGGGAATCGCGCTCGTGGCGTAGATGGTCATGTTCGGCGTGAAGGTCGACGACACGGCGGCGGTGAAGGATCGGAACACCTGCGGCTCGGCCAGCAGCTGAAGGGTGCCGATGATCGAGAACACGGCGGTGAGGATGATCGCGGGGGCGACCATCGGGATCTTCATCGACCACGCGATGCGAATCTGTCCGGCACCGTCCAGGCGTGCCGCTTCGTAGATCTCCGTGGGGATCGACAGCAGCGCGGAGTAGATGATGAGCATGTTGTAGCCGACGAAGACCCATGTCACGACGTTGGCGATCGACCACAGCACCAGCTCGGGAGAGAGGAAATCGATCACGCCCGTCACGTCGGTGAAGGGCGACAGGTTGGGCGAATAGAGAAAGCCCCACATGATCGCCGCAATGACCCCGGGCACGGCATAGGGCGCGAAGAAGGCGAGCCGGAAGAACTTCTTCCCCTTCAGAACCGGAGAATCCAGCAGCAACGCGAACAGCAGCGCCAGCCCCAGCATCACGGGCACCTGGACGACGCCGAAGAGCAACACCCGGCCGATGGACTCCCAGAACGGCCCGTTCTGGAACACCTGAACGTACTGGGCGAGACCCCCGAACACCTGCTGGGGAGCGCCGAAAGTGCCCTCTCGGTGCACGACGAACAGGGACTGCCAGACCGCATAGCCGATCGGAATCAGGTAGAAGAGCAGAAAAAGGATGCCGAAAGGTCCCGTGAAGATGGCGATCGCGCCCTTATGGGGCGTCTTGCGCTGGGGCGGGGCGGGCGGTGGCTGGGAGCGCGTGCTGCTGCTCCTCGTGCGCTCCTGTGTGGCGGTCATCCGGCCGTCCCCTCTCTGGTGCTTCGCGCGAAGCACCGCGCATGTCCACGTTCTGTGGCCGTTTACAGACCCGAGCCCGAAGCCAGCCGCATGCCTGCGAACGGCTGCACAGTACGAACGGGTCTGGTGGGTTGTCAACACGGGTGCGCAGGGGTCTGCTCTGTGCTGGGGGCCCGCGATCACAGGGGGCGCGAGGGCGGCGGGCGGTCGTCGTGCACTCGCCTGGGACCGCAGGCGCTCCCACGAGAATCGAGGGGATCGCGCCGATCGAGGAGCGGATGCTGCATCCCTCTCCTCGATTTCCGGGATGTCCTCGAAAACCGCGGGGGTGCCGCGCCGGGGCGGGGTGCGCGGTGCAGGGAATAGGAAGGGGGCGGCGCCGGGTTGGCATGAGTAATGACTGCTCCCGCTCCCGCTCTCTCCGTCCTCGACCTCGTCCCCGTCCGCGACGGGCAGACCAGCGCCCAGGCGGTCGCCGCATCCCTCGACACCGCCGTGCACGCCGACCGCCTCGGCTATCGCCGCTACTGGTTCGCCGAGCACCACAACATGCCCGCCGTCGCCTCGACGACTCCTCCGGTGCTCATCGCGGCCGCTGCTGCCCGGACAGACCGCATCCGCGTCGGCTCGGGTGGCGTGATGCTCCCCAACCACTCGCCGCTCATCGTCGCCGAGCAGTTCGCCGCACTCGAGGCGATCGCGCCCGACCGGATCGACCTCGGCATCGGACGGGCACCGGGTTCGGACCCCGTGATCACGCAGCTCTTGCACCGCTCGGGGACCACCAGCGACGTCGATCGCTTCCCCGACCACATCGCCGACATCATCTCGCTGACCTCCCCCGAGGGTGCGACCGTTCGGTTCAGTTCCGGCGGCGAGTACACCGTGCACGCGACGCCCGCCTCCACGACCACGCCCGAGGTGTGGCTGCTGGGCTCGAGCGACTACTCCGCTCAGCTCGCCGCGCGCTTCGGCCTGCCCTACGTGTTCGCGAACCACTTCGCCGGAGAGGGTCTGGAGCGGGCGCTGGACCTGTACCGCACGCAGTTCCAGCCCAGTGCGCAGCATCCCGAGCCCCGGACCTTCCTGACGACCAACGTCGTCGCCGCCCCCACTGCCGAGGAAGCCGAAGACCGCGCCCTGCCCCAGCTGCGCATGATGGCACGCCTGCGCACCAACCGCCCGCTGGTCCCGCTCGAGACGGTGGAACAGGTGAAGGCCGATCCGTGGGACGGCATGTCGACGTCGATCATGGATGCCGCGCGCCAGAAGTGGTTCGTCGGAACTGGCGAGCAGGTCACCGCGGAGCTCACCGCATTCGCCGACCGCTACGGCGTGGATGAGGTCATGATCTCGCCGGTCGCCGGCGCGTATGACGGCGAGCCGATGGAGACGGCGCCCGGCCGCATCCAGACCCTCGAACTCCTGGCGACCCCCGCCCGCGTCGGCTGATCGCCCCGCCCGCGTCGGCTGACCTTCCCGCCCGCGTCGGCTGATCTTCTCTGCCGCGTCGGGCTGGCCGCGGTTTTCGAGGGGATCTCGGAAATCGAGGAGCCCCTCCCCGGTTTCGGCCCTCGATCTGCGAGATCTCCTCGATTTCCGCGCCGCCGCAGCGCGTAATCGGAGGAGCCGTCCCGCGCAACCCTGGGCAGCAGGGGCGGTGGTGGCGTAATCTTCACGGAGTGACCGAAGCGACGGCGCCCTCCAGCCCCACGCGTGCCCCGGTGAGCACCGGACGCGCGATCCTCAACACGATCAAAGGATCGGCGGGAAACCTCGTCGAGTGGTACGACGTCTACGTCTACACGGTGTTCGCGTCGTACTTCGAGGCGCAGTTCTTCGCCGAGGATGACCGGAACTCGACGTTCTACATCTACGCGATCTTCGCCGTCACCTTCATCATGCGCCCGATCGGGTCGTGGTTCTTCGGCCGGTTCGCCGACCGGCGGGGCCGGAAGGCCGCGCTCACGGTCAGCATCACCGTGATGTCCGCCTGCTCCTTCTTCGTCTCGGTGATGCCCACCCGCGAGGCCATCGGGGCCTGGGCGGCGATCATCCTCATCGGAGCCCGGCTCGTGCAGGGCTTCGCGACCGGCGGCGAGTACGGCACCTCCGCCACCTACATGTCCGAAGCGGCCACCGCCCGTCGCCGGGGCTTCTTCTCCTCATTCCAGTACGTGACCCTCATCGGCGGCCACGTGCTGGCGCAGCTCACCCTGCTCATCGTGCTCGCCGTGCTGCCGGTGGAGGCGGTCGAGGACTGGGGATGGCGCATCGGATTCTTCATCGGCGGCATCGCGGCACTCGTGGTCCTGTGGATGCGACGGACGATGGATGAGTCGCTCAGCGAGGAGCACCTTGCGGCCGTCCGCTCGGGCGAAGACCGCGGCGCCGGGTCGCTCAAGACGCTCCTGACGTCGTACTGGCGGCAGCTGGTGTGGGTGTTCCTCGTCACCGCCGGTGGCACGATCGCGTTCTACACCTACAGCGTCAACGCGCCCACGATCGTCAAGACGACATTCGGGGAAGACGCCGCGGTCGCCGCGACCTGGACGAACCTCCTCGGCCTGATCTTCCTCATGCTGCTGCAGCCCCTCGGCGGACTCCTCAGCGACCGGGTCGGCCGAAAGCCGCTGCTGGTGTTCTTCGGGATCGGAGGCGTGCTCTACACGTGGGTACTCATCACGTTCCTGCCGCAGACGCAATCGCCGCTCGTCGCCTTCGCCCTGACCGCCGTGGGCTACGTCATCCTCACCGGCTACACGTCGGTGAACGCGATCGTGAAGGCGGAGGTCTTCCCCGCGGAGGTCCGGGCGCTCGGTGTGGGTCTGGGATACGCCCTGGCGAACTCGGTGTTCGGCGGCACTGCTCCGGCCATCTACCAGGCCTTCCTGGCCGGTGAGAACGTGACGTGGTTCATCGTCTACGTCACCGCCGTGATCGCCGTGAGCCTGACGGTGTACATCTTCTTCATGCGCAACCGCGCCCAGACCGCGCTCGACCGTGAGCAAGGCAGCGCGTGGGCCCCGGAGTACACGGACGCCGCACGCCGCTGACCATCCGGCCGGGCGCCTAGAGCGTGTCTTCGATTTCGCGCAGCGGCTTCTCGACGTCGGTCAGCAGGGCGAGGAACTGCTGACGCTGGCCCTCGCTCAACGACCGCGCCGTCAGGGCCTCGAGCTCGGCCCACGCGGCCTCCACATCCTTCCGCAGCGGGGCGCTGGCGTCTGTGGCCTCGACGACGGTGACGCGCCGATCGGTGGGGGATGGACCGCGGCGAACCAGGCCGGCCTTCTCCAGCCGCCCAATGCTGCGCGTCATCGACGGTGCATCCGTATCGAGGGTGCGGACCAGGTCCGTCATGCGCTGCGGGCCGTGCTCCCACAGGGTCATGAGCACCAGCTCCTGCCCCGGCCGCAGCCCCGTGCGCCGCAGCAGCTTCGCCGCGAGCGACTTGTGCACGCGGGCGAGGCGGAAGATCGCGGAACTCAGGGAACCTGTGGACAGCCGCAGCGGCTCACGCATCCCCACAGCGTAGATCACTGCGATCGAGGCGTCAGAGCGGGGAGGCCGTACCGGACACGGTGATGCCGCCGGCGTCGGGGATGTCAGCGATCAGCAGGCTCGGCCGCCCCACGTGCCGGCCCTGCCGGATCACGATCCGCGCGGGCGTCTCCACCGCGCCCAGCGCCCGAAGGTAGCCCCCGAAGGATGCCGCGGCCGAGCCGGTCGCCGGATCCTCGGTGATGTCGCCCACCGGGAAGAGGTTGCGCGCCTCCCAGGCCGTGTCGGCCACGCGGAGCATCACCGTCACGGTGCCTGACCACCCCTCCGCATCCATCATCGCCCGCCCCGCGGACGGGTCGAACGTGAACGCGTCGAAGACGCCCGCGTCCCGCAGCACCAGGACCGGATTGCGGTTGCCCGCGTAGGCGATACGGGGCGGAAAGGACGGATCGAGGTCTTCCTCCCGCATCCCGAGGAGTTCGAGCAGGGAGGCGAGCACGGCCGGGTCGAACTCCTCGACGCGCGGCTCGACGCTCGTGAACGCCGCCCGGAGCACCCCGTCCGTTCCGGGCGAGGTCTCCAGCGGCACGTCACCGACGGGCGTGCGGAAAGTCAGCGGCCCGGCGCCGTCGCGCGCGGCGAGCGCCACGGCGGTGGCGATCGTCGCATGTCCGCAGAAGGGCACTTCCGCCAGAGGCGAGAAGAACCGGATGCTGCCGTCCTGGCTGAGGAAAGCGGTCTCGCTGAACCCGACCTCGGCCGCTATGCGCTGCATCTCGGACGGGCCGAAATCGTCCGCATCCAGCACCACACCCGCGGGGTTGCCGCCGCCCGGCCGATCGGGGTCGGTGAAGGCTGCGTAGCGCAGGACCTCCGGCATCAGACGCCGGGCTCCCCACTGACCAGGCCGCGCACCCAGTCCCGCGCCTCGACGAACACGTCGTCGGAGTAGCGCGGGGGATAGCGGACGATCGCTCGGTCGGCGCGCGCGTACGACCCGAGGTAGATAACCTTCGGGCTGAAGCGGCGGAGACCGAGGAGGGCGTCCGCCATCCGCTCGTCCTGAATGTGCCCGTCGGCGTCGATGACGAAGCGGTATCGCCCGAGGGCGTCGCCGATGGGCCTCGACGCGAGCAGGCTCAGGTTGATGCCGCGGGTGGCGAACTGCTCGAGCAGCTCGAGGAGGGCGCCCGGGTGGTCTTCGGGCAGCTCCACGATGAGGGACGTCTTGTCCGCGCCCGTCGGCGGAGCCGGTGCCACCGTGCGGCTGACCAGGACGAACCGCGTCACGGCGTTCGGGTTGTCGCCGATCCCCTCTGCCAGGACGGCGAGGTCGTGGTGCGCGATGATGCCGGGCGCGGCGATCGCCGCATCCGCATCGGAGCTGCCATCCAGCATCCCCAGCGCGCTGGCGATGTTGCTGGCCGCGGGGATGTGCGCGTGGGCGGGGAGGGTCGCGGTGAGCCACTGCAGGCACTGTGCGTAGGCCACGGGATGCGCCGCGACGAGCGACACGTCTTCCATGCGCGTTCCCGGCCGGCCGACGAGCACGAAGTTCACCGGCACGAGGTACTCCCCCACGATGCGAAGGCCCGGCATCGTCGCCAGCGCATCCTGCGCGGTGGAGACCCCGCCGTCGACGGAGTTCTCGATCGCGATCATCGCCGCATCCGACCGCCCCTCGACCACGTCGGCGAGCGCTTCTCCGACGTTGCGCACCGAGCGCCAGATCTGGTCGCGGGCTTCGGGCACCTGCGCGAGGGCTGCCTCGGTGAAGGTTCCCGCCGGACCCAGGTAGCTGTACGTACGACGGGCAGGCGGGTTCTCGTGCTCGGGCGTCACGGCGATCAGCCTAGACCCGCCCGCTATGCCGTCCCGCCCGCTCGCCGCGTCCGCTCGCCCCGCGCGCTCGCCGAGAAACGACGTTCCGGACGAGAAACGGCGCGACGCGTCCTGTCTCGCCCGGGATGTCGTTTCTCGCTCGGCGCGTGCGTGCCGCCTGACAGAAGCCGACGGATCGTGTCAAACCAGTGCCGCCAGAGGCGACCGCGCGGCAGACTGGTGCCATGAGCAGTCGCGCAGGACTTCCCGCCGAAGCATCCGATCTCATCGACATCGACGAGCTGATCGCGGCGTATTACGACCGCAAACCGGATGCGTCGATCCCCGAGCAACGCGTCGCCTTCGGCACGAGCGGCCACCGCGGCTCGTCGCTGTCGACGAGCTTCAACGAAGACCACATCCTCGCCACCACGCAGGCCATCATCGACTACCGAGCGGCGCAGGGCATCACCGGTCCCCTGTTCCTCGGCCGCGACACGCACGGACTGTCTCTCCCGGCGGAGCGCACCGCGATCGAGGTGCTCGTCGCCAACGACGTGGACGTGCGGGTGGATGCGCGCGACTCGTGGGTGCCGACGCCCGCCCTGAGCCACGCCATCCTCACCTACAACCGGGGCCGGGCGCTCGATGACCCCGGCCGCTCGGACGGCATCGTCGTCACCCCGAGCCACAACCCGCCCCGCGACGGGGGCTTCAAGTACAACCCCCCGCACGGCGGCCCCGCCGACACCGATGCCACCGGCTGGATCGCGGACCGCGCGAACGAGCTCATCGCCGCGGGGCTGGACGGGGTGCGGCGCACCCGGTACGCCGACCTCGACGCGGGAACCCTCGGCGAGTACGACTTCCGCGACGCCTACGTGCGCGATCTCGCGACCATCATCGACATCGACGCCATCAAGCGCGCCGGGGTGAGGATAGGCGCTGACCCCCTGGGCGGCGCATCCGTGGAGTACTGGTCGCTCATCGCCGAGGTGTACGAGCTCGACCTCACCGTCGTGAACCCCGACGTCGACCCGACGTGGCGGTTCATGACGCTGGACTGGGACGAGAAGATCCGGATGGACCCTTCGTCGCCCTCCGCGATGGCTTCGCTCGTCGCGCGCCGGGACGAGTACGACATCCTCACCGGCAACGACGCCGACGCCGACCGCCACGGCATCGTGACGCCCGACGCCGGGCTCATGAACCCGAACCACTATCTCGCCGTCGCGATCGACTACCTCTTCGCACACCGGCCGGGCTGGCCCGCGGATGCTGCGGTGGGGAAGACGCTCGTCTCGTCGATGATCATCGACAAGGTCGCCGCATCCCTCGGCCGGACGCTCCTCGAGGTGCCGGTCGGGTTCAAGTGGTTCGTGCCGGGGCTGCTCGATGGCTCGGTCGCCTTCGGCGGCGAAGAGTCCGCGGGCGCCTCGTTCCTGCGGACCGACGGCTCGGTGTGGACGACCGACAAGGACGGGATCCTCCTGTGCCTGCTGGCGGCGGAGATCCTCGCGGTGACGGGGAAGACCCCCTCGCAGCGTTATGCCGAGCTGGAGGCCGAATTCGGGGCATCCGCCTACCAGCGCGTCGATGCTCCGGCGACCCCCGCGCAGAAGGCTCAGCTGGCGAAGCTGTCGCCGGATGCGGTGACAGCGACCGAGCTCGCGGGCGAGCCGATCACGGCCAAGCTCTCGCACGCCCCCGGCAACGGCGCGGCGATCGGCGGGCTCAAGGTGCAGACCGCCGATGCGTGGTTCGCTGCCCGCCCCTCGGGCACGGAGGACGTGTACAAGCTCTACGCCGAGAGCCTCCGGGGTGAGGAGCACCTCCGCGAGGTGCAGGCCGAGGCCCGCGCGGTGGTCTCCGCCGCGCTCGGCGACGCCTAGCCCGCGCGCCACGCGAGGCGCGCCACGCGAGTGCACGACTTCCTATCGAACGAACGGCCTACCTGCGCCGAGAAGCCGTGCGATCGGCAGGAACCCGTGCACTCGGCGGATGAGGCGGCTCGGCGGCGGCGCCGGGTCAGGGCAGCAGGGTGCGGGCGAGGCGGCTCCCGGCCTCGCGGAGCCAGCGAAGCGGGTCGCCCATCGCGGCCGTGGATGATCCGGCCAGGTCGGTGAGCGAGACGGATGCGGCGAACACCGCGGTGTCGGCATCCGGCGCGATGCGTCCCGCGACGAGACCCACGTTTCGCGAGGGCACGAGGCCGGCGACATACGCGGGTACCTTGCCGGCGGCGGACTGCACGTCGTAGGAGCCTTCCCCGGTGACGACCGCGTCGGCGGATGCGGCGGCCGCGGGCAGCCCGATGAGCTCCGCCACCTCGCGGGCGCCGGGCACCAGGCGCGCGCCCCACGCGGCGAGTGCCCATCCGGTGCCCCCGGCGGCACCGGCACCCGGCAGTTCCGGGTCGATGGACGGGATGAGCGCGGCGAGCCGGGCGAGCCCCGCCTCGGCGCGCGCGATCCCGTCGGCGTCGAGGCCCTTCTGCGGGCCGAAGACCGCGGCGGCCCCGGAAGCGCCGAGGAGCGGATTGGTCACATCAGTGAGGACGACGACTCCGCCCGGCGGCAGCGGCCGGAGGCCTGAGGGGTCAGCGCTCGCGACGACTCCGAGCCCGGCGACCCCCGCGAGGATCTCCGAGCCCGCGGCATCCCGGAATCGCGCACCCAGCGCCGTGAGCAGCCCGACCCCACCGTCCGTCGAGGCGCTGGACCCGATCCCCAGCACGAGGCGCGAAACCCCCGTCGTGAGTGCGGCGGCCACGGCCTGACCGAAGCCGAGGGTTGATGCCGTCTCGGGGAGGCGCCGGTCACCGAGCAGCTCGATCCCCGAGGTCGAGGCGAGCTCGACGACGGCGGTGCCCAGAGGGGCGTCGCGCGTGGGCGGAAGGAGGAGCCAGGATGCGAGCACCGGCGATCCATCCGGGCCGGAAACGGTGACGGGGATGCGTTCGGCGCCAGGAACGGCCGTCGCGATCGCGTCGATCGTGCCCTCCCCGCCGTCGGCCATCGGCCGGAGCACGAGGTCGTCGTGCGGACGTGCGCTGCGCCAGCCCTCCCCCAGAACCTGCGCCGCAGTGGCTGCCGGCACCGTGCCCTTGAAGCTGTCCGGTGCGAGGACGACGCGCGTCATGGCCTCGATGCTATGCGGGATGCGGCGCCTCAGACCGCGCGGCGCCCGGAGCTCGCCCGCACCACGAGTTCCGTGGGGATCAGCGTGCGCTCATCTTCCGGGGGCTGTCCGTCCAGCTCGGCCAGGAGGGCTCGGATCGCCCCTGCTCCGACGCGGTCGAAGTGCTGGCGCACGGTGGTGAGCGGTGGCCAGTAGTTGGCCGCCTCGGGCATGTCGTCGAACCCGACGACGCTCACCTCCGCGGGTATCGCCCGACCGGCCTCGTGCAGCGCGCGCACGACTCCGAGCGCCATCTGGTCGTTGGCGGCGAACACGGCGGTCGCTTCCGCCACCCCAGCGAGGCGTCGCCCGATCCGGTGGCCGGAATCGGCCGTCCAATCCCCCACCTCCACCTCTGGCACGGAGGATCCGCGGGCTTCGAGAGTTTCCCGCCAGGCTTGTCGCCGCCGCTCGGCTGCGAACGACTCCAGGGGACCGGAGACATGCCACACCGTCGCGTGCCCGAGGTCGAGGAGATGCTCGGTAGCCAACCGCGCGCCCAGCGCCTGGTCGTTGTCGACGACGGGATACGCGTACGTGGCGCTGGAGTCGACCACCACGACCGGAAGCCCGGAGGGCAGCGCGAGTTCCGCCTCACCCAGGCGGTGGCGTTCGATGAGGATGACGACACCGTCCACGGCGTGCTCTCGCAGCCGCACGAACGCCCCGGAGACGTCGGACTGCGTCGCTGTGTCGACGGTGATCAGCGTGATCGAGTAGCCGGCTGCCGCCGCGACCGACGCCACTGCATCCAGCGTCCGGCTGTTGCCGTAGCTGGCGAGCGAGAACATGATGACACCGATGCTGCGGAAGCGCCCCGACCGCAGTGCCCTCGCGGCGCTGTTGGGCCGATACCCCAACCGTTCCATGGCTTCGAGCACGCGCGAGCGCGTCACCGGATCGACGTTGGCGCGATCGTTCGCCACTCGCGAGACCGTCTGCCCCGAGACGCCTGCCGCTTCTGCGACGTCGGCCATCGAGACTTCGCGACGCGGTCGCGCGCGCGCAGCAGAGTCGGGTGTGTCGGTATCCGTCACGCGCGCCCCCTGGGATGTTGACGTTGACATGTTAGCGTGACCGCGCGTATGTTGACGTAAACATCGGCCGCGCTCCGCTGCGTGGCCTGCTCAGGGAAGAGGCTTCGGTGCGATGACGACCACGGCGGCACCCCCCACGGTGACACGCGCGAGCACCGGCAGTTCACCCCGCCGCCGACGCCTGCGCGTCGACGATCGCGGCTGGTTGTTCGTCGCACCGTTCGCCGTCGTTTTCGCGCTGGTGTTCCTCGCTCCGCTCGCGTACTCGTTGTATCTCAGCGTCTTCCGCGAGCAGCTGATCGGCGGCAACGCCTTCGTCGGCTTCGACAACTACATCGCCGCCTTCACGGATGCGAAGTTCTGGGACGGCTTCAGGGCGGTGAGATCACGTACTGGTCGTGGACGCCGTCGGCGGAGGCACAGGTCGCGGCGTTCGAGAAGGCGTACCCGGAGGTCACCGTCAACCTCGTCAACGCGGGCACCAACACCGAGGAATACACGAAGCTGCAGAATGCCATCAAGGCGGGCTCCGGTGCCCCCGATGTCGTGCAGATCGAGTACTACGCCTTCCCGCAGTTCGCTCTGACGGACGCCCTGCTCGATCTGGCGCCGTATGGGTTCGACGAGCTGGAAGACGACTACACCGCATCGACGTGGGGGTCGGTGGACTTCGACGGCAAGATCTACGGCCTTCCCCAGGACTCGGGCCCCATGGCGCTCTTCTACAACCAGGCCGTCTTCGACCAGTTCGGCCTGACCGTGCCCGCCACGTGGGACGAGTACATCGCCACCGCGCAGCAGCTCACGGCGGCCGACCCGACGAAGCACATCACCTCCGACACCGGCGACGCGGGCTTCACCACCAGCATGATCTGGCAGGCCGGCGGTCACCCCTTCGAGGTGGACGGGACCGACGTGACGATCGACATCGCCGACGAGGGGTCGAAGAAGTGGGCCGACACGTGGAACCAGCTCGTCGAGAACGATCTGCTCTCCGACACCCCCGGCTGGACCGACGAGTGGTACCAGGGCCTCGGTGACGGCTCGATCGCAACACTCATCACCGGCGCATGGATGCCCGGTGTTCTCGAATCGTCGGTTCCGGATGCTGCGGGCGACTGGCGTGTCGCGCCGATCCCCACGTACGACGGCACCGCCGTCAGTGCCGAGAACGGCGGCGGCGGACAGGCGGTGACGAAGCAGAGCAAGAACCCGGCGTTGGCTGCGGCGTTCCTGAAGTGGCTCAACAACGACGACGAGAGCCTGGCCATCTTCGCCGAGAGCGGCGGGTTCCCCTCCACCGTCGGACAGCTGGAGTCGGAGGACTTCCTGAGCCTGGAGTCGGAGTACTTCGGGGGGCAGAAGATCAACGAGGTCCTCACCGCCGCCGCCGGCGACGTGCGCGAGGGATGGAGCTACCTGCCCTACCAGGTGTACGCCAACAGCATCTACGGCGACACCGTCGGGCAGGCCTACGCGAATCACAGCGACCTGAACGAAGGGCTCGCCGCCTGGCAGGAGCAGCTGATCCAGTACGGCAACGACCAGGGCTTCACTGTCGAGTGACGCCTCGTGCGGGGCGGGCCGCCGGCTCGCCCCGCACCCCGAACCGAAAGGCACCGTGACCACCTTCACTCTCGGCGACACCGACTTCCTGCTCGACGGCGCCCCGCACCGCATCCTCTCCGGAGCGCTGCACTACTTCCGCGTGCATCCGGACGCGTGGGAAGACCGCATCCACACCGCGCGACTGATGGGGCTCAACACCATCGAGACATACGTGGCGTGGAATGCCCATGAACCGGTGCACGGCGAGTGGGATGCGACGGGGTGGAACGACCTCGGACGGTTCCTCGACCTGATCGCAGCGGAGGGCATGCACGCGATCGTGCGGCCCGGTCCCTACATCTGCGCCGAATGGCACAACGGGGGACTTCCGGTCTGGCTCACCGGGATGCCGGGCATCGGTGTGCGGCGGTCCGATCCGCGGTATCTCGACGAGGTGACGACCTACCTGCGACGCGTTTACGACATCGTCGCGCCGCGGCAGATCGACCGTGGCGGCCCGGTCGTGCTGGTGCAGATCGAGAACGAATACGGCGCGTACGGCAGCGACAAAGAGTACCTTCGCACTCTGGTCGATCTGACCCGGGAGTGCAGCATCACCGTGCCGCTGACGACCGTCGACCAGCCCGAACCCGACATGCTGCGCGACGGCAGCCTGCCTGAGCTCTTGGCCACCGGGTCGTTCGGTTCTCGGGTGGACGAGCGGCTCGCCACTCTGCGCGCTCATCAGCAGACCGGGCCGCTCATGTGCTCGGAGTTCTGGGACGGCTGGTTCGACTGGTGGGGAGGCGTGCATCACACGACGGATGCTGCCGCCTCGGCCGCCGAGCTCGATGCGCTGCTGGCGGCGGGCGCCTCCGTGAGCGTGTACATGGTGCACGGGGGGACGAACTTCGCCACAACCAACGGCGCGAACGACAAGGGCCGGTATGCGCCCACGGTCACCTCCTACGACTACGACGCGCCCGTCGATGAGGCCGGCTACCCGACGGAGAAGTTCTTTGCGTTCCGTGAGGTTCTCGCGAAGTACGCACCGGTGCCCGACGAGGTCCCCCCGTCACGGCCCGCCGCACCCGTGCTCACCATGCCGCTGACCGCCACCGGCGAGTGGGCGTCCGCCGCATCCGCCGCCCTCACCGATGCCCCGGCGTCGTTCGAGAGCCTCGGGCAGCTCGGCCCCCTCGTTCGCTACGACGTGACGCTCGCCGACGGCGCGTTCGCCGGGGATGCCGGCACGCTCAGCATCGGTGAAGTACGGGACATGGCGTGGGTGGCGGTGGACGACGCACCTGCCGGCCGGCTGTCGCGCGCTCTCCATGAGCGTTCGATCAGGGTGCCACGGGGTCGGACACTCACCATCGTCGTGGAGGATCAGGGGCGGGTGAACTACGGTCCCCGGCTCGGCGAGGAGAAGGGGATCCACGGCCCGGTGACCCTTGACGCTGCGCCGGTGACGGGGTGGCGAGCCACGCCGGTCGATCTCGTCGCCGCCGTGCGGCAGGTCTTGCACGCGGCCCCCGGCGACGGATCGGGCCGGGCGGGATGGCGCGGCACATTCACGCTCGACACCCCCACCGACCTTTTCCTCGACGTGGCTGCGTGGGGCAAGGGCTACGCCTTCGTCAACGGCTTCTTCCTCGGCCGATACTGGCGCAACGGCCCGCAGCGCACGCTGTACGTCCCCGCTCCGGTCGCGCGCGCGGGCGTGAACGAGCTGGTCGTGCTCGAGCTCGAGGGCTTCTCCGAGCCGGTCGCGCGCTTCGTCGCGGAGCCCGAGCTGGGTCACCAACACGAATAGGGCCGCTTCGCGCCGGCGTCACCCCGGAGCTGAACTCGCCCGCACCACGAGTTCCGGGGGGATGCTGGTCGCGCCGGGCGCAGCGCCGTCCTCGATCATCGCCACCAGTGCGTCGACCGCGCGCTTCCCGAGGACGTCGAAGTCCTGCCGCACGGTGGTCAGCGGGGGGCGGTATTGCGCGGCATCCACGACGTCATCGAAACCCACCACGGCGATGTCTTCCGGGATGCGGCGTCCGGCGTCCGCGAACGCGCGGAGCGCACCGAGAGCCATCTGATCGTTCGCGACGAACACCGCGGTCGCGTCGGTGAAGTCGGCCCCCACCGCGTAGCCGGAAGCCGAGGTCCAGTCGCCCCGCACCACCGGCGGAGCGCCTTTCCCGGCCGCCACCAGCTCGGCACGCCACCCGCGCTCCCGCTCGGCGGCGGCGTAGGAATCCGCGGGACCGGCGAGATGGTGCACCGTGCCATGCCCTTGCCCGAGAAGGTGCCGGACGGCGATCCGGGCCCCGTCGGCGTGGTCGGTCTGGACGACGGCGAACCGGTCGTCCTGCGGCGAATCGACCACGACCACGCACAGCCCCGCGGCGGGGTCGGACTCCCGCAGCAGTGTCGTGGCCTCGTTGAGGACGATCGCCCCGTCCGCGCCCTGGTCGCGAAGGAGGGCGAATGCGTCGGACACCGTCCGTGCGGCGGCGAGCGTCACAACGGTCAAGGCGTAGTCGCGCTGAGCGGCGACCTCGGCGATCGCCTCCAGCATCCGAGAGTTTCCGACCGACGCGAGGGAGGAGACGACGAGGCCGATCGTGCGGGTGCGGCCCGTGCGCAGAGCCCGCGCGGCGCGATGCATCCGGTACCCGAGCGTCGCCATGGCCGACTCGACGCGGGCGCGCGTGGACGGGTCCACGCGCGGGCTGCCGTTCACGACCCGCGATACGGTCTGCGCTGAGACGCCCGCGTGGGCGGCGACATCGGCCATGGAAACCGGCATCCGCACCCCCTCGGTGCTCTCACGAGACGTGTTGACGATAACATGCCCGGCGGCTAGCGTCATAACGTGAACACATCTGCCCTGGCGGAGACGACGCTCGGCGCCGGAGTCGTCAAGCGTCCCACACGGCTCGCCGACGGCCGCGAGCTCATCTACTACGACGATCCCGGTACGGGCCTCGGGCCGGATCGCTCGATCGACGCGCGTGTACTCGACCCGCGCCCGGGCACGGCGACCATGCGGCAGGACGTGCTCACCGGCGACTGGATCTCGATCGCCGCCGCGCGCCAGAACCGCGCGTTCCTCCCCCCTGCGCACCTCGACCCGCTCGCGCCGCAGACGCCGACCAATCCGTCGGAGATCCCCGACCGGTACGACGTCGCGGTCTTCGAGAACCGCTCGCCGTCCTTCGGGCCCGCGCTCGCCCGGGCGACCGGCGACGCACCCGAAGGCGACGACCCACCCCGAGGGCTCGACGACCTGACATCCCTCGGTCTCGGACGCTCGCGCACGTCGGTCGGGCGGTGCGAGGTCGTGTGCTTCAGTCCCGAGCACTCCGGCTCGTTCGGCACGCTCACCCGCACCCGCGCCCGTACCGTGATCGAGGCGTGGGCCGACCGCACCGCCGCACTCTCGGCGCTTCCGGGCGTGGAGCAGGTCTTCCCGTTCGAGAACCGCGGTGAGGCGATCGGCGTCACGCTGGCGCATCCGCACGGCCAGATCTACGCCTACCCCTACGTCACGCCGCGGACGCAGCGGATGCTGGATGCTGCGGCGCGCACGTCGAGCGACCTGTTCGCGCGCATCCTGGATTTCGAGTCGGACTCCGACCGTGTCGTGATGTCGGGCGAGCACTGGACGGCATTCGTGCCGTTCGCCGCGCGCTGGCCGATCGAGGTGCACCTGGTCCCGCACCGGCACGTGCCCGACTTTGCCGCCACCGACGAGGCTGAGCGCGAGGAACTCGCACCCCTCTATCTGCGGCTGCTGCGTGCGATCGATGCGCTGTACGGCTCCCCCACGCCCTACATCGCGGCGTGGCACCAGGCGCCCGTGCGCGCCGGCCGCGATGCCGTCCGCCTCCATTTGCAGCTCACCTCGCCCCGCCGGGCCGCGGACAAGCTGAAGTATCTCGCCGGGTCGGAGTCGGCCATGGGTGCGTGGATCGCCGACATCCCGCCCGAGACCCAGGCCGCGCGGCTGCGCGAGGCCCTCGCGACCGTCCCCGAGGAGCTCGCATGACCGCCGCATCCGACCTGCTCGCCTCGATCACCGATCGCGCCTCGGCCGGGGAATGGTCGGCGCCGGGCCGGGTCAATCTCATCGGCGAGCACACCGACTACAACGAGGGGTTCGTGCTGCCGTTCGCGATCGAGCACCGCACCTCGGCCGCCGTGGCCCTGCGTGAGGACGACCTGGTGCGCGTCTCCACGACCTTCACCGAGGGCGTCGCCGAGGTTCCCCTCGCCGACCTGGACGACGCCATCGCCGGCGGCGATCTGGACTGGGCTGCCTATCCGCTCGGCGTCGCGTGGGCGCTGCGCGCTGCGGCCCCGTCCGCAAAGCCCCGTGGCGTCGACATGGCGATCGCCTCCGACGTCCCGGTGGGCGCCGGCCTCTCGTCATCCGCTGCCATCGAGAGCGCGGTCGCCTGCGCCCTCGACGACGTATGGGCGGGGGGCCTCAGCCGCGTCGCCCTCGCGAGCGTGGGGCGCACCGCCGAGAACGACGCGGTCGGGGCGCCCACGGGCATCATGGACCAGATGGCGTCGATGCTCGGCGAGGCCGATGCGGCGACCTTCCTGGACTGTCGCACGCTCGAGACCCGCTCGGTCGACCTGGCGTTCGCCCGCGAGGGGCTGGAGATCCTCGTGATCGACACGCTCGTCACCCACGCGCATTCCTCCGGCGGATACCGCGAGCGCCGCGAGTCGTGCGAGGCCGGGGCACGTGCGATGGGCGTTCCGGCGTTGCGCGACGTGACGGTGGCCGACCTGCCGCGCGCGCAGGAACTCATGGACGATGTGACCTTCCGGCGGGTCCGGCACATCGTGACCGAGAACCAGCGGGTACTCGACACGGTCGCCACGCTGGATGCTGAGGGCCCGCGGGCGATCGGCGACCTGCTGACCGCATCCCACGTCTCCATGCGCGACGACTTCGAGATCTCCGTTCCCGAACTCGACCTCGCGGTGGAGACAGCTCTGGTTGCCGGCGCCCTGGGTGCCCGGATGACCGGCGGCGGCTTCGGCGGCGCCGCGATCGCCCTGCTCGATTCCGATCGCGTCGATGCCGCCGCATCCGCCGTCGCCGACGCCTTCGCGGCCGCGGGCTTCCGCGCCCCCCGCACGTTCACCGTGCGCCCCTCCCCCGGCGCCCGCCGCGACGCCTGACCCCGCCCGCCCGCCCGCCCCCGCCCGCGAGAAACGACGATCCGGACGAGACGGGACGCGCTGCGCCGTTTCTCGTCCGGATCGTCGTTTCTCGGGGAGAGCGCGGGGAGTGCGCGGGCGGGTCGACTGCGGATTGTCGGACAGGCATACTGGACGGCATGGACTACGTACGGCTGGGACGCAGCGGCCTCGAAGTGTCACCCCTCGCGGTCGGCTCGATGAGCTTCGGAGAGCCGGAGCGCGGAACGCACCCGTGGACGCTCCCCGAGGAACGCAGCCGCGAACTCATCGCGCATGCCCTCGAGCTCGGCCTGACGTTCTTCGACACCGCGAACGTGTACTCCGACGGCTCGGGCGAGGAGATCCTCGGTCGGGCGCTCCGCGACATGGCGAACCGCGACGAGATCGTGCTGGCGACGAAGGTGCACGGCGTCATGGGCTCCGGCCCCAACCGTCGCGGACTGTCGCGGAAGGCCATCGTGCAGGAGGTCGATGCGAGCCTCCGGCGGCTCGGCACCGACCGCGTCGACCTGCTCCAGATCCACCGTTTCGATCCGGACGTGCCGCTGGAGGAGACGCTGGTCGCCCTCGACGACGTGGTGCGGGCCGGCAAGGCGCTGTACCTCGGCGCTTCCTCGATGCGCACGTGGCAGTTCGTGGAGGCGCGTGAGCGGCAGCGCGAGCTCGGCCTCGCGCCCTTCATCTCGATGCAGAACCAGTACAGTCTCATCTACCGCGAGGATGAGCGCGACCTGCTCCCCTACTGCGCGCACGCCGGCGTCGGGGTCGTGCCGTGGAGCCCGCTCGCCCGGGGCAAGCTCACCCGGCCGTGGGGGGCCGAGACCCGCCGCACGGAGACCGACCTCGTCGCCCAAGCCAACTATCGGCAGGCGGTCGACTCCGACCACGCAATCGTCGACGAGGTGCAGGCCATCGCGGCCGAACGCGACGTGCCGATGGCGCACGTGGCGCTCGCGTGGCTGCGGCAGCAGCCCGCGGTCACGGCACCGATCGTGGGCGCCACCGACGAGCGTCACCTGCGGGATGCGGTCGCCGCCCTTGACCTCGTGCTGGATGACAGCGAGATCGCGCGGCTCACCGCGCCCTACCGGCCGCGGCTTCCCGAGCAGTACTGAGGCGCCGCTGCCGAGCGGGGCAACCCGCCGCGCCCCTACGGGGTGACGATCGGTGTGAGTTCGCGACGGTCGCGGGATGCGGCGAGCGTATCGGCCATCGCGGACAGGGGCCGGATGCCGCCGATCAGCGCCTGCGGGTCGACGCGGCCGTCGGCCATCCACGGCAGGAACTGCGCCATGTCACGCGTCATGTCCAGCCGACCGCTCTGCGAGCTGCGCACATCACGGCCCCGGAGCGCCAGGTCGAACAGCGGGAAATCGACCGACGTGTGACGGGTCACGTACGAGGTCAGCGTCACGATCCCTCCCAGCCGGGAGAGGGCGAAGGCGTCCCGCACCGATGCGGTCGTGCCGCCCGCGTCCAGTCCGTGGTCGGCTCCGCGCCCACCGGTGGCTGCGCGCACCCGCTCGGCGACGTCATCCGTCGCGGGATCGAGGGTGAGGGTCGCACCCAGGCGTGCCGCCAGTTCCCGCCGCTCCGCGAGAGGCTCGACGGCGATGATCTCGCCGGCGCCCACCGCGCGCGCGGCCTGCACCATCCACAGCCCGACCTGCCCGCATCCGATCACGACCACCGACTCGCCCGGCGCCACCCGCGCCACGTTGACCACGGCGCCCATGCCCGACACGACGCCGCATCCGAACATCGCCAGCCACTCATCCGGCAGGTCGCTGTCGGTGGGGAAGACCTGGATGTCGCGGATCACCGTGCACTCCGCGTAGGTCGCCGCGGCACCGGGGCCTCGTACCGTCCGGCCGTCCTCGAGCGTTCCGATCGCGGGAGCGGGCGCGAACAGCTCGGCGCACTGGTCGATACGCCCGCGGGTGCACCAGAAGCACCGCCCGCATTCCGGGGTGGCCGTGATCAGCACGCGGGTTCCGGGCCGGTGGCGCGCTTCTGCGCCGGCGTGCGTGATCGTCCCGACCGCCGCATGCCCGAGCACGGCGGGGTACAGCCCGCCCTCGGCGAGCCCCGCATCCCCTCGTAGGGAGATCCAGTCGCTGTAGCAGAAGGCGCTGGCGGCCAGCTCGACGACCACATCGGCGGTCCCGGGGTCGCGCAGTTGCACGGTCTCGACCGAGAACTCCGAAACACCCTCATACGCGACGGCGGCGACGGTGGGTATCGGCATGTCGAGCTCCTCGGGGATCAGGGAAGCGGGTCGGGGGTGGCCGCGCCCATCCGCGACGTACCGACCTGCGGGGCGCGCCGCGAGAGCGATCCGAGACCCGCCAGACCCACCGCGGCCACGGCCAGCGCGGCAGCGATCACCGACGCGGGGGTGAGGCCGACAGCATCCACCGGTGCCAGGAAGTCCACCGCGATGGACCCGAGAGCCTGCCCGGCCGCGATGCACAGCATCAGGCTGAGCACCCCGATGGCGCGGACGGCGAGCGCGGAGGCGACGCCGATCACAGCGCCGAGTGCCCCGCCCAGGGGCGCCCACCACGGGATGGCGCCGAAGTCGAGCGGTTCGACCGCCATCGACACCAGCAGAGCGGTGCCGATGAACAGCGCCGAGACACCGAAGTTGATGACGGACATGACGGAGAACTCCCCCGTCACCTCGATGATCCACGCGTTGGCTGCCTGCTGGATGGCGATGATCGCCCCGGCGACGACGACGATCACGATGACGAAGAGGTTGCCGATCTCGAACCGCCCGAAGGCGCCCACCGCGACAGCCACGACGGCCACCCCGATTCCGCCCAGGCGGAACGGGCTCAGCGCCCGTTTGCCACCCGGACCGAGGCTCCACGAGTCGGCCGCGATGGAACCGGCGAGCTGGCCGAGCGTCACGGCGACGCCCACCGCGACGACCCCTACGTCCGGGGTGACGGCGATGATCGCGAGGACGGCGGCGAACCCCATCACGCCCCCGAGGAACCACCACCACCGGACCTCGCTCCGTCGCCGCCGCAGCGAGCGGGCCGCCCGGGGGAACGCGCCCAGGGCGAGCGCCACGATGAGAGCGAGCGCGAGCGCGCTGCCGTGGTTGATCGCGGTCGCCAGGACCGGCGATCCCACGATCACGCTGGTGTGCCCGTTGATGGAGGTCTGCACCGACACCGCCGCGCCGGCGGCCAGCGCCGCGGCAGTGGCCACGAGCGCACCGCGACGGGTCGTCACCGTGCTGCGCCGAGCATCTCCGCGAGCAGGCTCGGATCAGGCTGGAGGCCTTCCCGCTCGATGCGGTGGGCGAGGCGCACGACGGCGTCGTTCACGGGGGTCGCGATCCCCAGCCGCCGTCCCTCTGCGGCGACGTGGCCGTTCAAGTCATCGACCTCGGAGTGCCGGCCCTTCGTCCAGTCCTGCAGCACGGTCGTCGTCGCGCCGGGCACGACGAAGCCCGCGAAGAGCTTGTCGGTCATGATGTCCACGACCGTGGCGGGGTCGGCGACCTCCTCGGGGGTCAATCCGAAGATCGGAAGGACGGGGTGACCCAGCGCCCTGCCCACCTCGAGGGCTTCGTTCCCGGCGGCGACCATGACCTCCCGGTACCCCGGAGTGTTCAGGGCATCCAGCATCGGCAGGCCGAGGACCGCGGACGTCACCAGGAGCGTCGAGTTGCTGACCAGCTTCATCCACTTGGCCGCTTCGATGTTCTCCATCATCGCCACGGTGCCCGCGTGCCGCAGCAGGTCGGCGATCTCCCCCGCACGATCAGCCGGACCGCCGGGCAGGGCACCGACGGCGAACCAGGAGCGCGAAACCGGGGTGTGGCGATGCACGACCCCCGGTTCGCTCATGGTCGCAGAGCACTCGATGACCGCGCCCATGGTGCGAGCGCTCCCGACCGCCTCTTCCACCGTGCGCGCGGTCATCCCGTTCTGCACACCCACCATCAGGCCGTCATCAGCCAGGTAGGGGGCGACCAGTCGAGCGGCCCACGGCGAGTCGTACGCCTTCATCAGCATCAGCACGATGTCGAACGGCTGCGTCAGCTCGGCCACTTCGCACAGGTTGATCACATGCGGCCGGACATGGAGGTCACCGTCGGGCGAGAGCACGTGCACGCCGTCGGCGCGCATCGCCTCGACGTGTACCGGCCACTGCTCGATGAGGGTGACATCGTGCCCGGCGGCGATGAGGTCGGCCCCGACAGAGGCTCCATTCGCCCCGGCTCCGAGCACGGCGATTCGTGGACGGCTCATGCCGACTCCTTCCCACGCTGGACAGCCTCACTTTACAACAGCCGTTCGACCGATTCGGCGCTACGCTGGATCTGCGCGGCGCGACGCCACAGAATGTAAATCTGCGCTGAACAGCTCGATGGAGAGAAGGAACGGGACGCCCATGATCCTGCACATCGCCGCCTTCCGGTGGAAAGAAGAAGTCACCGAGGCCGACGTATCGGCGCTCACGGACGCCCTCATGGCCATGGCGGAGGGGATTCCCGCGATCCGCTCGTACACCGCCGGCCCCAATCTGCACCTGCGCCCGGCCGGTTCCGACTATGGAGTCGCCGCGATCCTGGATGACCAGGAGGGTCTGGACGCCTACCTCGACCACCCCGACCACCTCGCGGTGTACGAGAAGTTCATCGGGTGGATGCTCGCCGAGCGCGCCGCCGTCCAGCTCCCGATCGACGAGGGCTCCTTCCGATGACCGACATGCAGGCTGCGGTCCTGCACGGAGTCGGCGATCTGCGGGTCGAGTCCAAGCCCGTCCCCACGCCGGGTCCGGGTGAGGTGCTGGTGCGGATCAGCGCGTGCGGCGTGTGCGGCAGCGACGCGACCGAGTTCGGCCGGCACCTCGTGCTCGCCGAGCCGCCGGTCGCCCTCGGGCACGAGTTCGTCGGCACGGTCGAGACGCTCGGCGAAGGCGTCGAGGGTCTTCCCGTCGGCGCGACCGTGGTGTGCGGCGCCGGCATCGCATGCGGGGAATGCAAGCCGTGCCGGTCCGGCCGCACGAACCTGTGCCGCTCGTACAAGACGCTCGGCTTCGCCTTCGACGGCGGGCTCGCCGGATACGTCGTGGCGCCCGCGAGCATTCTGCTCGACGTCTCCGACACCGGACTGACCACCGACACCCTCGCCCTGGCCCAGCCCCTGGCCATCGCGGTCCACGCGGTGCGGCGCAGCGGCCTGCGAGCGGGTCAGGATGCGGTCATCGTCGGCGCCGGCGGAATCGGGACGTTCATCACCGTGGCCGCCGCCGCCACGGGGGCGCGCGTTCTCGCGGTCGACCTGAACCAGGAACGCCTCGACCTCGCTCAGCGACTCGGTGCCACCGCGGGGCTGCTGTCGGGCTCGATGAGCCTGACCGAAAAGCTCGCCGAACTCGGCATGGACCCCGACGTCTTCTTCGAAGTCAGCGGATCGGCACCGGGTCTCGCCTCCGTGCTGGAGGCGGCCATGCCCGGTTCCACCATCGTCCCCGTCGGCATCCAGCGGGGCGAGCCGGCGCTCCCCCTCGGCACGTGGACGCTGCGCGAGTACACCATCATCGGCACGGTGGCGCATGTCTTCGCGGACGACTTCCCGGAGGCGGTGCGCCTGCTCGGGACACGTGAGGACTGGTCGGACATCGCCGGCGAGGTCATCCCGCTGGCAGATGTCGCCGACCTCGCCCTGACCCCGCTCTTCGAGGGCCGGTCGACGCAGATCAAGTCGCTCGTCGACCCGTGGGCCACCGAAGCGCGTCCCGCGCGCCACGGCCGTCGCTGACTCAGGCCAATTCGTCCATCGCACGCAGCACGTCGACCGCCGACGCCGGTGCCCCCGGCTCGGCGGTCGCGTCGTTCCCGGAGGCCGGCGCATCCGGCAGTGAACGGTTCTGCTGACGACGCCCGACGACGAACCAGACGCCCTTGGCGACGGCGTCGGAGCGGTTCGAGTACAGGTGCGGTCGCACGGAGTCGAACTGCAGCGAGTCTCCGGGGCGGAGCACATACGTCTCGAAATCGAGGTGCAGGGTCAGCTCCCCCTCGAGCAGATACGCGTACTCGACACCGGCGTGGCGCATGAGCTTGCCCTCGACGGAGCTGCTGGCGCCGGGTGCGTAGGTGACGAGGAGCGCGTCGGCGGGTCCGCCCGCGCCGGCCGCCAGCCGCTCCCACCGCACGCCGTTCTCCATCTCGATCACCGCGTTGTCCGCCGCGCGCTGCACATCCGGAAGGGGCGGACCGGCGTGGCCGAACATCGGGCTCTCGGGTTCGCGCGTCGAGGGGATGCCGAGGAGATCGTCGAGCGAGACGCCGAGGTGGCTGGCCAGGGCATAGAGGGTGGAGACGGACGGCTGGGTCTTGCCGATCTCCACCTGGGAGATGAGGCTCGCCGAGACACCCAGGGCTTGCGCGACACTGCGCAGGCTCAGCCCTCGTTCGGTGCGGGCCGCGCGGATGCGTTCGCCGAGCCTCTCCGGCATGATGCCGCCTTCCGTCGTCGCGTTCGCCCGCCGTAGCGAGCGCGCTGCCGTCATTGTAGATCGGCTGCTTGCCGGGGGTGTCCAGCGCCAGCCGATGGGCTCCGCAGCGGTGTGCGGGATCCCGCAGCGTGCACACCCCTCTCTGGGCTCGGCGGGCCCCCGGTGTTAAGCTGTACTTCACGCGCGTTCAGCGTTACCGCGACCATCCGCGATCATCCGCGACGAAGGAGAACTCGATGAAGAGCACGGGGACCACCGGGACCAACGGCGTCGACTGGGAGCAGCGGGTCGATTTCGACCGCCTCCGGGATGAGCGCCTGGCACGCCTGAAGGCGCAGCTGGATGCGTCCTCCCTCGGCGCGGTGCTGGCCTTCGACTTCTCCAACATCCGCTACATGAGCGCCACCCACATCGGCACGTGGGCGATGGACAAGCTCATCCGCTTCTCGCTCCTCACGCGCAACACCGACCCCATCGTGTGGGACTTCGGTTCCGCCGCCAAGCACCACAAGCTCTACAACCCGTGGCTCGACACGACCACCGCCGAGATGGACGCGAACCCGAACGCTCCCCACGAGGGCGCCAAGCGCCCGCGCATGGAGTCGGGAGCGCGCGCCGGCATTTCGACGCTGCGCGGGGCCTTCCCGCCCGACGCGGGGATCGCCGAGGGCGTGGCCAAGAAGATCAAGCGCGAACTGGAGAAGTTCGGCCTCGCCGATCAGCCCCTGGGCGTCGACGTCATCGAGCTCCCGATCCTGTTCGCCCTCCAGAAGGAGGGCATCCAGGTCGTCGACGGCCAGCAGATCTTCATGGAGGCCCGGCGCATCAAGACGCATGACGAGATCCGTCTCCTCACGCAGGCCGCGTCGATGGTGGATGCCGCCTACGAAGAGCTGTACCGGTTCCTCCGCCCCGGGGTCCGCGAGAACGAGGCCGTCGGACTCGTCGCCAAGACGCTGTACGACCTCGGCTCCGAGTACGTCGAAGGCGTCAACGCGATCTCCGGTGAGCGCTGCTCGCCGCATCCGCACGTCTTCTCCGACCGCCTCATCCGCCCCGGCGACCCGGCGTTCTTCGACATCCTGCACAGCTGGAACGGCTACCGCACGTGCTACTACCGGACGTTCGCCGTGGGTTCGGCAAGCTCCGCCCAGCGCGACGCGTACACCCGCGCGCGGGAGTACATGGACCGCGCGATCGCGCTGGTGAAGCCCGGCGCCACCACGGCCGACATCGTCAAGGTGTGGCCCACGGCCCAGGAGTTCGGCTTCGCCGACGAGGAGGCCGCGTTCGCCCTGCAGTACGGCCACGGCGTCGGACTGTCGATCTGGGAGAAGCCGATCTTCTCGCGCCTGACCTCGCTCGACCACCCGGAGGTGCTGCAGGAGGGCAACGTGTTCGCCCTGGAGACCTACTGGCCGTCGGCCGACGGGTGGGGTGCCGCGCGCATCGAGGAAGAGGTCGTCGTGACCGCTGACGGGTGCGAGGTCATCACGAAGTTCCCGGCCGAGGAACTCATCGTCGCCGGCCGCCGTTACTACACGATCGACGGCCCGCTGAACCTCGAGCGCGACGCACAGTCGCACAAGAACACGGTGTGGGGGCGCGGAGAAGCGTGAGCACCGTCGGATTCCTGGGCCTCGGGTTGATGGGGCGCGGCATGGCCGCGCGCCTGGTGGACGCGGGGCACGACGTGAAGGCGTGGAACCGGTCCGAGGGCGCGGTCTCCGCGCTTGTCGAGCAGGGGGCATCCGCGGCCAGCGTCGAGGAGGCCCTCGCCGCCGACGTGTCGTTCTCGATGCTCGCGAACGACGCGGCGGTGGAGAGCGTGCTGCATCCGGACGCGCTGGCGGCAGCATCCGGCTGCACCCACGTCGTCATGGCGTCGATCTCCCCGTCGCTCGCCGACCGCCTGGAGCGTTCGTTCGCGGACGCCGGTGTGGGCTACGTCGCGGCCCCCGTTCTTGGCCGCCCGGAGGTGGCCGCCGCGGGACAGCTCAACGTCCTCGCAGCCGGCGCCTCGGACGCCGTCGAGTCGGTGATCCCGTACCTCGAGATCATGGGCAAGCGCGTGTGGCGGCTGGGCGAGACGCCCTCGGCGGCCAACGCCGTCAAGGCCGCCGTGAACTACAACATCATCCACGCGCTGCAGGCCATCGGCGAGACCGTCGCGATGACCGAGCGCGTGGGCGTGCCGCCGGAGCTCTTCACCGAGCTCCTGTCGAACACGCTCTTCGGGGGCGTTGTCTACACCGGCTACGGCAAGATGATCGCGGACGAGAAGTACCACCCCGCCGGTTTCTCGATGACCCTCGGCCGCAAGGACCTCGGGCTCGCCGCGGAGGTGGCCGCCGCCGGCGGCGTCACCCCCGCCACTCTTCCGGCCCTCATCCAGGTGTTCGAAGCAGCCCTCGCCGATCCGGACCTGAAGGATGCGGACTGGAGCGCCATCGCGGAGGTCTCCCGCCGCAACCTCCTCTAGCCGGCACGTCCTGCGCGAAGGCCCCCCGCCACTCGGCGGGGGGCCTTCGCGTTCGCGCGCCTCGGCCTGGGCCGTCGGCCTCGCCCGGGCCTCGGCCGCGCCTAACTCAGGCCACACGCGGCGACACCCCGCGCCACCAGCCCTGGGAGGCCATGCGGCCCGGATCAGCCTGAGTCAGGACCGGCACCGGCCGCCCGGGGCAGGAACGAAGGACGCCCCCGCCGAAGCGGGGGCGTCCGAGGGATGCGGCGTCAGGCCCCGCGCTTGCGGAACGGCAGGGCGCGGCGGATGGCGCTGCCACGCTTGGCGGTGCGCTCCCACCGGGAGAGCCCGACGGCGGCGAGCAGCGCGACACCGTTGAACAGGTCGCTGACCCAGTTCTGCGCGCCGAGGAGTTGCAGACCCTTGATGCCGACGGCGAGCACGTACACCGAGATGACCGTGCCCCACACGTTGAAGCGGCCACCCTTGAACTGCGTCGACCCCAGGAACACCGCGGTCAGCGCGGGCAGGAGCAGGCCGGGACCGACCGTCGGGTCACCGGCGTTGATCCGGGATGTCAGCAGCACACCGGCGAAAGCGGCGATCACACCGCCCGCGACGAGCGAGAGGATCTGCAGACGGGCCACGTTCACACCCGACAGGCGCGCGCCGTCCGGGTTGTAGCCGGCGGCGTACATGCGGCGACCGAAGGGCGTGCGCTCCAGGGCGTACCAGACGATCAGCGCGATGATCAGCATGATGAACACCGGGTTGGTGATCTTCAGGC
The DNA here is from genome assembly GCF_058310475.1 of Microbacterium sp. Z12_35. Taxonomy (NCBI): domain Bacteria; kingdom Bacillati; phylum Actinomycetota; class Actinomycetes; order Micrococcales; family Microbacteriaceae; genus Microbacterium; species Microbacterium sp. Z12_35. The sequence goes on along the minus strand of NZ_JBZEGJ010000002.1, from coordinate 217,418 downwards.
TCGGGTTGTCGGGCGAGAGCGGCAGGCCGCCGGTGGCGAAGGCGCGGAAGCCCTCCTCGAGCCCGATGATCTGACGGCTCTCCGACATGAACGCCAGGCCGGCCAGGAGGATCGAGCTCATACCCAGGGTGGCGATGAAGCTGTCGATCTTGCCCTTGGTGATGATGAGGCCGGAGATCAAGCCGATGAGCGCTCCGGCGGCGATCGTCAGCGGGATCGCCATGCCCCACGGCACGCCGAACTTCACCTGGAGGACAGCGACGAGGATGACCGCGAAGCCGACCTCCGCGCCGATGGCCAGGTTGAAGACGCCGTTGACCAGCGGGATGAGCACGGCGATGGCCGCGAGCACCGTGATCGACTGCGCGTCCAGGAGGACGAGCCAGGTGCCGGGGGTGAGGAACGTCCGCGGGGTGATGATCGCGAAGATCGCGAACAGCACGATGAAGATGTACAGCGCGCTGATGTTGCGGAAGGACAGCATCCGCCACCAGCCTCCGCGAGTGACGGTGGCGTTCGACCCGGTGGCCTCCGCCACGGGAATCGTCTCGGTCTTGTTCACTTCTCTCCCTTGCCCACGAGCCCGTAGCCCTCCATGATCAGCGCCGTCTCGGTCAGCCGATCACCTGCCAATTCCGCCGCGACCTTGCCGCCGCGCAGCACCAGCACGCGGTTGCACAGCCGGACGAGCTCCTTGGCCTCGGAGGAGCAGACCAGAACGGCCGCTCCTCCTTCCGCTGCGGCGTCGATGGCGTCGTAGATCGCTTGCTTCGCGCCGATGTCCACGCCCTGCGTCGGCTCCTCCAGGAGCAGCACGACCGGGTTGTTGCGCAGCCATTTGGCGAACACGATCTTCTGCTGATTTCCGCCGCTGAACTGCGCAAAGATCTGCTCGGCGCGCGGCGGCTTCACGTCGTACTTCGCCATGAGCTCGGTCGTGTGTGCGCGCTCGCGGGGGCCGCTGATCGCTCCGAGCGGACCGGTGAGCGATTTGAGTTCGGGCAGCGTCACGTTCTCCCGCGCGGTCATGGGGCGCACCGACCCGAAGCGCGCACGGTCGCCCGGCACGAATCCCATCCCCCGCCGGATGCTCTCTTGCGGGTTGCGGTGCGGGTAGTTCTTGCCCTGCACGGCGAAGGTCTCGGCATCCGAGTCGATCGAACCGAACAGCATGGCGGGCAGCGCTTCGCGGCCGGAGCCGAGCACCCCGGCGACGCCGACGACCTCGCCGGCGTGGATCGTGATGTCGACCCCGTCCAGCGCCGCGCCGGTGAGACCCCTCACGTCCAGCGCGACGGCGCCCAGGTCGCCGCGGAACGGCTCACCCGTCTCGGCCTCGCCCACCGGCACGCCGGTGACGAAGGAGACGAGCCGGTCGTGGTCCATCGTGACCCGCGACTCATCGGCGACCTTCACCCCGTCGCGCAGGATGACCACGCGATCGGCGATCTCCAGCACCTCGTCGAGGCGGTGCGAGATGAAGATGACGCCGGCCCCGGCGGCAGCCAGCGACTTCACGGCCTCGAAGAGCACCTTCACTTCGCTCGCGTGCAGGGCCTCGGTGGGCTCATCGAGGATGAGGATGTTGCGGGGGTGGGTCCAGCCGTCGAGGGCGCGAGCGATCCCGATGATCGAGCGCTGCGCCGGAGCGAGGCTGCCGATCGGCACATCGAGGTCGAACGGCTCACCGAAGCGGCCGATCAGCTCGCGGGCGTGCGCGCGTTCGCGCTTGCTGCGGAACGGAGCGAGCGCCGAAATGCCCTTGTCCTTGGTGATCCCGAGGTTCTCCAGCCCCGTCAGTTCCTTCGCGAGACCGAGGTCCTGGTGGATGACGTAGAGGTTGGTCTGCTGTCCGTCCACCTCGGCCAGCTCGACTGTGCCGCCGTCCGAGGTGTACACGCCGTCGAGGATCTTCACGAGGGTCGATTTGCCCGACCCGTTGTGCCCGACGACGGCGACGATCTCGCCGCTGGCGACGTCGAGGGAAACCTCATCCAGCGCCCGGTTGCCCGGGAAGTCCTTGATGATGCCGTCGATACGGAGGAGCCGCGGGGCGGCCGAAGCCGCCCCGCGTCCGGATGAAACATCGGTCATCGAATTACTTTCCCCACAGGGCTTTGAACTCGTCCTCCATGCCCGGGTACGCCACGTACCCGGTGCCGAGGGACTCCTCGGCGTTGCGAATGGTCACGAAGTGCGAGAGCGTCTGGGCGGTGTTCACCCAGTCGCCGAGGTAGGGCACATCCATGCCCTGCATCCGGCGCAGGCCCTCATCGACCTGCAGCCACATGAACAGGCCGAAGTCCACCGCGTAGCCGGCCACCTGCTGGCCGTCGGCGATCTGCTGGAAGTTCGGCGGCAGCGACGACTGGCCGAGTCCGTAGGCGTTCTCGATGCCGGCGAGGGCCGCCTTGTCCTGCAGCCCGATCTGGAACTGGTCACCCATGCTGATGAAGAACTGCGTCTCGGGGTGCGCCTGCAGGTCCGACACGATCTTGTCGGCCGGGCTCGGGTCGGCGATGGAGATGTCGACGATACGCAGGTTGCACTCGGCGCAGAGCTCCTCGAGCTTCTCCGCGATGCGCACGTTCTGCAGCGCCGAGGAGGGAAGCTCCGGGATGCTGTAGGCCACGAACTCGGTCGCGGTGCCGCAGGTGAGCGTGATGGCCCCGGCCGCGAGCACGTCGCTGTTGACCGTGACACTGCCCACGCCGCCCAGAGAATCGACGAGCCCGAACTCCTCGGCGTTGAGCTGACCGCCGTAAACCACCACGGCGCCCTGATCCTGCAGCTGCTTCAGCTGGTCCTGGAAGAAGATCGCGTCGACCGACTGATCGAAGACGATGTCCGGCTGCATCTCCACGACCGAGTTCATGGCCGAGTTGATGCTCTGAGCGTCCGAGCCGGTGTCGACGTTGACGAACGTGATCCCGGCCGCCGCGGACGCAGCCGCAAGACTCTCCTGGAAGATCGCCGCCACCGGCGTGCCGTTGTTCAGGTACACGGCCGTCGTGTCGGGTGACACCGGCTCCTCCAGCGGCTCGGTCGCGAGGATGGACGTCGCGGGCTCCTCGAACGGCGCGATGAATTCCTGCGCTGACTCGAAGTCGATGCCCTCGATGGGGTCGGTCGCGCAGGTTCCGTCGTCGGCCATGTAGGTGAGCTCGACCTCGGACTCGCCTCCCCCGCCGCCCCCGGCGGCGTCGCCGCCACCCCCGGAGCACCCGGCGGCGAGAAGCGCCACCGTTACCAGGCTCGTGAATCCCAGGACGTTCTTGATGCGTCTTTGCATGGTGTTCGCTTTCTCTCCCCGACGGCCGCGTCTACGCGGCTCGTTTTCAACGACCTCATCGTCCGAAGAAGGATTGTCCGACAATGAGCCAAGCATACAGAAAAGTTGCAAGATGTATACCTATATCAGGCGGGCTCGCGCCGAGTTCCACGCGCTTCACGCGGTGCTTGCCCGGAAAAGGCCGTTTGATCGCCCACCGCGTACGTGCGTACCGTCTGGCGACGGCGGCCCGATGGAGTGCGCCGGAGAGTCCCGAGGAGCACGCCATGACATCCACCCGCCCGCCCGGCCCCGCCGCAGACGTCCGGTTCGCCATCGACGACCTCTACGTGGACTACCTGTGGGCACTCGACACGCAGGACCTCGAGCGTTATCTGGGCACGTTCTGGGATGACGCCGTTCTCGAGGAGACGCAGCTGGACGGGTCCATCGATGCGCGGCGCGGGGTCGGCTCGATCCGGGAGTTCGCGGCCAGCCATTTCGGGGGCTACGCCGGGCACCAGCATCGCGAATCCAACCGGATGTATCTCCCCGACCCGGCGGGGTCACCCGACCGATGGATCCTGCGCTCGTACTGGTTCACGAGCCACCGCGAGAACAGCGAGGTGTCGTTCCACTCCACCGGCCACTCGAAAGACGTCGTGGAGCGGCGCGACGGGGAGTGGCGGTTCGTCTACCGGTGGCTGCAGCGGTGGCCGGGAGCGGTCACGCATCCCCTTTCCGAGCGCTGAGCGCGCCGTCGAACGCCTGCTCGATCGCGCGGTGCCGCGAGGTGACGATGTCGCGCCACTCGATATGGGTGAGCGCATAGAGGCTGTTCGCCTCGATCGCACGGATGGCGACCTCGGCGACCTCGTCGGGGTCCAGCCAGGGCAGGGTCCCACCGTCCTCGACGGTGAGGTCCTTGTCCCGAAGCGCGCCCCGGGAGTCGGCGGGGCGATTGCGGGAGCTCGAGCCCAGCCGGGTGCGCACCGGCCCCGGTGCCAGGAGCGTGACCCCCACGCCGTCGTCGGCGAGCTCGCGTGCGAGTACCTCGGTGTAGGCGGTCAGCGCCGACTTGGTCACGCCGTAACCGCCCGATCCCGTGTCTGCAGCCAGACCGGCCATCGATCCGGTGTTCAGCACGTGCCCCCGTTCGGCGCGGAGATCGGACAGGAACGCCGCCACGCCGTGGATCGGGCCGAGGAGGTTCACCCCCAGCATCCACGCCCAGTCGGCCTCGGTCATCTCCGCCAACGGCGCGGTGGATGCCACGCCGGCGTTGTTCACGAGGATGCCGGCGGCACCGAGATCTCGTCGGACACCCGCCGCCAGAGCCGCCACGCTGCCGGGGTCGCTCACGTCCACCACATACCCCCGGCCCCCGATCTCGCCCGCCACGCGCCCCGCCTGCTCCGCGTCGATGTCAGCCACCGCCACGGCGGCGCCACCTGCGGCGAGGCGATGCGCGATCGACCGCCCGATGCCGGAACCCGCCCCCGTCACGACGGCGACTCTTCCCTCGATACGCGTCATCTGTGCCCTCCTCCGGCGGATCCGCTGTCGAACCACCGTCACCACGTCATCACATGCCCGCGGCGAATACCATGCATCAGACCACCGATAAAGCGAGGAAGCACGACGGCTGCGCCGCGATGTGCCCCGCGGAACCGACCGGGAGCATCGTGCCCAGCAACATCACGCTCAGACAGCTCGAGTACTTCCTCGCGATCGCCGATTCCCGCTCGATGTCGGAGGCTGCCGCCCTGCTCCACGCCTCCCCCTCGGCCGTGGCGGGTGCGCTGACCACGCTGGAGCGCTCCCTCGGCGTGCGGCTGTGCGTTCGGCGCCGGGCGTACGGCGTCTCCCTCACCACGAGCGGGCGTGAGCTGCGTGACCGTGCCCGCGCGCTGGTGGCCGAGGCGGCGCTGCTCGAGCAGGACTTCACCGGCTCTGCGGCTCCCGTCTCCGGCGCCGTGCTGATCGGGGGGTCGGACGAGATGGCACCGACGATCCTGCCGCCCATCATCGATGCTCTCTCCAGGAAGCACCCCGGTCTCGTCCTCACCGCGGAGCTCGGGCTCGAGGAGTCGTTCTGGCCGCGCGTCAGCTCCGGGGAGGTCGACGTGGCCATCGCCCTCGACCATCGGCTGCCGGTCGACCTGGACTTCATCCGACTGCGCCCCATGCCCGTTCAGGTGGTACTTCCCGCCGGTCATCCCCTCGCCGACCGCGAGCGGGTCGAGCTGGCCGACCTGGTCGATGAGAGCTGGATCATGCTGGATACCGAACCGGGAGCCACCCACGCGGCATCGATGTTCCACACCGCCGGCCTGTCGCCGAAAGTGGCGTTCCGCTCCCCGAGCTCCGAGCTGGCGCGCTCGCTCGTGGGCCGCGGGCTCGGCTACACCATCCACATCCACCGCCCGTACGGAGACGTCAGCCACGAGGGCCGCGCACTCGCTGTGCGCCCTCTGGAGACCGGACTCCCCGTCGAGCACGTCGCGCTGGCGTGGTCACGTCGGATGCGGCCGTCTCCGGCCACGCGCGCCGTGATCGCCGCGGCCCGCGAGGTGTGGAAGACGGCGGATCAGCAGCAGGCGGCGCCCGAGAGCGGGTGAGTCATCCCGTCGCGCCAGATGGTCACGTGATGGTGCCGGATCGCCCAGTTCCCCGCCTCCTCTTCGAGGCGGTCGCAGATCCACCCGCTGGCGGCGAGATCCACCTCACCCGTCTGCGGCGAGCGCACGCTGGTGGACCAGTACGACCACACGGTGCAGGACCCATCGGCTCCCGGCACGAACAGGCTGTTCGTCACCCGGTGCTGTGAGCCGCCCGCAGACGAGGCGAGACGGGCGCGGAAGTCGGCGACCATCCCGTCCCGTCCTTCGATCCGGTGACGATCGTCGTCCGACTCGACGACGAAGTCGGCGTCCGGGGAGAAGACGCCCGCGAAGCGCTCGACGTCGCCGGTGTCCAGCGCCCAATTGAGGTCGATGAGAAGATCCTGCACCGCCTGACGTGCTTCCACGGAGAGCATTCCGGCCATCGTCATTTTCCTTCCGTTCCGGTCGGAACCTTCGGCAGGTCGAAGGCCGACTCCTGCACACCGAGGACGGTGGCACCGATCCCCTGCATCCACGCGCCGTACTGCGCGGCCGCGTGCGTGCGGTACATCTGCACGTCCCGCGAGTAGCGTTCCATCCGGCGACCCGGACGCGCCTCGGAAGACCCCGCCGACTGAACGAGCATCTCGGCCGCCTCAGCCGCCAGTCGCCCGGCCTCCAGACTCAGCCCGTTCAGGCGGGTGTCCATGCCGCGCGTGAGCGGCGCCGTGCCTGCGGCGAAGTCTGCCGACCAGCGCTCGATCGTCTCCGCCACCTGGAGGAGCATCGCTTCGGCCGCATCCGCCTTGACCGTGGCTTCGCCGAGGATCCGCTGACTCGCCGGGTCGTGATCACGGGGGACGAATGGCGGAAGGGGACTCATCCGCGTGCGGGACAGGTCCGTCCACTCGTCGATCGCGGCCCGGGCGGTACCCACCATGACGGCGGCAAGCTCGGCGCCGAGGAACGTCTGCACGCTGCCGATGTACATCGGGTTGCCGTGCACGCCGGCTCCGGTCTCCTCCGGCGGGGTCTGCCCCGCCCACGTGGGCGGCACCATCCGGTCGGCGGGAACGAACACGTCGTCGAACGCGACGGAGTTCGACCCGCTCGCCCGCATCCCCAGGACTCGGCCGCCGCCCCAATCGTCGAGCAGCCGGAACTGCTCCGCCGGGATGATGGCCTGCAGGGCCTGCGGAGCCCCCTCTGCCCCCTCGGATGCCGGGTCCGCCACCCGCACCAGCACGATCGCATGTGTCGAGTACGGGGAGCCGGACTGGTACCGGGAGACGCCCGTGAGCCGGTACCCGCCCTCGACGGGGACGGCGACGCCGGCCGGTGCGAGGCTGTGGGACGCACGGAAGTAGCCCGCCGCGGTGCCGAAGAGGTCATCCTGGACGCGCTGGCCGAAGAGGGAGGCGGCCTGGATGTTGTGCGAGTGCCCGAGGCAATAGCACCACCCGGTGCCCGGGTCTCCGGACGAGATCTCCATGACCGTGCGCAGCCAGGTCTTCAGCGACACCTCATATCCGCCATATCGCCGCGGAGTCAGCAGGTGGTAGAGACCGAGCTCGATCATGCGCTCGTGGACCGCTTCGGTGTAGTGGCCGCGCTCCTCCGCCGCATCCTGCTGGTCGCGGATGAGTTCCTTCAGCGATCGCGCCCGCGCGACGACCTCGTCCGCGCTCGGAACCGCTTCGCGTGTCGTCGTCGACATCGTTCTCCTTCTCTGCTGCTTCTCACGTCACCACACCGCGGTCCCGCACCGCCACGTCCGCCACCACGCATTACCCGCGGAACCTCAGTGGGTCGCACGTCCTTGACCGCCGCCGCGCATCATCAGCACGCCGGTCAGGTGGGCGGGGAGGGCGAGCAGGTCGTAGACCTCGGCGGCGTCCTCCAGGCTGCGCTCGGCCGTGAGGATCGACCGGGCATCGAGGATCCCGTCCTCGAGCATCCGCTCCAGCCGCGGCACGAGCGACAAAACGTCGCCGCCCCCGCACTGCGCGCCGGTGATGGTGCGCGAGCCGAGGGAGTACTGCAGGTTGTTGAGACTCACCCGGGCGACCTCGCTCTCGAGGCCCGTGGGCACCACGCGTCCGCCGTATCGGGTCATCTCGAACGACTGCTCCATCGCTGTGGTGGTGCCGGCCGCCTCGAGTCCGACGTCCACGCCACGGCCTTCCGTCAGGGCCCGCACCTGCTGCACCACGGCGTCACCGGGGTCGAGCACACGAGTCGCTCCCATGGCGAGCGCGATGTCGCGGCGCGCGGGATCGGGGTCGATGGCGATGATGGTGCCGGCTCCGGCGGCTCGGGCTGCCTGGATCATCCAGAGGCCGACGTGCCCGCATCCGGAGACCGCCACGGATTCTCCGGAGCGCACCTTCGCGACCTCGCTCACGGCGCCGGCACCCGAGGGGATGCCGCAGCCCAGCATCGCGAGGTGGCGCGGGTCGGCACCGCCGCGGATGGGCACCACGTTGGATTCGGGGAAGACCATGCGCTCGGCGTGCGTGCCGATCCCGCCGTCGGAGAAGATCTCCTCGCCGTCCGCGGCGGTGCCGATCTCGCGGGTCATGTACCGGAAGATCTCGTCGCACGCCCCCGGTGCGCCATGGGTGCAGAAGAAGCATCGACCGCACTGGCGCGTGCCGGTGACGATCACGGGCTGTCCCGGACGCACCCGCTCCACGTCGCCGCCGACCGCGGACACGACGCCCACGGCAGCGTGCCCGAGGATCGTGGGCGGGCCGGGGGCTGCGTCCGGATCGGCACTCCGGCGATCGATCGTGAGCAGCTCGGTGCGGCATACCGCCGCGGCGATGATCTCGACCAGCAACTCCCGCTCCCCCGGCGGGCGCAGGTCGACGTCGATCACGCGCGGACGGGATCCGTCGCCCCGGGCGACGAGGGCCCGCGTGCGGATCACGGGCGGGCCGCCGGGCCGCTGCGGGGCCAGATGCCCTGCTTGCCCGGCGCGAGGATGCCGCGGGGATCCACGGCATCCTTCAGCGTCCGGGTGAACTCCCGCAGCGCGCTGTCGTTCCACGAGAACTGGTCGGCGACGAGGTCCATGAACTCCAGATGCGCGCGGTACTCGCCGTACCCGTGCTCTGCGAGCATCGGGACGAGTTCGGCGAAGGCCTGCGCCACCTTTCGCGACTCCTCGACGTCGGCCGCGTCAAAGAAGATCATGAGCACGTTGACGGCATGACGCTCGGTGGCGAGCCATCCGCCGATGTAGTCGAATCCGGCGGCCTCGATGTGCTGGCGCATGATGCGGGAGACCGCGGCCACGTGCGTCCCGGTGAGGGGTGACACCGGGCACAACCCGATGTGCGCGCCGGTGGGGCCGTTCGCCCGCCACCGCACTCCGTCGGCGAGGATCATGCCGGGGATGCCGGCGGCGAAGTGATCCAGCGGCGGGATGTCAGCGGCGGGGGTGTCACCCGCGTAGCGATTCACCACGACGCTGCCGCCGGGAATGTCCTCGATGGCGGCACGCATCCGCGCCAACTTGAGATCGAGCATCGCGGGGGTCCCGTACACGGCGCACTTGATGTTCCAGCGGCCGAGCCCGAGGTCACCGGCGATCACATCCACGACGTCGTCGGGGACGATCCCGTCGCCGTCGTACCACCGCTCGCGCGGAGCCATCCCGGCGGCCACCCCGACCGCGTTGGCGGCATTGACGACGCCGTCGATGGTTCCGTCGAGCTTGAGCTCGCGGATGACATCCACGAGCTGCGGAAGCTGCTCCTCGCGCTCGATCGCGAGCCGGCACGCAGCGAACTCCTCCGGGCGCGGCATCAGCCACACGCCCATCTTCGTCACGATTCCGAGGTTGGACTGGAGGAACAGGCCCTCCAGGCCCGGGCCGAAGCCTCCGCGGTACAGCGCCCACGCCTCGGACCCGGGGAGGGCGCCCATACCCGTGCGGATGATCTCGCCGGTCGGCAGCACGACCTCCATCCCGCAGATGAACTGCTGGTGGTCACCGTGCGCCGTGTATCCGTAGCCGCGCTCCAGGGCGTTGCCCACGACGCTCCCCCACCCGAGGTCGGGAACCGAGGCCCACAGCCGCGAGCCACGCTCGCGGAGTGCGTCGTAGAGGTCGAAGAACCGCACCCCGGGTTCGACGATCGCGTACGCGGTCTCGTCATCGACGTGCAGCACACGGTTCATGCGGGAGAGGTCCACCGTGACGCTGCCGGAGACGCGCGGTGCGGGCCCGCCGTACCCGAAGTTCTTGCCGCGGCCGAACGGCCAGAGCGCGACGCCCAGGTCGTTCGCCTCGCGGACGATGGCCTGCACCTCCTCGGTGCTGGCGGGGCGCACCGCCCCGGCCGGCGCGAACTTCCCGGGGTCTCCCAGGGCATAGGTGTCCAGGTAGTCGTCCAGGTCGTCGCCGCGCGAGACGTGCTCGTCCCCGAGCAGCTGCGCCGCGAAGTCCAGGAGCATTCCTGCTGGCATGTCCGGCATGCTCATGCCTTTCTCACAGATGAGCGAGGGGGCGCCGCGGGATCCGCGACGCCCCCTCGGATCGGGTTACTTGGTCACGCCCCACAGGGTCGTGAATTCCTCTTCCATACCCGGGAAGGCGACGAAGCCCTGCAGGTAGTCCTCCGCGTTCGCCGGGGTGATCACGCGCGAGACGGAGCGGCCGACGGCCTCCCAGTCCTCGTACTCGGTGAACACGCCCTGCATCTTGCGGAAGCCTTCATCCAGCAGCATCCACATGAAGATGTTCAGGTCGACGCCGAACCCGGCGGTCTGCAGCCCGTCCGCGATCTGCTGCATGTTCGGCGGCAGCGAAGACTGTCCGATGCCATACGCGTTCTCCAGGCCCGCGAGGCCGGCCTTCTCCGCGAGCCCGACCTGGAACTGGTCGGCGGGCGTCACGAAGAACTGCGTCTCGGGGTGCGTCTGCAGGTCGCTGACGATCTTGTCCGCCGGGCTCGGGTCGGCGATGGAGATGTCGACGACGCGCAGGTTGCAGTCGGGGCAGATCGTCGCGAGTTCTTCCTGCGTCGCCTCGAGCTGGATCTGCGAGAAGCCCAGCTCGGGGATGTTGTAGAAGACGAACTCGCTGCCCGTGCCGCATGTGAAGGCGACCGCAGCGTCGGCGAGAACCTTGCCGTTGACCAGGGAGACGTTGTAACCGCCGAGGCTGTCGTTCAGACCGAACTCCTCCGCGTTCGGCTGCGAGGCGTAGACGATGGCGACGTCGTTGTCCATCAGGGCCTGGAGCTGGTCCTGCCAGAAGACGGCGTCGTTGGCGACGGCGATGACGACGTCGGGGTTCATCTCCACGACGGAGTTGAGGGCGGAGTTGATGCTCTGCGCGTCGGTGCCGGTGCTGACGTTGATGAGTTCGACACCCGCACCCGCGGCCGCCTGCTCCATGAACGAGTACATGATGCCGGCGACGGCGGTGTCATTGTTGAGGAACGCGACCGTGGTGTCGGGGCTCACCGGCTCGGGCAGCGGTTCGGTGAAGAGCAGCTCTTCCACCGGCTCGCCGAACGACGCGATGTACTCCTGAGCGGCCTCGAACTCGACGCCGTCCGCGGGGCCGGCGGCACAGTTGCCTTCCTCGTCCATGTAGGTGAGCTCGACGTCGCCGGATCCCTCGGGACCGCCCGGCTCGGTCTCTCCGCCGCCTCCCGCGCACCCTGCGAGCGCGACGATGGATAAGACCGTGCCGATTCCCAGAGCGCTCTTGATTCCTCTGCGCATGTGACTGTCTCCCTGACTTCGTTGTCATGGTCCGACCGCATTGTCGGACAGTGGGGCAATCCTACACAGGAGGTTTCAACGGGTATATATAAATTCGATCACGATCGGGATGCTGCCCGCATGCGCGCCCGGAGGGCGGCCGTCGCCGCCTCATCCACGGCAACACCCTCGGGGTCTTCGGCGGGATCGCCGGTCACCACGACGCCGTAGAGGCGGGCGGCGCCTTCGATGGTGACGTACTCGTCGCGGACGTCGACGCGCACCCGGTCGGGATCGCGCTCCAGTGGGTCGCCCCACCCGCCGGCCCCGTTGGTGATGTACCGGAGCACGGAGTTCGCCGTGCTGACATTGGCCGACGAGAACGGGTAGTGGTACTGGCCGTGCCGGGAGGGCGCGTGGCTCTCCGGGTCCAGCACACCTGCCCAGGGCGTGCCGTCGCGGAAGGAGTCGGGGCCCGTGGCGGGAACGTTGCGGGCTCCTTCGCCGGTCGGCGGATAGATCCACACGCCGCCGTTGACGCCGTGACCGCCGCCATACACGCCGAAGCCGGTGACCGACTTGTGCCGCAGCTCGATGATGGAGTGCGCGGCATCCGTGAGCCAGAGGGTGTCGCGGAGCATCGCGTTGCCGCCCCGGTGGTAGCCCGGCCCCGCCGTGTCGGGCACCGGCTCGTGGCGGAGCATGACGACGGGGCTGTCCTTCTCCACGGCCTCGACCGATGGCGCGACGCCGTTGGCGAGGTACGACATGCACTGCGTGTCGGCGTCGCCGTGCCGGTTCGCGCCGAAGGGCCCGATCTCGCCCCCGCACTGCATGGCCGACACCCACGGGTTTCCGTCCGGCCAGGCGCCGAACGCCGTGTGCAGGTTCGTCCCCCCTCGATCGCCGGCGATGGCCCGATCACCCATGGCCTTCTCCAGCGCCATGAGCGCGGTGGCCAGGATGACCTGGCTCTGTTCGAAGTACAGGAACACCGCGCCATCCGGAGGCAGTGCCGAGACGACACTGCCCTCGGGGATGACGATGTCGATGTTGCGGAACAGGCCGGAGTTGAAGCGGCCGCGGGGATCGAAGTTGTACTTCAGGGCGACCCCGATGGCGGTCTTGACCTCCCACACGGTGGCGTTGATCGACGTGCGCGCCTGGCGGTGCGTGCCCGACAGGTCGACCTCGATGCGGTCGCCGCGCTTGCGGATGGCCACGTGCACGGGGTACGACTCGGTGTCGTCGATGCCATCGCAGTCCACCCCGTGCTCGGCCTCCCAGTCGCCGTCGGGAAGCTCCGCCATCCCGACGGCCATCCGCTCGGCGGCGACGTCGGTCGCGTACCGCATGGCGCCGTGGAACGCCGGCAGTCCGTAGCGGTCGATGGACTCGTTCACGAGCGTCTCGCCGAGCTCCAGGCTCGAGCACACCGTCAGCATGTCGGGGTAGAGCACCTCGGCCATGCGCACGTTGTCGAAGATGACGCTCCAGTTCTCGGGCACATTGACGCCCTCGCTCACCAGCAGCCGAGGCGACAGGACGAGACCGTTCTCGAAGACGTTCTGTTTGGTCGCGCTGAACCCGCCGGGGACGGTGCCGCCCATGTCGAGCTGATGCGCATTGAGCGTCACGAACGCGACGATGCGGCCCTCGCGGAAGACGGGGCGCGTGAAGACCAGGTCGTTGTTGTGGTTGCCCGTGCGGTACGGGTCGTTGGCGATGAGCACGTCGCCCGGCCGCAGCCGGCCGACACCGAACTCTCCGACCATGTTCGGCACGGCGTCGATCGTCGTGCCGGCCATCAGCACGATGCCGTTGCTGGCGGCGGGGACCGGATAGTCGAGCTCGGGCGGGCCGGCGATCGTGCACGCGAGGTCGTAGAAGTCGCGGAGCACCGGCGAGAAGGCGCCGGTCAGCAGGCGCGCACTCATGTGCTCCACGAGGTAGTCGAAGCGGTTGCCGAGCACCGTGGCGGTGTAGCGGTCGCAGTCGTAGCGGTCCCGGAACGCGGCGACGTCGAGGTCGCGGAGGAGCGTGCGCCTCTGCGGTGCGGTGTCGATGGTGCTCACGCGGTCCTCCCCGAGGTGATGACGATCTCTCTGCAGCGGCCGATGACCGCCGTCTGGCCCGGCATGAGGAAGGTGGTGCTGAGCTCCTCTCGGATGACGGCGGGTCCGGTGACGGTCGCCCCCACCTCGAGAGCTTCGCGTCGGTACCACTCGGCCTGGATGGGCTGCTCGGTGAGGTACTCGAGGGTCACCGTGCCCTCCGGTGTCGCTGGGAACGACTCGCGTGCGGCAGCGGGCGTGTACTCGACCTTCTCGGCCGGGACGACGATCTCCACGCGGTAGGTCACCCCCTCCACGGGGAACCCGTCGAAGCGGTTGCCGTTGCGGGATTCGTACGTGTCGTGGAAGCCGGCGACCACGTCGAGGATCGACTCCGCGGTGATGGGTTCGTCGGGGATCCCGACGAACGGGGTCTCCCAGCTCTGCCCGACGAGGCGCCCGTCGAAGCTCCGGCGCACCGGCAGCCCCTCGGCCGCATCGCCGAGGCGGTCGCGCAGCCGGGCCTCCATCGCGTCGTACACCGCGGCGATCTGATCGGCCGAGTCGGGCGAGAAGACGACGTACGCGCTCTCCGATTCGTGGAACACCTGGTCGGCGGAGAGCAGCCCGAGGGCGGAGAACAGCCCCGGATGCGGCGGGATCACGACTTCGCGGAGCGGCAGGAGGTCCAGGGCCGCGGGCAGCAGCATCCCGCCCGCGGCGCCGTACGCCATGAGCGAGAAGTCGCGCACGTCCACGCCGTGGCGGACGGCCACGTTGAGGATCTCCTCGGCCATGTGTGCCACGGCGAGCCGGTACGCCGTGCTGACGCGCTCGGCGAACGGGATCGGCGTGTCCAGCGCATCGAAGGCGCGGCGTGCGGCGGCGGAGTCGAGCGTGAGCTCGCCCCCGGCGAACCCGTCGGGGTCGAGGATGCCGATGAGCAACGCGGCGTCCGTCACCGTCGGTTGCGTGCCGCCGCGGCCGTAGCACGCGGGTCCGGGCTCGGCCCCCGCGCTGCCCGGACCGACGAGCATGCCGCCGGCCGACGAGATGGTCACGAGGCTGCCGCCGCCCGCACCGACGCTCGAGACCTCGGTCGATAGCGCGTTGATGATGAGGTCGTGCTCGATCTCGAAGGTGTTCTGGACGAACGGCTTGTCGTTGATGATGATCGACACGTCTGTGGAGGTGCCGCCCACGTCGGCGCACAGGATGTTCGACCGGCCGATCGCCCGACCGAGGTGGCCGCTGGAGACCGTGCCCGCCGCGGGGCCGGCGAACAGGATGCGGAAGGGTCGCTGCAGCGCCTCCTCCCAGGGCAGGAGGTTGGCCGCGCAGTCGGCGAAGTTCAGCTGGCCACCGAATCCGAGGCCGGACAGGTCCGCGTTCAGGCGTGTGGCGTAGCCGCCGAAGAGCAGCTTCATAATGACGTCCACCACCGTGGTGGAGGATCGCTCGTACTCCTTGGCGAGCGGCGAGGTGGCCGAGGAGATCGACACCTCGATGTCGTCGCCGAGCACCTCACGGGTGAGTTCCCGGAGGCGTTCCTCGTGGGCAGGATTCACGTACGCGTTGATCAGGCAGATGGCCACGCCCTCGACCTCGCACCGGGCCAGGATCTCCAGCTCGTGCCGCGCCTGCGCCTCGTCGAGCTCGAGCAGCACATCGCCCTGCGCGGTCATCCGCTCGACCACCCCGCGGCGGAGGTACCGCGGAATGAGCGGCCGCGCCGCGTCGCCGAACGTGCGGCGCCACGACGGGTCGGTCTGCGCGTCGAGGGGCCGGTGCACCGAGCCGCGGTCGAGCACGTCACGGAATCCGTCGGTCGTGAGCAGCCCCACCTTCGGCAGACGGCGCTCGAGCACCGCGTTCAGCCCCATCGTGCTGGCGTGATTGAACACCGCGCTCTGGTCGACGCCGAGGCGCCGGGCGCCTTCGATGACCGACGCGGCCGGGTCGGTGCGGCCGCTCGGGACCTTGGTGACCTCCACGCGGCCGTCGCGAATGGACACCACGTCGGTGAACGTGCCGCCGACGTCGACCCCGATCATCGCGTTCCTCCCGACAGGCCCTCGACGGTCGTCCCCAGCGGCACGAAGCTGCCGAGCGGGGGCGCCTGGGTGCGCTCCACGGAGTGGAGGCAGTCCTGGCACTTCACCGCATCCCACCAGCCACCTTCGCTCAAGACGCGGTAGCGGCTCAGGTCGGCGCTGCCGCAGTTCGGACAGGTGCCGGAGACGGCAACGCGCTCGACCGAGAGCGTGGCCGTCCGCGGGCGGCTGAAGGTGTGCACGTCGATTTCTCCTTCGAAGTCGATCGGGGCGCGGCCGAGTCGAGTGCCCGACGCCCTGCAGATGCGATTATCGTACGACAATCAGACACTGGCGCAAGGGCAGGTTCGAAGATGAGCGACACAGGGTTCTCGCAGAGCGACGCGTGGCCGGGGATGCGGCGGTTCGAGGGGCGTGTGGCTGCCGTGACCGGCGCCGCACAGGGCATCGGGTTCGCGGTGGCCGATCGGCTTCGCGCCGAGGGGGCCGTCGTGTACGCCCTGGATCTGTCCGCGGACGCGCTGGCGCAGGCGTGGCCCGCCGACTCCGGAGTCACCCCCTTGACCGTCGACGTCGGTGACAGCGGCGCCGTCAACGCGGCCTTCGCGCGCATCGAGGCGGAGCACGGACGCCTGGACGCCCTCGTGACCGCGGCAGGCATCGCGGATGCTCCGTGGCGGCTGACCGAACGCGGCGGCGACCCCGATCCGTCCACGATCGACGACGCCGCCTGGGACCTCGTCATCCGGGTGAACCTCACCGGAACCTTCTACTGCGTCCGCGCGGCACTGCCGCTGATCCGCCGCGTCGGCGAGCGCGGCGGCGCGATCGTCACGATCTCCAGCGTCGGCGCGCTCGCCCCGTACCCCCTGCAGGCCGCCTACCCGGCGTCGAAGGCCGGCGTGCTCGGGATGACCCGGGCTATCGCGGCCCTCGTCGGCAGCGAGAACATCCGCGTCAACGCCGTCGCGCCCGCCGCCACCCGCACCGCGATGCTTCCGCAGGACGAGGAGCTTCTCGATTCACTCGTGCAGCTCCAGCCGATCCCGCGGGTGGTCCCGCCGTCGGAGATGGCGGCCACGATCGTCTACCTCTGCTCGGATGAGGCGCAGTTCATCACCGGTCAGACCATCAACGTCAACGGCGGCATGGTGATGTGACCCCGCCACCCGCGCCCGCCCGGCGCCGTCGCGCGCCGAGTTCAGGAGATGCGGCGGACACAGGAGGATCCGGCCGAAACCGTCCTGCCTCCGCCGCATCTCCTGATTTCGCGCCGGGCGGCGGGGGGGGCCGGAGGCGTGCGGGCCGGAGGCGTGCGGGCCGGCGGCCCCGGGGCGGGCGTCAGGACGGCGCGGCCTCAGGACGCCGCGGCCTCAGGACGCGGTGCGTGCCGAGCGTCACAGCGCCACGCCGCGCACAGTCCGCGGCGCGGGCGCTACGTCGCGCGCCGAGTTCAGGAGATGCGGCCGACACAGGAGGATCCGGCCGAAATCGTCCTGCCTCCGCCGCATCTCCTGATTTCGCGCCGGGGCGCGGGCCGGCGCGCGGACCGGGCCGGGGGGCGGGGAGCGCGGACCGGAGCCGTCAGGACGCGACGGCGGCCCGGCTCTCCTGCGGGCGGCGAGCGTGCAGGGCCAGGGTCTCCAGCACCTTAGCCACGTCACCGGACTCGTAGCCCTCGACGATCGCGGAGTGGTCATCCAGAAGCTTCGACGTGGCTTTCGTCGACTGGCGGATGGTGCGCAGCTCGAGCGACGGGAGGCGCAAGCCCTTGTACGTCTCGGTGAGGATGACGCTGCCGGCGAGCGTCACGAGATACTCGTGGAACGCCGCGTTGGACCGGATCCACCCCTCCGGGTCGACGAACTCGTCATCGTGCACGTACTGGAGCGTGTCCTCCATGAGCCGGCGGAGCTCGGCCAGCTGATCCTCGCCGAGCCGGCCGACCGTTTGTGAGGCCGCGCCCACTTCGATCGCGAGCTTGGCGGCGTAGTAGTCGAAGATCACCTGGTCGGGCACCGGCTCCACTTCGAAGGTGGCACCCGAGCGGCGGACGAGCCCCTCATCCACGAGCGCGACCAGGGCGCGGAAGGCGCGGCCGACCTCGATCTCGAGGGCCTCGGCGATGGCCTCCGCATCCAGGGGCACCGACTGATCGGTGACCGTATTCACGACGTAGTCGCGCACGGCACGCAGGGCCGCGGAGTCCGGGGCGGTCTCCATCGTTCCGAACGATCCACGGAAATACGCCAGCGGGTTACCGGGGTGGGAGGTCACGCGAACGACACGCGCCAGGAAGACGAGGTGGGTTCCCCCGCGCACGGAGTCCTCCACCACGCATTCGAACTGCGCGATGGAGCCCGACAGGAGCGGAGCCCCGCCGTGGCCGCGCTCGAGGGCCATCGACTGGAACTTGTCGGCGCCCTTGCTGGCGAACCGCTGCGCAATGGGTGCGGAGTCCTCGGCCAGGACATTGACGGCGAAGGTGCCGGTGCGGGTGATCGCCTGCGCCGTGGAGGAGGTGACGTTGAGGCAGATGAGGATCATCGGCGGTTCGTCGGAGAGGGAGCTGACGGCGCTGGCGGCCGCGCCGAAATCGACATCTCCCTCGCGCGTGGTGATGACGGTCACGCCGCTGGCGAACCGGCCCATCACGTCGCGGAACTCCCCCTTGGACGGCGGCTCGATGGGGGTGTCGAGAGTGTTCATCGTCGAGCTCCTTCGCGTCTTCGATCGCGACCGCACGGCCGCGTAGCGATGATAGCTTTTAGTTACAACACATACAACTATCTCTGCCGCGCGGTATAGTACTGTCTGACAATCCGGACGATGACGTTCGAAGAAAGGCACCCAGATGCGACTCATTCCGGGCAGATCAGGATCCGCCTCCGGACGCGCCAGCGGCACGTTCACCGGAGAAGTGTGGATGGATCCGGTGATCACCGATTCCCCTGACGTGAAGATCAACAACGTGATCTTCACGCCGTGCGCGCGTACCTACTGGCACCACCACTCGCAGGGACAGATCCTGCAGGTGTTCCGCGGCCGGGGCCTGGTGTGCGGGGCCGACGGCCAGCCGCGCGTGATCACCGAGGGTGACACCGTGTGGATCGAGCCCGGCGAACGCCATTGGCACGGCGGCACCGCCGAGTCCCTGATGGGTCACACCGCCATCACCCTCGGCGACACGGTCTGGCTGGAGGAGGTTTCCGAGGCCGACTACGACGCCGCGCAGCAGGCGGAGGGCACGCGATGACAGACCCCGTCGCGTCCGCGGCGCCGGTGCTTCCGGAGGCGGCGCGCGACGAACTCGTGGCCGTCGTCGGCCGCGAGAACACCCTGTTCACGCAGGAGGAGCGCGACACCTACCGTGACCCGTACTGGTTCCAGGAAGATCGCACGTACGACTCCTGCGGCGCGGTCTTCCCCGACAGCGTCGAGCAACTGCAGGAGGTCGTCCGCATCGCCGGGCGCCACGGCATCCCGGTGTGGACGTCGTCGCAGGGACGCAACAACGGCTACGGCGGTCCGTCCCCGCGGGTGAGCGGGTCGCTCCTCATCGGACTGCGCCGGATGAACCGCATCCTGCACATCGACACCGAACTCGCCTACGCCGTCGTGGAGCCGGGCGTCCGCTGGCTCGACCTTCATGAGGCGCTGCACGAGCTCGGTGACGAGCTGATGCTCTCGGTACCCGACATCGGGTGGGGCTCGATCATCGGCAACTCGCTCGACAACGGCATGACCTACCTGCCGCTGGGAAGCGACTACCAGGCACCCACCGGCATGGAGGTCGTGCTCGCCGACGGGTCGCTCATGCGCACCGGGATGGGGGCGATCCCCGACAGCGCGTCGTGGCACCTGTTCAAGCGGGGTCTCGGCCCGACGCTGGACCCGCTGTTCACGCAGTCCAACTACGGCATCGTGACGCGGATGGGCGTGTGGCTGCAACGCCGCCCCCGGTCCTATCTGCCCCTCTACCTGTCGGTGCCGCGCGACGCGCAGCTCGGGCAGGCCGTCGACATCATCCGCGAGCTGCGTCTGGATGGCATCATCCGCGGCGTGCCCAACCTGCAGAACCTCATCACCATGGGCACCCAGTTCCCCGAGCACATGGGGATGTTCCCCGGTGCGGACCCGACGTGGTCCGAGGAGCGCCTCGACGAGCTGGCGGATGCAACCGGCATCGGCCGCTGGGGCGTACGCACGGCGCTGTGGGGTGATGAGCCGGTCGTGGAGCACCACCTGTCGCGCATCCGCGAGGCGTGGTCGGACATCGACGGCGCCCGCGTCGACGTGCTCGGCCGGTTCACCCCGGACAACTGGGGCGAGATCACCACGTTCATGCAGAAGATCTCCGCCGGCATCCCCTCGATGGACATGATGGAGCAGATGCCCGACTGGGTCGGCCACGTCGGGTTCTCGCCGGTCGTGCCGCTGCAGGGTGGCGAGGTCGTGCGCGTGATCGACCGGATCAAGGAGCGCGTGGTGGCGCGGACGGGCGCGAACTTCGTGTGCGCGATCTTCCCGACCAACGACCGCAGCGCCATGATCGTCAGCGCCATGAGCTTCGACCGCCGGGATGAGGCGCAGGTGCGTGCGACCTTCGATACGGTCCGCGAGCTCATCGCCGAGGTCGGCGCGATGGGGTACGGCGAATACCGCGCCCACCTCGACTTCATGGATGACGCCGCGGCGCAGTACTCCTTCGGCGACCACGCGTACCGCCGGTTCGCCGAGGCCATCAAGGATGCTGTCGATCCCGGAGGGATCCTCTCCCCCGGCCGGCACGGCATCTGGCCCGCGAAGTACCGCGCCTGATCCGCGCGCACCGAGCGGATCAGGGACAGGCCCTCGGGCTGAGCCTTCGGGAGCTCAGCCCGAGGGGGCTCAGTGGTCGAAGACGATGACTCCGCAGACGTCTTCGAGCGACCCGGACCGGTCGCGGGCCGAGTCGAGCTCGGACAGCGCGTAGGTCCGCGTCAGGATGGGCGCAGGGTCCAGTCGCCCGCGCTCGAGCAGACCCGCGTAGCGCTGCAGGTCGCTGCGCATGTGCAGCTGCCCGTTCTGGGAGCTGAGGATGCGGCGGCTCTGCAGAGCCGTCTCCACCTGCGGCAGCGTGAGCTGCGCGCCACCGATCTCGAACCCGGTGAGCACGGTGCGCCCGCCGCGACGCGTCGCCTCCACCGCCGTGCGCTGGGATGCGGTGGGACCGGCTGCTTCGAGTCCGACATCGGCCCCGCGACCGCCGGTGAGGTCGCGCACGGCAGCGACGGGGTCGACGTCGGACGGGTCGATGACGTGGTCGGCGCCCATGTCGGCCGCGAGCAGGCGCCGCCCTTCATGCGGCTCGATGACGACGATCGTTCCGGCTCCCGCCAGACGTGCAGCCTGCAGCATCCACAGTCCGAGGTGGCCGGCGCCGACGATCGCGACCGACTCGCCGGGGGCCAGCTGCGCGACGTTCTCTACCGAGCCCACGCCCGTGCTGACGCCGCACCCGAGGAGCGAGAGCACCTCGGAGGACAGGTCGGACTCGACGGGGAACACCTGGTTGCCCGAGATCGACATGTACTCCGCGTAACCGCCGACGCATCCCGCGCACGAGATGAGCGCGCCGTCGGCACCGCGGGCGATGTCGGGGTAGATCCCACCCAGGTCGAACAGCTCGGAGCACTGCCACGGCTCACCGATGGAGCAGTAGTAGCAGCGGCCGCACTCGGGGGTGCCCGGCACGACCACACGCTGGCCGACGGAGACACCGCGCACGTCGGCGCCGACCTCGACGACCTCGCCGATGGAGGCGTGACCGAGGATCGTGGGCGGGATCTTGTAGAGCTTGCCCTGCCAGTTCTTCACGTCGGTCGAGCAGAACGGGCTCGCGTGGGTCTTCACCAGCACCCGGGTGGGATCCAGCGGCAGCATCTCGACCTGTTCGATCGAGAACGGCTCGCCGATCTGCCGCAGGACTCCGGCAGCACCGAAAACGCTCATGACTCCTCCACGGGGTATTTCTCGAACGCCGCACGGATCGCCTGCTGGCGCACGTCGACGATGTGCCACCAGTCCGGGTGGGTCACCGCGTACAGGTCGTCGTTGCGGATCGCCCGCGTGACGATGCGGCCCGCGTCGATGGGGTCGATCCACCGGAGGTCTCCCGCCGGACCCTCGGAGATGTCGACGTCGGCGAGCGCACCACCCTGCCCCGCAGGGCGATTGCGCAGGCTCGCCTTGATGTTGGTGCGCACGGTGCCGGGGGCGAGGAGCGTGACGTGCACGTTCGCGTCGTCCTCGGCGAGCTCGAGGGCGAGAGCTTCGGTGAGCGCGGCGACCCCGTACTTGGTCACGGCGTAGGCGCCGGCCCCCGACATCGGCGAGAACGACGCCATCGATCCGGTGTTCACGATGTGCCCGCCATCCGGGTTGGCCAGAAGTCGCGGCAGGAAGGTGGAGACCCCGTGGATGACCCCCCAGAGGTTCACGTTCACCAGGAAGCGCCAGTCATCCAGCGTCATCTCGGCCATGCGCGCCAGGGGTCCCACTCCCGCGTTGTTCACGACGATCCCCACCGAGCCGAACCGGTCGACCACCTCGTCGGCCAGCCCCTCCACGCTGGCGGGGTCGCTCACGTCGACGCGGATGCCGGTGGCCCCGATGTCCGCGGCCGTCGCCTCCAGCGCCCTGCGCTCGATGTCGGCGATCACGACAGTCGCGCCTTCGGCGATCAACTGCTCGGCGATGCCCCGGCCGATGCCCGAGGCTCCGCCCGTGACGACGGCGACGCGTCCCGCGATGCTCGTCACGTCAGTTGCCGAACTCGAACACGCCGGCGGGGTCGTGCGCGCGGCGGATCTCGCTCAGGCGCGCGGCGTTCGCCTTCGACCACAGCCGGTTCTGGAAGACCTCGGCGGTGGGGTGGCCCGCCCAGTTGTAGTTCACCTCGGCGCCGCTGTAGGTGGTCAGCCGGTCGCGGATGGCGTAGCCGGCGGCCTCGACGACCTCCCAGGGCGCGATGCCGTCGATGGGCACGCCCAGGACGAGCAGCGTGAAGGGCTCCTTGCGTCCGCCGATCGCGCTCGGGTGCTCGGGATCGCGGGCCAGCGCGCCACCGTGATAGCGCACCTCGACGGTAGCGAGGGGGCAGGCGACGCCCCCGCCGGCGTTCTCGACGAGCACGTCGATCAGCTCGTGGTCCACCCTCCCGAGGAAGTCGCCCCACTCCCACAGCGGCAGCGGGTCGGTGGGCTCGGAGTGGATTTCGGCGATCCGGTCGCTCGGCAGGATCCCGACGGTGTCGAGGATGCCGGGGCCGGCGATCTCCCGCCAGGAGGCGAGGATCGCCTCGCCGCGCTCGGCGAGCTCCTCGTTCGTGGCACCCAGCTCGACGTACGCGAAGCGGATGTGGAACACCGTCGCGCCACCCAGCGGAGCCGGGAGGTCGGGGGGAAGGCGCAGGATCGCGAACGACGTGTTCGCCGAGTCCTGCAGACCGGGCACCCAGTCCAGCCACGCGTGGGCGAGGCGGTCGATGTCCTCCTCGGCGTAGAAGATGCCGCCGCCGTAGACGTACGGCATGCGCGGGGCTTCGACGGTCATCTCCGTGACGACGCCGAGTCCGACCTTGCCGCCGCGGAGCGCCCAGAACAGGTCGTCGTTCTCGGTCGGGGTCGCCACGAGCACGTCGCCGTTCCCGTCGACCACGCGGAATCCGCGCACCCAGTCGCCGGCCATGCCGAGCGTGCGTCCGAGCGGTCCGATACCGCCGCCCAGCACCAGGCCGACCGCACCGACGGTCCGGGCGGAGCCGGTCACCGCGCCGAGTCCGGCGGCGTGCAGGGCGGGGACGATGTCCTGCCAGGTGAGCCCCGCACCGAGGGTGAATCGTGCGTTCTCCGCGTCGACGACGAGGGTGTCGAGGCGGCTGGTCTTCAACAGCACACCGGAGTCGAGCTGGCGGTACGCGCCGTGCCCGGTGGCCTGCGGATGGACGGTCGTCCCCTGCGCGGCGGCCCACCGCACCACGGTCTGCACCTCTGCCTCATCGGCGGGGGTGACGACCAGATCGGGGTTGTTCGGCGAGAGCAGGTTGAACCCGCCGATCTCGGCCGCGTATCCCTCTTCGCCACGCAGATACACCGTGCCGGTGATCGTGCCGCGGAGTTCATCGACGGCGCTGTCGAGTTGGGCTCCCATGTCAGTCCTTTCGTCTGTTCGCCGGCCAGATGCCGTGCCGGCCCGGTGAGAGGATGCCGCGCGGGTCGACGGCGTCCTTGATGCGTTCCACGAACCTGCGGTACGCGAAGTCGTTGAACGAGTACTGTTCGGCGGCGAGATCCATGAAATCCAGGTGCGCCCGGTACTCGCCGTAGCCGAGCTTGCCGGCCTCCCGGACCATCGTCTTGACCGTCGCGTAGGCGGTGCGGGACTGCTCTTCATCGGATGCGTCGAAGGCCAGGCCGCTGACCACGATCGCGCTGCGCTCGCTGGAGACGCAGATGCCGACGACGAAGTTCACTCCCGCCTCCCGCACGACGATGTCCTCGAGGAGATCGACGACCTCGCGGATCGCGGCGCCCTGCAGCGGCACCGCCGGGGAGAACCCGACGTGGCCGACGTTGTCTGGCATCGCCTCGAGCATGTCCAGGCTCGGGATGCCGCCCTGCACCTTGTCCACGAAGTGCTCGATCTGATCCCACTCGTCGTGGCGGTAGGTGCGGGCGTGGTCCACACGAGATCCCTCGATGGCAGACCAGGCGTGCGTGATCATCTCGACGTGGCGGGCCACGACCGCCGCATCCCCCCACACGGCGGTGCGCATGCCCCACCGGCCGACGCCGGTGAGATCGGCGATCTCGTCGAGCTTCTCGGAGCTGAGCGTCGTGTCCGCCCCCTGCATCTTGCCCAGGAGCTCGGGGAAGTGCGAGGCGAGGGTCACGGTGTTCTGCATGACCGGGACGCCCCGGATGACTCCGGCCAGGCGCAGCTCGCGAAGGATGTCGATGGCCTGCTCCAGCTGCCCGTCACGGGGCACGGTGAGGAAGAGCGGCGCGTACGCATCGGGCTTGCGCATGAGCCAGTAGCCCATGCGCGTGACGATGCCGAAGTTGGACTGCACGAACAGGGGATCCAGCACCGGGCCGAGCCCGCGCTTGTAGACGTGCCACGACGGGGAGTCGGGAATGGCACCCATGCCGGTCCGCAGCAGCGATCCGTCGGCGAGCACGACCTCCATGCCGGTGGGGGCCTGCCAGTCCATGCCCAGCGGCAGGTACGTCACGCCGCTGTCCATCGTGTTGCCGATGACCGATCCCCACCCGAGGTCCGGTATCGACACGAGCAGGTCGTAACCGGCCTCTTCGATGGCGGCGTGCAGCTCCATCCACGTGACGCCGGGCTCGACGACCGCGTAGGCGAGTTCGTCGTTGATCTCCAGCACGCGGTTCATGCGCCGCAGGCTCACCAGAACCGAGCCCTTCACCCGTGGCGAGGGCCCGCCGTAGCCGTTGTTGCGGCCCTGCGACGACGTCCACAGCGGCACACCGAGGTCGTTCGCGATGCGGACCAACGCCTGCACTTCCTCCGTGGAGGAGGGGTACAGCACGGCCGAGGAGTCGTACGTGCGGTCTTCGGGAAGCCAGTACGGGTCGCGGTACTCGTCGCGGCCGGCCTCGTCGACCACGACCGCCTCATCACCCAGCGCTTCGCGGAAGCGCTGCACGGCTTCGGCCGGCAGGGCATAGCTCGCGTCCCGCTGGGCGATGCTCATCGTCCCGCTTCCTCGGCGAGGATCGGGGCCGCTTCGAGCACGCCGTGGATGCCGAGGGTCGCGGCGATCTCCATGACCTCGATGAGCTCCTGCGCCGTCGCGCCATAACGCACCGCGTTCTGCAGGTGGAGCTTGAGTCCCGAGGTGTAGAGGTGCGTGGCGGCGGTGTCGAAGGCGATGTAGATGAATTCCTTCACCTTCGGTTCGAGCGGCCCACTCACCCACGGCACGGAGGAGAACTCGGTGTACGCGTCGAAGAACTCCGGCGCCAGCTCGAGGATCTCGTTCCAGAAGTCATGCCAATAGCCGCGCTTCTCGGTGAAGTCGGCCTTGAGCTTCTCCTGGTAGTCCGTCAGCGCGGCCGCCTCGGTGCGGATCCCGGCCTCCTCGAGCACCTCGACGAGGATCGGCACACCGATGTTCATGGCGTGGATTCCCAGCGTCGCGCAGCACTCGAGCACCTCCATCACCTCGGCCGGCGTCGCGCCGGCATCCAGCGCCCGGCGGATGTGGCCGCGCACCGGCGGAAGATAGAGGTGGGTGGAGTTGGCGGCGACGGCCAGGCGGATGAAGTGACGCACCTTCTCCGGGAGAGCGCCGGTGCGATCGGGGACCCCCGCGAGCCGCCCGTAGGCGGAGAGGAACTCGGGATCGAGGTCGAGCACGGCCTGCAGCCGTCCGTCCCATCCGCCGACGGTCTCTTCGACCTCGGTGCGGATCTGCTGGCGGCGTTCGGCGTCGGTCATTGCTGGGCTCCTTCCTTCGTCGTGGGGGCCTTCTCGGCGCGCAGCCAGCGAGCGACCTCGGTGTGATCGGCGCGCGGGCCGAGGTCTTCGGATGCGGTGGCCCAGTGCGCGACCGCCGCGTCGCTCAGTTCGTGCGGCACCCCGAGGCGCTCGGCGAGGCCCGTGGCGATCTTCATGTCTTTGAGCATGAGGCTCAGGCCGAACCCGGAATCGTAGGTCTCCCCGACGATGAAGTTCGGCCACTTGTGCTCGGTGGATCCGCTGCGACCGCTCGAGCGGTTGATCGCCTCGAGCATCACCTTCGGGTCGAGACCGAAGGCCATCCCGGTGAGCATCGCTTCGCTGGTGACCCACAGGTGCGCGGCGGACATCAGGTTGTTGAGAGCCTTCAGCGCATGCCCCGCGCCGATCGCGCCGACATGGGCCGGTCGCCCGAGCACCTCGAACACCGGCGTGGCCTCGGCGACGTCGGCCGCGTCGCCGCCGACCATGATCGTGAGCGTGCCCTTCTCGGCACCGCCGACGCCTCCGGATACCGGCGCGTCGATGAGTCGCGCGCCGCCGACGGCAACGAGGTCGGCGAGGGCCCGCGTGCGCAGGGGTTCTGACGAACTCATGTCGACGAACAGGGTGCCGGCCGGAGCGGCAGCGAGGAGTCCGTCGGGGCCGAGCACGGCCGCATCCACGATGTCGGAATTGGGCAGCATCAGGATGACGATCTGCGCATCCCGGACCACGTCGGTTGCGCGCGCGACGGCTTCGCCGCCCGCGGCGGTGAGGCGCTCACGCGCCGATTCCGCGATGTCGAAGCCGACGACACGATGCCCGGCCTCGACCAGGCGGCGCGCCATGGGCGTCCCCATGTTGCCGAGGCCGACGAAACCGACCGTGGAGACGCTCACAGTTCGCCCGCCGCCTTCATCTCCTCGAGCTTGGCCTCGGCGATGCGGAACGACTCCAGCGATGCCGGCACCCCGACGTAGACGGCGACCTGCATGAGGGCTTCCTGGATCTCTTCCGGGGTGACACCGTTGCGGATCGCGCCGCGCACGTGCACGCCGAGCTCGTGACCGCGGTTGAGCGCCGACAGCATCGCCAGGTTCAACAGGCTCCGTGTGCGGCGGTCCAGCCCAGGCCGGGTCCACACGGCACCCCAGCAGTACTCGGTGACGAGCTCCTGGATGGGGCGGGAGAACTCGGTGACCTGCCCCAGCGAACGGTCCACGTGTGCGGTGCCGAGCACCTCGCGGCGCACCTGGAGGCCGTCCTCGTATGTCTCACGTCGGGTGGGGTCGTCGTTGTTCGCCATGTCGCGGTTGTTCCTGTTCTGGAGGGGGGTGTGGGGCGCGCGAGCGGGGATGCTCACGCGGGATCGGTCAGGCGCACGTGTCCCGAGACGTCGCCGATCGCGTCGACGACGCGGTTGCTGATCTCGTCGGCATAGCCCAGCGCGTTGGCCAGTCCGAAGGCCGCCAGCGGGGCGGCGGAGTTGAGCGAGGCCACGCCCAGCTCGTGGAGGTGATCCACGTAGAGCACCACGTCCTTCGTCATGAGCGCGTTCGTGAGGCCGCCCTTGAGGTAGTCGCCGTGGATGATCTTCGGGAAGCGGTTCTGGGTGGCGAAGTTCACGCCCGAGCTGGAGTTGAGCACGTCGAGCACGGTCTCGAGGTCGAGCCCCGCCTTCTTCGCGGCCACCATGACCTCCGCGGTGGCGGACAGGCTGATGGCGTTGAGGAAGTTGTTGAGCAGCTTCATGCTGTGCCCGGTGCCCGAGGCGCCCATGGGGTGGATGCCGGTGGCGAAGTGGGCCAGAACGGGACGTGCTCGCTCGAGCGCCTCGGCCGAGCCGCCCACCATCAGGGTGAGCGTGCCCTTCTCCGCAGCGGCCGCGCCGCCGGAGATCCCGGCATCGACGTAATCGACGCCGCGCTCGGCCAGCAGCGCCGAGATGCGGACGGTCGAGCTGGGTGCGGCGGTGCTGAGGTCGACGACGACGGTGCCCTCGCGGAGGGCCGGGATGAACGCCTCGTCACCCAGGATCACGCGCTCCACGACCTTGCTGTCCGGGAGGGACAGGAAGACGATGTCGGACTGGGAGGCGACCTCGACGGCGCTTCCGGCCGGATCGGCGCCGGCGGCGGTCACGGCGTCGCGCACCATGTCGAAGCCGAGCACGGGAACGCCGCCGTCGACGATCCGCCGCGTCATGCGGCCTCCCATGTTGCCCAGGCCGATGAATCCGACGCGATCGGTCATGCTGTTCCCTTTCGTGATCCGGCGGTGCCGATGGTCGCTGCGACCCCGGCGAGCGGTCCCGACTCCACCTTGCGGAATCGGCCCAGTGTGTCGGGGTCGTGGCCCGACACGAGATGCCGCACCCCGTCGCCCATCAGTGCCCGCACGCGGTCGAACCCGGCGTACATCTTCGGCAGGTCCGCGACGAACGCGAAGGGCAGGTCGTCCTCGTACTCCTCGTAGTAATGGACGGCATCCGACGCGAGCAGAGCATCGCCCTCCGAGGTGCGCACGCGCACCGCGCACTGGCCGGGCGTGTGCCCGCCGAGTTCGAGCAGCTCGACGCCGGGAGCGAGTTCCAGCCGGTCGCGGAACGTGCGCACGCGGCCCTGCGCGTGCGCCGCCCGCAGCTCATCGATCTCGGCGTCCTCGGTGGAGTAGCGGAACTGGGCGCGCCGGCCCATGTCGCCGGTCCAGAAGTCGAACTCCGACTCGGCGATCACGATCTGCGCGCGCGGGAACAGGCCGAGGTTGCCGATGTGGTCGTAGTGGGCGTGGGTGACCACGATCGTCTGCTCGGCGTCGGTGTCGATCCCGAGCGCCGCGTAGATCTCCGGGAGCTCGCGCACGAACGTGCGATGGCGGTTGCGTCCGCCTTCCTCCGAGAACCCCGTGTCGACGAGGATCGTGCGCTCGTCGTTGCGGAGCACCCAGACGAAGTAGTCCATGCCGATCGGAGCATCGTCCTGGCCGTAGATGTGGTAGTTCAGGAAGACCTCGGAGCGGCGCCCTCGTCGTGTGCCGTACTGAACGATGACGACCTCGTACTCGTCGCTCATCCGGCCACCCCCTGCGGGGCCGACGGCCAGCCGGCTCGGCGCTCCTGCATGAGGTCGATCAGGCGCCGGGGCTTGCGCCCCGTGAACCGCTCGACGACGTCGGTGACCTTCGCCATGCTGCCCATCCGCACCATCTGTCCGAAGGAGACCATGCCGTCGCTGCACCACGGAACGGGCGAGGAGGAGAAGTCACCCGTCGCCTCGCGCGGAACCCCGAGGGCGTCCCACATGGCGTACATCTCGTCATCGCTGAGGTCGACGATCTGGATGGGCGCCCCGCTGAGCTCGATGATCATCTCCCCCACCTCCCGGTAGGTGAACATCTCCGGGCCGGTGACGTCGTACCCCGTGTTCGGTTCGCCGGCGCCCTTGAGGATCTCGGCGGCCACAGCGGCGACATCGTCGCGGGCCACGAAGGCGACCTTTCCGTCGGCGGTGTTGCCGATCGACTGACCGCTCGTGATGGCGATGGCGGCCTGGTTCTCGGCCATCGCGTCGGCGTACTGGTTGTTGCGCAGCATGTTCCAGCTCATGCCGCTGTCCATGATGAGCTTCTCGGTGAACTTGTGGTCCGCGACCTCGTGCGACATCACGTCCGGCCGCTCTGTTCCGATGAACGACGTGTAGATGATGTGCTGGATGCCGGCATCCTTCGCCGCCTCCACCGCGTTGCGATGCTGGCGCTGGCGGTTGGGGCCCGCCTCCATGGCGGAGACCAGGAACAGGCGATCTCCGCCGGCGAAGGCCGCCCGCAGCGAATCGGCGTCCTCGTAGTCGGCCGCGCGAGCCGCGACCCCGCGTTCGGCCCACCGTTCGAGCACGTCCGGGTTGCGGCTGGTCACGATGATCTGATCAGCGGGGACGGAAGCGAGAAGGTTCTCCGCGACCGCGTTTCCCACGTATCCGCCCACACCAGTAATGACGTACATGGCGGCTTCTCCCTTGAAACAGCGCGGATGGGTGTCCCCCATCCTGTCTGACAGTTTGTGTGATGTAAATACCGTATGACAATCTATGGGCGGTTCCCGAACAGCTGATGAAGGTCGGCATCCACCGCAGCGGTATCCCACAGGCCTGCCCCTCCGCCATAACGGTTGGTGTTCTGCACGCTCGCCCCGCCGTCCACCGACAGGACGGTACCCGTGATGTACGAGCTGTCGTCACTGAGGAGGAACGCCACGGCGGCTGCCACCTCATCGGGGGTGCCCGCGCGGCGCAGCGGCGACGTGCTCGCGCGGTGGTTCATGTCCTCGATCCCGGCTGCGCCGAAGATCGGCGTCGGAACGATGCCCGGCGCAACCGCATTGATGCGCACCCCAGCGGGCCCGGCGTACACGGCCGCGCCGTGGACCAACCCGATGACGCCGTGCTTCGACGTCGTATAGGCCAGCAGGTCGGCCGCGCCGCGCAGGCTCGCAATCGAGGCGGTCACCACGATCGACCCCGTGGTCCCGGTGGCGGCGTAGTGGCGGATCGCCTCGCGGATGCCGAGATAAGGGCCGCGCAGGTTCACTCCCATGACGGCGTCCCACTCCGACACGGTGGTGTCGGGAACCTGAAGTCCCGGCTTTCCGGCGATGCCCGCGTTGAGGTGGTGGAGATCGGCTGAGCCGAACTCCCCGAGTGCCGCGTCGAGGTACGTCCGGACACCCTCTTCCGTCGACACGTCGGCGCCGACGCCGATGGCCTCCCCTTCGACGGCGTCCGCCGCCGCCTTCGCCCGTGCTTCGTCGATGTCGACGACCACGAGCTTTGCGCCCGCCTCGGACAATCGCGTGACGACGGCCGCGCCGATCCCGCCGGCTCCTCCGGTGACGATGGCCACCTTCCCCTGCAGACCCGCGTACGACATCGTCCCGCCTTTCCGCGCCTCCGTCGACGCCCGCATCCGCCGGGCGAGCCCCGCGCAGATTGTCTGACGATAATATAGGTCAGCGGAGCGGCGCCTTTGCATGATTGCCCGACGATCCCACCCTCCCGCGGGTATGATCTGTGTCACCGCCCGCAGTGAGGATGCCCCCTGATGTCGACAACGAACCCCGTGGCAGCATGGTCAGGATCGCCGGTCGACAGAGTGGCCGCCCCGCTGCGAGAACAGGTCATCATGGCCCTGCGCGCAGCCATCCTCGACTTCCAGTTGCGGCCAGGACAGCGCCTGGTCGAACGCGAACTCATCGAACAGCTCGGGGTCTCGCGCACCACCGTCCGTGAGGCACTGCGCGAACTCACCAGCGAGGGCCTGGTCACCGTCGTCCCCCAGCGCGGCGCCGTCGTCAGCGCACCCTCGCTCGCCGAGGCCGAGGACATGTACGACATCCGCGCCGTTCTCGAATCCGTGCTGGTGGAGCGCTTCGTCGAGCGCGCCACCGACGCACAACTCGACCGCCTCGACGCGAGCGTGGAAGACTTCGCCCGCCTCACCGCGGGCACCGACGACATCCGCATCGTCCTGGACGCCAAGGACAAGATCTACGAGGTTCTCGTCGAGGGAGCCGCCAGTCCGTCGCTGCAGAACATCATCGAGGGGCTGCAGGCCCGCGTGCGGCTGCTGCGGGCGACGTCCATGAGCGAACCCGGCCGCGCCGAAGTGGCCGCCGAAGAGCTGCGCGCGGTGGCAGCGGCAGCACGAAAGCGGGAGGGCAAAGCCGCGGCCGAGCTCTGCGCCACCCACGTGCGCAATGCCGCGAAGACCGCCCTCAAGCACCTTCGCGCCGCCGAGAACGCCGAGTAGCGGGCCCCGCCGGGCGCCATACAGGCGCTCCGGAGCAGGTTAGTTATAGCGGGTATATTGACCGCATCTGTCCGCCGTATTATTGTCGGACAAGGCCGCGCGTTGCACTCGCCGGTTCTCAATGGAGAGGAATCGCATGTCTTCCACGCACACTCGACACCGTTCGCGACTGGCTGCTGTCACCGGTGTCATGCTCGCGGGCGTACTCGCCCTGTCCGCTTGCACCTCCGGGGCCGG
Organism: Microbacterium sp. Z12_35; assembly: GCF_058310475.1. NCBI lineage: Bacteria > Bacillati > Actinomycetota > Actinomycetes > Micrococcales > Microbacteriaceae > Microbacterium > Microbacterium sp. Z12_35. The sequence goes on along the minus strand of NZ_JBZEGJ010000002.1, from coordinate 185,158 downwards.
CGGCGACGACGACGCGTCCACCCCCGAGGCCACCGGCGACCCCACGGCGGCCGAGGTCACCGATGTGACGCTCACCGGCATCCGCGGCCCGGGCACCATCCCGTTGCAGTTCGCCGCCGACGAGTACGGCAGCGAATACGGGCTGACCATCGAGCCCTCCTTCGTCGACAACAGCGGAATCGCGGTCACCTCGGTGATCTCCGGTGACGCCGCAGCGGCCAACACCAGCTACTTCGGCGTGATCGACGCCATCAACCAGGGCCTCCCGCTCGTCGTCATCGCCGAGGGCTGGGCGAGCACGCCGGAGACCGGCTCGCTCGAAGCGCTCCCGGATTCGGGCATCGAGGGCATCGAAGACCTCGCGGGGAAGACGGTGAACGTCATCTCCCTCACCAGCAGCCACGCCATCAAGCTGCGGGACGCGATGCTCCAGGCCGATCTCGATCCCGAAGAGGTCAACTGGGTCGAGCTGCCCTATGGCGAGGTCGCCGCCGCCCTCGAGCAGGGCACCGTCGACGCGTCCAGCGCCGTCGGCCCGACCCTTGCCGCCGTCCGCGGCATGGGTAGCGTTCCCGTGTTCGACTACGGCTCGGGCGAGTACGAGGGCATGGCCGAATCGGGCTGGGTCGCTTCGCGTGACTTCGTCGAGAAGAACCCCAACACCGTCGCCGCCATCCAGTGCTCGATCTTCGCAGCGCAGGGTGCGCTGGCGGAGGACCGCGCCCTCTTCGAGGAGCAGTTCTCGGCGTTCCTGGGTGCGCCTGCCGAGGTCGCTGCCAACGAAGTGATGCTCGACTACCAGACGGAGAACCGTCTGGTAGAGATCCAGCGCAACGCGGACATCTACTTCGCCAGCGGCAGCCTCGAGGAAGAGTTCGACTTCTCTTCCCACGTCCTGCCGGCTCCGTCCAACTGCTGACCCGGTGCGGCGGAGCGGGTGAACCTCGCTCCGCCGCACTCCCCCGACCGAAGGAACCACCCCGTGACCAGTCCGACCACCGTGGCGCCTCGCCGCGCGGCGCGTTCGGCGCAAGGGCGCGCAGCCTCCCGGCGCCGGACGACGGCCATCCTGCGCGGCGTCGCCGGCGTGGTGGGTCTTGCCGTCCTGCTCGAGATCATCTCGCGCTCGGGATTGGTCAGCACGACCTACCTGCCACCTTTCTCGGCCGTCGTCGTCGAGGCGGTCGCCCTGTGGGGCGATCCCGTCTTCCGGGCCGACGTCGGCTCCACGCTCCTGACCTACATCCTCGGGATGCTGATCGCCTGCGTCATCGCGATTCCCCTGGGCGTGGCCTTCGGCATCTACCAGCCCGCGTACCGCGGCGCGCGCGCGATCGTCGAGCTCGTCCGCCCCATCCCGCCGGTCGCCCTGGTGCCGCTCGTGCTGCTGATCCTCGGGGCGGGCATGGAGATGAAGCTCGTCATCGTGGTGTTCGCCGCCGTCTGGCCCATCGTCTTCAATACCCTCTACGGCGTCCATGACGTCGACCCCTACGCCAAAGACATGGCGCGCACCTTCGGCATCGGCCGATGGGGAATCGTCCGGCGCATCGTCGTCCCCTCCGCCGCGCCGTTCGTGATGACCGGCATCCGCATCGCCAGCTCGATCGCGCTGATCGTCGTCATCACCGTGGAACTCATCGCCGGCGGCGCCGAAGGCATCGGGGCGTTCATCTCGCGCGAGCGTGCCTACGGCGACGCCGGCGCGTACCTCGCGGTCCTGGCCGCGACCGTCACCGCCGGCGTGCTGGGCCTTGTCATCAACCTGGCCATCGGCTGGGTGGAGCGCCGCTTCTTCGGCTGGGAAGCCACGACCCGAGCGGAGGGGCGATGACCCAGATCCAGGCAGCGCCGCACTCGCTGCTCACCCACGGCGTCCCCACGGTCCGGCGTCCTCGTCGCAGCCGACGGTTCCTGGTAGGACTCGCCTACTTCCTGGTGCCTCTGGCCGCCGTCGTGGCGGTGTGGCAGGTGGCAACGACACTCGCACCCTCCCCGTTCTTCCCCCCGCCGCTGGCCATCGCGGCGAACCTGTGGCAGCTGCTCTTCGGCGGCCCGGGGTTCTTCACACCGCTCTTCTTCGGCGACTTCCTCGCCACGGTGGGGCGCATGGTGCTCGGCTTCGCCATCGGAACGGTCTGGGGCGTCATCGTCGGCACGGCGATGGGTCTCAACCGCGCCGCCCGCGAGACGGTGACGCCGATCGTGGAGTTCCTCCGCTCGATCCCCGCGACCGCCACGCTGCCGTTGTTCATCATCCTGCTCGGCGGCGGCGACGACATGCGCGTCGCGTTCATCGCCTACGGCGTTTCCTGGTTCGTGCTGATCAACACCGCATCCGGCGTCGGTTCGATCGCGAGCACGATGCTCGACATGGGCCGGGTCTTCAAGATCTCCCCCGCACGGCGACTGTTCTCGATCATCCTGCCGGGGGCGATGCCGAAGATCTTCGCGGGCCTGCGCATCGCGAGCACCGCGGCACTCCTCCTCGCGATCGTCTCGGAGTTCATGCTCGCCAGCAACGGCATCGGATTCCTCCTCATCCAGGCGCAGGGCCGCTTCCAGCTACTGGACATGTGGTCGTGGATGCTGGCGCTGGCCATCCTCGGACTGATCATCAACTCGCTACTCGACCTCGTGGAGCGCCGCACCCTCGCGTGGCACCGGCTCTCCCGTGCTCGGACCTGAAGGACGCAGCCATGACTGACACCACTCCCCAGACCGCGGGCACATCGCCCGCCACCTCCGACGCGATCGTCGTCGTCGACAATGTGTCGCACGTCTACGGCTCGGGTCCCACGGCTCACCACGCGATCCAAGGCCTCGCGTTCTCGGTGCAACCGCGCGAGTTCGTCTCCATCGTCGGCCCCTCCGGCGCGGGGAAGACGACACTCCTGCGCACCCTCGCCGGGCTCCTCACCCCCACCGAGGGTGCGGTCTGGGTGGGCGGGAAGAAGAGCGCGGGCGTTCCCGCCGGCATGGCCATGGTGTTCCAGGACTACAGCCGCTCGCTCCTGCCATGGCTCACGATCGAGAAGAACGTCGCCTTCCCGCTGCAGGGATCGAGCATGTCGAAGGCCGAACGCGCCGCGCTCGTCACCGAGTCGCTGGACGCGGTGGGCCTCACGGGGATGGCCAAGCGCTACCCGTGGCAGCTTTCCGGAGGGATGCAGCAGCGCGTCGCGATCGCGCGGGCTCTCGCGTACCGCCCGAAGCTCCTCCTCATGGACGAGCCGTTCGCCTCGGTGGATGCGCAGACCCGAGAGGGCCTGGAGGATCTCGTCCTGCAGATTCGCGAGCGGTACGACATGACGATCCTCTTCGTCACGCACGACATCGACGAGAGTGTCTATCTCGCCAACCGCGTGCTCGTTCTCTCCCGCCCTCCGGCACACATCGTCGAAGACATCGCCGTGCACCTTCCCGAACCGCGGAACCAGATCACGACGCGCGAGAACCCCGACTTCATCCACCTCCGCGGACACGTCGCCCGCCTCATCCACGGCGACGACCGAGGCCACTGACGTGCGGGCACGCGCAGCCGTCCTCACGGCCTTCGCCTCGCCCTTCGAGGTGCGCGATGTCGAGCTGCGGGAGCCCGACGCCGGCCAGCTGGTCGTCCGGACGACGGCGGCGCCCTTCTGCTCCACGGATTGGATGGGATGGCGCGCGATGCGCCGCAAGGTGCCCCCGGTGATCCTCGGTCACACCGCCATCGGTGTCGTCGAAAGCGTCGGCAGCGCCGTGGATGGTCTCCGCCCGGGGCAGCGGGTGATCGTCTCCGCCACTCCGCAGTGCGGCGAGTGCTTCTATTGCGCGGCCGGCAGACCCGACCAGTGCTCCGTCCTGATGGACGGCTCCGACCCGATCGTGGCCGATCTCCCGGACGGGCGGGAGGTGCGTGCGGCGGGCCGTGTCGGCGCGTACGCCGAGCTGCTCCGCGTCGACCGTGTGCAGGTGCATCCCCTCTCCGACGCCCTTCCGGATGAGGTGGCGTGCCTGCTGGGGTGCGGCGTCAGCACGGCGCTCGGCTCGGTCTTCACCATCGCCCAGGTGCAGCCCGGCCAATCGGTCGCCGTGGTCGGGCTCGGCCACGTGGGCCTGTGGGCGGTGCAGGGCGCCCGTCTGGCCGGAGCGGAACGGATCATCGCGCTCGATCCCGACCCGCATCGCCGCGCGGTGGCACGCCGGCTCGGCGCCACCGACGACGTGGATCCGGCCAGCACCGACCCGGTGGCGGCCGTGCGCGCGCTCACGGAAGGGCGCGGCGCCGACGCGGTCATCGAGGCAGCCGGGCCTGCGCGCGCCACCCGGCAGGCGGTGCTCATGGCGCGCCGCGCCGGCACGGTGGTGCTCGCGGGCGTGGACCACTCCGACACCGAGGTCGTGTTGCCCCAGCTGGAGCTGACGGTGTACGGCAAGAAGGTCGTCGGTTGCCAGAACGGCCAGATCGTTCCGGCTCCAGACCTGGCCCGCTGGGCGGGCATGCTCGAGCGCGGCGAACTCGACCCGAGCCCGATCGTGACCCGGACCTACGCGCTGGGAGATATCGACCTCGTGGTGCGCAATTCGCTCACCGCGGAGGACATCACCGGTGTGTTCGTCGGATTCTGAGCGCGCTCAGCGCTCCCGGGTGCTGCGGCCTGAGCGCGCTCAGCGCTCCGGCGTGCGGCGACCGCCGCGTTCGAGCCCGTCGGCGATCTCGGCGATGACCTGTGCCGCCACAGCCAGGCGCTCGTCGTCCTCGGGCGCGACCGGCGCGAGGTGCTCGGCCCACACGGAGCGGTACTTCAGGAGGTTCTCGCGCGCGAGGTCGGTCGCGAAGACGCGGACCTCTCGCCCGTCCGCCTCCGCCGAGGCCTTCCGGGCCAGCCCTTTCTCCACGAGAGCGGCCACCCGCGTGCTCGTGTTGCTCTTGTGCTGGCCGAAGGCGCGGGCGATCTCGGTCACCGTCGTTCCCGGCGACTCCATGAGGATGCGCATGATGTCGGCCTCGGAGCGGGTCACGTGGATGAGGCCCTCGCGGGGCACGGTCACCTGGCCTTGCAGCGCCCGGAAGACCTCGATGATGCGGTCGCCCAGCTCGCCGAGCAGCTCGTCGCGCGTAGGGGATTGCGGCATGCCCCGAGCTTACCGAGCGGCGGCTCGACGCCTTGCGCCCCCCACCGCGCGCCGGTATCGTTATAGTTGGTATATACATTGCGCACCGCTACGCGATGAAGCGAACGGAGATCCACATGACGATGGTCGAGGAACGCGACGCGACCGAGCAGCCGACCGCGGACGAACTCATCGCCCGCGCCCGGGCGCTGCGCGAACGCCTGCGCGAGCTGCAGCCGGAGCACGCGCAGCTCGGGACCTACTCGCCTGAGATCCACGAGGCGTTCCGCGAGGCCGGGCTCTATGACCTTCTTCGCCCGCGCCGCTACGGCGGGTTCGAGACCGACCTCGAGACCTTCTTCCGCGTCGCCATCGAGATCTCGCGCGGCGACCCGGGCGTGGGCTGGTCATGGGAACTGGGAGCCAGCCATGCCTACCAGTTCGCCTCGCACTTCCCCGCGCAGTCGCAGGACGAGGTGTTCGGGTCGGCGCATCCGTTCATCTCCCCCTCCCGCGCGTTCCCGCAGCGCGCCGAGGTCACCGCCGTGGACGGCGGCTACCGCCTGACCGGCCGGTGGGACTACAACTCGGGATGCACGTACGGCACGCATTTCATGCCGGTCGCCCCGATCACGCAGGAGGACGGCAGCAAGGCGCTGTACATGTTCATCCTGCCGCGCGAGGACTTCACCATCCTGGATGACTGGGGCTTCGGAAAGACCATCGGCCTGCACGCGTCCAGCTCCAACTCGATCGAGATCGACGACGCGTTCGTCCCCTCCCACAACGTGGTGCCGTTCAACTTCAAGGACATCGTGTGGGGCGAGAAAGGCACGCCCGGCTACCAGCTGCACGGGAACCCGCTGTACCTCGGTCGCACGTCGGCGTTCTTCATCGCGGGCCTCACGCAGACCCAGGTGGGCGCAGCCCTGGCCTGCATGGACGAGTACGAAACCCTCATGCAGCGCGGCTCGAGCTTCCCCCCGCGGATCCCCCGCTCGCAGTCACCGGAGTACCAGCTCTGGTACGGCAAGGTCACCTCGCTCGCCGAGGCGTCGCAGACGCTGCTGCTCGGGGCCATCCGCGAGTTCGAGCAGCTCAACCGCGCGTGGAGCGAAGGCGGCGCGGAGTTCACCACCGCCGATGACGTCCGCATCCGCGGCCAGATCGTGCAGGCCGCGCGCCTCGCACAGGAGGCCATCGAGATCGCCTTCACCACGGCGGGCAGCACGTCGGCCGGACTGGCAGGGACCCGGATGGGCAAGTACTACCAGGATGCGGCGATGTACCGCACGCACATCGGCGCGCAGCACGACGTGCTGCTCGCCTCCCAGGGCCGCGTGATGCTGGGTCAGCCTCTCACGATGTAACGAGGGCGCACATATGTATAAGGAGGGGTGGAGCGCTCAGCGCTCCACCCCTCCTGCTCAGTCATCAGCGGGTGGGCCCGCGGGCGGTGCGAGCCACCTACCAGGGCAGTTCGCCATCTTCGTCCTGGAAGGTGCCGCTCTGGCCGTTCACGCCCAGAGTCACGGCGCGCACGACGACCCGGGCGCTCTCTTCGGGCGACCTGCCCGTTCCGAAGCGGGCGGTCATGTCGGTCGCCGTCGTTCCCGGCTCCAGGGCGTTGAACGTGATGTCCGGATGCGCCTTGGCGTACTGCACGGTGAGCATCGTTGCCGCGGCCTTGGACGCCGAGTAGAGCGCGACGGACAGGCCCGACTCCATCCGATCCGGGTTGTTCACCGCCCAGAACGAGCCCGCACTGCTGGAGAGCGTGACCACGGTGGGCCGCGACGCCGCCCGAAGCAGGGGGAGGGCCGCCTCCGTCACCCGCACGATCCCCACGGCGTTCGTGTCGAACATGCGCAGGGCGGTGGGGCCGTCCATCTGCAGCTCCAGGATGCCCGCATTGTGCACGAGCACGTCGATCACCCCTTCGGCCTCATCGATCACGGAAAGCGCCCGGGCCACCGACGCGTCGTCCGTCACATCCAGCTGCACGGATCGGGCGCCCAGGGATGCCGCCGCCTGCGCGCCCCGCTCGGCGTCGCGAGCTCCGAGGTAGACGATGTGCCCCTGTTCCACGAGCTGTCGCGCCGTCGCGAAACCGATGCCCTTGTTCCCTCCGGTGATCAATGTGACTGTCATGCGTCTCCTTCGAAATAGACGACCCGAGCGGGCCGTTACGCACGCTATGCGTGCCTCTCTGCGTGAACCAGTACCGCCGCGTGACCGGGGAATGAAACTACCCCCCGCGTCCCGGCAGGGGCGTCCGGTCGAGGTGCACCGGAGATCCGCGCAGGAATTCACCAACCCCCTGGGTGCGTTCCTGCGGGCGCGGCGAGGACTCGTGACGCCGCAGCAGGCCGGGATCCGCGGCGAGGCGGGGCGACGGGTTCCGGGGCTGCGCCGGGAGGAGGTCGCGGTTCTGGCCGGCATCAGCGCGGACTACTATCTGGGGCTCGAGCGTGGCCGCCACCGCAATCCGTCGCGCCAGGTGATCGACGCCCTCACCCGCGTCCTGCGGCTCGACGAGGCCCACGCCGCGCACCTGCGGATTCTGGTCGATGCGGCTCCGCACCCGGGGTCACACCGCCCGCCCGCCGCGGCCGTCCCCGCCGGTGCGCTGAAGCTCTTGGAATCCCTCGCGCAGCCCGCCTTCATCGAGAGCCGCTCCTTCGACGTGCTCGCCGCCAACGCTCTCGCGGCGAGGATCGACCCCCGCCTCGTCGTCGGCCGGAACCAGCTGCGCGATATGTTCCTCGACCCCGCCGCGCAGGCGTTGTATCCGGCGTGGGAGAACGTGACGGAGTGCCTCGTCGCGAACCTCCGACAGTCGGTGGGAGGCGACCTGGACGATCCCCGATTCGTCGCCCTGGTGGTGGAACTCGCGCAGGCCGCTCCCCGGTTCCGCACGCTCTGGGCCCGGCACGAGGTGAGAGGACAGCACGGCGCACCGATCCGCCTCAATCATCCCGACGTCGGGGCGATGACCCTCAACCGGGAGCGATTGAGCATCGGCGGCGCCGAGGGAATGATGCTCGTCGTGTACCACCCGGATCCCGGCTCCGGCGAGGCCGAGAAGCTCGCGTTCCTCGCCTCCCCGGGGCTCGCAGCGCGCGCCTCCGAGGCCTGAGCGCGCCCGCCGCGGGGACGACTCCCGGCGGTCCTCCGCGGCGGGCCGTCAGTCGATGCGGGCGATCCAGTCCAGGATCGGGCCGATGGATGCGTCGGAGTTGGCCTCGAGCATCATCGCGTGGCCGTTGCCGGGAACCCCGGCTTCACCGAGGTTCAGGAACTCCGCGTCGGATCCGGCGGCCCGGAGGAACTCGACCACCTGCGGCTCCCACTCGGTGAACGGCGAGGTCTCCCCCACCACGACCACGACGGGGATGCCATCGAGGGACGGCAGCCGATACGTCCCGGGCGCTGCCGCCTCGAGCTCGGCGGGATCGGACACGGCGGGCTCCCATTTCACGGGGGATGCCGTGAGGCCCCAGTCCAGGCGAGAGCCCGGACCGAATTCGAAGAACGGCGGGCCCATCGGCTCGATGGCCACGATCGCCCGCACGGCGTCCGGTCGCGCGTCGGCGGCGAGCCATCCGGTGGGCCCGCCCGCCGAATGCGTCACGACGATGGCCGGCCCCGTGCGGTCCAGAAGGCGCGCGATGCGATCCTGGTCCATGCGGTGCGACTCCGCCAGATCGGCCGGCAGGAACCCCATCCCGGCGATCAGCTGGTCCAGCATCGGGTCGCCGATGCCTCCGCTCCACGTGGACTGGTCGTGACCGGGGATCGGGGTGTCGAACAGCCCCATCGCCATCTCGTAGCTGAACTGCGCCCCCGGCTCGCCGAGCACATCGGGGTGCGCCCACGAGCGGCCATGGCCCGGGCGGTCCACGCGGTAGACGAGGTACCCCGCATCCACGAAGAGGTCCGACCAGCCGGGCCGCCCATCGGGCGTTCCGGTCCAATCCGTGATCTGCCCGCCGCCACCGTGCACGAGGATCAGCGGGTACGGCCGCGTGATCTCCTCGGGTGCCTCCCACTCCACGAACATCGGCGCGCGCTGCACCGTGCCGCGCTCACCCGGAATCCGTTCACCCGCGATCCAGAAGTGCCCGCGCCGGACCGTCCGCAGCGGGTACTTCGCGAAGGCGTCGGGAAGCTGCGCCGCCATGTCAGGCGCCCTTCAGAGCGTCGAGTGCGACCATCTTGAACGCGACATCCCGCAGCTGCGGGTTGCGGTGGCCGGCGGCCTGCGCCATGTCGCGGAAGATCCGTTCGAAGCGCTCGCCCTTCTTCGACGCGGAGGCACCGATGGTGCGGTAGAGGTCTTTCTCCACGACCTCCCATGCCTGGAGCATCACCTCGCGGCCGATGCCGCCGAGGAGGTTGTCCATCGCTCCGCTGAATTCTGCGACCCCCGCGACGTTGTCGCTGGCCGCCTTCTCCCACGTGCCGAGAGCGTGGAACACCGCGGCCTCGGCCGTCGCGAGCTTCACGATCGCGCCGCCGTAGTAGCGCTGGAAGTCGGGGTCCTCGGCGCGCAGCACGAACGGCGGGATCGTGATCTTCCGCGCGGTCATCCCGTCGGCGTACTCGTCCAGCGCACCGTACGCACCACCGACGCAGAGGACGCCCAGCGCGAGAGCGAAGGAGCTGCCGTGACGGGCCGAGTACATGGTGTTGCCGTACGCGGCCGAACCGGGGCTGTCACCGCTGAACGCGTAGTCCATGAGGTCGGCGTCCTCGACCATGAATCGCGCCGGGAGGAACGCCTTGTCGAAGCGGATGCTGTTGGAGCCCGAGGAGTTCAGGCCCATCATGTTGCCCCAATCATCCAGGATCTCGTACGAACCGGCGGGGGCGATGTACAGCCCCACGCGCGGCGTGCCGTCCTCGCCCTTGGGCAGGCGCGCCTGTCCGAGGAAGAACGTGCTCCAGGGGATGCCCGAGCAGTAGTTCACGACACCGTCGATCTCGTATCCGCCATCGACGGGAGTCGCGGTCACCGTCGGGGCGTACATCGATGCGGCACGGAAGTTGCCCCCGTCGTACACCTCCTCGTGGATCTCCGCGGGGAACCAGTTCGCCAGCATCAGGGCGTGGTTGGACGAGAGGCAGAGGCACCACGCGATGCCCATGTCGGCGCGCGCGACCTCCATCACGACACGGAAGAACGTGGTGGGCGACACCTCGAGACCGCCGTGGGCCTTCGGGATGAACATCCGGTAGAAGCCCACCTCCTCGAAGCGGCGGTGCAACCCCTCGGGGATGTGGGTCGCCTGCTGCCCCTCTTCGGAGTACGAGATGATCTCGTCGCGCATCGCACGGGCCGTCTGGACGAGAGCCTCTTCGGGGTCCAGCGCGGCATCGAGGTGAGGCGGCGCCGTCACGGAGGTGTCGGTCATCGACGGTGTCCTTTCATCGTTGGAAGGGCGCGACCCGTGGGCCGATTCACACTCGGTGCGTCTCGCGTCGGTTCATCATACAATCTAGTTATAGAGTGCACAACGAGTGGCCGCGTCAGCGGTCCTTCGCAAGCCAAGTGACACTGGACAACCATGTTCAGCAGTGCTTAATTTGAGTCAAGTCGACCCGCACGACGCAAGTCAAGCGACGGCGCGCCGTCGCGCCGCCCGAGCGGGGCCACCCGACGGCAATCAAGGAGGATGAACGTCTCATGACCGGTACCCCGGCACCGCAGCCAGGCCAGCCCATCGTGATCCGCGACGCCATCGTGCTCACGATGGACGACGCGCACACCGTGATCCCCGAGGGCGACGTTCTCGTCGTCGACGGGAAGATCGCCGAGGTCGGTGTCGACCTCGCCGCACCAGACGGCGCGTTCGAGATCGACGCCAAGGGCGGCATCGTCCTGCCCGGCATGATCGACACCCACCGCCACATGTGGCAGACCGCCATGCGCGCCTACGGTGGCGACTGGACGCTGACGCAGTACTTCGTCTGGTACTACCTCGAGCACGGCATGAAGTTCCGCCCGCAGGACATCGCCTCCGGCAACCTCCTGTCGGCACTGGATGCGGTGGAATCCGGCGTCACGACCAGCGTCGACTGGTCGCACGGCCTCCGCACCCCCGAGCACGGCGAGGCGGCTCTCGAGGCGCTCACCACCTCACCGGGGCGCTTCATCCTCGCCTACGGCAACATCCACGCCGGTCCGTGGGAGTGGACCCAGGACCCCGCGGTCCGCCGCGTGATCGAGAAGGCACGCGACGACTCGCGCATGTTCGGCGCACAGGTCGCCTTCGACGTTCCCGGCGACGAGAGCTTCCCGGAGGCTGCGGCCTTCAAGGCCGCGCGCGACCTGGGCGTCTCGGTGACCACCCACGCCGGGGTGTGGGGCGCCACGAACGACAACGGCATCCGCCTCATGTACGACAACGACGCCATGCAGCCGGGCAACGTCTACGTGCACGCCGCGACGCTCAGCGACGACTCGTACATGAAGATCGCCGCGACGGGCGGCACCGTGTCGCTCTCCACCGAGAGCGAGCAGACCTGCGGTCAGGGCTACCCGCCCGCACATGCGCTGCGCCGGCACGGAATCGGAGCATCCCTCTCCGTCGACACGAGTGTGTGGTTCAGCGCCGACATGTTCTCGGCCATGCGCACGACGATCGGCGCCGACCGGTCGCTCGAGCACTACATCGCGCACCAGACGGATGAGACCATCACGCACGCCACCATCCGCGTCGAGGAGGTCGTCGACTGGGCGACCCGCGGCGGCGCGAAGGCGCTGGGCAAGTGGGATCAGGTGGGCAGCCTCGAGGCCGGAAAACTGGCCGACATCGTCGTCATCAAGAACGACAACTCCCCCACGATGTTCCCGATCCTCAACCCGTACAGCCACGTGGTGTACCAGGCACAGCGTGGCGACGTGCACACCGTGCTCGTCGGCGGCGAAGCGGTCAAGTTCGACGGCAAGCTCGTGGCCGGCGACCTGCAGGGCGTCCGCGCGAAGATCGAGGACACCGTGGAGTACCTGCGTTCGGAGCTCGGCGAGGAGACCTGGAAGTCGGGGATGAACCCGGAGATCCCCGAGAAGGAGATCCTCACCAACCCCTACCAGTACCGGCGCGAGACCGAGCCCTCGCACTGACGCTCGTTCCGTGAACGGCCCGCTCCCTGTCGGGGGCGGGCCGTTCCGCATGCAGGTCAGGCGGCGAAGGAGCGGCGGAAGATCGCCCGCGCCCGCACGGCGACGTCGTCCCGGTCGGCGGGCCCGGTGCGGGCGAGTTCGGAGGCCAGCATGGACACCGCGAGGAGAACATCATCGGTCTGAACGTGGGCGCCGATGCGTGCCGCGGCACTCTCGCGGGCGACCAGGTGCGCGACGACCTCACGAAAGCGCTCGCCCAGGCGCAGGACGGCGGGGTCGTGCCGAGCGGACGTGGTCAGTTCGATGAAGGCGGTCGCGGGGGCCGCCTGATCGACGATCGAATCGAAGAGATCGGACAGCCGGGCGTCGGGCCGGTCGGCGAGGCGCTCGAGTTCGGCCACGTTCTCCTCGAACACGGCGGCGGCCAGCGCCACGGGCGTCGGGAAGTGGCGATACAGGCTCCCCTGCCCCACGCCGGCGTGGCGCGCCACCGCACTGAAGGGCGCCCCGAGCCCGCGCTCGCGATAGACCTCCCGCGCGGCGTCGAGGATCGCGCGGCGATTGGCGGGACCGGCGGCCGGTCCGCGATTGGCCTTGACGACCTCTTCCTCTGAACGCGGCACGGGGGCAGCCTAGTACCGGACAAACTTGTCCGGTAGAGAGGAGCCACCCATGGCATCCAACGGAGCACCGCTCAGCGGCGACTCATCCATCGCAACCTGGCTCGACGACCCGGTAGGCGGGGCGATCCTCCGCGATCTGCTGGCGCAAGGCGGTCAGAGCGCGGAAGTCTTCAAGCCGGTGCGCCGGCTGGCGATCAAGCGACTCGTGAAGATGAGCCGGGGCGCGTTCACGCAGGAGATGCTCGACGACCTCGTGCGCCGCGCCGCCGCGGGCGACGTGCCATCCGGCGCCGCCGCCCCCGATGCGGCAGCTCCGTCCGCCACCCCCGCCCCGTCCGAGGATGGCTCCGTCGCGGCCTCGCCGACCGCGGGAGAATCCGCGCCGCTGCGGGAATGGTCCGAGCGGATCGACGGGGGCCGCTTCGCCGACCGTACGGTGATCGTCACCGGCGCAGGCTCCGGTATCGGCCGCGCCGTCGCATCGCGCGTCGCGCGTGAAGGCGGTCACGTCATCGCCGTCGACATCTCGCAGGAGCGCCTGGACGAGCTCGTCGCCGACCACGCGGGAGCCGCGATCGACGCGATCGTGGCCGACATCACCGACGACGACGGGGTCGCCCGGATCGTCGCGACAGCCGGCGACACGATCGACGGCCTGGCGAACATCGCCGGGATCATGGACGACATGACCCCCGTCGGCGATGTGAGCGACGCGGTCTGGCAGCGGGTGTTCCGGGTGAACGTCGACGGCACGATGAAGCTCATGCGCGCCGTCATCCCGGCCATGCTCGCTCAGGGCGGCGGCTCCATCGTCAACACCGCCTCCGAGGCCGCACTGCGCGGCTCCGCCGCCGGCGCTGCCTACACCGCGTCCAAGCACGCGGTGGCCGGGCTGACGAAGAGCTCGGCGTTCATGTACGGCCCGTCGGGCCTCCGGGTGAACGCCGTCGCGCCGGGCGCGACGATCACCAACATCGAGGCGTCGTTCGCATCGCCCCTCGGCGCGGAACGCGTGCAGACCGCCATGGCCGTCATGCCCGATCCGGCCGAAGCGGAGGCCGTCGCCGCATCCATCACGTTCCTGCTGAGCGATGACGGAGTGAACGTCAACGGCCAGATCCTCGCCAGCGACGGAGGCTGGTCCGCCGCCTGACCGCTGCCCCACTCCGTCGACTCGCCACAAAACGTCCGAATTCGGCGGAAAACCGAACGGATTGTGGCGACTCGACGGAGAATGCCGGGATGACGGCATCCCCCGGCCCCGTGGTCCGTACCCGTAAGGGGTCGGTGCGCGGGCTCGCGCGCGAGGGCTCGGCGGCGTTCCTCGGCATTCCGTTCGCCCAGGCGCCGGTGGGCGCGCTGCGTTTCGCGGCCCCCGTGCCGCCGGATCCATGGGAGGGGGTCCGCGATGCCACCGCCTACGGCCCCACACCCCAACGCGGAGACACCGGGGTCACGCTCATCCCCGAGCCGAGCATCCCGGGCGAGGCGACGCTCAACGTCAACGTCTTCACGCCGCGGCCGGGGGATGAGGACGCGGCGCTCCCCGTGCTCGTCTATCTCCACGGCGGCGCCTACGTCTCGGGGTCGCCGGCCAGCCCGTGGTACGACGGCGCGGCGTTCGCGCGCGACGGCGTCGTGACCGTGACACTCTCGTACCGCCTGGGCTTCGACGGGTTCGGCGTCATCGACGGGGCGCCGTCCAACCGAGCCGTGCGGGATTGGCTCGCGGGGCTCGCGTGGGTGCAGGAGGAGATCCGGGCGTTCGGAGGCGACCCTGCGAAGGTGACGCTCGTCGGTCAGAGCGCCGGCGGCGGCGCCGTCCTCACCCTCCTGTCGATGCCTGCCGCGCGAGGGCTCTTCCGCTCGGCCCTCGCGATCTCCCCCGCGCTCAGCGATATCGACCGCGAGCGCGCCGGCGCCGCGGCCGGGCGCCTCGCAACAGCAGCCGGGGTGCCCGCGACGCGGGCGGATTTCGCGAGCATCCCCGAGGAACGGCTGCGAGAGTTGCAGGACAAGGCCGGAGAACCCGAGACCCGCAATCGGCTCGACGTGCTCACCTCGCTCCTGTCCGAAGGCCTGCCGTGGGGGCCGGTGGTCGACGGTGACCTGATACCCGCGCCCGTCGTGGACGCACTGGCCCGGGGCGAGGGCAGCGGCATCCCGCTCGTCCTCGGCTCGACCGATGACGAGTTCACCATGGCGACCCACGGGGCCCGTCGGCTGCTGCGGTTCCTTCCCCTCGGACTGGTGCTGGCACGGCTCGGCCTCCGCGGGACCGCCCAGCGCGCATACCTGCAGGCCAACCGCGCTCAGCGGCGGAAGGGCAACGCGGCACTCCTCGGGCGTTACGCCACCGACCGGGTGTTCCGCGCCGACATCCCCCGGGTCGCCACGGCCCGCGGGGATGCCCCGACGTGGGTGTACCGGTTCGCGTGGCCCTCGCCGGTGATCGGGTGGGCGTGCCACTGCCTGGACGTGCCGTTCTGGTTCGACTGCCTGGATGCCCCGGGGGTGGCCGACATCGCCGGCGACGCACCGCCGCGGAGCCTGGCCGACGCACTGCACTCCAGCGCCGTCGCATTCGTGCGCGAGGGGATGCCGGGATGGGGGGCGTGGTCGGCGGTACCGGGCACGACGCGCGTCTTCGGCGGGCCGGCATCCGCACCCGAGGTGGTGCGCGACGGTTATGCCTCGGTGACCGCACTGCACTGAGGTCCTCGGCGCACCCCCGCCGGCGTCCGCCTGCACGCTTTCAGGCGCGCAGTCGGGGCAGGCGACGCACCGCGCGATCGCGTCAAGGGGCCTCCCCGCGCACGCACGCCGGGCGATGATCGAAGTCGCCGACGCCAATCCGGGCGCTCCAATCGGAAGGCAGGACACGCACATGACGGAATCATTCGACGGCAAGGTCGCTCTCATCACCGGAGCCGCCTCGGGGATCGGCCGGGCCGTCGCGCTCGACCTCGCCGGCCTCGGCGCGAAGGTCGTCGCGGTCGACCTCCAGGAGGATGGGGCGCAGAAGGTGGTCGACGAGATCGTCGCCGCCGGCGGCGAGGCGCGCCCGGTGGCCGCCGACGTCTCCGACGCCCGGCAGGTGAAGGCGGCGGTGGACAGCGCCGTGGAGGCCTTCGGCGGCCTGCACCTCGCGTTCAACAACGCCGGCATCGGCGGACCGCAGGGCCTCCTCGGCGACTACGACGACAGCGACGACTTCGCGGCATACCAGCGCCTCATCGACATCAACCTCAACTCCGTGTACTACGGCATGCGGTACGAGATCCCGGCGATCATCGCCGCGGGCGGCGGTGCGATCGTGAACACGTCCTCCATCCTCGGCCTCGTCGGCGAGGCGACGGCCGCGCCGTATGCGGCGGCGAAGCACGGCGTGGCGGGCATGACCAAGTCGGCCGGTGCCGCCTATGCCGCCCAGGGCGTGCGGATCAACTCGGTGCATCCGGGATACATCGCCACCCCCCTGCTCGACGGGCTGCCGCCGGAGGCGTACGACGCCCTCGTGCAGAAGCACCCGATCGGACGCCTCGGCACCGCGGAGGAGGTCTCGCACCTCGTCGTCTTCCTCCTCAGCGACCGCGCCTCGTTCATCAACGGCTCCCAGCACGCGGTCGACGGCGGCTACACGGCCGTCTGAGCGGGCGCGCGATGTCGGGAGCCGGCGGTATCGTCCTCGCATGAACGGCGACGAGGTCATCGCGTGGCTGCGCGGCGCCGATCCCAGTCTCCGCTGGCAGGTCGAGCGCGACCTGGGCCACGCCCCCGACGCGGTGTGGCAGCGGACCCGCGAGCGGGTCACGACGGAGGGACACGGCGCGGCGCTGCTGACGAAGCAGGCGGATGACGGCCTGTGGGCGGGGGGCGCCTACTTCCCCGCCGACGCGCGTCGCGATGAGCCGGGGCAGCCATGGACGGCGACGACATGGTCGCTCAACTCCCTGCGGGAGTGGGGCGTCCCCCCGGACGCGCTGCGTCCCGATACCGCGGTTCTGCTCGCACGCAACGCGCGGTGGGAGTACGACGACCTTCCATACTGGGGAGGCGAAGTCGACGCGTGCATCAACGGCTACACGCTCGCCAACGGCGCGTGGCTCGGCGCCGACGTGACCGCGATCGCGACATGGTTCGTCGAGCACCGCATGAGCGACGGCGGCTGGAACTGCGACTGGGTCGAAGGCGCCACCCACTCGTCGTTCCATTCGACGCTGAACGCCCTCATCGGAATCCTCGAACACGAACAACGCGCCGGCGGCACGCCGGAGCTGGCGGCGGCACGCCGGGCGGCGGAGGAGTACCTCCTCGAACGCGGCCTCATGCGGCGACTCTCCACCGGCGAGGTCCACGCCCCGTGGGCGACCCACTTCGCGTATCCGTACCGGTGGTTCTACAGCGTGCTGAAGGCCGTCGACTACTTCCGCGCGGCGTCGCTCCACGACGGTACGCCGCCCGACGAGCGGATGTCCGACGCGATCGCGCTCGTGCGCGATGCCCGGGACGCCGACGGAACGTGGCATCAGCAGCTCCGCCACGAGGGACGAACCTGGTTCGACGTGGATGCCCCGCCCGGCGAACCCTCGCGCTGGCTGACGTTCCACGCTCTGCGCGTTCTCGACTGGTGGGATGCGGCACACCGGCCCGTTCCCGTCGCGTGACGTGCGACCCTGGACCATGCGCATCGCACTGACCGGCTCGTCCGGAAAACTAGGCACCGTCGTCGAGCGCGAGCTCCGTACCGCCGGGCACGACGTGATCGCACTGGATGCGGTCGGCCCGCGCCGCGACGGGTTCGTACACGTCGACCTCACCGACTACGGCCAGGTGATCGACACGTTCGGCGGTGTCGGCGATGACCGGGGCGAACTTGACGCGGTCGTGCACCTCGCGGCGATCCCCGCTCCGGGCCTCCGGCCCGATGTCGCGACTTTCCACAACAACATAACGGCGACGTTCAACGTTTTCTGGGCGGCCGTGCGCTCCGGCGTCCGGCGGATCGTCTACGCGTCGAGCGAGACCGTGCTCGGGCTCCCGTTCGACGTACCGCCGCCCTACATCCCGGTCGACGAGGACTACGCCGCGCGCCCGGAGTCGGTGTACTCGCTCGTGAAGCACCTCGAGGAGCAGCTCGCGACCGAGCTGGTGCGGTGGCATCCCGACCTCTCGATCACGGCGCTACGGTTCTCGAACGTCATGGTGCCGGAGGATTACGCGGGGTTCCCCTCCTTTGACGCCGATGCGCGGCTGCGGAAGTGGAACCTGTGGGGCTACATCGATGCGCGCGACGGCGCGCAGGCCGTCCAGCGCGCGCTCGACGCGGCGCCCGCGGGGTTCGACCGCTTCATCATCGCCGCCGCCGACACCGTGATGAGCCGCCCCAACGCCGAGCTCGTCGCCGAGGTGTTTCCGGACGTGCCGGTGCACGGCGACCTCGGCACGAACGACACGCTCCTGTCGATCGACAAGGCGCGGCGCCTGCTCGGGTACGACCCGCAGCACTCCTGGCGCGACTCCTGATCCGGTGAGTGTCCACGCCGTGCACACGGCGACGCCGCCGCATCCGCGGGTCGTGGACGCCCACAGAGGGCCCCGCCGGGGTCAGCCGAGCTGAGGAACCACCTCGCGCTCGAACAGCTCGATGCCCGAGCGGTCGTACGCCGCCTCGGGGAAATAGTGGATGGCGTAACCGAGACCGCGGGCCGCGCGCTCGGCGAGGCGCTCCGCGATCTGCTCCGGGGTCCCCACCCCGGGGGAAGCTCGGTACTCGCGCTCGATGACGTCGGCGCGCTCGGGTCCGACGAAGGGGGCCAGGCGAGCGATGACCGCGGTCAGTCGCTCTTCGACCTCCGCCTCGCTGGAGGCGATGATCGTGTTGAAGTTCGACGAGCGCGTGATGGAGTCGAAGTCGCGCCCGAGGGCGTCGCAGTGACCGCGCAGTACGTCCGACTTGTGGTCGAACTCCTCGAGGGACCCGGCGAAGTTCGTGTACGACGCATACTGCGCCGCGATCTTCAGCGTGACCTTCTCGCCGCCGCCGGCGATCCACAGCGGGATGCCCCCGTCCTGCAGCGGCAACGGCCGCACGATGGCGCCATCCACGGTGTAGTACTTCCCGTCGAGCGTCGCGGATCCGGTCGTCCACGCCTGGTGCATGATCTCGACGCCTTCGCGCAGGCGTCCGAGTCGCTCGGCGATCGGCGGGAATCCGTAACCGTAGGCACGCCACTCGTGCTCGTACCATCCGCCGCCGATACCCATCTCCGTGCGCCCCCCGGAGACGGCATCGACGGTCGCGGCCACCTTCGCCAGATACGCCGGGTTGCGGTAACTCATGCACGTGCACATCTGGCCGAGGCGGATGCGGTCGGTGGATGCGGCGAAGGCCGCCATGAGCGTCCACGCCTCGTGGGTGGCCTCCTCGCTGGCGACGGGGGTGGTGTGGAAGTGGTCGTAGACCCACAGCGACTCCCACGGGCCGGCGTCGGCCTGCTGAGCCAGGTCGCGCATGGTCGCCCAATGCCGGGCCGGGTCGATGCCGACGAGGTCGAAGCGCCAGCCTTGGGGAATGAAGAGTCCGAATCTCATGCCCTCACCCTAGGGATTCGTGGCAATTTTGGCCGCTGGGCTGGACATGACGCAGATCATGTCTCACTTCTGCAGCTTCTGGGGCTCGGAAACCTGCGGAAGTGGGACATCAGGCGAAGGGATGAGCGTGGCATGCGGCATCCGCGCCCGCATGACCGCCACGGCCTCCGGATTGTCGTCCACCAGCACCGCGTCGCGCCCGAGGGCGCTCGCCACTGCGCCGGTCGTCCCGCTGCCCGCGAAGAGGTCCAGCACCCGGTCTCCGGGGCGGCTGGACGCCTGCACGATGCGGCGGAGGATCCCCTCGGGCTTCTGCGTGGGGTACCCGGTCTTCTCGCGTCCCGACGTGGGGACGATCGTGTGCCACCACACATCGGTGGGGAGCTTGCCGCGCGCCGCCTTCTCGGGGGTGACGAGCCCTGGCGCCATGTACGGCTCGCGGTCCACCGCATCCGAATCGAACCAGTACTGCTGCGGGTCCTTGACGTACACGAGGATCGTGTCGTGTTTGGTCGGCCAGCGGCGCCGTGACTTGGCGCCGTAGTCGTACGCCCACACGATCTCGTTGAGGAACCGCTCCCGACCGAACAGCGCATCCAGGAGCACCTTCGCGTAGTGCGCCTCGCGATAATCCAGGTGCACGTAGAGCGTGCCGTCGGGCGCGAGGAGGCGCCACGTCTCCAGCAGCCGCGGCTCGAGAAAACCCCAGTAGTCATCGAAGCGGTCGTCGTAGATGCGCAGATCGCCGCGCAGCTTGTCGTACTCGCGACCGCGGAAGCCGAACCGCGGTCCCATCGGGATGGACGGTTCTTCGCCCGCGGACGCGGGCTGCGGCACCCCCACAGCCGTACTCAGGCTGAGCGGTGCCGGACCCGCCGCCGAACCGGATGTTTCCGCGGCCTGGTCCGACGCCGCGTGCGACGGGGCCTGAGTACGGTCGCGCGGACGCATCGTCTCGACCGCGCGTTCGCGGGAGCGCCCGGTGTTGAACGGCGGGTCGAGATAGATGAGCGTGAACGACGAATCCGCCAGTCCGCGGGCGACCTCGAGATTGTCGCCCTGATGGATGCGGACGGCCCCGGCCGGCGACGCGAAGCCGGGCTCGCCTGCGCTCACGGCACCCGCTGGAGCCACGCGTCGGTGGCGAACTTCGACTCCACCAGCGCCTCGGCCTCGGCGTATTCCTCTTCGGTGATATGCCCCGGGACCGCGCCGTACAGCTGCGTGAACGTGTCGATGAAGCGCTCGATGATCGCCTCGCGAGACAGCCCCGTCTGGCTGCGCAGCGGATCGACCCGCTTGGCGGCCGAGACCGTGCCCTTGTCGCTCAGCTTCTCCCGCCCGATGCGGAGCACGTCGGTGAGCACTCGCCCATCCATGTCGTAGCTCAGCGTGGCGTGGTGGAGCACCCCGCCGTTGGCGAGGCGCTTCTGCGCAGCACCGCCGATCTTGCCGTGCGGACCGGCGATGTCATTGAGCGGCTGGTACGTCGCGTCGATGCCGATGGAGCGGAGCGCCTGCAGCACCCAGTCGTCGAGGAAGGCGTAGGAGTCGGCGAAGGTCATGCCCGCCACGAGGGATGCCGGGACATAGAGGGAGTACGTGACGATCGAGTTCGCCGCCATGAGCATCGCCCCGCCGCCCGAGATGCGGCGCACGACCTCGAATCCGTGCCGCTCCGCGGCCTCGGGATCGACCTCGTTGCGCACGGACTGGAAGGAGCCGATCACGACGGCGTTCTCGTTCCATTCCCACAGCCGGAGAGTCGGGTTGCGCCGCCCGTCGCCGACCCGGGTGGTGAGCACCTCGTCCAGTGCCAGGTTCATCCGCGGGGAGACGGGACGGTCGTGCACGACCTCCCACGAGAAGTCGCGCCATCCCGGTGCTGTAATGAGCGCGCGGCGCACCGCCGTGCCGACGGCCTCGGGCGTGAAGCCCAGCAGCTGAGCGCCCTCGGGGAGCGCGGCGCGGATGGCCGCGGCGATCGTCGTGACATCCGATTCGACGGGAAGCCCGTTGACCGCCGCGTCGATGTCGGCGAGCGCCGAGTCCGGCTCGAGGAAGAAGTCGCCCGCGAGGTGGAACCCTGCGATCCGCCCGTCCCGGTCTTCCAGGTCGACCACCACGAGCTTGCCCCCGGGCACTTTGTATTCGCCGTGCATGCCCCTCAGCCTACGGCGGCGAGCGGCGCGTTCACCCGAGAAACGACATCCCGGGCGAGACGGCACGCATCGCGTCGTGTCTCGCCCGGATCGTCGTTTCTCGCGGGGGTCAGGCGAGGGTCAGGCGCGGGACGGGAAGCGGGGATCGAGCCAGGCCAGGAGGTCGGCGCGCACGTCGGCCTGCATCACCTCGTTGAAGATCTCGTGCCGGGCGCCGGGGTAGACGAGCGTCGTCACGTCGGTGAGCTTCGAGCGGCTGCGGTACGCGTCGGCGAGGCGGTGCACGCTGCGCGGACCGCCCACAGTGTCGTCACCACCCACCATCAGCAGCACCGGGATGTCGCGGCCGAGGTCGCGCCGCGGTCGGCCGTACAGCCGGACGCCCTCGGCCACACCGAACAGGCGGGCGATCGGCACGGAGGTGGTCAGCGGGTCTTCCACGAACGCGGCGCCGACGGCGTCGTCGGACGACAGCCACTGCATCCCGTGGCCCTTGGCGCTCTTCCACGGCTTGTTGAGGTCGCCGGCGTTGAGCGAGACCGGGGTGCGCAGCCCCGATCCGCTCAGCACGAGCGCGTCATAGGCGTCCGGGTGCCGGTCGAGGAGGATCTGCGCCAGGAACGATCCCCACGAGTGCCCGAGCAGGATGAGGGGGAGGCCGGGATGCTGCGCACGGATGCGCTGCGTCAGCATCCACACCGCTCCGACGGCCGCGCGGTGTCCGCCCGGACCGAGCCGGCCCAACCTGCTCGCGTCACCCCGGTGCTGGCGGAGGCCGGTGCGCCCGTGCCCGCGGTGATCATCGGCGTAGACGGTGTAGCCCGCGTCGGTGAGCGCCGCGACGAGGGCGCCGTATCGGCCGGCGTGCTCACCCACTCCGTGCAGCAATTGGACGACTGCCCGGGGGTGCGCGGCCTCGGCGACGTCGTAGACGATCGCGATCCCGTGCGCGTCGGTGAACTCCGGCATGCGCCGAGTCTAGGGTCCGACCGACCCCGCGCAATTTCCCTTAGCAAGGCTAATGAGCTATGCTAATGACCGGCATGACAGAGTCGAACACACCCTCCCCCGACCTCCGTGCCGCAGCATCCGACGTGCGGATGGCGACCTTCCGCCTCGCCCGTCGCCTTCGCGCCGAACGCGCCGTCGACTCCATGAGTGACGGACAGTTCGCGGTGCTCGCGGCACTCACGGTGCACGGTCCGCACACCCTCAGCGCGCTCGCCGACCGCGAGCGCGTGACCTCGCCCTCCATGAATCGCACGGTGAATTCCCTGCAGGAGTCGGGCTACATCACCCGCGCCCCCGTCGATGACGATCGCCGCAAGGTGCTCGTCGATCTCACCGACGCCGGCCGGAATGTGGTCGAGGAGACCGTCCGCCGCCGTGACGCGTGGCTGGAATCCGCGCTCGGCGAACTCACCGGCGACGAGCGCGACCTGCTCGCCGGCGCCGCGGAAGTCATGCGGAAGCTGGCCGAGCGATGACCGCGATGTTCCGCTCGTTCGCCGTCTTCAATTACCGGCTGTGGTTCATCGGAGCCCTGGTGTCCAACGTCGGAGCGTGGATGCAGTCCACCGCGCAGAGCTGGGTGGTCCTCACCGAGCTGACGAACAACGACGCCGGCGCCATGGGCGTCACGATGGCCCTGCAGTTCGCCCCTCCGCTGCTTCTCGTGGGTGTCACCGGCTGGGTCGCCGACCGGTTCGACCGCCGCAAACTCATCATGCTCACCCAGACGCTGATGCTGCTGCTCGCCGTGGCACTCGGCATCCTGGTGCTCTCCGGGGCGATGACCCTCCCCCTGATGTACTGCTTCGCCTTCGGGCTCGGCATCATCACGGCGTTCGACAACCCGGCACGTCAGGCCTTCGTGTCCGACCTGGTGGCGCGCGAGAACGCCTCCAACGCCGTCGCACTGAACGCGGCGTCCTTCAACACCGCTCGCCTCGTCGGCCCGGCCGCCGCGGGCATCATGATCGTGCTGATCGGCAGTGGATGGGTGTTCCTGGTCAACGCCACGACCTTCACCGCGATGATCATCGCTCTCGCACTCATCCGCGTGCACGAACTCATCCCGCGGGCCACCGGATCCGGCCGCTCGCGTCTCGCCGACGGGTTCCGCTACGTCGGAAAGCGGCCCGATCTCCTCGTGATCTTCACGATGGTGTTCCTGCTGGGTGCGTTCGGGATGAACTTCCCGATCTTCGCGTCCACCATGGCGCTGGAGTTCGGTCAGGGCGCCGACGGATTCGGCCTGCTCAGCTCCATCCTCGCGATCGGGTCGCTCGCCGGCGCGCTGCTGGCCGCCCGGCGAGACCGTGCCCGCATGCGCGTGGTCACCCTCGCCGCCGGCGGATTCGGGCTGGCGATGATCGCCTCATCCCTCGCGCCGACCTACCTCACCTACGCGATCACCCTGGTGTTCACCGGCTTCGCGGTCGTCACGATGCTCACGACCGCGAACGGTTATGTGCAGACCACGACCGACCCCGCTCTCCGCGGGCGCGTGCTCGCCCTGTACATGGCGATCCTCCTCGGCGGCACGCCGATCGGCGCACCCGTCGTGGGATGGATGGTGGACCAGTTCGGCACGCGCGTGGCGATCTTCGTCGCGGCGATCATGGCGCTGGTGGCCTGCGGCATCGGCGTGGCGTGGACGCTCGCATCCGGACGCCTGCGCCGGCACGAGTCGCGGCGGTTCCGGCTCACCCTCGACGAGACGCGGCCCATCGGCACCATCCCCGCCGCGGTTCCGGAGGAGTTCAGCGACGAGGTCGCCGGTACCACGCCGATCCCGCTTCCCCAGTCGGCCTCGGCCCGCGCTCTCCGCGACGCGCGTGAGCGCTCGGCGTAAAGGCCTCGGGCCGGCCCGCGGGATCCCACGGGCCGGTCAGCGGCGCGGCGACGTGGAGGCGCGTGCCACGAGCTCGGGCTGGAACACCGTCTGCCGCGGGATGCTCGTCGGATCGGCGGCTTCCTCCAGGAGGATCCGCAAGGCCGTCCGTCCGATCATGCGGCTGGGCTGACGCACCGACGACAGCGGCACGGCAGCCGCGGCGGCGAACGGGATGTCATCGAAGCCGATGACCGCGATCGTGTCGGGCACCAGCATCCGCCCGTCGACGACCAGCGATTGCAGGAGACCGAGAGCGAGCAGGTCATTGGCGGCGAAGATCGCGTCGGGGCGCTCTTTCGGCGGCCGCGCCAGGATGCGCGCGCCCGCGCGGGCACCTTCCTCGACCGTCATCGCCTCCGTGACGATGACCTCGAGCTCCGCATCCACATCGCCGTTTTCGACAGCGGCCCGCCCGCCGGCGAGGCGGTCCGTGACCTGCCGGATATCGAAGGGCCCCCCCACGAACGCCACCCGCCGGCGTCCGCTCGACAACAGGTGCTCCACGGCGAGCCGGCCCCCCGCGACGCTGTCGACCGACACCGACGAGAAGCGGCCGTCTCCGCTGAACCGGTCGACGAGCACAGCGGCGATCCCGCGGTCGCGGAGACGGTGCAGCCGCCCCGTCACATCCCCGTAGGGGGCGATGAGGAGCCCGCGCACCTGCTGCTCCTCGAACAGGTCGATGTACAGGCGCTCCCGCGCGTGGTCCTCGTCGGTGTTGCCGTGAAGGAGCGCCATCCCGTGGCGGATGGCCTCGTCCTCGGCTCCGCGCACGACATCGGTATAGAAAGGGTTCTGCCCGTCCAGGACGACGAATCCGACCGTGCTGCTCACACCCGCGCGAAGTTTCCGGGCCGCGTCGTTGCGGACGTATCCGAGCTCCTCGATGGCACGGTTCACGCGCTCGACGGAGTCGACGGAGACTTCGGAAGGACGGTTCAGCACGTTCGAGACGGTGCCCACCGAGACGCCCGCGCGCTGGGCGACATCCCGGATGCTCGCCGCCATCGTGCCGCCCTCTCCGTCGAATCACGATCGGGTCTCGTTCGCTCTGCGACTTGACCCGCTCTGGTGCGCTCCTTAGAGTATCTGAAACCCACCTGAATCGATTCAGGTACTTTTCATCCTCAACGAGGAGGCCGAATGGCAGTCGCAGCGGACGCCCCTGCGCTCCCCGCCCACGCCCTCGAGCTGCGCCGCGTGGTGAAGTCGTTCGGCCCCGTCATCGCGCTGCGATCGGGCACGCTGACCCTGGACCGCGGGTCGATCCACGCGCTCGTCGGCGAGAACGGCGCCGGAAAGTCGACGCTCGTCAAGATCATCGCGGGGTTGTACCGCCGGGATGCGGGAGACTTCCTCCTCGACGGCGAATCCGTCGACTTCACGACGACCGCGCAGTCCAAGGCCGCCGGTATCGCCGTCATCTACCAGGAACCGACGCTCTTCCCTGACTTGTCGGTGACGGAGAACATCTTCATGGGTCGCCAGCCCGTCGGCGCGATCCGCCGCATCGACCGGAAGGCCATGCGGCGCGAAGCATCCGAGATCTTCCAGCGGCTCGGCGTCGCGCTGGATCCCGACCGCATCACCGAGGGCCTCTCGATCGCCGATCAGCAGATCATCGAGATCGCCAAGGCCATCTCGCTCGACGCGCAGGTGCTGATCATGGATGAGCCCACCGCGGCCCTGAGCGGCGTTGAGGTGGAGCGTCTGTTCGCCGTCGCCCGGAGCCTCCGCGACGAGGGCCGCGCGCTTCTGTTCATCTCCCACCGCTTCGACGAGGTCTTCGCGCTGTGCGACACGGTCACCGTGATGCGCGACGGCACGTACGTCGACACGACGCTCATTGCCGAGACCACCGTCGACGATCTGGTTCGGCAGATGGTGGGTCGCGACGTGACGGAACTCTTTCCGAAGCTTCCCTCCACCGTGGGAGAGGTCGTCCTCGAGGTCGAGGGCCTCACCCGCACCGGGGTGTTCCGCAACGTCTCCTTCACGCTCCGCTCCGGCGAGATCGTCGGACTCGCCGGCCTCGTGGGTGCCGGCCGCAGCGAGGTCGCGCGTGCCGTCTTCGGCGTCGACCCGTACGAATCGGGGACCGTCCGTCTCCGTGGCACCCCGCTCCCCAAGGGCAACCCCCGCGCGGCGACGGCCCGCGGGATCGCCCTCGTCCCCGAAGACCGCCGCAAGCAGGGTCTTGTGCTGGACGAGAGCGTCAGCCGCAACATGACCCTCGCCATCCGCGGGAAGCTCGCCAAATGGGGCCTCCTGTGGGGCGCCGCCGAGAACCGCGCGGCCCAGGTGTGGGCGAGCCGGCTGGAAGTGAAGACCGCCGCCCTCGACGCCGAGGCCGGCACCCTCAGCGGCGGTAATCAGCAGAAGGTCGTGCTCGGCAAGTGGCTCGCCACGGAGCCCCGCGTTCTCATCGTGGACGAGCCCACCCGCGGCATCGATGTGGGGACGAAGGCCGAGGTGCACCGCTTGCTGTCCGAGCTCGCTCAGCAGGGCATGGCGATCCTCATGATCTCGTCCGAACTGCCGGAGGTACTGGGAATGGCCGATCGAGTCCTCGTGATGCGGGAGGGACGCCTCACCGGCGAGTTCGACCGCGCTGCTGCGACTCCCGAGGCGATCATGTTCGCCGCGACGGCGGATGCGGAGGCACTCCGGTGAGCGCTCCGCTGACGACGTCTGCCCCGCCCGTCCGCCCCGGATCAAGCTCCGCGACGAAGTTCGTCTCGCACGTCGCAACGGCCCGCGAAACCGGCATCGTCGTGGCGCTCGTGCTCATCGTCGTCATCGCCACGACCCGCAACCCGTCGTTCGTCTTCTCCTCCGACGGATTCCGGGACCTGCTCCTCACTCCGTCGCTGCTGCTGCTCGTGGCCGTCGGCCAGGCGATCGTCATCATCACCCGCAACGTCGACCTGTCGGTGGGCTCGGTCGTCGGGCTCACCGCGTACCTCACCGGCCGGTTGTTCGTCGACATCCCGGGCATCCCGCTGATCGGCGTGTTCCTCGGCGGCCTCATACTGGGCGCGGTCCTGGGCCTCATCAACGGCGCACTGGTGGCCTACGCCAAGGTGCCCGCCCTGGTGATCACGCTCGGGACGATGTACATCTACCGGGGCATCAACGTGGCGTGGGCCGGCAGCGACCGCATCAACGCGTCTGACCTCCCTCGCGACTTCCGGGGCCTCGGCACGGGGCAGCTCCTCGGCATCCCGATCCTCACGATCATCGCTGTCGTCGTGCTGGTTCTGGCGGCGTGGTACCTGCGCAACCTCCGCAGCGGACGGGAGCTCTACGCGATCGGCTCCGATCCCTCGGCCGCCCACCTCTACGGGCTCAAGGTCACGCGACGCGTCGTCGGAGCATTCGTCGTGAGCGGTGCCCTCGCCGGCCTCGCCGGTGTTCTTTACGCCGCCCGCTACGGCACGGTCAGCTCGGGCGCCGGATTCGGGTGGGAACTGCAGGCGATCGGTGCGGCGGTCATCGGCGGCGTCGCCATCTCGGGCGGCGTGGGCACCGTGTGGGGCGCGGCGATCGGCGCGTTCCTCCTGCTGACGATCAACCGCGCCCTGCCGATCCTCGGGATCGACGACTTCTGGCAGCGCGCCGTCGTGGGCGCGCTCATCCTCGGCGCCATCGTGCTCGACCGTGTCCTCGCCGTCCGGCAATCCCGAAGACTCACCGCACAGAGG
Organism: Microbacterium sp. Z12_35; assembly: GCF_058310475.1. NCBI lineage: Bacteria > Bacillati > Actinomycetota > Actinomycetes > Micrococcales > Microbacteriaceae > Microbacterium > Microbacterium sp. Z12_35. Next base: position 156,947 of record NZ_JBZEGJ010000002.1, on the reverse strand, counting down.
GAGGCCGGCCGATGAGCGCCCCGGCCGTCGTGACCCCGGCACGCACCTACCGCACCCACGCGCGACCGCTGTGGCGCCGCATCCTGCTCACGCGGGAGACCGCGGTGATCGCCCTGCTGCTCCTGGTGATCATCGTGTCGCTGGCGACCGTGCGCAATTTCGACAGCCCGCTGACCGTCACGTACCTGCTGCGCGACGTCGCACCGATCCTGTTGATCGCTCTGCCGATGACCCTCATCATCATCACCGAGGAGATCGACCTCTCCGTCGCCAGCATCGTCGGGCTCACCAGCGTGGTCACCGGTGTCCTCACCGCGGGCGGCTGGCCCTTCGAGATCGCCGCTCTCCTCGCGATCGTGGTGGGCGTGTCGGCGGGGGCCCTCAACGGGTTCCTCGTGACGGTGGTGGGGCTCCCTTCGCTCGCGGTCACGATCGGGACGCTCGCCCTCTTCCGCGGCATCGCGGTCGGGATGCTGGGCACCGAAGCCATCACCGACTTCCCCGAGTACTGGACCGACCTGGCCAAAGCCAACATCCCCGGCACGCCTGTTCCCGTCATCATGATCCCGTTCGTGATCCTGGCGATCGCGTTCGCCGTGCTGCTGCACCTCACGCCGTTCGGGCGGTCGTTGTATGCCATCGGACTCAATAAGGAGGCGGCACAGTTCTCGGGCGTCGACGTCGGGCGGACGAAGTTCACGCTCTTCGTGCTCAGCGGCGCGGTGTCCGGGTTCGCGGGGGTGTACTTCACGCTGCTGTACGGCAACGCGCGAGGTGAGAACGCCATGGGACTCGAGCTGCAGATCATCGCCGCGGTGCTGCTGGGCGGGGTGTCGATCTTCGGCGGCCGCGGGGCCATCCACGGCGTGATCGCCGGCGTCCTCCTCATCGGCACCCTCGGCAGCGCGCTGCGCCTGGCCGGCGTGACGAGCGACATCATCAACGTCATCACCGGAGTGCTTCTGGTGCTCTCGGTGGTGTCCGCCAGCCTCCTCGCCTGGCTGCAGGCCCGGAGGTCGGCAGCCCTCGGCAAGAGGAACGGGAGAGCTCGGCGCGACGCGGAGGCGTCGGGCGCGTCTCTCCCTTAGACCCCACCCGCACCACGGAAGGAAACAATGATGTTCGGACTTCAGCGAAAGGCCCGCGTCGGCACCGCCGCGGCCGCGCTCGCGCTTGCCGTGACGCTCGTCGCGACGGGCTGCTCGGGCGGCAGCGGCAGCGGCGGGAGCAACGGAGGCGACGGAGGTGGCGAGGGCGGCGACCTGTCGATCACGTTCCTGCCGAAGAACCTCGGCAACCCCTACTTCGACACCTCCAACTCGGGCGGCGAGGAAGCGATCGAAGAGTTCGGTGGCACATTCGAGGAGGTCGGACCCAGCGAGGCGACCCCGACGTCGCAGGTGAGCTTCATCCAGACCGCCGCCCAGCAGGGCGTCGGCGGCCTCGTCATCTCGGCGAACGATCCCGAGGCCATCTGTGACGCCTTGGATGAGGCGCGCTCGGCGGGTGTGAAGGTGGTCACGTTCGACTCCGACACCAACCCCGAGTGCCGCGACCTGTTCATCAACCAGGCCTCGGCCGAGGGTATCGCCAAGGCACAGGTCGACCTGATCGCGGAGCAGATCGGCGACGCCGGTCAGGTCGCGATCCTGTCGGCGGCGGCCAACGCCACGAACCAGAACGCCTGGATCGAGCTCATGCAGGAAGAGCTGGCCGCGAACCACCCCGACATCGAGCTCGTGGATGTCGTCTACGGTGACGACGACGACCAGACCTCGTTCGACCGCACGGCGGCACTCCTGCAGACCTACCCCGAGCTCAAGGGCATCGTCTCGCCCACCACGGTCGGTATCGCTGCAGCGGCGCGCTACCTCTCCACCTCGGAGTACAAGGGCAAGGTCGCGCTGACCGGGCTCGGCACGCCGAACCAGATGCGGGAGTACGTCGAGGACGGCACCGTCACCGCGTTCGCCCTGTGGAACCCGGCCGACCTCGGCTACCTGGCCGCCTTCGCGACGAAGTCGCTCATCGACGGCGACATCACCGGCGAGGCCGGCGACACCTTCGAAGCCGGCAAGCTCGGCGAGTACGAGGTGGGCGAGGACGGCGTCGTGCTGCTCGGCGACCCCTTCGTCTTCGACGCGGAGAACATCGCCGAGTTCGACTTCTGATCCATCCGCCTCGGAGCCCCGGTCGTCTTCGGACGGCCGGGGCTTCGGCGTCCTCGGCCACACTCCCGGTCGCTTCGCGGGCCGGGAGCCTTCGCGTTCGCGGGGCGACGCCGCCCGCTTGCGGATCTCCTGGGTTTTGACGGCAACGAAATCGGCCATCCGGCCGATAGCTAGATAAGCTAGCGATATGCCGCACTCGTCGCGTCGCCGCTGGCTCGGACTCGTCTTCATCAGCATCGCCGTTTCGCTGATCATCGTCGACTCGACGATCGTCAACGTCGCGATCCCCTCCATCGTGGACGAGCTCGGCATCACCTCCACCGAGGTTCAGTGGGTGCAGGAGTCGTACACGCTCGTGTTCGCCTCGCTGCTGCTGGTCTTCGGCAGCCTTGCCGACAGGTTCGGGCGACGGTGGATGCTGCTGATCGGCGTCGTGATCTTCGCGGTGGCATCCGTGGCCGCCGCCCTCGCTCCCACCGGAGAGCTGCTCATCTTCTCGCGCCTGATCCAGGGCGTGGGCGGTTCGATGATCCTGCCGACGACGCTCTCGATCATCAATGCGACATTCCGCGGACGCGAGCGGGGCATCGCGTTCGCCGTGTGGGGCTCGACGATCGGTGGGATGGCGGCGCTCGGGCCGCTCCTCGGCGGCTGGCTGACCACGGCGTTCTCCTGGCGCTGGGCCTTCGGCATCAACATCCCACTCGGGCTCATCATCTTCATCGGCGTGCTCCTCACCGTGACGGAGTCGCGCGGCGAACGCACGCAGCGCACGGACGTCGTCGGAGCACTCCTGTCCGTGATCACGATGGCCACGCTCGTCTTCGGACTCATCGAAGGGCGCACCTATGGCTGGTGGCGCACCGACACCCAGCCGCAGATCGGCGGGTGGACGTGGCCCTGGGAGCTCTCTCCCGTGCCGATCGCCTTCGGAATCTCGCTGGCCGGCTTGATCGCGTTCATCGCCTGGGGGCTCCGTCGTCAGCGGCGCGGAGAATCCACGCTGCTCGCCCTCGGCCTGTTCCGCATCGCGTCGTTCCGCAACGGCAACATCGCCGCGATGGTGGTCTCGCTCGGTGAGTTCGGCATCATCCTGGCCCTGCCGCTGTGGCTGCAATTCGTCCTGGGCTTCGATGCCCTGCAGACCGGGCTCGTGCTCCTCGCCCTGGCCGTCGGCTCGTTCGTCGCGAGCGGGGTGGCTGCCGCTCTGGCGAACCGCGTCGCCCCCGTGTGGGTGGTGCGGGTCGGATTGCTCGCGGAGGTCATCGGCGTCGGCGGGGTGGCGTTCGCCATCGGCCCCGACTCGTCCTGGGGTCCGCTGCTGCCCTTCCTCTTCGTATACGGGTTCGGTGTGGGGCTGGCCACCGCACAGCTGACCGGCGTCGTGCTCGCAGACGTTCCTCCGGCCGAGGGAGGGCAGGCGTCGGGTACGCAGTCGACGTCGCGGCAACTGGGGGCGGCACTCGGTGTCGCCGTGCTCGGGACAGTGTTGTTCTCAAGCACCGCCGGCATCCTGGACGCGAAGCTCGCGGATCGGGGCATCCCCGACACCCAGAGGGAGCAGACGGTCTCGGCCGTGGTCGACAGCGCGGGCGGCGCGATCGCCGGGCTCGCCGCATCCCCCGAGACCGCCGACCTCGCCGAGGACGCGAGAGCCGCCTTCTCCGAGGGCACCCGCGCTGCGGGCTTCACAGCGGCGGGTTTCCTCGCCCTGGGCCTGCTGTCGACGCTTTCGCTCGGCAGCGCGGCATCCCGTCCACGTCCGGAGGAGGAACCAGCCAGCGCCGCCCCCGCCCCCTGACTCCGCCGCGCCTCCGGGTTCATGCGGCACACCTCGGCTTGACGTGCCCGCCGGCCCGCGGCACGCCGCCGGCTCGACGCGTCCGACCGCCCCGGCCCACGCACGCCGTCAGCCGGAGGTGGAGGCTCGCACGACGAGCTCGGGGCGGAAGCGCACGGTCGACTCGGCCGGCGCCAGCACCCCGGCGGCTTGCCGCAGGGCGAGGTCGACCGCCGTCCATCCGATCAGTTCCGCAGGCTGGCGCACCGAGGTGAGCGGCACCACCGCGGCCGCCGCGAAGTCGATGTCGTCGTAGCCGACGAGCGCGATGTCATCCGGAACCCGCACCTGAGCCAGCATGGACAGGGCCTGAAGCACACCCATGGCGAGCAGGTCGTTGGCGGCGAAGACCGCGTCGGGGCGGTCGGTCGCAGCCCGCTCACGCAGCTGCTCCCCCGCGGTACGTCCGTGGAGGACGGTCATCCCCGCGCACTCGACCACCTCGAGCACGGCGCCTCCGACCGCGGCCACCGCGCGCCGGGCGCCGGCGAGCCGGTCGGCGACCTGGCGCGTGTCCGATGGTCCGCCGAGGTACACCAGCCGCCGACGGCCGAGGGAGAGCAGGTGCGCCGCGGCGAGGTACCCGCCCTCCTCGTCGTCGACCGCCACCGACGCGAGCCCCGATCCCGGCGCCTCCCGGTCGACGAGGGTGACGGGAATTCCGGATGCGGTCAGCCGCGCCAGCGCGGAGAGATCCTCGGATACGGGCGAGACGAGCACCCCGTTCACGCGCTGCTCGCGGAAAAGGTCGAGGTAGGAGGCCTCACGCCCCGCGGATTGCTCGCTGCTCCCGAGCAGCACCACGAGCCCGTCCTCGGCGGCGCGGCTCTCGGCACCGCGTGCGACGGCCGCGAAGAACGGGTTCCCGACATCGGGCACCACGAGGCCGATGCCCCGGCTGCGGCCGGCCCGGAGTTGCCGCGCAGCATCGTTGCGGACGTACCCGAGCTCGGCGATCGCCGCTCGCACGCGCTCGACGGCGTCGGGGGCCACCTGCGTCCGGGCGTTCAGCACGTTGGAGACCGTGCCGACCGAGACGCCCGCGCGCGCGGCGACGTCTCGGATGGTGGCGGTCATGCGGGCGCGGACCTTTCGGGCTCGGGGTGGCTTGACTGTACCGCAGCCGCTCTCCGCCGAGGATGGCCTGATTGACGGAGCGAAGCCACCCGTCTACTCTGGTATGAAACGATTCACCCGCGCAAAGACGCCCGCCCCTCACCGAAGAGACCCGCCCATGTCCTCTCCCGCTCGTCCGGCCCGTGTGTGCTTCACGCTGCAGGTGCGGCCGGAGAAACTGGACGAGTACCTCGCGCGCCACGCGCCCGTGTGGCCCGAAATGCTCGCCGAGATCGCGGCTGCCGGACGGCGCAACTACTCGCTCTTCCTCGGCGAGGGTGGCCGCCTCATCGGCTACTACGAAACGGACGACGACGCGGCCGCGCAGGCGTACCTGGCAGCATCCGCGGTCGCCGCCCGCTGGGAAGAGGACATGGCCCCCTTCTTCGTGGGGCTCGACGGTCGGCCCGACCAGGCGGCCACGCCGCTGGCCGAGGTGTTCCACCTCGAAGACCAGCTCGCGGATGCGGCGCCCCCGGCATCCGCGCCTCCCGCAGTCACTGCATCCACCTCCACCGAAAGCGACCACGCATGAACTCTCTCTCCCCCGAGATCTTCTCCACTCTCGAAGCCCAGAAGATCGAGCTGCCGTCCTGGGCTTTCGGCAATTCCGGCACGCGCTTCAAGGTGTTCACGACCCCCGGGACCCCGCGCGACCCGTTCGAGAAGATCGCCGACGCCGCAGAGGTGAACCGCTTCACGGCCCTCGCCCCGAGCGTCGCGCTGCACATTCCGTGGGACAAGGTCGAGGACTACGCCGCCCTCCGCCGGCACGCCGAAGACCTGGGTGTGACGCTCGGCACGATCAACTCCAACACCTTCCAGGACGACGACTACAAGTTCGGCGCGCTCACCCACGCCGACGACACGATCCGCCGGAAGGCCATCGATCACCACCTCGAGTGCATCGACATCATGGGCGAGACCGGCTCGCGCGACCTGAAGATCTGGCTGGCGGAGGGGTCGAACTACCCCGGCCAGAACGATATGCGGGCCAGACAGGATCGCCTTTCCGAGTCCCTCAGCGAGATCTACGCGCGCCTCTCGGGCGACCAGCGCCTCGTACTCGAGTACAAGTTCTTCGAGCCGTCGTTCTACCACACCGATGTTCCCGACTGGGGGACGTCCTACGTGCAGGTCGCCGCCCTCGGCGAGCGGGCTGTCGTGTGCCTCGACACGGGACACCACGCCCCCGGCACCAACATCGAGTTCATCGTGATGCAGCTGCTGCGTCTGGGAAAGCTGGGGTCGTTCGACTTCAACTCGCGTTTCTATGCCGATGACGACCTGATCGTCGGTGCCGCCGACCCCTTCCAGCTCTTCCGCATCCTGGTCGAGGTCGTCCGCGGCGGAGGCCTCAACAATCCGGACGTGGCGTTCATGCTCGATCAGTGCCACAACATCGAGAAGAAGATCCCCGGCCAGATCCGCTCGGTACTGAACGTGCAGGAGATGACTGCGCGAGCGCTGCTGCTGGACCGCGACGCGCTCAGCGCCGCGCAGGATGCCAACGACGTCCTGGCCGCCAACGCGGTGGTGATGGATGCCTTCTATACCGACGTGCGTCCGGCCCTGGCCGAGTGGCGCGAGTCGCGCGGGCTGCCTGCCGATCCGATGGCCGCCTACGCCGCATCCGGATACCAGGAACGCATCGAAGCGGAGCGCGTCGGCGGAACCCAGGCAGGCTGGGGGGCGTGAGGTCCGCTCACGCGGCGGGTCTTGCCCGCCCGAAGTCGCACCTCCGCGCGGGAACGGACCTCCCCGCCGAACCCGCCTCTCTGCCCGCCTCCTGACTCGAAGGATCCCCGAATGACGAACCCCACCGCCGCCGAGCTGATCGCGCGGAGCAACCGCCTGGGCGCCGACCCCAAGAACACGAACTACGCCGGCGGTAACACCTCCGCGAAAGGCACCGAGACCGACCCCGTCACGGGCGAGCCGGTGGAACTGCTGTGGGTGAAGGGCTCCGGCGGAGACCTCGGGACGCTCACCGAGAAGGGCCTCGCGGTGCTGCGGCTGGACCGCATGCGCGCGCTCGTCGACGTCTACCCGGGCATCGAGCGCGAGGACGAGATGGTCGCGGCGTTCGACTACTGCCTGCACGGCAAGGGCGGCGCCGCCCCCTCCATCGACACCGCGATGCACGGCCTGGTGGATGCTGCGCACGTCGACCATCTGCATCCCGATTCCGGCATCGCGATCGCCACCGCCGCCGACGGCGAGGCGCGCACGACGCAGATCTTCGGTGAGAAGGTCGTGTGGGTGCCGTGGCGTCGGCCCGGCTTCCAGCTCGGCCTGGACATCGCCGCCATCAAGGCGCAGAACCCGCAGGCGATCGGGTGCATCCTGGGCGGTCACGGCATCACGGCGTGGGGTGACACGTCGGATGAGGCGGAGGCGAATTCGCTGTGGATCATCCGCACCGCGGAGGCCTACATCGCCGAGCACGGCCGGCCCGATCCCTTCGGCGGGGTGCGCGCCGGCTTCGAGGCGCTGCCCGAGACCGAGCGGCGGGCAAAGGCCGCGGCCCTCGCCCCCACCATCCGTGGGCTCGCGTCGACCGACAAGCCGATGGTCGGGCACTTCACCGATTCGGCGGACGTGCTGGAGTTCCTCGCCGCGGAGAAGGCCCCGGCGCTGGCCGCCCTCGGCACGAGCTGCCCCGACCATTTCCTGCGCACCAAGGTCAAGCCGATGCTGCTCGACCTGCCCGCCGCGGCGACCGTCGAGGAATCCATCGCCCGCCTGAAGGAACTGCGCGAGCAGTATCGCGCCGACTACCAGGCGTACTACGACGCGCACGCGGATGCGGACTCCCCCGCCATGCGCGGAGCCGACCCGCTCATCGTCCTGATCCCCGGTGTCGGGATGTTCTCGTACGGCGCGAACAAGCAGACCGCCCGGGTGGCGGGAGAGTTCTACGTCAACGCCATCCACGTGATGCGCGGCGCCGAGGCGCTGTCGACCTACACGCCGATCTCGGACGCGGAGAAGTTCCGCATCGAGTACTGGGCGCTGGAGGAGGCGAAACTGCAGCGGATGCCGAAACCGAAGTCGCACCAGGGCCGCGTCGCGTTCGTCACCGGCGCCGCATCCGGAATCGGCAAGGCCATCGCCACCCGCCTGGCGGCCGAAGGCGCGTGCGTCGTGGTCGCCGACCTGGACCTCGAGAAGGCACAGGCCGCGGCGGCCGAGCTCGGGAACACGGATGTCGCGATCGGCATCGCCGCGAACGTCGCAGACGCCGATGCCGTGCAGGCAGCGATCGACGCGACTCTGCTGGCGTTCGGCGGCATCGACCTCGTCGTCAACAACGCGGGACTCTCCCTGTCGAAGCCGCTCCTGGAGACCACCGAGAACGACTGGGATCTGCAGCACGACGTCATGGCGAAGGGCTCGTTCTTCGTGTCGAAGGCCGCGGCTCGCGCGCTCATCGCGCAGAGCATGGGCGGCGACATCATCTACATCTCTTCGAAGAACTCCGTCTTCGCCGGTCCGAACAACATCGCGTACTCCGCGACCAAGGCCGACCAGGCGCACCAGGTGCGGCTGCTGGCGGTCGAGCTCGGTGAGTACGGCGTGCGGGTGAACGGCATCAATCCCGACGGTGTCGTGCGCGGTTCGGGCATCTTCGCCTCCGGCTGGGGCGCCAACCGCGCCGCGACGTACGGCGTGAAGGAAGAAGACCTCGGGCAGTACTACGCGAACCGCACCATCCTCAAGCGCGAGGTCGTGCCCGAGAACGTCGCCGACGCCGTGTACGTGCTGACGGGACCCGAGCTGTCCCGCACGACGGGACTGCACGTGCCGGTCGACTCCGGCGTCGCCGCCGCGTTCCTGCGATGAGCGATCGGCCTCGGGTGTACGGCTTGCCGCCGAACGCACGACGTGCCGACGCCAGCATGCCGTGCACTCGGCGCGACGTCGTGCATTCGGCGGGCCGGGCCGCCGCTGCGGCAGCCGCGGTCCGTGCGGCAGGAGCGGTCCCCGAGCGTGTCGAAGGGCCCGCGACCGGCACCGGACCCCTCGACACGCTCAGCGACCGGCGCGGAGTCGCCACGTGACAGGCGCCGTCGCCGCGGTGGACCTCGGAGCCACCAGCGGGCGCGTCATGATCGGCCGGGTCGGCCCGGGAGTCCTCACCCTCGAGGCGGTCGCGCGCTTCCCGAACGGACCCGTCGAGCGCCCGGACGGGTGGCACTGGGACTTCGACTCTCTCTTCGGTCATGTCGTGGCTGGGCTGGCGGATGCCGTGCGCACCGAGCCGGGCGTGGCCAGCGTCGGCATCGACTCGTGGGCGGTGGACTACGGATTGCTGCGCGGCACGCAGCTCCTGGCCGAGCCGTTCCACTATCGCGACGGACGCACAGCGGCCGGCGTGGCGGCGGTGCATGCCCGGGTGCCGTTCGCGGACCTGTACCGCCGGAACGGCCTGCAGCACCTGCCCTTCAACACGCTCTACCAGTACGCGGTCGAGGCGCGCCTGTCCGAGGCGGAGACGAGCCTTCTCATTCCGGACCTCTTTGCCTACCTGCTGACGGGGCGGGCCGTGGCCGAGCGGACGAACGCCTCCACGACCGGCCTTCTGGACGTGCGCACGCGCGAGTGGGACTTCGCCCTCGCGCAGCGCCTCAGCATCCCCGCTGCCCTGCTCCCGCCCCTGATCGACCCCGGCGCGGTCGTGGATTCGCTCACTCCCGCGCTCGCGGAACGGATCGGCGCGCCGCTCGACGTGATCGCCGTCGGATCGCACGACACCGCCTCCGCCGTGGTGGCAGTCCCCCTGTCGATGCCGAACGCCGCGTACATCTCCTGCGGCACGTGGGGGCTCGTGGGGCTGGAACTCGACGCCCCTATCGTGACGGAGGCCGCCCGCGAGGCGAACTTCACCAACGAAGGCGGCGTCGACGACCGCGTGCGGTTCCTGCACAACGTGACGGGGCTGTGGCTGCTGAGCGAGACCGTGCGGGCGTGGGAACAGGAGGACGGGGCATCCATCGACCTGCCGGCGCTCCTCGCTGCGGCGGCACGGGAGGGTGCTCCGCCCACGCTGTTCGACGCCAACGACCCGTCGCTGTCAGCTCCGGGCGAGATGCCGAGCCGCATCGGATCGGTGCTGCGTATGGCTGGCGGCCGGGTGCCCGAGGGGCGCGCGGCGTTCGCCCGCGTGATCGTCGAGAGCATCGCGGCGGCCTTCGCCGACGCCGTGCGGACGGCCGCTCGTCTGGCCGACCGGGAGGTCGACGTCATCCACATGGTCGGCGGCGGGTCGCTCAACGAGCTCCTCTGCCAGGCCACGGCTGATCGCGCCGGCGTTCCGGTGCTCGCCGGCCCGGTCGAGGCGACCGCCCTCGGCAACGTCCTGGTCCAGGCACGCGCGCATGGCTGGTTCGGCTCGGATGCTCCGCTCGAAACGTTGCGCGCGGCGGTCGCCGGCGCGTTCCGCCTCCGCCGGTACGACCCGCGCTGATCTTCGCGCGCGGGGCCGACACCGCCGGCTTCGGCTCTGGAGGCCCCGGAGGTCCCGGAGGTCCGCGGCGCCGGCGAGTCTCGCAGCGCACCGGATTCCGAGGGGATCCCGCGAATCGAGGATCGGAACGGCCATAGGCGTCCTCGATCCGCGAGATCTCCTCGATTTCGCGGCCGAGCGCCGCCCGATCCTGGGACACGGATGCTGACCACCCAGCCGTTGTGCCACCGGCCGCGACGCTCAGCGGGCCGCCCCGAACCCCGACACGGAGCGGGCCGCCCCCGAACCCGGACTCTGAGCGCACGGACGCGGAACCGCGACCCTGGACGGGCGACTCCGACGGGCAGGGCGCGGCCGGGATACGGAAGGGACGGAGCGAGACGGGGGGACCGGGGGTCAGCGACCAGGGATCGGCTGACGTCCGAACACTCCGCTGCGGGGTCTCGGCAGGCCGGCAACATCCACGGTCGGCCACCCCTCGTCGCGCGTAAGCACCTCGATGCCGCCGGTGCTCACCACCACGGTGTCTTCGATCTTGGCGCCCGGCGCCGAGGGGTTCCAGGCGAAGGCATGGGTCTCCTGCACGCGGTCCCGCGTGCGCGGAGTGGCCCGCGGGTCGCGACCGGCGTATCCCGTCGGACCACCCTGATGGTGGTTGCGCCACTCATCGGCCGCGAAGCCCGCCGCGGCATACCCCGCCGTTCCACGTGCGAAGACCTCATCGAGCGCCGCACCGGGGACGGTGGCGGCGAAGAATGCCGCCTCCACGTCCCGGATGCGGCGGTCACCTTCGTCGGCCGCAGCCGCCTCATCCTCCGTCGCTATCCAACGAGTCGCGTTCGCAATCAGTCCATGCCGTTTTCCGCATACGACGAGCATGGCGCGGTCACCGAGGCGCCCCGCTGTCGGAAGCGGGTGTCGGAATCCCAGACGCTCCACCCCGGCGACGAGCACCACGAGCGGGTCGATGCCCTCCCCGCGCAGCATGCCCGCCGCATCCGCCGCCAGCGCCTGCTCACTCTGAGCCGGGTCGGCGCGTGACAGCACGGTCGTGAGAACGCCGGCCGTCGCCGAACCGAGCTCGCGATACCGCTGCAGTTCGGCGGGCAGGAGGCTCGCCCGGATGCTGCGCAACTGGGCCGCGAAGGCCGACTCCCGCGCGCCCTCCACGGCCTCCGCGACGGGTTCGTCCCAGGGCACGCGCTTGATGCGGGCTGCGTCCTCGGGCAGCAGCTCCTCGGCGGCGAGGCGGTCGGCCTCGTTCGCGGCGACGTACAGCTCATCGCCGTGACGGCCCGCTCGGACGGCGAGTACGGGCGGGCCGGCGAGCGACACGTGGGTGCGCGCGCCCTCGAGGTACCAGGAAAGCGCCTCGTGCGAGGTCAGCACCACCGCATCCGCGTCCCGCTCGCGCAGCATCCGCTGCATCCGCTCCCGCTTTTGCGCGCGATCCTCGGCCGATCCGGTCACCGCACTCCCTCCGTCGCCGTCCATCCACTCGTGAAGCGTTTTCTCACGTTCGGCACCATTGTGCCGGTCAGTCTGGCAGAACCCCGGTCGCCCCTGGACATAATGGGTCCAGCCCAGCAAGCACAGATCGGAGGCGGGATGGTCCGCTCACCCGTCAAGTCAGCCACGATCGCCGACGTCGCACGTCAGGCGGGCGTCTCGCTCGCGACCGTTTCGCGGGTCATGAACGGCAACACCCAGGTGGATGCCGCGATGAGCGAACGCGTGCGTGCGGCCGCCGCGGACCTGAACTACCGCGCGAGTCCCCTGGCGCGGAGCCTCGTTCTCGGAAAGACGCAGACGGTGTCGGTCATCGTGCCCGATCTCGCCAACCCCACGTTCCAGGCGGTGCTGCGCGGCCTCAGCCGGGCCGCGGCCGCCGACGGTCACCACATCCTCATCGCGGATACGGCCGAACAGGTCAGCGAGGAGCGTGTGCTGGCCGTGGAGACGCGCCGCCGCACCGATGGCCTCATCCTCGTGGCGCCGCGCACCCCGGCGCCCGAACTGGCCGAGCTGGTGGCGGAGAACGCACCGGTCGTACTGGTCAACCGCGAGGCGTACGACGGTGTGCCCACGATCGCTGCCGACTACCGGGCGGCCCTCCGCGCGATCCTCGACGAGCTGTACAGGCAGGGGCACCGCCGGATGCTGTTCCTCTCCGGCATCGTCGTGAGCGCGTCCAACGCCGCTCGTGTGGCGGCTATCGAGGAGTTCACGACGGCGCATCCCGATACCCACATCGCCATCCGCCAGACGGGCGTCGACTTCGACGCAGGCTTTGACGCGGCCGACGCCGTGCTCGCCAGCGGTGCGAGCGCCGCCGTCGGGTTCAACGACCTCGTGGCGATGGGGCTCCTCAGCGCGCTGTCGGAGCGCGGTGTCCGGGTGCCGGAAGACATCTCGGTCACCGGCTTCGACGACATCCCTTTCGCGCGGTTCACCACGCCACCCCTGACGACGGCAGCCGTTCCCGCCGCCGACCTGGGCGCCGGCGCGTGGGAGGCGATGAGCGCGCTGCTCGGCGGAGCATCCGCCCCCGAGCGCCGGGTGCTGCAGGCGGATCTGGTCGTGCGGGGTTCGACCGGCCCCGCGCCGGCCTGAGGCGGGCGCATCTTCGGGCCCTGCCGCTCGCGTCTGTGCCGCCCGCCCGCCGCGCTTGCCGCCGGCCGGCCCGCTTCACATCCCGGCCGCGTTCCCAACTCAGGCCCAAACATGGGCGAGCCGCACGGGTCCCGCGTCATCACGCGAATCCTTCCGCGCGCCCTACCATCCGGCCTGAGTTACGCGCGAGCCATGGCGGAGAGTCGGGCCGGCACACGGGCGCCGCCCCGCCGTGACCACATGCTCGCGCACGCCAGGGCGCGGGCTCGCGCATGTCGGGGCGCGGGCTCGCCGAGGGGGTCGTCACGACCAAGATGCGTGGCCCTCTTGAGGCCCCCGGGGGCCTGCGTGCTACGCTGAGAAAACGTTTCCTGAGGAGTGACATGAGCCATCGCCGGTACGCCGTCGTCGGGGCCGGGCATCGCGCACAGATGTACATCGACGCCATTACCACCACCTACGCCGATCGCGCGGTGCTCGCCGCGATCTGCGAGCCGAACCCCGGCCGGGCGCAGTTCTACGCCGACGAAGTCGTGGGCCGCGGCGCTGCGGCGCCGAGCATCTGGAGTCCCGACCGGCTCGAGGAGATGATCACCGCCGAACGCATCGACCGCGTCATCATCACCGCCCGCGACGACCTGCACGCCGAACTGATCGTCCGTTCGCTGGAGGCGGGCGTCGACGTGGTGGTCGAGAAGCCGCTCACCATCGACGCCGCAAGCGCCGCGCGCATCGAGGACGCCGTCGAGCGCACGGGGCGCGACGTCGTCCTGACTTTCAACTACCGCTACTCCCCCCGCAACAGCGCGCTGCGCCAGGTCATCCGCGACGGCCTCATCGGCGAGGTCACGTCGGTGGACTTCTCCTGGATGCTGGACACCAAGCACGGCGCGGACTACTTCCGCCGTTGGCACCGCGAGAAGGAGCACTCCGGGGGACTTCTCGTCCACAAGGCCAGCCACCACTTCGATCTCGTCAACTGGTGGATCGGCGCCGCTCCGCGCCGCGTCTTCGCCTCCGGCGGTCTGCGGTTCTACGGGGCGGACAACGCTGCTGCGCGCGGCATCGGACCGCGCCCCGAGCGCGGCACCCGCGACGGCGAGCACGACGGGTTCGAGCTCGACCTGCGCGACGATCCCCGCCTCAAGGCGCTGTACCTCGATGCCGAGCAGCACGACGGCTACCTCCGCGACCGTGATGTGTTCGGTCCCGGCATCACCATCGAAGACAACCTCGCGCTCGTGGTCGACTACGACTCCGGCGCGACGATGAGCTACTCGCTGAACGCGCACGCCCCGTGGGAGGGCTACCGCGTCGCGGTCAACGGCACGCTCGGTCGCGTCGAGCTCGAGGTCGTCGAACGCGGCGCGGTGCTCGCGGACGAAGGCCTCCACCCCGTGCTCGACCCCAGCGCCGTCGACGCGGGCGCCTCCGGATCGCTCCGCCCGGAGGGCGAGCGTCTCCTGCTGCAGCGCCATTGGACCGACGCCGTGGAGGTTCCGATCGAGAGCGGAGCGGGTGGACACGGCGGGGGCGACGCGCTCCTGCTCTCGGACGTGTTCGTCGGTCCCGGCGACGACCCGCTCGGCCGCCCCGCGGACTGGCGCGACGGAATGCGGTCGATCGCCGTGGGCATCGCCGGAAACCGCTCGCTCGAGACGGGCCTGCCCGTGCAGGTCTCCGACCTCGGCATCGCGCTCCTCTCGGCCGCACGCGCATGAGCCGGGTCGTCGTCACCGGCGGTGCCGGGCGGCTCGGGCGCAGCATCGTCGCGGGCCTGGGCGCCACCGGGCATGAGGTGGTCTCCTTCGACCGCGTGCGCTCGGACGCGGCGGAATTCGCCGACGCCGAGCAGGTGGCGATCGATCTCACCGACGCGGACGCCACGCACGCCGCCATCGCCGCCGCACGCCCCGACGCCCTCGTCCACCTCGCCGCCATCGCGGTGCCCTTCAGCGCACCCGAAGACGTCATCCTCCGCACCAACGCGCAACTGGCAGCGTCCGTGCTCGGCGGGGCCGTCGGCGCCGGCGTCACCCGTATCGTCGCCGCATCCAGCCCCACCGTCCTCGGGTACGGGGCACCCACCGGCTGGACGCCCGAGCGGTTGCCCCTGGATGAGGACCTCCCCGCCCTCCCCTGGAACGCGTACGCGCTGTCGAAGCACCTCATCGAGCAGGCACTGCGGATGCTGCGCCGTCAGACCGGCGACGGCACCAGGTTCGCCGCGTTCCGCCCCTGCTACGTCATCGCCCCCGAGGAGTGGGACGGCGCCCCGACCCAGCAGGGACACACGGTGCGCGAGCGATTGGACGACCCGGCGCTGTCGGCGCCCGCGATCTTCAACTACGTCGACGCCCGGGATGCCGCGGACTTCGTGAACACGCTCCTGTCGGCCCTCCCCGAGATCCCCAATGCCGAGGTGTTCTTCGTCGGCGCGGACGACGCACTCGCGCGCGAGCCTCTCGCCGACCTCGTGCCGCGGTTCTACCCCGGCACGGAAGAGCTCGCCGCGGGCCTCACCGGCACAGCACCGGCTTTCTCCACCGCCAAGGCGCGCCGGCTCCTCGGCTGGCGTCCCCAGCACGACTGGCGCACCGAACTGGCCGGCGCCACCGTCGATGCCCCCCGACACGCTCGAAAGGACGACGCCACATGGACTTCGACGGCATCCTCTTCTTCCCCGTAACCCCGTTCGACGCGCAGGGACGAGTCGACACCGACCTGCTGGCACAGCACGTCGCCACGACGCTGGAGCACGGCCCCGGCGGCGTCTTCCCCGCCTGCGGCACCGGCGAGTTCCACGCGCTGTCGGCGACCGAGGCCGCGCAGGTGGTCGCCACCACCACCCGTGCCGTCGACGGCCGCGTCCCCGTCGTCGCCGGAGCCGGGGGTCCGCTCGGCCACGCCCTCGAGGTGGCCCGGGCCGCGGCCGAGGCCGGCGCCGACGCCCTCCTCGTGCTGCCGCCGTACCTCGTCGCGGGCACCCAGGCCGGTCTCGTCGCGTATGTGCAGGCCATCGCGGATGCGGCGCACCTCCCCGTCATCGTCTACCACCGTGCGACCGCCCAGTACACCGCCGACACCGTTCGTGCCCTCGCGGAGGACCCGCGGGTGGTCGGGTTCAAGGACGGCACCGGCGACATCGGTGTGGCACAGCAGATCGTCCGGGCCGTCGCCGACGCCGGACGCACCGACTTCGCGTTCTTCAACGGCCTGCTCACCGCCGAACTCACCCAGGCCGCGTACCGGGGTATCGGCATCCCGCTGTACTCGTCCGCCGCGTTCGCGATGGCCCCCGACATCGCCAACGCCTACTACCGTGCCTACGTCGACGGCGACGAGGCGCGGAGGCTCGCGTTGCTCGACGGTTTCTACACCCCCCTCGTGCGGCTGCGCGATGAGACTCCCGGTTTCGGCGTCTCGCTCATCAAGGCGGGGCTTCGGCTTTCCGGGCTGCCCGTCGGCGGCGTCCGGCCGCCGCTGGTCGACCCGACCCCCGACCAGGAGGAGCGCCTCGGGGCGATCCTGGAAGCGGGGCGCGCACTGCTGTGACCGCGATCGTCCGCTTCGAGGCGCACCCGATGCGCATCCCGCTCCGCCGCCCCTGGGGCACCGATGTGACGAGCATCGGCGTCGTCGCGACGCACGTCGTACGCGATGACGGCGCCGAGGGGTGGGGCTTCTCGTGGACGCCGCAGATCGGTCTCGAGGCGGTCACCGCGCTGCTGCAGCACGACATCGCCCGAGCGGCCCCGGGGCGGGATGCCGAGCCCGGCGCCGCGTGGCAGGGAATGTGGGAGCACCTCCACGAAGCGGGCGGCGGCGGGGTCACCACCATCGCCCTGGCGGGGCTCGACCTCGCGCTGTGGGATGCCGAGTCCCGGGCGCGCGGTCGGTCGGTGTCGGCGCTGATCGGGCGACGGCGCGACCGGCTGCGCGCCTACGGCAGCGGCGTGAACCTGCACTATTCCGCCACCGACCTGTGCGCGCAGGTGGAGCGGTGGATCGCCGCCGGGTTCGACGCGGTCAAGGTCAAAGTGGGAAAACCCGACCTCGCCGAAGACGTCGACCGCGTGGCCGCGGTGCGCGGCCTTCTCGGGCCGGGCCGCGCCCTCATGATCGACGCGAACCAGCGGTGGGACCTCGACCGTGCCACCACCGCGATGGAGGCCCTCGCCGCCTTCCACCCCGCCTGGATCGAGGAGCCGCTGCGCGCCGACGACCTCCCCGGTCACGCCGAACTGGCCGCGCGCATCCCCGTGCCGATCGCGGTCGGCGAGAACCTGCACACCGCCTACCGTTTCGCGGAGTTCCTCGACGCCGGAGCGGCGCACATCGTGCAGCCGAACATCGTGCGGGTGGGAGGCATCACGCCGTTCCTGCGCATCGCCCGCATCGCCGAGGAGCACGGCGCGGCGCTGCATCCGCACCTTCTTCCCGAGCTGTCCGGCCAGCTGGCCCTCACCCTTCCCGGAGACCCGCTGGTCGAGGATGTCGAGGACGCCGATTTCGGTGCACTCGGGGCGCTCGATGGCATCAGCCCCGGCCGCATCGCCGACGGCGAGTTCACCGAGGTCGAGCATGTCGGCCTCGGCCTCCGTTTCCTTCCCCCTGGAGAGGACCCCTCATGACCACCACCACGGAACAGCTCGAGCGCGTCGCATCCGCCGCCGCCGCGGCAGCGCCGGTCTGGCGTACGTCCACCGCATCCGAGCGCGCGTCGTGGCTCCGCGCCGCCGCCGACGCGCTGGATGCCGCGCACGACGAGATCGTCGCGATCGCCGACGAGGAGACGCGGCTCGGGGCCGGACGGCTGAGCGGCGAGGTGGCCCGCACGACGGGACAGCTGCGCCTGTTCGCGTCGGTGGTGGAGGAGGGGTCGTACCTCGAACTGACCGTCGATGACGCCGACCCCTCGGCCACGCCGCCGCGTCCGGAGCTCCGCCGGATGCTCGTGCCGGTGGGGCCAGTCGCCGTGTTCTCGGCGTCGAACTTCCCGTTCGCGTTCTCCGTCGCCGGGGGCGACACCGCCTCGGCCCTGGCCGCCGGCTGCCCCGTGATCGTCAAGGCCCACTCCGGACACCCCCGCCTGTCGGCGCGCACCGCCGAGATCCTCGCGCAGGCCCTCACCGCCGCCGGCGCGCCGGAGGGTTCGATCGCCCTCGTGGAAGGCCGGGAGGCGGGCAACGCGCTCGTGCAGCATCCCGTCATCCGCGCCGCAGGGTTCACCGGATCGCTCTCGGGCGGGCGGGCGCTGTTGGACCTCGCATCCGGACGGCCCGACCCCATCCCGTTCTACGGCGAGCTCGGCAGCGTCAATCCGGTCGTCATCACCTCCGCCGCGATCGCCGCGCGGGGCGACGAGCTCGCCCGCGGCCTCGCCGCATCCTTCACCCTGGGCGTCGGGCAGTTCTGCACCAAGCCCGGCGTGGTCTTCATTCCGCGGAGCACGGGATTCGAGGATGCGGTGGCCCGCGGCGCCGCGGACGCCTCGGGCGGCCCGCTCCTGACCGACCGCATCACCGCCGCCTTCCCCGCGGGGGTGGCGCACCTGTCATCGGATCCATCGGTCGAGGTGCTCTTCGGGCAGGCCGAGGAGGGAGCATCCATCGCCACGCCCGTCGTGCTGGCGACGACCGCTGAGGCGGTTGCCGAGCGCCCCGACACCCTGCTCGAGGAATGCTTCGGGCCGGTGACGCTCCTGATCCGCTACGACGGCGACGACGACCTGCGCCGCGCCCTCGAAGCCGTCGAGGGCGCGCTGACGGCGACGCTGCACAGCGAGCCCGGCGACGACGTGGACGCCGTGCTCGAGATCCTGCAGCAGCGCGCCGGCCGCGTGCTCTTCGCCGGATGGCCGACGGGAGTCGCCGTGACCTGGTCGCAGCAGCACGGCGGCCCGTGGCCGGCGACCACGTCCCTCCACACGTCGGTGGGCGCCACCGCCATCCGCCGGTTCCTCCGCCCCCTGGTCTTCCAGGATGCTCCGGAGCGGCTCCTGCCGCCCGTGCTGCGCGACGATGCCCTCGCCGCGCTGCCGCACCGCCGCAACGGCGTCCTCCGCGCCTGACCTTCCCCGCACCCTCCCCGAGAAACCACGTTCCGGACGAGAAACGGCGCGACGCGTCCTGTCTCGTCCGGAATGTCGTTTCTCGCGCAGTGGCGCGAGGGAGGGCGGGTCAGGCGGGGGGAAGGCAGGAGTCGCGCTCGATGAGCCTGACGTCCACGACCGCGGGGAGCGCCTCGGCGTCGGGCGCGGAGAGGCGCGACAGGACGCGCTCCGCGGCGAGACGGCCCAGCCGCTCGGGGTTCTGATCGATCACCGTGATGGCGGGCAGGAGCAGATCCGCGAGCGGGAAGTCGCCGAAGCCCACCAGGGGCAGAGGATGCTCGCGCTGCCCCCGGGCGAGCGCCATCGTCGTCCGAGCATTGGCCGAGAAGACCGCGGTGGCCGGGTCGGCGAGCCCGAACACGCGCGCGACGGCACTCTCGGCGTCCGTGGCGGTCGCGACGCTCCCGGCGACGAGCTCCTCGTCGACCTCGATCCCCGCATCGCGGAGTGCGGAGCGCCATCCGGCCAGGCGCGCCTGTTCGGTCGAGCGCTCCAGCACGTCACCGAGGTACGCGATGCGGCGGTGCCCATGCTCGACGAGGTGAGCGGTCGCCATGCGGGCGCCGCCCTCGTCGTCGGCGGTGAACGTGTCGGTGCGGAGGCCACGAGGTGCGCGGTCCACGCACACGATCGGCGTGGACTCCTGCCAGCGGTCGAGGTACGACTGGTCGTCGGCCACGGGCGCGACGATGAGCCCGGAGAGCTTCCGGCCGAGGAGCGACTCGATCGTGGCCCGTTCATCCGCGGGGTCATCGCCGAGGCTCGTGACGAGCGTGGACATCCCGGCCTGCCGGGCCACCGCATCCACCGCCCGGGCGATGGCGGCGAAGAACGGGTCCACGATGTCGGGGACGGCCACCCCGATCACCGACGAGCGCCCGGCCCGGAACGTCGTCGCCAGAACGTTGGGCACGTAGTTCAGCTCGCGCATCACTGCCTGCACGCGCTCCCGCGTGGCGGGAAGCACATGGGGATCGTCGTTGAAGACGCGCGAAACGGTCTTGGCGCTGACCCCGGCACGCGCGGCCACTTCTCGCATGGTCGTCACGCCGTCATCCTGCCATCCCGCGAGCGACCCTGCGGCGCGCCCTGCACAGGGCCGCGCTCACCGCCCGCCGCCGAAGCGCCGGGCCGGCGTGATCGGGTGTGCTCAGCGTCCGTCGACCACGTCGGCCAGTTCGCGAAGGCGCACCAGAGCGCGCGAGGTGAGAAGCTCCTCGCGGGTCTCTGCCGAGTACGACAGGCTGTCTTTCCACAGTGAGCGGCCGGCCATCGCTCCGGCAGCGCCGCCGGCCATGGCGGTGCGGACCTGGCCGATGAAGGTCTCATGGTCGACTCCGGCGGAGAGCACGGCCCACGGCACACCCAGGGCGGCGGCGGTGACCGCTGCGCACCCCTCGGCACTGCCGGGGTACTGGAGCTTGAGCACCTTCGCCCCGCAGGCCACGGCCAGCGCGGCACCGTCGGCGACCAGGCTCGGGAACGCGGCGGCGTACTCCTCGTCGCTCTCCCCCTCGAGCTGGTAGGTCAGCAGCTCGACGATGAGCAGCACCCCTTCGGCCTCGCACGCGGCAACGAGGTCGCGGATCTCGTCCGCGACGCGGGAATCCGCATCCTGTCGATCGGGGCGCACGTACCAGAGCATCTTCGCGACGTTCCCGCCGAGATCACGGACGGTCACCGCCGTGGCGCCGTCGACGAACTTGGTGAAGCGAAGGCCGTCGACCTCCTCGAAACCGGATGCGTCGAGCCCGACCACGAGCGCCGTGTCTCGCGCGAGCACGCCGTCGTCCACGATCGCGGGAAGGGCGACCTCGGGATCGAGCAGGATGGCGGGCGCGTGGTTGGCGAGGTGACGGACGAGGTCGGCCTTGACCTCGGCCAGTTCGGCCTTCGTGATCGCCGACGACCCGTTCGGGGCATCGAGGATCGCAGCCTTCATCCCGTTCCGCTGGTCGGCCGCCACGATCAACATGTGGCCGTCGGGCGTCGAGATCGCCTGCATGCCACGTCGCTCGGGTGTGGTCAGTGCGTTCATGCGCGTTTCCTTTTCGGTGAAGTCAAAACGACAAACCCCGGAAATTCAGCCATGACACCGGTGACTTGCGCTCCCCCTATGGTGCCTCTCCGGAGCCCCCGTGTCAATGCGGGAGGTGCTCGGCGGCCGCGGGCGTGGGGTCCGGAGCGTTGCCACCATCCGCGGCCGGCGGGTCAGGACGCGGGCTCGGACAGCGGTGTGGCCGGATCGGGGGTCGGCGTCACCGTCGGCGTGGGAGCGCCATCGATCCCGGGGAGGATCGTGCTGTTCTGCGCGACGGCGTGCGCACCCCAGGATGCCGCGCGTGCCACGGCCGACGCGAGTGGGTCCGACCCGCCCTCGCCGAGACCGACGAGAAAGCCGGCGAGCGAGGCATCCCCTGCGCCGGCGGTATTGCCCAGACGGACGGGTCTCGCGATCGCGTGCACGACCTGGTCGGGCGAGACGGCGAGCGCACCGTCGGCGCCCATGCTGATGTACGCCAGCCGCAAGCCGCGCCCGAGGAGCTCCCGTGCGGCGGCGACGACGTCGCCGATGGTCGACAGCGCGCGGCCGGTGAGTTCGGCGAGCTCGGCGGTGTTCGGCTTGATCAGATCGAGGTCGGGCGTGCGCTCGAGGAGGCGTGCCAGGCCCGCACCGCTGGTGTCGACGGCCACGCGGATGCCACGCTCCCGGGCACGGGCGAACAGCGAGGCGGGGTCGACGGGGTCGTCATCCACACCGGCGAGGCCGGGCAGCGTTCCGCAGAGCACCAGCCAGTCGCCCGCGCGGCCTTCGGCCACGGCGGTGTCGACCGCCCGCTCCCACGCGTCGGCCGGCAACGGCGGAGCGGGAGCGTTGACCTTGGTCGTGGCACCCGTGGAGTCGAGGATCGCGGTGTTGACGCGCGTCGCCCCGGGGATGGGCACGATACGCAGGAGCGGGGCCTGCGGCGACCGGCCGGCGAAGGCGAGGTCATCCTCTCCGAGCACGACGACGGCGGACGTGGGAACGCCGGCGAGGTCGATCGCGGCCGAGAGGTTCACGCCCTTCCCGCTGACTTCGCGGGTGTACCCGGAGGCGCGCACCAAGTCGCCCCGCTCGAAGCCGGCGACCACGTAGGTGGCGTCGATGGCCCCGGCGGGGGTGAGCGTCACGACCCGGGATGCCGTCACGATTCGGCCCCCGCCGACGGATCGCCGTGCGTGATGAGGCGCAGCATCCGGGCGACTTCCCCGGCGACCGCATCCCGCGCGGGCCGGACGTACGTGCGCGGGTCGACGACGGACGGGTCGGCGGCGAGCGCCGCTCGGACGGCACCCGTGAAGACGACGTTCAGGTGCGTGCCGATGTTGATCTTGCGCATTCCCGCCCGGATGGCGCCGTCGATGCCCGCGTCGGGCACCCCGCTCGATCCATGCAGCACCAGTGGTACCGGAAGGCGCGCGGCCAGGCGGGCGATCAGCCCCTCGTCCAGCGTCGCGGCGCGCTCGGTCATGGCATGGCTGCTGCCGACGGCCACCGCGAGGGCGTCGACCCCGGTCGCGGAGACGAAGGCCACCGCATCCTCGACATCCGTACGCACACCGGGCGTGTGCGCACCGCCTTTGCCGCCGATCTCCCCCAGCTCGGCCTCGACCCATGCGCCGGCGGCATGCGCGCGCTCGGCGACCGCACGGGTGCGGGTGACGTTCTCCGCGTCGGTCAGGTGCGCGCCGTCGAACATCACCGAGCGCACCCCGACGGCGAGCGCCGCATCCACGAGCTCCTCGTCGGTGGCGTGGTCCAGGTGCACGAGCACGGGGACACGGGCGGATGCCGCCAGCTGCAGCGCCGCGGATGCTGCGGGCACGAGTCCGCCGTGGAAACGCACGGCGTTCTCCGACAGCTGCAGCACGACGCCCACGCCCGCCCGCTCGGCGCCGGCGACGATCGCCTCCGCGAGTTCCAGCTGCACGAAGTTGAAGGCGCCGACGGCGCGGTGATCCTCGAGGAGCGCGGACATGTTCGTCAGCGTCATGCGCGGACGTCCCTTCGATAATCGACCGCGAAGACGCGGTCGGCGCGGTGCGCGGTGGTCTGCACCAGTTCGGCGTTGCGCTGATCGGTGCCGAGGGCCCACGCGCGAGCGGCGTCGGGGTCGCGGCCGTAGCTTTCGTGACGGGCGATCAGCCACCGCTGCCGCTCGGCCTCGTCGGGCTGGACGAACCAGACCTCGTCGAGACAGGGGCGCACCCGCTCCCATCCCCCGTCGGAAAGCAGGAGGTAGTTGCCCTCGGTGATCACGACCGGCACTTCGGGATCCACACGGACGGAACCGGCAATCGCCGCCTCGAGCCCACGATCGAACACCGGCACGTAGACGGGGCGGTCGCGCGCGCGGATGCGGTCGAGGGTGGCGACGTAGCCGTCCACGTCGAACGTGTCGGGCGCGCCCTTGCGGCCACTGCGGCCCAGGCGAGCCAGCTCCGCGTCGGCGAGGTGGAACGCATCCATTCCGACGAGCACCGCGTCCCTGCCCAGGGCGCTCAGCAGGGCGTCGGAGAGCACGCTCTTGCCCGCGCCGGGGGCACCGGTGATGCCGAGCACGATCCGCTCGGTGCCGGCGGCGAGCGCGCGCACCCGGGCCACGAGATCGTCGATCGCGACGGTCGGCACGCTCATGCGGGGCCCCCGGCCGAGTCCGGCGCCGCCGCGGCGGCCGCCGCGCCCGGTGCGACCGGCGGCACGTCGCTGAGGTCGAGCACGATCTTCGGACGGCTCGTCCGCCCGCCGGCCAGGATCTCGAGCGCCTCGGCCGCACGGTCGGCCGGCAGCACGGCGTCGATGATCGTGTCGGGACGCACCACACCGTCGGCGAGAAGCCGCACGGCCCGCGCGAGGAAGGGGATCCCGCCGAGGATGCCGGTGAGCTGGAGGCCCTTGACCACGACGGGCATCGCGTCGAAGCCCTCGGGGCGACCGGGGACGCCCACGAGCGCCACGCGCCCTGCCGGACGGGCGAGTCGCACCGCCAGACCGAGCGATCCGTCGCCGCCGGACGCTTCGATCACGGCGTCGTGGCGGTCCTCTTCCGCATCGGCGGTGCGGACGAAATCGGCGTCGCAGTCCCGCGCGCGCTCGGCCCGGTCACCGCGCGCGTACATCGTCACGCGCGCACCGGTCGCGCGGGCGACCTGGGCAGCCAGCATCCCGAGCGTTCCTGCACCGATGACCCCGAGTGATTCGCCCGCCTCCAGCCGCAGCGACGAGAGGGCGTGGAGCACGGTGACCAGCGGTTCGGCAAGCACGGCGGCGGACGGGTCGACGCCCGCGGGGACGACCGCGACATTCTCGACCGGGACCGCGACGTACTCCGCCAGGGCTCCCGGCGCATCGCCGCGCACCCCCATCTCGTCGCGCGTCGGGCACTGGTCGCGCCGCCCGGCTCGGCACAGCGCGCAGCGCCCGCAGCTGAGGAAGGGCTCGCCGACCACGCGATCACCGACCCGGACGTCGGTCACGTCATCCGTGACGGCGACCACGGTGCCGGACCACTCATGGCCCGGACGCATCGGGTAGCGGGTCAGGCCCGACTCCACGTAGCCCATCGATCCGTCCAGGAGGGCCAGGTCCGTGCCGCAGATGCCTGCGCGCTCCACACGGACGAGCACGGCGCCCTCCCGTTCCGGCGGGATCGGCACCTGTCGCCATTCCGCGACACCGGGCGCCGCGAAGACGAGAGCCGCCATGCCGCCAGTCGGCCACGCCATCAGATGTCCTGACCGGTCGGAAGGAGGACGAGGTCGCGGACGACGACGTGGGCGGGGCGGGTGAGCATGAACACGATCGCCTCGGCCACATCGGAGGACCGGATGCCGGTGCCGGCCGCGATGCGCTCCGCCTCCTCCGGCGAGTCGTGGGCGAACCCCCACAGCGGGTTGAGCACGACACCGGGCGCGATGGCTCCGATCCGCACGCCGGTGGCCGCCGTCTGGCGACGCACGGTGTGGACGAACGACTGCACGGCGTGCTTGCTGGCGGAGTACACCGGCTCCCACTCGATGTCCTGATGGCCCGACACGGAGCTCGTCACGAGGATGTCGCCGGAGCCCTGCGCGATCAGGTGCGGGAGCGCCGCCCGCACGAGCGTCATCACGCCGGTGACATTGGTGGCCACCAGCGCCGCGATGTCGTCCTGGGCGGCGTCGACGAGGTCGCCGCCGACGTAGATGCCGGCGTTCGGCAGCACGATGTCCAGGCGCCCGTGCCGCTGGAGGGTCGCTGCCACGACGCGATCCGCGGTGGTGGGGTCGGCCACATCCGCCACCAGAGTCGTCACGCGATCACCGAGGTCGGCCGCGAGATCGGCGAGCTTGTCCTCCGAGCGCGCGATGGCGACGACGTCAGCGCCCTCGGCCACGAGGGCGTGCGCGGTGGCCAGTCCGATCCCCGAGCTCGCGCCCGTGAGGAGCACCACCTTGTCCTGCAGCGTCGTCATCGGATCTCCTTCCCCGCGAGCAATGCTCGCCGGTATTTCTCGTCGGGTCGGCTGTCGATGCGTGCGACCTCCTCGGGCGGCATGAAGTGCACGCCCCCGACGGCCCCTGCCCCGAGGATCACGCGCGCGCACTTCTGCGCCATCGCGGTGATGCCGAGCACCTCGGCGCCGGTGGCACCCAGCGCGAACATCCCGTGATTGCGGAGGTAGATCGCCTTCGGTGGCTCCCCGTGCACGTCCCGATGCCGGCGCAGGAGCGCGCGGACTTCGCGGGCCAGCCGCACACCCGGGTCGATGTACGGCACGAGGAGCGGAGTGGCACCGAGCACCACGATCTGGTCGGGGAAGAGCGCGCCGTCCACGAGCAGCTCGGCCGAGCGCGAGCACAGCAGCGCGTTCACGCTCGTCGGGTGGCTGTGCGCGACGACCTGCGCGTCGGTGGCGTCGTACGCGACGACGTGCAGGAGCGCCTCGACCGAGGGCCGCCGACCCTCCCGGGCGGCGATGGCGGTGAACAGCGCGTCGACCTCGGCGTCGCCGGCACGGTCGTCGCCGATGACGGCGAGAGCCTCGGCGAAATCCATGCGCACGAAGTCCTCCGCTTTCGCGTCGCCGAGGACAGCGCCGCTCGCCTTGACGAGCATGCTCTCACCCACGCGGACGGAGGTGTTGCCCTCGCCCAGCAGGGCGGCGTCGGCCGCAGGATCCCCCAGCCGGCGCGACAGGTCGACGACGGTTTCGCGGGCGTGGTCGGTCATGAATCTCCTTGGGACGGGAACGCGGATGACGCGACGGCCGTCGCGGCCGATCGGCGGGTAGCGGGGAAGAGACGTGGCGACGGCTCGCCGTCGTCCACGTCCATACGGCGCGCGGCAGTGAGGTCGGGCACGATTCCGGCGGCGACAGCGAGCTGCAGCAGCAGCCCCCGCACGGACGCCTCCGCGGGTCCCGCGGTCACCGGCAGGCCCGCGGCGCTGGCCGTCAACGAGCCCAGCAGCTCACCGCGGGAACCCCCTCCGACAAGGCGCAGGGCGGTCACGGGGCGACCGGTGACCTGGGCGATGTCGGTCATGGTGCTCGCATACGCGCGGGCGAGACTCACGAGGATGGCGCGAACGAGGTCGGCCCGCGTAGACGGGGGCGCTCCGGCATCTGCAGCGCACCGCGCCGTCAGGCGACCGATGAGCCCGCCCGGCGCCTGCAGAGCGGTGTCGGCGGGATCGAAGCATCCGGCGTAATCGGAATCGGCGGCGTCTGCGAGCAGCCGGTCCAGGTGCGGGAGGGGCGCGTCGCCTGCACCATCCTGCTCCGCCCACTCCCGCGTGACCTGCTGCAGGAGCCACATGCCGCTGAGGTTTCGAACGAGAAGCGTCGCCCCTTCCGCGCCGGTCTCCTGCGTGAACCCGCGTGTCCGCGCCGCCTCGGTGAGCACCGGTGCGGGCAGCGCGACGCCCGCCACCGCCCAGCTGCCGCACGCCACCACACCGGTGAGGTCTGCGCCGTCGTCCGGGGAGACCACGGCAGCGAAGGCCGCCGCGGTATCGTGCGCCGTGACGTGCCACACCGGGACGGGCTCGGGAGCGCCGATCCGCGTCGTGACCTCGGCGGTCGTGTGCCCCGCCGATTGCCCGGCGGTCACCAGCGGGGGCAGTGTGGCGGGAAGGCCCGCAGCGAGCCCGGCCGACCAATCGTCCGGGGTGCGAGCGACCAGCGCCGTGGTGGAGGCCAGAGAACGCTCGGCGGCGACCGTGCCGGTGAGGAAGAAGACGAAGGCGTCGGCGACGAGGAGGATCGTGTCCTCCGGCGCCCCGATGCCGTCGCGGGCATCCTGGCGCAGCTGATGCGCGGTGTTGATCGCCTGGTCCAGGACGCCGGTCACGGCGTAATCCGCCGCGACGTCGCGCTCTGCGGATCCCCCCGCCGCGAACGCCGCATCGACGTCGCGGTGATGGCGGGAGAAGGGCCGGACCGTGCCGTCCGGGCGCACGCGGATGTAGTCCACGCCCCACGAATCGATGCCGATGCCCCGGATCTCGGCGCCGAGGGATGCGGCAGCCCGGCAGCCGTCGGCGAGTCCATCGAGGACGCCCTCGCGGAGGGCCTCGAGGTCCCAGCCGAGGCCCTCGGGGAACGCCGCGGGACGGTTGGCGAATCGGGCGACCTCGCTGACCGCCATCCGCCGGTGTTCCCCATCGAGGACGCCGAGCATCACCCGCCCGCTGGACGAACCCAGATCGACGGCGAGAAAGGCGGCGGACGTCGTCGCAGACATGCTCAGATGGCGGTGTAGCCGCCGTCGATCACGAGCGTCTGCCCGGTGAGATACGACGAGGCCGACGAGGCGAGAAGGAGAACGAGGCCGTCGAGGTCCGCGGGCTCGCCCATGCGGCCGGCGGGGATCGCGGAGACCCACTGGGCTGCCAGGTCGGGGTTCGCCTCGGTGAACTGACGCGTCATGTCGGACAGGATGTAGCCCGGCGCGATCGCGTTGACGCGCAGCGCCGGCGCCCACTCCACGGCGAGCGACTTGGTGAGCTGGTCGACCGCAGCCTTGGAGGCGTTGTACGACGCCTGGCGCTGCGGGACGTTGACGATGCGGCCCGACATGGAGGAGATGAGGATGGCCGATCCCTCCCGGCCTTCGGCCAGCAGCGGACGAGCGAAGGCCTGGGTGCTGTAGAACGTGCCGCTGAGGTTGACGTCGATCACCTTCCGCCAGGTGGCCGGCTCGACCTCGGCCGAGTCGCCCCAGATCGTGATGCCGGCGGCGGTGATGAGGATGTCGGCGACACCCAGGCGCTCCTGCACGCGGGCGAACGCTGCATCCACCGACGCCGCGTCGGTGACGTCGACGACGGCCGACGCCGTCTGCACCGCGTAGTCGTCGGCGAGCTGTTCGGCCGAGTCCGCGACCTCGGGCAGGAGATCGAGCAGGCCGATGTGCACGCCCTGGCGCGCGAGGGCGGAGGCGAGCGAGTAGCCGATGCCTCGGGCGCCGCCGGTGATGACAGCCGTGCGTCCGGCCAGGTCGGGGAAGTTCATGTTGCTCCGTAGGTGGTGCTGCGCGCAGAAGATGCCGTGGCGGCCGGAGCGGAAGGCTCCGGCCGCCACGACCGGATCAGCAGGAGGAAACGTAAGCGGCTTCGCCGCCCTCGCCGTCGATGTTGTCCTCGGTGATGATGGTGAAGCCCGTCTCGATCTTCTCCTCGGTCTCCTCACCGTCCAGAGCCGCGATCGCCTGCTCGACGCCGTCCTTGCCGATGGTGGCGGGCTCCTGCGCGACGAGCGCCTGCACGATGCCACCCCGGAGCTGCTCGACCTGGGCGGGACCAGCGTCGAAGCCGACGATGGTGACGTCACCGGTCTTGCCGGCCTGCTGCACACCGGTGGCGGTGCCCTCGGCGGCGAACAGGTTGGCCGCGAAGATGCCGACGATGTCGGGGTCCTTCTGCAGCGCCGCCGTCACGATCTCTGCCGCGGTGGCCGGCTCGTTGTGGCTGTACTGGATGCCGAGGAACTCGAAGTTCTCGTCTTCCGCGACCGCCTGCTCGAAGCCTTCCGCGCGAGCGTCGGACGTCGAGATGCCCGGGTCGATCGAGACGACGAGCACCTTGCCACCCTCGGGGTGCGCCTCCTTGATGGCGTCGAAAGCGGCAGCTCCACCGCCGACGTTGTCGCTGGAGATCTGCGATACCGCCATCGAGGGGTCCTCGAGCGTGGTGTCGACGAGGACGACCTTGATGCCGGCGTCGGCGGCGGCCTGGATGGGCGCTGCCATCGCGGTCACGTCGGTGGGCGCGACCAGCAGCGCGTCGGGCTTGGAGGCCACGACGGAGTCCACGAGCGGCTTCTGCAGCGTCGGGTCGAACTTCTCCGGGCCCTGCACGGTGACGGTGGCACCGGCGGCCTCGGCCGCCTCCTTGATGCCGCACTCCATCGAGATGTAGAACTCGTCGCCGGCGACGCCCTGAACGAAGGCGATGCTGTAGCCCTCGTCCGAGTCGCCTCCGCCGGAGCCGCCGGCGTTTCCGCCGCCTGACGAACATCCCGCGAGCATGAGCGCGGCGGATGCGCCGAAGACAGCGATGCCGAGACCTTTCTTACTCCACTTCATTGTGATCAACCGTTTCTCTTGTGGTGGGTGGTGTCAGTCGCCGCGGTCACCCGCGTCGACCTCCGCTGACGAACTTGCGCCAGAGGCTTTGGGTGTTGCCCCGCATCGCTGCGGAGCGGCGGGCCTGGTCGATGTAGACCGCCGTGATGAGGACGGCGCCGACGGCGACCTGCTGCCAGAAGGGCTGCACGCCGGTGATGACGAATCCGTTCTGCAGCACGGCGGGGATGAACAGACCCACGACCGTGCCGAAGATCGTGCCGATGCCGCCGAACAGCGACGTGCCACCGATGACGACCGCGGCGATGACGTTCAGGTTGGTCTGCGACTGTCCTGCGATCGCCGTGGTGGAGAACTGCGAGAGCGACAGGATGCCCGCGAAGCCGGCGAGGCCGCCCGAGAGGGTGTAGATGGCGATGAGCTGGCGGTCGACCTTCACACCCACGCGCCGTGCCGCGATCTCGCTCGAGCCCACCGCGAAGGTGTGGAGGCCGAAGCGGGTGTAGTGCAGGATGATCGCGCCGATGATGATGAGCACGAGTGCGATGACGGAGATCGTGGGAATGGTGCCCAGGATGTTCCCGTAGCCGATCGAGGTCGTCAGGACCGTCGGCACCTGGCGGATGTCGACACCGCCGGTGAGGATCTGCGAGAAGCCCAGCGCCATCCCGAGGGATCCCAGCGTGACGATCAGCGGCGGGATCTTGCCCTTGGCGATGAGGAAGCCGTTGAACAGTCCCCACGCGACCCCCGAGGCGATCGCGACGAGGATGCCCACGATCGCGACGCCCCATCCCTGCCCGCCCATGGCACGCATGACCATGGCCGACACGACCCCGGAGAACACCAGGACCGAACCGACCGAGAGGTCGATGCCGGACGTGATGATGACGAAGGTCATCCCGATTCCCAGCACGGCCAGGATGGAGGCGTTCTGGATGATGAGGCGGAAGTTCGACCACTGCGCGAACGTGTCCGGCGCGAGGGCGCTGAAGATGGCGACGATCACCAGGAGCACCAGCAGAATCTGGAACGCCTGCGCCTTGAGGAGGTGCTTGAGGAAGCTCTCCTTCGGTTCGGCGGTGCCGATGGCCATGGTCTCCGTCGGCGGACTGGACGTGCTCATCGGTTCCCCTCCTTCGTGATCGCGCCGGTCATGAGACCGACGAGCTCCTCCATTGATGTGCTCTTGGCATCCAGGACCGCGGCGCGGGTGCCCAGTCGGAGCACCTGAATGCGGTCGGCGACCTCCATGACGTGCGGCATCGAGTGGCTGATGAGCACGACGGCGATGCCCTTGTCGCGGACACGACGGATGGTGTCGAGCACGTTCTGGGTCTGGCGCACGCCCAGCGCCGCGGTCGGCTCGTCGAGGAACACCAGGCGGTTGGCCCAGTGCACCGCGCGAGCGATCGCGATCGCCTGACGCTGCCCGCCCGACATCTCGCCGACGGGCGAGGTGAGCGAGCGGACGGTCGCCCCGAGATCGGCGAAGGCCGCGCGGGACTGATCGCGCATCTCTTTGGTCTTCATGAAGCCGAAGGCGCCGCCGATGCCCGACGCCGGCAGCTCGCGGCCCAGGTACATGTTCTGCACGGGGTCGAGGTGGGGGGCGAGGGCGAGGTCCTGGTACACCGTCTCGATCCCCAGCGCGCTGGCCTGGGAGGGGGAGGTGAGTTCGATCGGTTCGCCGTCGAACTTGATCGTGCCGCTGTCCACGGCGAGGTTGCCGGAGAGGGCCTTGACGAGGGTGGACTTTCCGGCGCCGTTGTCACCGATCAGTGCGGTGACTTCGCCGGGGTACACCTCGAAATCGGCCTCGTTGAGCGCGCGGACGTGTCCGAACTGGCGGGACAGTCCCCGTGCCTCGAGTACTGGGGTGGGCATCTCAGCTCCTTTCTCTGCGGTGGGTGATGTGCTGGTTGTTCACGATCGCTCCGTTCATTCGAGCCGCCCCGCCGGCCCGGCGGCGGAAGCGGAGTACGTGCGGGGGGAGTAGGCGGCGAGGAAGGATGCGGCGAACTCGGCGAAGTCGTCGGTCGCGCCGGATGCGGCGTAGGCCGCGAACAGGGCGGCGCCGTAGGCCGTCCCCTCGTCGTGCGTGGACAGGGAGACACCGGGGAGGACGAGCTCGCGGGCGCGGACGACGCTGGCCATCTTCGACCAGCCGCCGGTCAGGAGCGTCGCCGTGGGAGCCGGCACTTCACGGTCCATGACCTCCATGACCTCGGCGCACATGTCGTTGCCGTGGAGAAGTGCCGCGATGAACAGCTCCTCGGGCGAGAGCCCATCACTGTTGGCGACGACCTTCAGAACGCCGTCGTCGTTGCGTGCGCCGCTCACGGCCAGCCCCCCGTCGGAGAGTGCACCACGCACCGGCAGCGTCATGACTCGCGCGTCGAGGTCGCCGCGACCGCGCTCGTCGGTCACACCGAGCAGCTGCAGGACCCGCCTCATCAGCAGGCCCGACTTGGTGCCGGCCAGCAGCACGTATTTGCCGGGGAGAACGTGACGGACGGTGTTGATCCCGGCGACGGCCAGGCGTTCGCGGGCGTCGAAGGGGAGCGCGGCGTCGAGGACCCGCACGAGCGCCTCGGCGGTTCCCATCGAGTCGTAGAGCTCGTCGCTCGCCGTGGCCCCCGCAGCGACCGCCGAGACGAGGTGATCGTGCCCGGCGACGGTGAGTGCCGCCCCGGCGAAGGCCCGCGGCATCCGCTCGTCGGAGAGGACCCCGACCGGAGTTCCGGCGCCGACGCGTTCGGCGAGGACCTCCGGACCCACGCCGAGGACCTCCAGCGCGGCGTCCCACGGGCGGCTGTCGTCCTGGTCGATCATGCCGGTGCGGGAGACGAGCGAGTACTCGGCCACGCGTGGGCCACCGAGGGAGCGGACGACGTACTCGGGAACGTTGAGGAAGGTGCGGCCGCGCAGCGCGACCCCCGCGTCACGGAGGTACAGCAGCTTCGAAATGGTCGCGAGCGGCCCGACGGGCAGGCCGGTGCGGCCCAGGAATTCGGCGCGGAACTCCGGCGGCGTGTTCAGGATCTGCTCGCCGCCGCGGGGGTCGAACCACGCCATGATCGGCGCGGCCGGCACGTCGGCAGCATCCAGCAGCACGCCCGCTTCGGCCATGCCCGAGACCGCGAGCGCGGTGATCCGGTATGACCCTTCGGGCGACAGGGCCGCGTCCACCTCGGAGGCCAGGTCGTGCACGACTCCGAGCACCCGCTCGGCGGGCATCTCGGCCTGACCGTGGTCGAGGCTGATCCACGGCGAGCGGCGACTGACGACGAGAACCTCACGCCCGTCGGGAGTGGCGACGAGCATCTTGATGCTCGTCGACCCCACGTCGATGCCGACGACGTATTCGCTCACGGCAGTTCCCCTCGGGAGAGGGTGGCGGGCCAGCCCGCGCCGGGCCGGGACACCAGCACGACAGCGTCGCCCTCGATGTGCCATGCGCCGAACGCGTGCGGGACCGCGACGGCCTGACCGCGCTCCAGTGCCAGCGTCTCCGTGCCCGACACCAGGGCGCCGGAGCCGTCGGTGACGAGCACGACCGCGAACCCGGCATCCACCGGGTCGGATGCGGAGCCCGCGCCGGTGGCCACGGCCAGGCGGAAGTACGGGTCAGCCGCAGCGGGCAGCACGCTGCGGATGTCGCGCCCCGGGCGCGCGGCACCCGCGGTCGTGATGAGCGAGGCGAGCTCCTCGGCGCCGAGCGCGGCGGTGCTGACGGCGGGCATGACCGTGTCGAACCCCAGGTCGAGGTGCGATTCCTCGCGCGTGGAGGTCGTGACCGACCACTCCAGCAGGATCGAGAAGTCCGTGGGTTCCTGGACCTCGGCCACGAAGATGCCCCCGTCGATGGCGTGGGCCGTGCCGGCGGGCACGAGCACGCCCATGCCCTCCCGCACCTCGATGCGGTTGAGGTGATCCAGCATCCATTCGCTGTCCTGTGCGTCGCGGCGGCGGTCGAGCTCGTCGCGGTCGACGGCTTCCTTCCATCCGACGTACACGGCGCAGCCCGGCTCGGTGTCGAGCACGTACCACGCCTCCGTCTTGCCGTACGGGCAGTCCAGGTGCGCGGCGGCGAAGCCCCGCTGCGGGTGAACATGGACGGGGAGACGCTGGCGCGCGTCGAGGAGCTTCACGAGGATGCCGACGTCGGAGGCGTTGCGACCGGCGCCCTGGCCGATCCATGCCGCGGGGTCCGCGGCGACGAGATCGCGCAGGTAGTCACCGTCGGAGGTGATGGCGAGACCGATCTCGGCGTCGCCGAAACGGGTCACCGTGGAACCGAGCCACTCCTCGGGCTGACGATCCGTCTCGGGGACGATTCCCCGGAGGGCGGCGATGCGGTCACCGCCGAGATAGAAGTGCTGCACGGGGTTCGGCGGGAGGAGGACGGGCTTCATGATTCGGCTCCGGAGAGGGTTGCGGCAAGCGGGATGCGCGGCGGGAGTTCGCCGGATCCCCGCAGGACGAGCGAGGTGGGCAGGACGATCTGCTGCGGCTCGGACGACGGGTCGTCGATGAGCTCGAGCAGCCGCTGGAAAGCGGCCGTGGCGATCGGACGGGGGGTGTGGTCGACGACGGTGATGGCAGGGGTGAACAGGTCGGCCAGCTCGAAATCGCCGAAGGAGATGATGGCCAGCCCTTCGATGCCGGCCGCGCGGATCGCGTCGATGGTCGCGATGGACGCGCGCGAGGTGGCGCACAACACGGCGGTCGGGGCATCCGGTCGCGCCAGCAACGTGGCGGAGGCCGAAGCCATCGCGGCGCGGGTGCGGGCGTGGTGAACGACGAGCGACTCGTCCACGGGGATCCCGGCCTCGGCCAGCGCTGCGCGGAACCCCTGCATCCGCGCGGTGTTCGTCGGATACTCGGGATCTTCGCCGATGAAACCGATGCGGCGGTGTCCGTTCGCCACGAGCTGCCGGGTCGCATCGCGCGCGGCGCCGAAGTCATCGACGAGCACCGAGTCGATGCCGTCACGGGCGCGGTCGACGCTGACGATGGGGAACCGCCGGCGGAGCAGCTGCAGCTCGTCGGCCGTCACGCCCACCGGCGCGATGATGAGCCCGCGCAACTGATGCCCGGCGAGGCGTTGCAGCTGTTCGCGCTCGCGGTCGGCATCGAAGCCGGTGCTCGCGAACAGCAGGCTCATCCCCCGCTCGATGGCGAGTTCTTCCAGCACGCTCACCAGGTCGGCGAAGAACGGGTCGGCGATTGCGTCGATGACGACGCCGATGGCATCCTGGCCCCCCGTTTTGAGGGAGCGCGCGGTGGTGTTCGGGAAGAAGCCGAGTTCGCGGATGGCGGTGAGAACGCGCTCGCGCGTGGCCTCACGAACGCCCGGCTCGTCGTTGACGACGCGCGAGACCGTCTTGATGCTGACCTTCGCGCGGTCGGCCACGTCGGTGATGCGGGCTCGGGGGTGGGCGACCGCACGAACGGCGTTCGTCGCTGTCCCCGCCATCTCGTCCTGCGCCATGTCCTTCTCCGACATCGTTGTCATTTCGGGTCCCCGCCCACTCCGGCATCCACCCGTCGATATAGTGGGCCTCGCACGACAACGTTGTCAAGTCCCATGGAAAGTGACCGGATGATTTTCCTCGCTGTGACCGGCGCCGCCGGTGCGGGCAAGTCCACGCTCGGGCGGGCGCTCGCCCGTTCCCTCAGCCTTCCCCTGCTCGACCTGGACAGCCTGACGAACGCCCTCCTCGAGGACGTGGTGAGCCCCCGTCTCGGGGACGCGCACTGGAACGACCCCGCCCTCCGGTCATCCGTGCGCCCCGCGCGCTACCGCGCACTGCGCGACGCCGTGGCCGATCAGCGCAGCGTCGGACTCGGCGCCGTCGTCGTGGCGCCGTTCACGGAGGAGCTGTCCGGCGGCGAGGCGTGGACCGCTCTCGTCGAGGCGTGCGGGCAGGAACCGACCGTCGTGTGGATGACGGGAACCCCCGAGACCCTCGCGGCCCGGCGAGCGACGCGCAGCGCCGACCGGGATGCGCACGCGATGGCGGCACCGCCGCATCCGCCGACGGTCCCGCACGTCCGGATCGACGCTGCGCTGTCGACCGCGCAGCAGGTCACGCGCGTCCTCCGGGCCCTCGGCATCCACCGCGAGATTCCCGCGGACGCGCCACTGTGGTCGCGGCACTTCGATGCCGCCCTGTTCGACCTCGACGGGACGCTCATCGACTCCACCCCGGCGGTGCTGCGGTCGTGGACCATGCTCGCGGCCGAGTACGACATCGACCTCGACCTGCTGGCTTCCGGCCACGGCCAGCCCGCGGCGGCACTGATCGCACGGATGTTCCCCGCTGACCGGGCAGCCGAGGCCCTCGCCCGCATCTCCGCGATCGAGACCGCGGAGGTTTCGGACGTGGTTCCGATTCCGGGATCTGCGGAGTTCTTCGCCTCCGCGCCGCGGCGGGCGATCGTGACGAGCGGCACTCGCCCGATCGCCGACAGCCGTCTCCGGGCGGCAGGGCTGCCTCGCCCGGAGGTCGTGGTGACCTTCGATGACGTGACCCGCGGCAAGCCGCATCCCGAGCCCTTCCTCGTCGCCGCAGAACGCCTGGGCGTCGATCCGCGGAGCTGTGTCGTGTTCGAGGATGCACCCGCCGGCATTGCCGCCGCGCGCGCGGCTGGCTGCGCGGTGGTCGCGATCACCGGCACGCACGACGCCGAAGAGCTCACCGCTGCCGACGTCATCGTCGACCGCCTCGACCAGCTGGAGGTAGTCGCGGACGCGGGCGGCTTCCGCCTGCGCGTCCGCGCCTGACCCGGCCGCGCGCGGTGCGGGGGCCTCGGGCCGTACGGGCGGTACGGGAGGAGATGGCGCATCGGGAGGAGGAAAACCGGCATCTAGGCCCTCCGAAACGCACATTTCCTCCCGAGGCGCACACCCCCGCCGCACCCCACCCCACCCACCCCACCCACCCGGGCAGTACGGGAGGAGATGGCGCTTCGGGAGGATGACATCCGGCATCCAAGCCCTCCGAAACGCACATCTCCTCCCGAGGCGCTCGGGGTCCGCCGCATCCACCTCGCCCACCCGGGCCGTACGGGAGGAGATGGCGCTTCGGGAGGCTGAAATCCGGCATCCAAGCCCTCCGAAACGCACATCTCCTCCCGAGACGCTCACCCCACCGCGCGGCAGGGGCCCCTTTGCAGCGGTAAGCGGGCGGTCAGCGGGCGGTGTAGCCGCCGTCGATCGGCAGCGAGACAGCGGTGATCATCGCGGCCTCGTCGCTGAGGAGGAACGCGATGGGTCCCGCGATGTCATCCTCAGTCGCCCAGCGACCCAGCGGCATCTGCTCCAGGAAGGGGCCCTGGATGTCGTCGCGACCCCAGTACCACGCCGACATCGGCGTCATCACGACCGTCGGGTTGACGCTGTTGACGCGGATGCCGTAGCGCCCGAGTTCCAGCGCCGACACTCGGGTGATGTTGTCCAGGGCCGCCTTGGACGAGCCGTACGAAATGTGGCCCGTGAGGGCCACGAGGCTCGCTTGACTGGAGACGTTGACGATCGCGCCGCCCTTGCCCAGACGGATCATCTCGCGGGCGGCGTACTTGATGACCAGCAGCGAACCGCGGGCATTGACCGATATCACCTTGTCGAAGACCGCGATGTCGGTGTCCTGGGGCGTGGCGATCTCGCCGCCGAAGCCGGCGCAGTTCACGACACCCCACAGGTCCCGTCCTTCCAGAGCCTCGCGGACCGAGTCCTCCGACTCGAGGTCGAACGCCAGCGGTCGGGCGGCGGTCTCCTCGACGATCGCCGCGAGCGATTCCTCCGTGCGACCGGCGGCGATGACATCCGCCCCTCGAGCAACCAGATGACGGACCGTGGCGCCGCCGATACCTCCTGCCGCACCCGTCACCAGGACGGTACGACCCTCGAAGTCTCGCATTTCTTGTGTTCCCCCTCGTTAGACTCTCGGCCGTGACCGATTTGAAAAGCTCGACGCTGAGTTCCGTCAACGACAACGTTGTCATCCCACCGTACGATCGAGACGCGACTCTATCCGGGATTGTGCACTTCGGTCTAGGCGGGTTCAGCAGGGCGCACATGGCGATGTACCTCGACCGCGCCCTGAGCGAAGGGGGATCCCCGGAATGGGCGCTGTGCGGAGTCGGGTTGATGCCCGGCGACGCGCGGATGCGTGACGTCATGGCCGCGCAGGACCGGCTCTACACACTCGTCACTCGCGCCCCGGACGGAGCAACGACGGCGCGCATCATCGGGTCGGTCGCGGAGCACCTCTACGCGCCGGATGATCGCGAGGCGGTGATCGAAAAGCTCGCCTCCCCCGCCGTGCGGATCGTGTCGCTCACGGTGACCGAAGCCGGGTACGGGGTCGACGACGCGACAGGACTCTTCGATCTCGACCGGGCCGGCGCACGCGCCGACACCGTCCCCGGCACGCTGCCGACCACCGTCTGGGGATTCCTCGCCGCCGGACTCGCCCGACGCCGGGAACGGGGCATCCCGGCCTTCACGGTGCTCTCGTGCGACAACATCCAGGGCAACGGCGCCGTGGCCCGCGAGGCCCTGGTCTCCTTCGCGCGGGCAATGGATGCGGAACTGGCGGAGTGGATCGCCGCGGAAGTCGCGTTCCCCAACTCGATGGTCGACCGCATCACCCCGGCCACCACGCCCGACGACATTGCGACCGTCGCCGAACTGACCGGCCTGCGCGACGGGTGGCCCGTGGGCGCCGAGGAGTTCGCGCAGTGGGTCATCGAGGATCGGTTCCCGGCCGGACGCCCCGCCCTGGAGGCCGTCGGCGCACAGTTCGTCAGCGACGTGGCGCCCTACGAGAAGATGAAGCTGCGGCTGCTCAACGCGTCGCATCAGGCCATGTCGTACCTCGGTCTCCTCGAGGGCTTCACGTATGTCCACGACGTCGTCGATGACCCCGACTTCGCCGCCTTCCT
Source organism: Microbacterium sp. Z12_35 (assembly GCF_058310475.1). Taxonomy (NCBI): domain Bacteria; kingdom Bacillati; phylum Actinomycetota; class Actinomycetes; order Micrococcales; family Microbacteriaceae; genus Microbacterium; species Microbacterium sp. Z12_35. The sequence goes on along the minus strand of NZ_JBZEGJ010000002.1, from coordinate 118,056 downwards.
CGCCGGCTACATGCGCGAGGAGGCGGCGCCGACGCTGGATGCGGTGCCGGGAATCGACGTTGTGGCGTACCAGGCGCAGCTGCTCGAGCGATTCTCCAACCGGGCGATCGCAGACACCCTCGCTCGGCAGATCGTCGACGGGTCGGACCGCATCCCCAAGTTCCTCGTGCCCGTCATCCAGGACCGCCTTGCAGCGGACGGCGAGCTGGCACGGTGCGCCCTCGTGCTCGCTGCCTGGCAGGCATGTCTGGCGCGGGGTGCCCGCCATCCGCAGGAGCGACTCATCACCTCGGACGCGCGGCTCGAGCTGCTCGAGGCAGCTGCAGCGGCCGACGACGAACAGCCCGGGGCGTTCCTCACCCTCGTGCCGACGCTCGGAGTCGACGATCCTCGCCTTCGCGCCGCCTACCTCGCGGCGCGCTCGCTCCTCGCGGAGCGCGGGCCGCGCGGTGCCGTGCGCACCTTGGCCTGACCCCGGGCGGGGCTCATCCGACTCGGACACTTCGTCTCGCTGCGCTCGCTCAGTGTCCGGGAGCGTCCGGGTCTCCGTTCCGGACCCTGAGCGAGGAGCGTAGCGACGAGACGAAGGGTCGAGGTCGCGCGGGGACACTTCGTCTCGCTGCGCTCGCTCAGTGTCCGGGAGCGTCGGGCTCTCCGTTTTCTAGGACAGCGAGCCGGTCGCCTCGATCTCCACGCCCAACGCGATCGATGCCCCGGGGGCGAGGGGGCGGAGCAGCCCCTGCTCCCGTGCCGCGCTTCGGCCGAGGATCGTCGGCACGAGGGCGGGCTCGATACCGAGAACGAACGTCCCCGGTTCCGCGACGCGCCACTGGAACAGGCCCGGCAGCTGGGCGGTATCGAAGCGCACGGCCACCGAAAGCCCGCGCGGATTCACGACCTCGACCGCGACCGGCTGACCCGGAGGCAACTCATGCGCGAAGACCTGCTCGGGGTACGGCAGATGCGGAGCGGGGAGGGTGTCCCACGTGTCGGCTCCGGCGGCCGCATCCGCGTCGCGCGGCAGCACGGCCGTCGCGGGGCTGCGGAGGCGCGTGCCCTCGTCGATCAAAGGCCATCCGAAGTTGAGGTGGTACAGCACCATCGGCTCGACCGGATGGGCGCCACGGTTGCGGACGACGTCGTGAACCCGGATGCTCCGTCCTCCGACCGGCACGGAGATCCGTCGGCGCAGCTCGAGGTCGGCGCCGAACACCGCCGCCTCACGGATCACGCCCTCCACGACCACCTCGTCCTCGGTCGCTTCGGCCCGGACGATGGCCGCCGACAGGGACGTGAACCGCCCGTGCATCGGATGCTCCGCGCCCTCGTCCTGCGCGGCCGGCCCGACGTTGAGGAGGCCGCAGGTGGTCAAGAGCCCGCCGCCGAACGCCCGCATCCATCCGCGGCCATCGGCGTCGTGCACGCCGGCGCGCGGGAATCCGGTCGGCGAGATCCACGCGAGCGGGACGCCTCCCACGCGCACCTGGCCGAGGTCGAGGCCTCGGTCGGGCAGGAGCTCGACGTCGACGTCGCCCGCGACCATCCGGATGCGCCGCATGCCCGCCGACGGTCCGTCCGTGATGATCGACGCTTCGACCGATGCGGTCTGCAGAAGCGACCCGCGACGCTCTTGGGCCTCCCCGATGGGCCTTCCGTACAGCTCGGACACGATGCCATCCCTCCGTCGATGCGCCACGGTAGCAGCCCGGGCACCTGCCTGGGGGCGCGCGCGTCCTCGTATTGACAACGTTGTCTCACGCTGCTCATACTGTGAGGGCCGCCGCATCGGAGCGGCCCCGCATCCAGCTCCCGGAGAACGACCTCCCATGACGAAGCACCGGCTCAACCGCCTCTTCCACCCGCGATCCGGTCGCGCCCTCGACGTCGCCGTCGATCACGGCGCGTTTCACGAGCACGCGTTCCTCTCCGGCATCGAAGACATGGCGGCCACCATCGCCACCCTCGTCGACGCCGGCCCCGACGCGATCCAGCTGACCCTCGGGCAGGCTCCGCTGCTGCAGTCGGTGCCGGGCAAGCAGAAGCCCGGTCTCGTGCTGCGCACCGACATCGCGAACGTCTACAACAGCCCGCTCGAGTCGCCGCTGCACAGCATCCACGTTCCCGACGCGATCGAGGTCGCGGTGCGACTGGATGCGGTGGCGGTGTGCGTGAACCTTCTCGACCTTCCCGGGCACCCTGAGGTGCGCGAGCAGTGCATCCGCTCGATCCTCGCTCTCCGCACCGACGCGGAGCGCTACGGGATGCCGCTGATGATCGAGCCGCTCGTGATGCAGACCAACTCCGGCCAGGGCGGGTACATGGTCGACGGTGACACCCGGAAGATCGTCACGCTCGTCCGCCAGGCTCGCGAACTCGGGGCCGACCTCATCAAGGCCGACCCCACCGATGACATCGAGGACTACCACCTCGTCGTGCAGGCCGCCGCCGACACCCCCGTTCTCGTGCGCGGCGGCGGGCGCGTCGATGACCGCACGCTCCTCGAGCGCACCAAAGCCGTCCTCGCGCAGGGGGCCCGCGGCATCGTCTACGGCCGCAACGTCATCCAGCATCCGCATCCGGCCGGCATCACCGCGGCGCTCATGGCCGTCGTGCACGACGACGCCTCGGTCGACGACGCCCTCGCCCTCATCGGAGGTCAGCGATGACCGAATCACGGCGCGTGAACGTCGGCATCATCGGCGGCGGCCTGATGGGACGCGAGATCGCGGCGGCCCTCCGGCGCTGGCCCGCCCTCCTCGACCATCCCGCCGACCCGCAGCTCGTCGCGGTGTGCGACATCAACCCCGCCGCGATGGAGTGGTTCGACCGCATCGAGACCGTGCGCCTCAAAGTCACCGACTATCGCGAACTGCTCGCCGATCCCGGCATCGACGTGGTCTACATCGCCGTGCGGCACGACCTGCACGAGCAGCTGTACGTCGACACCATCCGCTCCGGCAAGGCCCTCCTGGCTGAGAAGCCGTTCGGAATCGACGGGGCGGCGGCGGATGCGGTGGTCCGCGCCATCGACGAAACCCCCGGGTCGTTCGTCCGCGTCTCCAGCGAGATGCCGTTCTTCCCGGGCGCCCAGGCCGCCGTCGACTACATCCGCAGCGGGGCGCTCGGTCGGGTCATCGAGGCGAAATGCACCTTCCTGCACTCCAGCGACCTCGATCCGGCGAAGCCGCTGAACTGGAAGCGGCAGAAGCAGTTCTGCGGCGAGGCCGGTGTCATGAACGATCTCGGCATGCACACCTGGCATGTTCCCCTGCGGCTCGGGTGGGTGCCCGAGCGGGTGGTCGCACTGCTTCAGGACATCGTGACCGAACGCGCCGGACCCGATGGCGACCTCCTCCCCTGCGACACGTGGGACAACGCGGTCATCCACAGCTGGACCACCCACGAGGGCGCGCCGTTCGTGCTGACGACCGAGACCAAGCGCATCGCTCCCGGCGAGAAGAACACCTGGGAGTTCGAGGCCGTCGGCATGGATGGCGGCGTGCGGTTCAGCACGAAGAATCCCAAGTCGGTCGAGGTCTTCGCCGTCGTGGACGTGCCCGGGGTCGGTCGCGAGCAGAGCTGGCAGCGCATCGACTCGGGGAGCCAGTCGGTGTGGCCGACGGTCACCGGCGCGAACTTCGAGTCGGGATTCTCGGACGCCATCCTGCAGATGTGGGCCGCGTTCCTCGCCGAGTACACCGGTGACCTCGGCGACCGGTTCGGCACCGTCCGGCCGGAGGAGGCCGCCCTCACCCACCGCATCTTCGCCGCGGCGATCGCGTCGCGCGACGAAAGCGCCCTGGTCGCGGTGGCACGCTGATCTGCGCCGTGGGCGGCTCGGCTCCGTAGGATCGATCCGAAACGTCGCGGGAGGGAACTCGATGCGCAAGAGCGGTCGCCCCACCATGGTGGACGTCGCCGCCGATGCCGGAGTGAGCCTCAAGACCGTTTCTCGGGTCATCAACGCCCAGCCCAACGTCGACGCGGCGCTCATCGACCGGGTGAACGCATCCATCGCCCGACTCGGTTTCCACCGCAACGCCCTGGCGGCGAGCCTGCGGTCGGGCAGCCGGGACACCATCGGCTTTCTCGCCGCGGACCTGTCGAACACGTTCTATATGACCATCGCCGCCGCGGTGTCGGCGATCGCGGTCGGTCGGCGGATGCAGGTCATCATGGCCTCGAGCGAAGAGGATGCGGCCGCCGAGCGCACCCTCGCGCTCGACCTGTGTCACCGACGTGTGGGCGGTCTGCTTCTCGTCCCGGCGGGCGATGATCAGTCCTACCTGTCCGGCGAGATGGCGACGACGCCCGTGGTCTTCCTCGACCGCCCCGGCGGCGGGCTCGACGCCGACGCGGTGCTCATCGACAACCGCGGCGGTGCGCGGGATGCCGTGGCCGAGCTGCTGCGCGACGGCCATGAGCGCGTCGCGATGCTGTTCGACTCCCCCTCGATCTTCACCATGGCCGAGCGCCGGCAGGGCGCCCTCGACGCATTCGCCGATTCCGGACGCACGCCGGATCCTGCCTTGGTGATGACGGGCTTGCACACCCCTGCGGACGCACGGGAGGCCATGGAGCGCCTGCTGGGAGCGGAGCATCCGCCGACCGCCGTCTTCTGCGCGAACAACCGCTCCACGATCGGGGCGCTGGAGGCGATCCTCCCCCGCAACGCCGAGGTGGCCGTGACCGGGTTCGACGACTTCGAGCTGGCCGGGGTGCTGCCCCGCCGCATCCGCATCGTCGACTACGACATCGAGCGCCTCGGCACGGTCGCGGCCGAGACGCTCTTCGCCCGCATCGACGGCTCGGCCGGCGCCGAACCGTCACGCTTCTTGCTGCCGACCCGCCTCATCACGCGCGGCGGCTACGCGCGCTGACCCGGTGCGCCGCCCCGTGCCACGGCGAGAAACGACGATCCGGGCGAGACGCCCCGCGACGCGGGGTTTCTCGTGCGGGATGTGGTTTCTCGCGGCGAGCGAGCTCGCGGCGGAGAGGCGAGCGGCGCTAGGCCTCGCGGGTGATCGTCACCTTCACGCGCAGCTGGCTCTTGAACGGGCCGGCGTAGACGCCACGCAGCGGCGGCACGTCGTTGTAGTCGCGACCTCGCCCGACCAGCACGTGCCGGTCACCGATCTCGATGTTGTTCGTGGGATCGAACCCCTGCCAGTCGCCGGCGAACCACTCCACCCACGCGTGCGACTCGCCAGTCACCGAAACGCCGACCTCGGCGTTCGGGCGCGGATGCAGATACCCCGACACGTAGCGGGCCGGGATCCCGACCTCCCGAAGCGCGCCGAGAGTGATGTGCGCGAGGTCCTGGCAGACGCCCTTGCGCGCCTCCCACGCCTCCGACGCCGTGGAGTGCACACCGGTCACGCCGTGCATGTACTCCACCGCATCGCCGATCGCCTCGGCGATCGCGTGCGCCGCGCGCCCGGGGTGGTCGTGCTGCGCCGCGATCGACCGGGCGATCTCGGCGACCTCGGGATGCGGCCGCGTGCGCCGCGTCTGGACCAGCTGCTCGACCGTTCCGATCGACCGCCCCGCCTCGGCGGCGAGCGCGTCCCAGGTGAGGTCGACGTGGGAGATCGGGCGCGGACGGACCTCGACCAGCGAGCGGGCCGCGATCGCCAGAGCCGAGTGCGGCGACAGCACATCGAAGGCGCTCACCCGCGTGCCGAAGTAGTCGACGTACGAGTTCACGCTCGTGGACGGCTCGATGTCGAGGGCCGAACTCAGCACGAACTGGCTGTCGGTGGAGACCGGCAGCATCCGCGCCTCGTTGTACGACGCCGAGACGTCGCCCTGGTACGCGAACCCCGTGGAGTGTTCGATCCGGAGCCGCTTCATGAGATCTCCCCGATCCAGCTGGGTTCGGCCTGGGCCGGGAAGAACCGCGAGCGGATGGCTTCGGATGCTTCGCGCGTGACCTTCTGCACACGCTGCATGTGCAGCGGCAGCTCACCGAGGATGTCGCTGATGGGGCGGTACTCGAGATCGTTGCGGATCTGTCCGAGCGCCCGCAGCACGGTGTTCGAGTGACCGACCCGATCGGCCCGCGGGTCGATGGCGCTCATGCACTCCTCGGCGCGTTGGATCGAGTAGATGATCGAGCGCGGAAAGAGGCGATCCAACAGCAGAAACTCCGCGGCGTTGCGGGCGCTGGGCATGCCGCGGTACGTGCGCAGATACGCCTCGTACGCGCCGCACGACCGCAGGATCGTCGTCCAGGACGGGCCGGACGCCTGGGTCAGGGAGCGGGTGGCCAGGAGCCGCGCGGTCATGTCGGCACGCTCGATGCTGCGGCCCAGGGTGAAGAACTGCCACGCTTCATCGCGGCTCGTCGAGGAGTCCACGATGCCGACCGCCAGGGCGGAGCGCTCGCGGACCCAGCCGAAGAACTCGTGCACCTTGTCGGTCTGCAGGCGCCGCGGCATCCGCGAGTTCGTCGTGTTCAGTGTTTCCCACAGCTCGCTGGAGACGATCTCGCGGGCACGGCGAGCGTTCTCGCGCGCCGCGGTGAGCGCGTACGCGATGCTCGCGGGGTTCATCCGGTCCACCGCGAGGCGCTGCAGCACATCACCGCGGCGCACCTTGTCGTCGCCCTCCGGGACGACCGACCCCATCACGCTCAGCAGCGATCGGCACGCGGTGTCCTCGTCGATCCAGGGGTCCTCGAGCAGGAGCTGAAGGTGGATGTCGAGAATCCGCGCTGTGCCGTCGCTGCGCTCGATGTAGCGCCCGATCCAGAACAAACTCTCGGCGATGCGGCTCAGCATGCGCCGTCCTTCCCGGTCGGCCGAGTCATGTCCCGCAGTCGCAGGTAATCCGGGCCGGAATCCTGCACGACTGAGACATCATCTTCGCGCTGCTGTTGCTGCTGCTCGTGCTGAGGGCCGTGCTCCTGCGGGCGGTCCTCCTGTTGCTGTTGCTGCTGCTGCTCGGTGCCCGTGCGGGGACGGTCCTGCGGTGAGTGCGTCACCTCGGGCTGACCGTCGTAGATGATCGGAATGGATGCCGTCACCGTGGCCGCCTGGTCCGCGACGAGCCCGGCGAGGCCATGCCCCTGCCCGTACTCGACGTGCGTGGGCGCCGAACCACCGACGATCCATGTGTCCTTCGACCCGCCGCCCTGGCTCGAGTTGACCACGAGCTGACCCTCGGGAAGAGCCACCCGGGTGAGGCCCCCGGGAAGAACCCACACGTCGTCACCGTCGTTGACCGCGAAGGGCCGCAGGTCGGCGTGGCGCGGCCGCATCCCGTCCTCCACGAGCGTCGGGATGGTGGAGAGCATCACGACGGGCTGTGCGATCCACCCGCGCGGATCGGCGATCAGGCGCTGCCGGAGCTTGTCCAGCTCCGACGGGGATGCATCGGGTCCGACGACGAGCCCCTTGCCGCCCGACCCGTCGACGGGTTTGACGACGAGTTCGTCCAGGCGGTCGAGCACCTCTTCGAGTGCCCCCGGATCCTCCAGGCGCCAGGTGTCGACGTTCCGCAGGATCGGCTCCTCGGCGAGGTAGTACTGGATGAGCTCGGGCACGTAGGTGTAGAGGAGCTTGTCGTCGGCGACGCCGTTGCCGACCGCGTTGGCGATCGTGACGTTGCCCAGACGCGCGGCGAGCATGAGCCCCGGCGCTCCGAGCATCGAGTCGGCGCGGAACTGCAGGGGGTCGAGGAAGTCATCGTCGACACGGCGGTAGATGACATCCACCCGCCTGGGTCCGTGGGTCGTGCGCATGAAGACCTTGCCGCCCATGCACAGCAGGTCGCGCCCTTCGACCAGCTCGACGCCCATGAGGCGGGCGAGCAGGGTGTGCTCGAAGTACGCGGAGTTGTACACCCCCGGGGTGAGCACGACGACATTCGGGTCGTCGATGCCGCCGGGGGCGGAGGCGCGGAGGGCGGCGAGAAGCTTGTTCGGGTAGTCGCCGACGGGCCGCACGCGGAGCGACGTGAACAGCTCCGGCAGCGTCTGCGCCATGACACGGCGGTTGGAGATGACGTAGCTGACGCCGCTCGGCACGCGGACGTTGTCCTCGAGCACCCGCATCTCGCCGTGCTCGTCCCGGATGAGGTCGATGCCGGCGACTTGGATGCGGACGCCGTTGGCGCTGTGGATGCCGGCGGCCTGCCGGTAGAAGTACTGCGACGAGGCGATGAGCTGCGCGGGGAGGATGCCGTCGCGGACCGCGTGCTGGTTTCCGTACGCGTCGTCGAGGAACGCCTCCAGGGCCCGAACGCGTTGCTTGACCCCCGCCTCGACGCGCGACCACTCGTCGTAGTCGATGATGCGCGGCACCGCGTCGAGCGGGAACGGTCGTTCTTCGCCGGCGAAGTCGAAGGTGACACCCTGCGCGAGGTAGGAGCTCGCCAGTGACTCGGTGCGCCCGCGCAGCTCGTCCTGCGTCATCTGGGCCAGTGCCTGGTAGAGCTCGCGATACGCGTCGCGGGATTCCGCGTGAGCCCCCGGATGCGCCGGATCACCGAACATCTCGTCGAAGGGCGGGATCCCGGACGGGGTCTTGCGTGGCGCCAACGTGGCGCCGTAGCCGTCGAACAGGTCACCCATGTCATGAGCCTATCCGGGGCCGTGTTGCCGAAATGTTTCCGACCCAGGGGCTTGCGCGTCGCCCTCTCGCCGCCCAGGGCTCGCGGAGATGGCGCACGTGCGTCACGGCGCATATGCGGCACCGCCATCGGGTTCACCTCGATGAGACGCGGCCACACTGGAGGCACCATCCCCCTGGCCGCTCAGTTCGGAGACGCATGTCCACGCGCCGCACTCGCACCCTCTGGCGAGGTTCCCTCGCCGCAGCCCTGTCGACCACGCTCATCGTGACGGGAACGACCGCCTCCCTGGGCGCCGCATCCCCGCCTCCCCCATCGCCCGATCTCGCCGCACCGGCGGCTGCGGGCGGGGAGCAGCGGGTGACGCTCATCACCGGTGACGTCGTGACCGTGGGCGACGCCGGTGGCGGTCGCAAGACGGTCTCGGTCGCCCCCGCCGAGGGGCGCGAGAGCGTGACCTTCCAGACCACCGAGGTCGACGGAAAGTTCCTCGTCATCCCGAGCGACGTCGTGCCGTACCTGGGCGAATCCATCCTCGACCGTCGCCTGTTCGACGTCACCTCCCTCATCGAAGACGGCTACGCCGAGCGTGATGCGCTTCCCCTCATCGCGACCTACGCCGACCCCGAGGCCGTCCGCACCCAGTCCTTCCCGGAGGCGACGGCCACCCGCCTGCTCCCCTCGATCGACGGCACGGCCCTCGAGACGCGAACCGATTCCCTCGCCGAGCTCTGGCGGGCGCTGACGCCCGGCGAAACCGGCGTGGCCGACACGTCGGGCGGCGCCGCCCTCGGCAACGGCATGTCGGGTCTGTGGCTCGACGGGCTCGTGCGCCCGACGCTGGAGCAGAGCGTGGGCCAGATCGGCGCACCCGACGGCTGGGCGGCCGGCTACACCGGCGACGGCGTCAAGGTCGCGGTGTTGGACACGGGTGTGGATGCCACGCACCCCGATCTCGCCAACCGGGTCGCGGCGGCGGAGGACTTCTCCGAGAGCGCGACGGGAACCAGCGACCTCTTCGGCCACGGCACTCACGTGGCCTCGACGATCGCAGGGTCGGGGGCGGGCAGCGAAGGCCGCGAGCGCGGCGTCGCCTACGACGCCGACCTCCTCATCGCGAAGGTCTTGGCCGACGACGGGTTCGGTCAGTTCTCCTGGGTGATCGCCGGCATGGAGTGGGCAGCGGCCGAAGGCGCCGACATCGTGAACATGAGTCTGGGTAGCGGACCGACCGACGGCACCGACCCGCTGAGCGTCGCGCTCGACCGCCTCGCGGCCGAGACCGGCACGCTGTTCGTCGTCGCTGCCGGGAACGAAGGCGGTGTCGAGACCGTCGGTGCCCCCGGTACCGCGGCCCGTGCACTCACAGTCGCCGCCGTGGACGCCGAGGGCGCGATGGCCGACTTCTCCAGCCGTGGACCACGCTATGGAGACGGAGCCCTCAAGCCCGACATCTCGGCGCCGGGAGTGGACATCGTCGCCGCCCGAGCGGCGGGCACCGACATGGGCGACGCGGTGAACGACCTCTACACAGCGGCCTCCGGCACCTCGATGGCGACCCCGCACGTCGCCGGGGCAGCAGCGCTTCTGGCCCAACAGCGGCCCGAACTGACCGGCGCCGAGCTGAAGGAACTGCTGATGAGCTCGGCCACGTCCGCTCCCGACGCGTCGGTGTGGGAGCAGGGCGCGGGCGAGGTCGACGTGACCCGCGCCATCGGCCAGCAGGTGCGTGCCAGCGGGTCGGTCGACTTCGCGCACGTGAGCGAGGATGCACCCGTCACCCGGACGATCACCTACCGCAATGACTCGGCCGACGCCGTCCGGCTGACGCTCGCACTGGATGTGCGCAACGCGGATGATCGCAGCGTGACGTCGGACGCGTTCACGGCGCCTGAGAGTGTCGATATCCCCGCCAAGGGGTCGGCGGACGTCACGGTGACCCTCGACTCGGGTCTCCTGCCCCACGCCAACTGGTCGGGCGCCCTGACAGCCGCCTCGGCCGACGGCGAAGTCAGCGTGCAGACCGCCGTAGGCGCGATCCGCACCGGGCCGAAGCACCGCGTGACGGTCACCGCCGTCGGTTTCGAGGGTGAGCCGGTGACCACTCCCGTCGACTTCTTCGGCGAGCGACTGGGGACCGATGTGTTCGATTGGGTGGGCGAGAACGAGGGGCCACGGCAGATCTTCCTCGAGGAGGGCTCCTACCTCCTCAGCGGTCTCATCACTAACGGAGGCGGACAGCACGCGCGCACGGCGGCGATCGTCGATCCCAACGTGGAGGTCACCGGCGACATGTCGATCGTGCTCGACGCTCGGAAGACGCGTGAGGTGACCGTGCGCACCCCGCAGCTCGCCCAGCAGCAGACGGTGCACAGCTTCTACGCCTACCGGAAATTCGCGAGTGGTCGCGCCGTCAGCGCAGGAGTCCGCGAGTTCGGCGAGACCGGCGTGTGGGTCACCCCCACGAAGGAGGTCACCGACGGTGCGTTCGAATTCTCCTCACGCCGGCAGATGGTGCGCCCCTCCGCCGTCCTCGAGACCCGCGGTTTCGGCGGGGTCCCCGTGACGAACCTGATCGCGACGTCTCCCCAGTGGGATCGTCCGCGGACGCTGGGGCTCGTGGCCCCGGGACCCGACTTCGCCGGCGTACGCGGGCGAATCGCCGTCGTCGAGGCAACCGACGCCAGCGAGCAGGGCGACCTGGTCGCCCGGGCGGCCGCGGCGGGTGCGGCAGCGGTCATCCTCGTCTTCCCCGAGGAATTCTCCATCCGCGACGTCTTCGACCCGAGTGCCGAACGAGATCCCATCCCGGGGATGGTGACGAACGCCCGCGACGGCGAGAAGCTCCTCGCGCTCGCTCGAAAGCGCGGCGCGACGGCGAAGCTCGAGGTCAGTCGGTCGAGCCCCTACCTCTACGACATCCAGCACTCCGTCTCGGGCAGCATCCCGGACGGGATCGAGATCGAGGTGACGAAGGCGAACACTCACCGCGTCCGCACCACCTACTCCGACACCGGCGGCTTCCCGTGGACGGATGAGCAGCGATTCAGCTGGCGGCCGTGGCAGGAGTATGCGCTGAACGACACGTCGCGGATCGTGGCGACACCCTCGACGCGGGAGGAGTGGGTCACGGCGGATGACTCGCTGTGGCAGCACAGAGTCCTCGCATCGCGCTTCGACCTCAACTGGGGGGCTCTGCAGGGCGGGGTGGCGGGGCTGCCCCGGACCTACGAACCCGGACGCTCGGAAGAGACCTGGTACGGCACCGTGATGCGCTCAGCCGGCGTGGCGGGCGTGCCCTCCGCGCGCACCGACGATGTGATGTCGCTGCGGATCCCGGAGTACGTGGATGCGGAGGGCCACTTCTCGATCGGCGAGACATCGAGCACGGCGGCGCGGCTCTACCGCGACGGCGCCCTGATCGCCGAGACGAACTCGGGGGTGGCGGACGTGGCGGTGACGGGCGGGTCGGCGCAGTACCGGCTGGAGCTGTCCGTCCGGCGGGATACCCCCGAGTGGCGCTGGTCGCCCGCGGTCGACACGGCGTGGACGTTCCGCTCCGACCGCCCGGCGGACGGGAAGACGGCGGAACTGCCGCTCATCCATGCGGCGTACGAGCCTCCGGTCGACGACACCGGAACAGCATCCCGGCGCTCGCACACGCTGCCCATCCGCATCACGGATGCAGCCGGCGCGACGGTCCGCGACGCGAAGGTCGAGGTGTGGCTGTCTTCCGACGCCGGGGCGACGTGGAAGCCCGCGCACGTGCGCGGCCACAAGGGCGAGCTGAAGGTGGAGGTGCCGCGCGGAGACACGCCCGTGTCCGTTCGGGTGGTCGCGTCCGCCGGTAAGGATCGCCAGGTCGAGCAGACCGTCGTCGACGCCTACGGGCGAGGCTGACTGCGCAGAGGCTGACGCACGGAGGGGCTGGCTCGGATCAGAGCCAGCCCCTCCGGGCCGCCTGATACGCCAGCGCCGGCCGGCTGTCCACGCCCGCGATCGCCATGAGCCGCAGAAGGCGGCGCTGCACCGTGCGGCGGCTGATGTCGAGCAGCGTGCTGAGCGACTTGTCGGGCATGCCGGCGACGAGAAGCGAAAGCAGAGCCCGATCCTCCTCGGTCACTTCCGCACCCCCCGCATGGCCGTCGTCGCGCCCACCGGCCAGCCGGAGCGGCGTGGCCCCCTCCCACACACTGTCGAAGAGGGCCAGAAGTGCGTCGAGGAGCTGACCGGGACCGATCACCGCGGCCGTCGGTTCGGCCACGCCGCGCTCGGCGTCCGGAAGCAGCGGGCAGAGGGCCGTGGTGCGGTCCACGATCGCCAGCCGCACGGGCAGCGACGCGACCACCCGGCTCTCCTCCCCCCACCCGATCGCTTCGGCGACACCGTCCATCTCCCCCGGCATCTCGAGCAGTGCCCGTTCGTACACGGCTCGATAGCGCACGCCGCGCTCCAGGGCCGCTCTCTCCTCACCGTTCTCGGTTCCGGCCATCGCCAGCGGGTTGGCCCGGCAGAACCAGAGGATCTCCTGGCGCGCGGACGACTGCAACGCGCGCAAGGTCTCCCGGAGCGGCTGGGCACCCGTGACCACCTCGACGACGAAGCGCGGATCGCGACGCCGGTTCGCGGTCCGGTAGGTCTCGCTCAACGAAGCGACCAGAAGGCGCGAGGCATCCAATTCCTGCTGCCGCCGGGCGAGAGGCGCGGCGAACGCGACATCGGGCGACATCGCCTCCACCGCCCCGGCGACCGCCCCGTGGTCGCTCACGAGCCCCCTCCGGCGCAGTCGCTCCAGCAGCCGCCGCGCGTCCGGCAGCGGCACGCGCATCGCCTCGGCCACCCGTGCCGCGTCGGCCGTGCCCGACCCGAGGATCACCCGGTAGGCCGCCTCCTCGTCGTCGTCGAGAAGACCGCCGGCCTGCACGGGGCCACGGTCACCCGCATGCGGCGCCGAGCGCCACGTCTCCGTGTGCGCGAGAGCGCCCCAAGGGGTTCCATCCGAGGTCAGAGCTGCGCCATGGCCGTCGAACGGTTCACCCATGCAGCGAGCGTAATCGCCCGCTCATTGCGGAGATGTTTCCGTACACAGGCTCGGCGTCAGGCGGCCAGGACGTGCCTCAGCTGTTCGACGGCCCAGTCCAATTCGGTCGCGCGGATGACGAGGGGTGGGGCGACGCGGATCGTCTGCCCGTGCGTGTCCTTGACGAGAACGCCCCGCGCGAGGAGCCGCTCGGCGATCTCACGGCCGGAGCCCACCGCCGGGTCGATGTCGACGCCGGCCCACAGGCCGGCGATCCGCACGGCCGTGACCCCGTGCCCGACCACCTCGGCCAGCTTGCCCTCGAGGTGCTCCCCCAGCGCCGCAGCGCGGGTCTGGAACTCGCCCGACGACAGCATCTCGACGACCCGCAGGCCGACGGCGGCCGCCAGCGGATTGCCTCCGAAGGTCGAGCCGTGCTCGCCCGGGCGGATGACGCCCAGCACGTCGCGGTCGGCCACGACGGCGGACAACGGCAGGATGCCGCCCCCCAACGCCTTGCCGAGGAGATAGACGTCGGGCACGACCCCTTCGCGATCGCACGCGAAGGTCGTGCCCACCCGGCCGAGGCCCGACTGGATCTCGTCGGCGATGAACAGCACGTTGTTCTTCGTCGTCATCTCCCGCACCGCACGGAGGTAGCCCTCCGGCGGAATGATGACGCCGCCCTCGCCCTGGATCGGCTCGATCAGCACCGCGGCGGTGTTCTCGTCGATCGCCGCTGCGATCGCCGCCGCATCCCCGTAGGGAACCCGGATGAAGCCGGGCGCATACGGACCGAAATCGTCCCGGGCGGTGGGGTCGTCGCTGAAGCCGACGATGGTGGTGGTGCGGCCGTGGAAGTTCCCGTCGGCCACGACGATGGTCGCCGCATCCGGGGCGATGCCCTTCACGCGGTACCCCCAGGCGCGTGCCACCTTGATGCCGGTCTCGACCGCCTCGGCGCCGGTGTTCATGGGCAGGACGAGCTCTTTGCCGCAGAGCTCGGCGAGAGCTGCCGCGAAAGGCCCGAGCTGGTCGTTGTGGTAGGCGCGGCTCGTGAGGGTCAGGCGCGTGAGCTGCTCCTGCGCGGCGGCGATGAGCGCGGGATGCCCGTGGCCGAAGTTGAGCGCGGAGTAGGCCGACAGGAGGTCCAGGTAGCGCTTGCCCTCGACATCGGTCACCCAGGCACCGTCGCCGCGAGCGATGACGACGGGCAGCGGCGAATAGTTCGAGGCGAGGTGCTCCCGCTCGGCGCCGATGATGCGCACCGTCCCGGTGTCGAGGGAGGTGCTCATCGAGCCCCTCCCCGCAGTTCCAGGGTGCAGCACTTGATGCCACCACCACCGAGGAGCAGTTCCGAGAGGTCGAGGAGGATCGGGGTGTAGCCGCGTTCGCGGAGCTGCGCCTCGAATCCGGCGGCGCGGGGGGAGATGATGACGTTGCGGCCGTCGCTGGCCGAGTTGAGGCCGAAGACGGCACCGTCGGCGTCGGAGACCTGGATGGCGTCGGGGTAGCGCTCGCGCAGGATCGCCTGGCTGCGGTCGTCGAACGCGTTGGGGAGATACGCGATGTTCGCGCGCTCCACGCCGCCGGCGCCCTGGACCGGGTCCAGCACGGCGATGGCGGTGTCGAGGTGGTAGAACCGCGGGTCGGTCAGCGTGAGGGAGACGACCTCGCGGCCGAAGACCTCGCCCACCTCGCGGTGGCTGTCGCCGGTCGAGCGGAAGCCGGTGCCGGCGAGGATGGTGTCACCCACGAGGAGGAAGTCGCCCTCGCCCTCGTTCACCTCGACCGGGTCGACGACATCGAACCCGTTCTGCCCGAACCACTCCATGAACGCGGGGCCTTCGGGAACCCGCTCGGCGAAGCGGAACTTCGGCCCGTACGCGATGCCGTCGATGACGAATCCGCCGTTGGCGGTGTAGACCATGTCCGGCAGTCCGTCGATCGGGTCGATCAGCTCGACCTCGTGACCGAGCTCGAGGTACGTGTCATACAGCGTCTGCCACTGCGCGACCGCGCGAGCGGTGTCGGTGGGCCGGGTCGGCTCCATCCACGGGTTGATGCTGTAGCTGACCGTGAAGTGCTCGGGGCGGCACATCAGGTAGCGCCGGTACTGCTGGACGCGCTCGGTGCGGAGGGTAGGGGCGATCGATTCGTGCGTGGACATACGGCTCCTCGTAGAAGATCGGCGGACGCTGTCCACTGGCCCGGCGGAGCTCTTCGAAGCCGGCGATCCGGGCACGCCGCGACCATTGTGCCACGCCGCATCCCGGAAAGACGAGAGCCGGCTGCCCCCGCGAGAAATGGCATTCCGGATGAGAAAGGATGCGCCGCGTCGTGTCTCATCCGGATCGTCGTTTCTCGCCAGCAGGAGCGGGCGATGGCGGGGGCGCTCACTCCGGGAGACGCACCCGCCCGTCGTGCAGTTCGAGGACGCGATCGGCTCGCTGGACCAGCAGAGGATCGTGGGTCGTGACGATGGCGGCGATGCCGCGGCTGTGCACGAGCTCGCCGATGAGGTCCATCACGGTCGCGGCGGTGCGCGAGTCCAACTGTCCGGTGGGCTCGTCGGCCAGCAGCACCCGTGGCCGCACGGCGAGCGCGCGGGCGATCCCGACGCGCTGCTGCTGGCCGCCCGAGAGCTCATCGGGGCGTTGGGCGGCGTGGTCGGCCAGGCCCACCAGACGCAGCGCCTCGGCGACCCGCTCGTCGCGCTCGGCCGGCGGCGTGCGCGCGATCCGCAACGCCAGCTCCACGTTCTCGGCTGCCGAGAGGATGGGGATGAGCCCGAAGGCCTGGAACACGATCCCGAGGTTCTCCCGCCGGAGCCCGGCGACCTCGTCCTCTCCCAGCCCGGTGAGCTCGGTGTCGCCGATCCACACCCGACCCGACGTGGGGGTTTCCAAGCCCGCGAGCATGTTCAGGAGCGTGGTCTTTCCCGCACCCGAAGCCCCGCGCACCACGACGAGTTCACTGGCGGCGACCTCGATGTCGATGTCGACGCAGGCGTGCACGTCGCCGGCCGGGGTGGAGAACGTGCGGCTCAGGCGCTCACCGCGAAGGGCGACGGTGCGAGTGGATGCGGTGGTCATCTCTCCTCCTCGGACGGGGACGCGGCGCGGTCGCGGTTCTGCCCCGGCCAGACGCCGACATGGTCGGTCTCGAGAGCCAGACGCACCCGGTCGCGGAGATCCAGCGCGGCGACGAACTCGTCAGGCAGTTGCAGCCGGCCCACCCGGTCGAGCACGGCGTACTCCTCGGCGACATGGTGCTCCGCACCGTGCTCGTCGCGACGGGTGGAACGGAGTACTTCGGTGGAGGTGCGCCCGTCGCGGATCTGCACGGTGCGGGCGACATGTTCGGACACGCCGGGGTCGTGGGTCACGATGAGCGTGGTGACGCCCAGCTCCCGGTTCACCGCCCGCATCGCCTCGAGCACGTGGGCGCTCGTGGTCTCGTCCAGCTCACCGGTCGGCTCGTCCGCCAGCAGCACCCGGGGCCGGTTGGCGATGCCCACCGCGATCGCCACCCGCTGCTGCTGACCTCCGGACATCTCCGCGGGCAGGCGTTCAGCGCAATCCGACACCTCCAGGAGGTCGAGGAGTTCGCGCACTCGGGCACGGCGGGCGGATCCGCGCACCTCACCCGGGATGGCAAGTGCCGCCGCGACGTTCTCCGCCGCGGTGAAGTACGGCACGAGGTTGCGTGAGGTCTGCTGCCACACGAAACCGACGCTCTTCCGCCGGAAAGCCACCCGCTCCTTCTCGCCCATGGTGAGGAGGTCGTGCCCCGCCACCCAGGCGACGCCGGCGGTGGGCTGGTCGAGACTCGACAGGATCGACAGGAGGGTCGACTTGCCCGAACCGGAGGCGCCGACGACGGCCACCAGCTCACCGGGGTCGACGCGGAGATTCAGACCCTGCAGCGCCTGCACCTCGACGCCCGGCCCCGTGCTCGCGCGCACCTGGAAGATCCGCACGAGATCGACGCACAGGATGTCAGCATCCGGGACGGCACGTACAGCCATGGTCTTCTCCTTCCTTCAAGCTTCCTCTACCCCGCGCAGCGCAGGGTCGTTCCGGGAACCCCGCCCGGCCATCAGCGCGACCGCACTGAGGACGCCTGCTCCCACGACGAAGCCGAGGAGCGTGAGAGCCACCGTCGCGGGGTCGGCCACGTAGGCGGGGGCGACGGATGACCCGGTGAAGGGGCGCAGGTCGACCGCGGCGAGGACGAGGAGCGGCAGCGCCGCACCGAAGAGGGAACCGACCACCACCGCGGCGACCGCCGGTGGTCCGATCTCCCAGGCGATGAGGCGCATCCGCGTGCCACGGCCTACCCCGAGAGCGCTCAGCAGCGCCAGCACGCGCTCCCGGGAGCGTGCCACCAGCGTCAGGGTGAGCACGACGGCCAGCGCCGCGAGCGCCGCCGCGAACCCGGTGGCCGTTGCCAGGGCGGTGCGCAGACCGCTGACGGCCGGGCCGTCCTCGATCTCGCGCAGGATGTCGCCGGGCGCGTCGATCCGCACGAGCGGTCCGAGCATGGCCCGCAGCTCGTCTTCGACGGAGCCGAGGGACGCGCCCGGGTCGAGTCTCAGGAGAACGAGGCGGATCGGGGCGTTTCCGCCGAGCAGCGCCTCGGCGTACGCGGCGTCCACCGCGATCCAGTTCGCCCGAGAGCTCAGGGGCGCCTGTCCGGTGGCGACCCCGACGATGTCGGACGCCACTCCTTCGATCGAGACCGCTTCGTTCCCGACGAGTCCCGCAACGCCGGCGGAGACGACGATCGGCACCGGCCCGCTGCCGGGGACGAGGGAGGTTCCCTCGGGCAGGATGCCCGGGCCGTCGCCCTGCGCCTCGGCGAGCGCGCGCGCATCGACCAGGTGGACGGAGGTCTGTCGCGCGCTGCCACCGATTTCGAGCTGAACGGGTTCCGCCCCCGACACCCCTGTCGCGACGGCGACCCCGTCCAGGGCCTGGATCCGCTCGAGAACCGCGGCGTCGAAGCGGGCGCCGTCGACCCGCACGTCTGCTCCGACCTCTCCCTCGGCCGACGTGCGGATGCCGGTCTGAAGCGTCGACAGCAGCACGGCCGACGAGACGGCGACAGACACCCCCACCACGAGCGCGACGACCGGGACCAGGCCCAGCGCGGGCTCACGGATGGCGCGCGCCGCTCCGAGGAACGATGTCATCCGTTCTCCCCGCCGCGCGCGCTCGAGGACGGCCCGCAGCGGCAGAGGGTACAGCCGCAGAGTCACCATCGACCCCGCGATCGCGACCAGCAGCGGCGCCGCCGCGAGGAGGGGGTCGGCCCGGGCGCTCGAGTATCCGCGCAGCACCAGGAGGGCGACAGCCGCGGCCGCGAGAGCGAGGGCGAGCGCCTCGATCACGGCGCGCAGACGCGGTACGCGCCGGCCGAGGTCGGCCCGTGCCGTCCGATCGGCGGCGGAGCCGGCCACCGCAGTGAGCACGACAGCCGGCGCGAGGGCGAGGAGGACCGGGGCGAGGAGCATCCCCGGTTCGGGGGCGGTGCGGGCCAGCGCGAGCGCGGCGGCGGTGCCGACGGCGGCGGGGATGACCCCGAGCGCCAGCCCCTCGACGCCCAGGAGGGCGCGGAGCTGGCGGCCCGAGCCGCCGCGAGCCGACAGCAGGCGCAGCGTGGGCCGGCGACGTTCCAGGATGAGGCGGCACCCGAGCAGCAGGACGAGCGCCGCCACGCCCGCAGGGCCGGCGGCGATCATCGCGAGGATCGCCGCCGTCGCACGCGACTGGTCCAGCGCGATGTCGATGGTCTCGACCACGGGAGCCTCGAACCGCAGGCTGGTGATTCCACGTCCGGCGTCAGGAGCTTCGGCGACCGGGTGCGCCTCGGAGGCGAAGCGGCGCAGTGCCGTTCCCGCGCCCTCGGCGTTCGCGCCGGTGATGCGGGCCGTGTCGACGGGGTACCACACCGCCGTCTCCGATCTGCCGGAGAGGAGGTTCGCCGCATCCACGGCAGCGGGGTGGGCGAAGCCGGTTCCCGTGACGACGGGAGCGCGATTGCCGTCGTCCACGACGTCCGGGGCGAGCACCGAGCGCACGTGCTGCCAGTAGTCGTCGCCCGGGTCGACCGCCGCGAAGGTGCCGACCAGACGCCACACGACCGGGTCGGCGACGGCCGCGCGCTGAGGAACCGCGCGCGTCTCGCCGATGCTCCATCCCATCGCCGTCGCGGTGTCCGCCGACACCACGATCTCGAGGGTGCCGGGGAGCAACTCTCCGCGGTCCGAGAAGCGGAGGACGGGTGTCGCCGGCCAGGCGCCGTCGACGAGCGTGACCCGCTCCCGATATGCCGGGTCGAAGGCGACCGTCAGCGAGCGTGTGCGCTCCTCCCCGACGAGGACGTTGCCGATCGACCGCGTCACGGCGTGCGCGGGCGCGAGAACGTCATCGAGCGGGGGTTGCGCCGACGTGCGGACCTCTTCCAGTCCCTGGATGAAGGGTCCCCACGCCCCCTCGGTCGTCGGTGACCCGCCGTCCCGCGCCGTGGCCGCCGCCGGCGCGCCCGGGGCGACGGCTCCGACGTCGCGCTGGTTCGGTCCGGTCTGCGCGAGCTGGTCGCGCAGGGTGCCGCGGTCAAGGCCGGCCACGGCGATGGGCAGGAAGGTCGCGACGGCGGCCAGCACCGCGACGAGGACGGCGACGACGGTCGCCGCGGGGAGACCGCGCGCGAGGTGCCGCAGGAACAACCCGCCGATACCCGTCCGCCGGCTCATCCCGACGCCTCCACATCCACGGCCCTGCGCGCATCCCGGTCGACCCGTCCGGCGGCACCCGCCACGATCACGGTGAGTCCGGCCACGAGCGCCGCAATGCCGACGATGAGCGGGACGGGCGCGAAAGCCACAGGTGTCGCCAGCGGAGCCGGGACCCCGGCAGCGGTGGCTCGCACGAGGTCGGGCACGACGAACCACGCCGCGAGCGCGCCGATCAGACCGCCCGCGATGAGGGCGAACCCGGTCACCTCTCCCAGCTCGGCGGCACGCATCCGGGCCGAGAGCCGCGGGGTCACCCCCACCGCCCGCAGTGCGGCAAGCTCCGCCCGCCGCCCGCGTGTCAGGGTCTGCACGATCGCGAGCACCGCGATCAGGGCGAGGACGAGCCCACCGGCGGTCGCGATCCCCCACGCCGGGACGAGCGCACCCGCGATGGATGCGGCGACGCCGGGTGCGGCCGTCCGCACGAGGCGGTCGCCCGCCGCCGCGCTGACCTCGTCGGCGGAAGCGGGATCCCCTGACGCCCACACCGAGCTGGGGGCGATAACCGAGACGTCGCTCTGCAGCATCGCGGCGCGGAGCGTTGTGAGATCGGCGAAGACCGCCGGAGCGCCGCCCGCGCCGGGCACCGCATCCACGATGCCTGCGACCACGAGCGACCCGGAGCGGCCTGACCCGGCGTAACGAATGTCCACGGCGTCGCCCTCGACCAGTCCGAGCAGATCGGCCAGCGCCGAGCTGGCGACGACCGGCACGCGCACCGGCGCGTCGGCCCGCACCGCCGGGTCGGCCAGCCACAAATGCGATTCCGGCGCGTCGTCGGTCAGCTCGGCGGTGCCGGCGATGCCGAGGTCGCCGGCGCCCCCGACGCCCTCGACGGAGGCCACCGTGATCGTCGCGGCCGGCCGGAGGATCGACGCGCGGAACTGCGCGGTGAGGGCGAGGACGCTCCAGGGCGCGGTGCCGTCGGGCAGGACCGCCTCGCCGGTCACCCGGCGGACGCCGTCGGCTGCGGGCGTCGCGGCGCCCGTGAAGCGCAGACGCGCCGTCGCTCCGGTGGCGTCGGCGACGAGGGCGCCCAGTTCGACGAGATCGGCCGCTTGGCTCTGCGTCGAGGCGACGTCGACCGTCAGGCGCAGGGCGGTCGCCCCGTCCCCCAGGTCCACCGCGTGCGTCTCCGCCGCGACGTCGTGCTGCACCTGCAGCGGATCGACCGCGCCTCCGGCCGGCGAAAGGAGTTCCGGGATGCTGCTTCCCGGCAGCGCGATCAGCTCGAAGGCGGTCGATCCCGCCTCCACGGGGGCGATGAGCGCCGGGCCGGCCGCCTCGATGCCGTCGACGGCCGCGATCTCGGCGACCAGGCCCGGGGTCGCTGCATCCGTATCGAGGTCGACACGGATGTCGGCTCCGGTCTCCACCGCTGCGGACAACGCGACGAGGTTCTGCCACGTGGCGGTGACGGCCGCGCCGAACACGGCCTGCGCTGCCGCGAAGGCGACGAGCAGCACCGCGACGCGGTAGACAGCGACCCGGCGCGCTGCGTGGCGGGCGGGCAAGGCGGGAACGAGCCCCGGACGACGTGCCGCGATGCCGGCCACAGCCCGGGAGAACGGCGCGAACAGCGCGACGGTCAGGATGCCCGCGGTCGAGAGCAGAACCGCGGGGGCGATCGCGACCACCGGGTCGAAGCTGCCGGGCGCCGCACGCACGAACCGGAGCTGCCACAGCACGAATCCGGCCGCGAGGAGCACGGCGACCACCAGCGCGACACTCGCCGCCCGGGCCGCCCGCCCGAGCGGCCGCCGGTCGGGGAAGCGGCTCGACCGCGCGGCGACGCAGCCGAGGAGGCCGGCCAGCGCGACCGCGGCGAGGACGACCGGTCCGGTTGCCGGGTGTGCCCAGACGTCGCCGGTCCGTTCGCCGGTGACGGTCCGCGTTCCGGCGGCGATCCCCCACCCCGCGGCGATCCCCGCCACCGCGCCGGCGGATGCGACCGCGGCACTTTCGACCGCTGCCGCTCCGAGCGCCTGCCGCCTCGACAGCCCGCGGGCGCGCGCGAACGTCGTCTCCGCCTCCCGTGCGATGGCGAGGAGCCGGCCGAGCTGGGCGACGGCGATGGCCGCGAGCAGCACGACGACGAGCACGAGGCCGGGCGCGCCGGCGGCGAGGGCCCGCACTCCCTCATCGATCTGGGCGGCGTATGCGTCGTCGCTCATCCCGGCGGGCCGGAGCATCCCGGGTGCGGCGGCGCCGCGGACCAGCCACATGCCGAGAGTGAGCGTCGTCGCGACGGCGACGGCGATCGTTCCCGCGAGGCTCGCGAGGAGCCCCGCGCGAGCCCCCGCGCGCGTTCGAAGCAGGCGGCCGGTCGCGAGCGTCGACGGGCGGGGTGCGGGCATATCCCCTGGATCCTATCGGCGCTCCGCGAGCGCCCGAGAAACGGCATTCCGGACGAGAAAGGATGCGACGCGTCGTGTCTCGTCCGCATTGTCGTTTCTCGCCGGGAGTGCGGGGCGGCGAGGCGGGCGGGGCGGGGACGGGCGGGCTAGGCGGCTCGGACGACGACCTTGCCGACCGTGTGACCCGCGTCCACCGAGGCCAGCGCCGCGCGCGCCTCGGACATGGGCCAGGTCGCCTCGATCACCGGGGTGAGGCGACCCGCGGCGGCCAGTTCCAGGAGCGAGGCGGTGACGGCGGGCTTTGTGGTGGCGGCGATCGGCCGGAAGCGCGCGCGGACGACAAGGGTGCGCAGCATCCGCGGAATCGGGCCGAGGATGCCGTCCCCTCCGCCGACGAGAGCAACGGTGCCGCCCGGGCGGAGCAGGCGGCGGAGGATGCGGAGCGGCGGCAGGCCGGCGATGTCGATGATCGCGTCGAACGACGCGGCGGGAAGATCCGTCAGGTCGGTGCGGCGGTAGTCGAACGTGTGTGATGCGCCGAGGCCACGGAGCGTTTCCTCCGCGCGGGCGCCACAGGTCGCCCAGACCTCGGCGCCGCGCTCGGCGGCCAGCTGCACCGTGAAGGTTCCGACTCCCCCGCCGGCGCCGACGACGAGCACGCGGCTCCCGGAGCCGACCCTGCAGGCGTCGAGAGCTGCGACGGCGGTGTTCCCGGCGATCGGGAGCGCGGCTGCGACCGCCACGTCCACGGCCGGTGGCCGGTGCGTCAGCCGGGCGGCGCGGACCATCGCGTAGTCGGCGAGTGTCTCGCTCCCGGCTCCGACCACCCGATCGCCGACGGCGAAGTCTTCCACGCCCTCGCCCAGCGCGATGATGGTGCCGGCCACGTCCATGCCTCGGCCGCGCGGGCGAGGACGGCGCAGCCCCGCGAAGAGGCGGATCAGGGGCGGGTCGCCCCGCATCATCCGCACGTCACCGGAGTTGAGCGAGACGGCCTCGACCCGCAGGAGCACTTTCCCCCGGCCGGGAGGGCGAACATCTGCGGTCTCGGCAGCGACCGCGTCGGCCGAGCCATAGGCGTGCTGGCGCCAGACGGTGCGGGTACGCGGCAGTGGGGCGGCAGCATCCATGGGTCTACTCCTCGGGGTAAGAGAACACGTCGTCCAGCGGAACGCCGAAGACGCGGGAGATCTGGAAGGCGAGCTCGAGCGTGGGCGAGTAGCGCCCCTGCTCGATCGCGATGAGGGTCTGGCGGGTGACGCCGACGCGGCGGGCGAGTTCGGCCTGTGTCATGTCGCCGTGGGCGGCGCGGAGGGCGCGGATCTCGTTGGTGACACGGGTGGGCTTGACCATCAGACCAGCCCGCGACGGTAGGCGATGACCCGGGCGATGCCGCCGACGAGGGCGGAGAGCGCGAAGCCGAAGAAGAGGGTGTTGGCGATCCAGAAGCCGTCGACTTCGACCGCGCACAGCACGATCCCCCCGAGGCCCGCGACGACCATGAACGCCTGCCCGACGCGGTCGCCCATCTGGGAGATGTCGCGATCGCGCTGGTCGGACCGGCCGACGCCGTCGGGATCGCGCATGCCGGCGAAGATCCCCCACAGGATGCTGAGGAGGATCGCTCCGACGATCGAGATGCCGATCGTCCAGAACATGAGGGGCGCCCAGTCGACCTCGGTCAGCTGGCCGCCGTCGGCCCGCTGCAGCACCAGGACGACGTAGACGGTCAGAGCCACGATCGTCACCACCAGGCTCGACCACGTGTTGCGCTCTTGGTAGACCATGTCATCCTCCGATGTACAGAATTCTTTACATCGGAAGCATGCCACGCGCGCACTCCCGTGTCAAGAATTCTTTACACCCTCGTTTCCGGCGCCTCTTCGCCCCCCGAGAAACGACATTCCGGACGAGAAAGGATGCGCCGCGTCGTTTCTCGTCCGGATCGTCGTTTCTCGCGGGAGGGAGGGGGGACGGGCGGGAGGGCGGGACGGGAGGGCGGGAGGGAGGGGCGGGCGGGTCAGATGACGGCGGCGGTCCAGGGGTCGGGGGTGCCGTAGCGGTGCGCGGTGATGCTGATCGACTGCTCGTGGAGGAAGGGCAGCAGCTCGATCCGGCCGGCCGTGGTGACCTCGTCGGCGTAGACCGCCACGTCGGGGTCGCCCTCGACGGCGTGGGCGAGCGCGCGGTGCAGGGCCGCGACCGACTCGGCCGCTCCGACCAGCCGCACGCGCGCCGGACGGGGGGATGCGTCGCCCTCGGCCGCGTCGACCCCTCCGGCCCCCGCTGCGATGCGCTGGAGCCACTGCTCATCCGTCTCCACCGAAACCGGCACACCGAGCTCCCCGAGCGCGCGCCGCACGTCCGCCGGAAGGCCGACCGGGGCGCTCAGCGTGAACCGGCCGCCCGCCCGCACGGCGGCCAGGACGACGCGCAGCACCGCCTGCCACGGGGCGTCCGCGGTCGCTCGGATCGCCGCATCCACCGGCCGGTAGCGCAAGAGGTTGCGCTCGATCCGCAGGTGCGACACATCCTTGACGCGCCCGAACTCGCGGTCCCATGCGACGGCGTCCGAGAGCGCGCCGCGGCGGAGCCACTCGAACGCGTCGTAGTCCAGCGACGACTGGGCGGCCTCGATGACCCCGGTGATGCGGGAGTCGAGGCCGCGGAGGTGCAGCGTGGAGGACGGCGCCCCGCCCGTCGTGCTCCGCCACGATCCGAGCCCGACGAGGTAGTTCGGCCCGCCGGCCTTGGCGCCCGGCCCCACCGACGAGCGCTTCCAGCCGCCGAAGGGCTGCCGCTGCACGATGGCGCCCGTGATGCCGCGGTTGACGTAGAGGTTTCCGGCCTGCACGCGCTCCAGCCACAGGGCGAGGTCATCGGGATGCTGCGTGTACAGCCCGGCCGTGAGCCCGAACTCCACCGCATTCTGGAGTTCGACCGCCTGCGCGAGCGAGTTCGCGTGCATGATCCCGAGCACCGGACCGAAGAACTCTTCGCGGTGGAAGCGTGATCCCGGCGCGACGCCCGTGCGGATCCCCGGCGTCCAATACCGACCTGCCTCGTCAGGGCCGAAGTCGAGTTCGCGCGGGGCGACGAGCCAGCGCTCGCCCTCGTCCAGGGTGGTGAGCGCCCACTGCAGCTTGCCTTGCGGCGCCTGGATGACCGGGCCCACTTCGCTCAGCGGGTCCGACGCCGGACCCACCCGCAGCGAGGTCGTGGCGTCCACCAGCTGCTGCGCGAAGCGGCGGGAACGGGCCACGGGTCCGACGAGGATCGCCAGGGATGCCGCCGAGCACTTCTGCCCCGCATGACCGAAGGCGCTGCGCACGAGATCGGATGCGGCGAGGTCGAGGTCGGCCGATGGCATGACGATGATCCCGTTCTTGCCGCTGGTCTCGGCGAGGAGCGGCAGATCGGGACGCCACGAACGGAACAGCTGCGCGGTCTCCCACGACCCGGTCAAGACGACGCGTTCCACGTCCGGGTGCTCGATGAGCGCGCGGCCGAGGAGGTCTTCGTCGAGGTCGACGAGAGCCAGCACCTCGCGCGGGACGCCCGCATCCCACAGGGCCTCGGCCACCACCGCGGCGCAGCGTCGCGCCTGCGGGGCGGGCTTGAACACGACCCCGCTTCCGGCGGCGAGCGCGGCCAGGACGCCACCGGCGGGGATCGCGATCGGGAAGTTCCACGGAGGCGCGACCACCGTGACGCCGGCCGGGACGAACACGGCCCCCGCCACCCGATCGAGCTCGCGCGCCGTCGCGGCGTAGTAGTTCGCGAAGTCGATCGCCTCGCTCACCTCGACGTCGGCCTCGGCGAACACCTTGCCGGTCTCGGATGCGGCGACTTCGATGAGCACCCCCCGACGGGATGCGAGCGCACGGGCAGCCCGGGCGAGCACCTCGGCACGCTCGGCCGCAGGACGCGCGCCCCACGCCGTCGCGGCATCCCGTACCCCGGTCACCACGGCGTCCAGGGCCGCGGCGTCATCAACCTGCGCCGCCTCCAGCGTCGTGTCTCCCGCGACGCTGGTCGCCACACGGGCGAGCACGGCGGTGCCCCACTCCCGGTTCGACGGGAGGGCGGGATCGGAGTCGGCGGCGTTGCGGAACCCCGGGGCGCCCACCGCATCCACTTCGTCCTCGCGCGGCGAGAAGACGGCCGTCTCCACGAACGCCTCACCCCCGAAGATCACCTGAGCGGGATCGGTGTCGGTGGCGGACGCCGACCGTGCGATGCCCAGCACCGCCTGTGTGAGGCCCTGCGCGGCGTCGGCCGGGTCGCGCAGGATGCGCGGCGCGTCAGGATCCAGGTCGACATCGCGCTCCTGAGCCCGCTTCGGTCCGAGCGCCAGCCTCGGGTCGGCCGCACGGTCGACCGAAGCGAGGTAGCGGTCACGTTCTCGGGCGAACAGTTCGGGATCGTCGTCCAGGTCGAACGCGGCGGAGAGGAAGTTCTCACCGGAGGCGTTCTCCTCCAGGCGGCGGACGAGGTAGCTGATGGCGACGTCGAACTCGTCCGGGCGGACGACCGGGACATACAGCAGCACGTGCCCGACCTCGCGCGTGACCGCGGCCACCTGCCCCTGCGCCATGCCGAGCAGCATCTCGAACTCGACGTCCGCCCGCACGCCCCGTTCCCCGGCGAGCAACCAGGCGTGCGCGATGTCGAAGAGGTTGTGACCGGCGACACCCACGCGCACGGCGGCGGTGTTGGAGGGTCGGAGCGCCTCGTCGAGGCACCGCAGGTAGTTCGCGTCGGTGTCGAGCTTGCTGTCGTAGGTGGCCAGCGCCCAGCCGTGAAGGACCGCATCCACCCGCTCCATGGCGAGGTTCGCGCCCTTGACGAGGCGGATCTTGATCCGCGCCCCGCCGTCGGCCACGCGGTGCCGCGCCCAGGCGTTCAGCTCGCGCAGCGCCGGGAGCGCGTCGGGAAGGTAGGCCTGCAGCACGATGCCCGCCTCGAGGGCGCTCAGGCGCGGGTCTTCCAGCAGCCGCGTGAACACCGCGATCGTCAGGTCGAGATCGCGGTACTCCTCCATGTCGAGATTGACGAACGTGCCGTCGGCCGCGGCACTGAGATACAGCGGCAGAAGCCGCTCGGTGATGCGCTCCACCATGTCGTCGAACGCCCACAGGGTCAGGTGCGACGCGATCGCCGACACCTTCACCGAGACGTAGTCCACGTCGGGGCGGCGGATGAGGTCGTGGATCCCCTCGAGCCGGCGCTGCGCCTCCGCCTCGCCGAGCACCGCCTCGCCCAGGAGGTTCAGGTTGAGCCGCGCGCCGCCTTCCCGCAGCTTCGCGAGGGCGGGGCCGAGCTTGTCCGGTCGCGCGTCGACGACGAGGTGCCCGACCATTTCCCGCAGCGCCCGGCGCGCAATCGGTACGACCGGGGCGGGAAGCGCAGGGGCCACCACCCCGCCCAGCTGCACGGCGCCGCGCAGGTACCACGGCAGGAAGCCGGGCACGAGCGGGGCGATCCGGTGGAGTGAGGATGCGGCGGCCGAGAGGCTCTCGGGTCGCATCACTCCGTCGACGAAGCCGATCGTGAATTCCAGACCGCGAGGGTCGCGCAACACGCCCGCCAGCCGCGCCGCCGCCGGGTCGACGGGCTCGCCGGCGGCCTCTGACGCCCAGCGCCGGGCGAGCTCCACGGCGCCATCCGGCAGATCCGGAGAAGGCGGCGCGGGCGCTGTCGTGCTCATGATCCACAGCCTAGGCAGGGCGTCCGAGGGCCGGCATGCGGCGTGCCGCGGCGGACGCAACTCCTCAACCCCGGCCCGTCCTGGACCCGGAATCGGGCCAGGGGGCCGTCTGCTGAGGAGTTGTGCGCACGGCGCAGGGGAGACGACGCTCGACGCCGGCCCTTTCGGATCGGGCGCGCGTCAGTGGTCCCAGACGCTGGGCGCGGGGCGGCGGGTGGACGGAAGGGCGGATGCGGCGGCCCACTCGTGCACCCACGGCTCGACATCCGGAAGCCCCTCCGGCTGGCCCATGGCGGCGAACAGTTCCTCGTGCGGGAGGGTGCCGCCTTCGCGCTTGAGGAAGCGCGCGCGGATGATCGCGCGGGCGTAGATCTCGCCCCGCACCACGGCGCGGTGCTCGAGGTAGAGGGCGCGGTCGTCGTGCCCGAGGAGGCGCGTCTCCAGCTCGAAGCGCTGCCACAGGTTCAGCGACTTGCGGAAGGTCACCGTCTCACTCGACACCACCGGATACCACCCTCGTTCGCGCATCTTGTCGGAGATGCCGGTGCGGACGAGCAGGTCCCACCGGCCGAGGTCGAACAGCGACAGGTACCGGCCGTTGTTCATGTGCCGCAGCATGTCGATGTCGGTGGGGAGCGTCGTGAGGCGGATGCGGCCGACCTCGGTCAGGGCGAGGCGTCCGCCGGGACGGCGGGCCTTCCGGCGGGCATGGGCGATGACGAGGAGGGTGCGCCAGAGCAGGTTCACGATCCGCGAGCGTAGCCGACCCCGGCCCACCCCGGGGCCGCGAGACTCCACCTGCGCCACGAGACCGCATCCGCCGCCGGCAGTCTCGTGGCGGAGATGCAGTCTCGCGGCCCGGAGAGGGGGTGGGGGGTCAGGAGCGGGTTACGTCGAGCTGCACGACGGACCACGACAGCGGCGGAAGCGTCGCGCGCAGCGTGCCGTCCTCGAGGCCCACCGATCGCAGGGGCACAAGACCCACCGTGTCGGGGGCGTCCTGGGTGTTCGCGGCATACCGGTCACCGCCGTCGGGGAGGGTGAGCACCTCCGCGTCCCGCACGCCCGTGGCACCCAGACCGCGCAGTTCGATCGAGACGTCGGTCGCCTCATCGAGCGAGCGGTTGGCGAGGAAGAGCGCGACCCGGCCCGACTCCTCGTCCCAGGTGGCCGCGGCATCCACCGCATCCACATCGCCGAATTTCACCGTCGGGATCTGCGACGATTCCACGGCGAGACGGAGGATGCGGCCGCGGGCGAGCTCGGCGATCCGCGCGAACGGCCAGAAGATCGTCTGCCGCCAGGCCGGGCCGTTCTCCTCGGAGCGGATGGGCGCGATGACGTTGACGAGCTGTGCCTGGTTGGCGATGCGCACGCGGTCGCCGTGCCGCAGCAGGCTGTGCAGGAACGTTCCGACGACGACGGCGTCGGTGACGGAGTAGGTGTCTTCGATGAGCCGGGGATGCTCCCGCCACTGCCGTGCGACCAGATGCGGCTGGTCCTCGGTCTGCTGACCCTCCTGGTACCAGACGTTCCACTCGTCGAACGAGATGTGGACCTGCTTCGTGTGCTTGCCGGCAGCCTTCACGGCGTCGATCGTGGCGACCACTCCGTCGATGAAGGCATCCATGTCGACGGCCTCGGCGAGGAAGGATGCCGCATCCTCGTCGCGCTCCTGGTAGTACGCGTGCATCGAGATGTAATCCACCTCGTCATACGCGTGCGTGAGGACGGTGTGCTCCCACGAGCCGAAGGTCGGCATCTGCCGGCCGGACGACCCGACCGCGACCAGTTCCAGGTCGGGGTCGATGAAGCGCATGGCCTTCGCGGTCTCCTGCGCGAGGCGGCCGTACTCGTGCGCCGTCTTGTGTCCGATCTGCCACGGTCCGTCGAGTTCGTTGCCCAGGCACCACAGGCGGATGTCGAAGGGTTCGGATGCTCCGTTGCGCCGGCGCAGATCGGACCAGTACGTCCCGCCGGGATGATTCGCGTACTCGACGAGCGCGCGCGCCTCCTCGACGCCGCGGGTGCCCAGGTTCACCGCCTGCATCACCTCGACGTTGGCCTCACGGGCCCAGTCGACGAATTCGTGCAGACCGAAGGCGTTCGTCTCCACCGTGTGCCACGCCCCGTCCAACCGTCGAGGACGATCGGCCACGGGCCCGACACCGTCCTCCCACAGGTAGCCCGAGACGAAGTTGCCTCCCGGGTAGCGCACGACGGTCGGACCCATCTCCTTCACGAGCGCGAGGACGTCCCGTCGAAACCCGCGCTCATCCGCTTCGGGGTGCCCCGGTTCGAAGATGCCGGTGTACACGCAGCGGCCCATGTGCTCCACGAAAGAGCCGAAGAGCCGTCGCGGCACGTCGGCCACGGTGAAGTCACGGTCGATGACGATGCGGGCGCGGGACATTGTTCTCCTGTTACGACGGATGGGGCGGGGGAACGGCGGGACGGCGGAGACGGCTCAGGTGCCGCCGAAGCCGGTGGTGGCGACGCCGCGGACGATCTGCTTCTGGAAGATCAGGAACAACACGATCAACGGCACCGAGGCGAGCACCGCCTGAGCCATTATCTGGGCGTATTGCACGCCATACGCGCTGATGACGGTCTGGAGGCCGACGGGGAGGGTCATCAGGTTCGTGTCGTTGATGATGAGGAACGGCCACAGGAAGTTGTTCCAGGTGGTGATGAAGACGAAGATCGCGACGGCCGCGAGGATGCCGCGGGACAGGGGCAGGACGACGGACCAGAAGACCCGGATCCGGCCCGCACCATCCACCCGCGCCGCGTCCTCGAGCTCGATCGGCACCTGGTCGAAGAACTTCTTCAGGATGAACACCATCGGCGGCGCCACGATCTGCGGCAGGATCAGCCCGAGAGGCGTATCGACGAGGTTGAACGCGAGCATCTCGTAGAACAGGGGGATGATCAGCACCTGCGGTGGGACCACGATCGACGCGATGACGGCGCCGTACAGGAAGCTCTTCCCCGGGAAGTCCAACCGGGAGAACGCATAGGCGGCGAGGGCCGAGATGGCCAGAGTGATGAACGTGACCGCGGCCGACGTCCACAGGCTGTTGAACGCCCAGACGTAGACGTTCCCCTGCGCCAGGATCGTCTGGTACGCGTCGATGGTGGGACCGGACGCCCCGATCCAGCTCCCCCCGGACGCAGCATCCGTTTCGGTCATGAACGAGGTCGCCACCGCCCAGAGGAACGGCAGCAGCCAGCCCAGAGCGAGAAGTGCCAGTGCCACGAAGGCGAGCACATTGAGAAGGCTGAACCGGCGCCCGCCGGGCTTTTTCACGCGGTCGGGGGCGGTTCCTGCCCCCTCCGGCGTGGCGAGCGGTGTGCGGGCCTGAGCGGTGGTGGTCATGACTGCTCCCCCCGGCGGCGCAGAGCGAGCGCCTGTATGACGCCGATGACGACGATGATCGCGAAGAAGACGTAGGAGATGGCGGCGGAGTAGCCGAAGCGGTAGCCGACGAATCCCGCCTCGTAGATGTACTGCACGATCGATCGGGTGGTGTCGCTCGCGATGCCCCCGAGCATCTGGTACGCCTGGTCGAAGAGTTTCAGCGAGGCGAGCACCTGCAGGATCACGATGAGCACGGTCACCTGCCCGAGCTGCGGAAGGGTGATCGACCACAGCTGACGCCACGGCCCGGCACCGTCCAGCGACGCCGCCTCGTACTGCTGGTGAGGGATGTTCTGGAGCGCGGCGAGATAGAGCAGGAAGTTGAAGCCCACGGTCCACCACACCGTGGCGATGACGATCGCGTACATGTTGGTGTCGGGGCTCTGCAGCCACGCGAGCGGCTCGAGCCCGAAGGTCTGCAGGATCCGGTTGGCGGCACCGATCTGGGGGTTGAAGATCCACACCCAGATCTGCGAGATCACGGTGGAGGCGAGCAGATACGGCATGAAGAACGACAGTCGCCACAGCCATTGGCCGGGGAGCCCGCGATGCACGAGCAGCGCCATCACCAGCGCGAGCAGCACGAGCGGCACCGTGGAGAGGATGGTGAACCATGCGGTGTTGCCGAGCGAACGCCACATCACCGGATCGGTGAGCGCCTCGGCGTAGTTCGCGAATCCCACGAAGGATCCGCCGGCGCCGGTGAGGGACTGGTTGGTGAAGCTGAGGTAGAGGCCGTGCAGAAGCGGCCAGACGAGGAAGAGCGCGAAGGCGAGGAGGAAGGGCGCGAGGAAGCCCCAGGCGGCGGCGGCCTCGCGGCGGTCTCCGGCGTGGCGTCGGACACGGGGGGCCGGGCGGCCGGTCACGACCGTGGTGGTCGAGGTGGCGGGTGCTGTGGTGGTCATGCCGTGCCTCCCTCGGGATTGGCCGGGTTGGGCGTTTTCAGTTGCGCGTCCAATCGGGAGCGGAACCGGGCGATCGCCGCGGACGGGTCGTCTCCGCCCAGCAGCACGTTCTGCACCGCCGAGCCGAACTCGGCCTGGAAGCGCGACCCGGAGCCGGTGAACCACGCCGGCGGGTCGTAGACGACGTACTCCGCAGCCTCGGCGTAGTGGGCCTGCGGGAGCAGGTCGGCGTAGTCGGGCGCCTCGGTCACCGGGAGGTACGCCGGGATGTGTCCCGCCCCGGCCCAGTCGAAGGATCCTTTGAGGATGTCCGCGACGAACCGGTAGACGAGGTCTCGCTTCTGCGGGTCGGGGGAACTCTGGTGCGGCAGGGTGAACGCGTGCGAGTCGGCGTAGACGCTCGGAGTGCCGAAGAGCGTCGGGATGATCGTCGCATCCAGCGGGAGGTCCTGCTCCTGCATCGATCGCAACTCCCACACGCCGGTGAGGAAGAGCCCGCTGCGACCGGTGGCGAATTCGGCGATCGCGGACTGGTAGTCGTTCTCGCGCGCCGCGATCTCGCCGTCGAGGAGCTCCTGCATGAAGCTCAGCGCCGTGACCGCGACATCGTCGTCCATCTCGGCGTTTCCGCCTTCGGGCAGCTCGATCTCCATCCCGTGCTGGGTGTAGAAGGTGTAGAACAGCCGCCACATCTGGGCGCCGTCGCCGAGGTATCCGTACGACAGGCCGTGGCCCTCCGACTCCCCCGCCACCGCCCGAGCCAGTTCGAGGAAGTCCTCCGGGGACGACACCGGCCGCAGTCGCCCGTCACTGTCCAGGACGCCGGCCCGCTCGCAGATCTCGGTGTTGTACATCAGGATGAACGGGTGCGCGTCCAGCGCGACACTGTAGAGGTTGTCGCCGACGAACCCCTTCTCCCAGATCGCGGCCGGGAACGTGCTCTCGTCGAGACCGAGTTCGCCCAGCCGCTGCACATCCCAGGTGTCCAGGAGTCCGCCCGGGGCGTAGCCCACGACGCGCGAGGCGTGCATCACCGACAGGTCGGGCGCTCGCCCGCCGGCGGCCGCCATGGCGAGCTTCGTGTAGTAGGGCTCCCCCCACGACAGCACGGTGGGGTGGACGCGGTATGCGCTCTGCCCGGCGTTCGCGGAATCGATCAGACCCGACATCGTGACGCCGTCCGCGCCGCTGAGCAGGTGCCAGAACTCCAACGGTCGCGCGCCCGACGCCGATACGGCGCCCGGACTGCACGCCGCGAGCGCCGCGGTGCCGGCCAGCGCCGTCGCGAGGCTGAGGAACTGCCTTCGGGTGAAGGCTGAGGGTGCCGTCATCGCCACTCCTTCGTGACCAGTCCGCGGTGAGAGTGACAGCATCCTTACATCGATGTAACCGGGGAGCAAGAGCCAGTGGCCGACGCGCCGTCTCAGCGGGCCTACGCGGCCGGCTTCACCGTGCTCTCCCGCTCGATGACGCGATGCGGGATGGTGACGGCCTCCGGCTCCTGTCCCGGCCGCGCGATCCGCTCGACGAGGAGGCGCAGCGACTCCTGCGCGAACAGGCGCCGGTCGAAGCCCACCGTGGTGAGCGAGGGGGTCGTGAACCGTGCGACCTCGATGTCGTCGAATCCCACGATCAGGACGTCATCGGGTACCCGCACCCCGCCCTCGGCGAGTTCGCGGACGGCCCCGACGGCGAGGGAGTCCGTGAACGCGACGACTCCGTCGACGGGGATGCTGCGCCGGCGGAGCTCGCGGACGGCCGCGGCGCCGGCGGCCATGCTCCATGGCAGGAGATTGACCTCGCTCGCCGGGTCGGAGCTCATCCCCGCCTCGGCCAGTGCGTCCCGGAACCCCGCCAGCCGGAGACGACTGGTCGCCGTGGCGTGTTCGGCTCGGTCGTCCCCGCCGATCGCGGCGATGCGGCCAGCCCCCCGAGCGATGAGGTGCCGCGTCGCATCCTTCGCCGCCTGGCGACTGTCGATGAGCACCCGGTCGGTGCGGTGCTGCTCGACCTCGCCGATCAGCACCACCGGTGGCAGGTCGTCGGCGCGATCGATCACGCTGTCTTCGAGCCGGATGGGGTTCAGGATGAGACCGTCCACGAGGTGCGCCCGGGCGCGGGAGAGCAGATCGCGTTCGCGTTGAGGACGGGCGGCCGTCTCCTCGATCTGCACCGCGAACCCACGCTCGTGCGCCGCCTCGACCAGGAAGTGCAGGAGGTCGGCCGAGAAGGCCGTTGCCAGGTCGGGAAGGGCGACGGCGATGACTCCGGACCGGCCGCTGCGCAGACCTCGTGCACTGAGGTTGGGCACGAAGTCCAGTGCGGCCATGGCCTGCTCGACGCGTGCGCGGGTCTCGGGGCGGACGTGCACGGTGCCGGTGAGCACGTTCGACACGGTCTTGGGTGACACGCGCGCGAGCGCCGCGACGTCTTTGACCGTGGCGCGGGCCGTACGCATCTGCTCAGGATAGGGGCGGGGGCACCGCGCCCGTGCCGCGTACCCAGCTCGGCCGGTTCGCCTCTAGGCTGGCGCCGTGGACTCGGGGGCGCCGCAGAGCGAGGGTGGGAGGGCTCCGTCTCCCGCGCCCGGCGGCCGGTTCCGGTGGGTGCACGCCGCGACCGACCGCATACCCACCCGGTGGTTCGGCGGGTTGGGGGCCGCGGCGTTCCTCGCAGCGACAGCCGGCTTCGGCGGTTTGGCGACCGTCGCCGCGCCGGCGATTCCCGAGCTCACCGCCGGGGACGAGCACGTCAACGAGCAGCTCGCGATCACCGTGGAGCGGGCCGTCCTCATCGACGATCTCCCGGAGGCGGGGGTGACGGTCGAGCCATGGGAACGGGTGCTCGTACTCGTGGTCACCGCCGAGAATCGGTGGACCGAGGCCCTCGCCACGACAGGCGACTCCAGCGTGTCGCAGAACTTCCGCATCCCGGAGCTCGGTGACCGACCTCCCAGCGCGGTCGCGCGCTTCGATGACACGACGCGGTC
Source organism: Microbacterium sp. Z12_35 (assembly GCF_058310475.1). Lineage (NCBI taxonomy): Bacteria > Bacillati > Actinomycetota > Actinomycetes > Micrococcales > Microbacteriaceae > Microbacterium > Microbacterium sp. Z12_35. Next base: position 82,278 of record NZ_JBZEGJ010000002.1, on the reverse strand, counting down.
ACCGTATCTTCAGCCGGGAGTTCCCGCCGAACTGGCCATCGTGTGGCGAGTGGAGGCCGGCCGCTTCCGAGAGGGGGCCGAGCTCGTCGTCGAGCTGGGCGACGCGGAGTTGCACACCGGCTCCTTCGTCACGGCCGGTCAGTCGTGGATCGACCCGGTCGTCGGAGCCCGCGTGGCGGTTCGCCTCACCGACGTGGGCGCGGGCGCCTCGGCGGGAGCAGAGGAATGAGGCCGTGGCTGGCGTGGTCGATCGGCGTGGGGCTGCTCGTGGTCGCGTGGATCATCACCCTGATCACACCGCCGGAAGACGCGGCCGAGGCGCCCTTCCCCGTCGTTGCGGTGATCGGCGAGGAGGTCGCAGCCCGCACGCTCACCGCGACGATCAGGGACGCGCGCGTGGCTGAGCGCGTCACCGCCGAGGGATGGAGCGCGGAGGGGACGTGGCTCGTGGTCGATCTCGACATCGCCGCACGGATGGACGAGCAGGGAGCACTCCTCCGCGGCGCCACCCTCACCATCGGTGATCGCACCTTCCGCGCCAGCGAGAGGCCCGCGTCGCTGTTCCGGGAACCGCTCTTCGTCGGCATCCCGCTCTCCGGCAGCATCGCTTTCGAGTTGCCCGCCGATGCCGCTGCCGATGTGGGGATCCTGCGCCTCTCGGAGGACACGGAGACGCGGCTGGACGCGCTCATCGAGCTGACGATCGACCTCGGGGCTGTCGAGCACCTCCCCGAGACGGAGTTGCTCCCGACCGAATGGGCACAGGCATGACCTCCTCCTGGCTGCGCCGCAACAGCTTCGCCCTGACGGCGGCGGCCCTCCTCGTCCCCGCGAGCGCTGTCGTCATCGGCGGCAACGAGTGGTGGGGGTACTACTCCGGCCGCGAGGTGTTCCCCGTCGCCGTCGACGCCGGGGAAACGGCCGACTTCTCCGGAGCCACGTACGGACCGGCGACGGTCACGGAGCTGCGGGAAGACCCGGACTGGGAGCTTCCGCAGGGAGTGAAGGTGCTATCGGTGGAGGTTCCGGTGCGAACAGACGATGCGCCCGCACGGTGCGGTTCCCCGACCCTGCGCGAGCTGTCCGGTGAAGGCCGACGGTGGACCAACGCCACCCTCACCATCGATCTGCCCTCCGACGAGGACGCGACGTGGTCATGCGACTCCGAGCGGATCGGCGGCTACACCGTCGCCGTCCCGTTCCTCGTTCCCGACGACGTCTCCGGCTCCGTCGGCCTCGACTTCACGGTCGTGGACGAGCTCCCGCGCTTCCTGCGACTCGTCGTCGACGTGCCCTGACGACACCACGGGTGCGCCGATCAGCGCGCCGATCGTCGCGTCGTAGGCGCTGGCGACCAGTACCGCGCGCAACGGTTCGATGACGAGCGGGACGGCGAGGAGCACGAGGGTGTCGGCCACGATCCAGAACGAGTAGAAGTCGTGCGGGCCCAGCGCCCGCGTGAGCCCGACCGTCAGCAGCCGCTCGCCCAGCAGCAGGACGGTGTACAGCAGGACGTACCCGCCGACGAGGATCGGGCCGCCCCGCCACATGAGCACCAGTGCCCGCCAGATCGGCTGGAACCGCGACCCCAGCCCCGAGCCGATGTCGCCCACGCGTCGGCGGAGTCGCTGCGGGAGGCTCGTGTACCGCCCGCGCACCTTCTCCACGAGAGGCGCACGCACCGCGACGCCCTGCGGTGACACGGCCTGTCCGTAGATGACGCCGGCGATCGTCAGCCACGCAAGGGGCAGCAGGACGACCGCGCCGACCTGTCCGATCAGCCACTCCGCCGCATCCCACGCCCACGCCACCGGGGCCACGGCGCCGGCAAGCCAGCCGCGCATGTCGGCGAGCCACGCCATCGCCTGACGCGTGTCGATCCATTCGGTCACCCAGCCGACGGCGTCCGAGATGAGGAAGAGAGTGAGGAAGACCCACACCGCCTCGAGGTACACCGCGCCGACCGCGAACCAGCGCGGAACCCGGGACGCCCACCGCTTCCACGCCCAGCGCCCCGTGAAAGCCAGAACGATGGCGGCGGCGGTCCAGGGCTCGAAGCCGAGCTCCAGGACGGTGCCACTCGTGTCCACCTCCGGCCCGCCGGAGAAGGTCGAGACGATGATGCGTTCGGACTGCACCTCGAGAGCCCGGTTCATGTACGCCGTGACGTCTTCCCGCAGGAACCCCCACGCGGTGTAGACGGCGAAGAACGGCAGGATCGACGCCAGCAGAGCGTCACGGAACGCCCGGCGGCGTCCGGCGGGCTCGGCCGGCACCGGCGCGATGGCGCCCAGGCGCGCCATCCCGTCGCGCAGGACGAGGAACATCGCGACGAACCCGATCAGGCGCGCGAGGATCGCCAACGGCAGCAAGAGGAAGCCGCCGATCGCGGTGTACGCGCCGACGAAGCCGGCCAGCTCGATCGCGAGGTAGCGGCCGAGGATGCCCGCGAAGAACCAGGCGATGAGCGCGGGCCAGTGGGCGACGAGGAGCCGGCCCATCGTCACCACGACCGTCCGCACGCTCTCACAGTAGCTTCGCGGGGGCGGCGAACGGCACCCCGGAATCGCGACACGAGACACCTTTGTATTGAATTTCTCGCCCCGCACCCGCGCGCGTAGAGTCACGCCCATGGACGCCGAACTGCACACCGACATCGTCGTGCGACCCGTACGCGACGTGGATATCGAAGCCCTCGGACGTGTGCACGCGACCTGCTGGCACGAGACGTACGACCACCTCATCAGCAAGGCGGCGCTCGAACGGGTCTCGCCGAAGCGGATGGCGGAGCTCTGGACCCACTGGGCCGTCCAGGGCCCGGAGTTCACGATGCGAGCCGCTCTCCTCGATGGCGACATCGTCGGATTCGCCGGCTCCGGACCCGCCCGCGACCGGGACGCCCCGCGCAACCGGGAGCTGTATTTCATCTACCTCCTCGACGCGTGGCACGGCACCGGCATTGGCCAGCAGCTCTTCGACGCCGTCGTGGAGAAGGACGAGCCGGTGTATCTGTGGGTCGCCGAAGACAACCCCCGCGCGCACCGTTTCTACACGCGCAACGGGTTCACCCTCGACGGCGCCTCACACACCGAGCCCTTCCTCGGCGAGACGCTCACCGAAGTCCGCTTCGTCCGCTGACGTGTTGCAGGTCTGGGCCCTCGAGGGCATCGGCGAGGTCGCACCGGGGACCGATCTGGTCGCGGTGATCGCGGATGCGGCGCGAGATGAGTTGCGCGACGGCGACATCGTCGTGGTGACCTCCAAGATCGTGTCGAAGGCCGAGAACCGTTTCGTCATCGCCGAAGACCGCGAAGACGCGATCACCGCCGAGACGGTGCGGACCGTGGCGACCCGCACCGCGCCGACCGGACATGTCACGCGGATCGTCGAGAACCGACTGGGGATGGTGGCGGCCGCCGCCGGCGTCGACGCGAGCAACACCCCTGACGGTACCGTCCTGCTGCTGCCGGAAGACCCGGATGCGTCGGCGCGCGCGCTCGCGGAAGGCCTGCGCGAGCGGACCGGCGCCCTGGTGGGGGTCCTCATCTCCGACACACTCGGGCGCGCGTGGCGCGAGGGGCAGACCGACTCGGCGATCGGAGCTGCCGGCGTGCTGGTGTTCGAGGATCTCCGCGGGGGCGTGGATGCGGAGGGCCGGCCGTTGGTCGTCACGATGCCGTGCGTCGCCGACGAGCTGGCATCCGCCGCCGACCTCGTGAAGGGCAAGGCCTCGCGCCGCCCCGTCGCGGTGGTCCGGGGCCGGGCCGACCTCGTCGGGTCGCTGGACCTTCCCGGTGCCCGCTCGATCGTCCGACCGACCGAGCGCGACATGTTCCGCCTGGGTGCCGACGAGGCGTACGCCGCCGGCTACGCCGACGGCGCCGCATCCCGCTGACCTGCCAAGAAGTGCGGTGTCCGGCGTGCGGCTCGCATCGGGCCGTTATCGAGATCCCTCGTCCGTGACGCCGGCCGCGCGAAGCACCCCACCGGAGGCGACGAAGTCGGTCGCCGCGGCGATCTCCGGGGCGAGGTAGCGGTCGGGACCTGCGCCGGGCACCGTTTCGCGGAGCGCGTCGACCACGCGGCCGGTCGCTGGAGCGGCGCCTTCGCCGCGCATTTCGATGCCGCGCGCCGCGGTGAACACCTCGATCGCCAGCACCGTGGTCAGCCCTTCGATTGCCCGGCGGAGCTTTCGGGCCGCGCTCCATCCCATCGACACGTGGTCCTCCTGCATCGCGCTCGTCGGGATGGAGTCGACGGATGCGGGCACCGCGAGCCGCTTGAGTTCGCTGACGATCCCGGCCTGCGTGTATTGGGCGATCATGTGTCCGCTGTCCACGCCCGGGTTATCGGCGAGGAACGGCGGCAGCCCATGACTGCGCGTGCGGTCGAGGAAACGGTCGGTGCGCCGCTCGCTCATGCTCGCGACGTCCGCTGCGGCGATCGCGAGGAAGTCGAGGACGTACCCGATCGGAGCGCCGTGGAAGTTCCCGTTGGACTCGACCCGGCCATCGGGCGTCACGACGGGGTTGTCGATGGCGCTCGCGAGCTCGCGATCGGCGACGAGCCGCGCATGGTCGACAGTGTCACGCGCTGCGCCGTGCACCTGGGGCGCGCAGCGCACCGAGTACGCATCCTGCACGCGCGTGAACCCCGCCGTCTGATGGGCGGCGATGACCGGCGATCCGTCGAGCATCCCGCGCATCACGGCCGCCGACGCGGCCTGCCCGGGGTGCGGCCGGAGGGCGTGGAGGTCGGCGGCGAAGACCCCGTCGGTGCCCGCCAGTCCCTCGACGCTCATGGCCGCCGCGATGTCGGCGGTGTGCAGCAGTGCGTCGAGATCGGAGATGGCGAGCGCCAGCATCCCCAGCATCCCGTCGGTGCCGTTGATGAGCGCGAGCCCCTCCTTCTCTTGCAGCACGAGCGGGGTGATGCCGGCCTCGGCGAGGGCGGATGCGGCGTCCCGGCGCGTGCCGGACGGGTCGTGCACCTCGCCCTCGCCGATGGCGGCCAGCGCGAGGTGAGCGAGCGGGGCGAGGTCGCCCGAGCATCCGAGTGACCCGTACTCGCCGATGATCGGGGTGATGCCCGCATTGAGCATCGCGGCGTACGTTTCGGCAACGACCGGGCGGACTCCGGTACGGCCGGTGGTGAGCGTCGCCAGCCGGAGGAGCATCGTGCCGCGGACGACCTCGCGCTCGACCTCCGGCCCGGCGCTGGCGGCGTGGCTGCGCACCAGCGAGCGCTGCAGCCGGCGGCGATCGTCCGGCGGGATGTGCGTGGTGGCCAGGGCGCCGAACCCGGTCGAGACGCCGTAGTGCGGCAGCGGGTGGTCGGCGAGCCGGTCGATGACGGCGCGGGTGTGCGCCATCCGGCCGAGGGCGTCGGGATCGAGCCGCACGGGCGCGGCATCGCGCGCCACGGCGACGACGTCGGGGATACGGAGAGGACCTGCGCCCACAAGAACATCCGGCATGCCCTCAGTGAAGCCCCGCCGACCGCGTCGCGCATCGGCGGGGCGCGCTATTCTGTCTGAAATCCCAGACAGCCAGGAGAACCCGTGCCTCAGGTCCCCGCTGCACGGAACGCGCTGCGGATGCTGCGGATCCTCGCCGAACGCACCGACCCGGTGCCCGCCTCCACGCTCGCGCGGGAGCTCGGCATCCCCCGGTCGTCGCTGTACCAATTGGCGCGGGCGATGATGGACGAGGGGTTTCTCGTGCACTATCCCGAGGAGCGCGCCTATGGTCTCTCGGCCCTGGTCGCAGAGATCGGCGCAGGGTCGCTCCAGACCGATCGGCTGCGGCGGATGGCGCGCCCCCTCGTGGAGCAGCTGGTCGCCGGTGCCCCGGTCCCCGCTGCGGGGCACCTCGCGGTCCTCATCGGAGCCGAGGTCACCTACGTCGACGCGCTCTCGGCGCCCCGCGCGCCCACCACGGTGTCGAACGTCGGAGTGCGGCTGCCGGCGCACCTGACGGCAACGGGACGCGCCGCGCTCGCCGTCCTGTCGACCGATCAGGTGCGCGCCCTGTACCCCCACCGCGAGGCCCTGTACCGCCGCGTCGGCCCCGGACCGTCGACGCTCGGGGAGCTCGAGGGGCTCTTGCGTGCCGCTCGTCGGCGCGGCTGGGCGACCGAGGACGGCGACATCACGCCGGGATACGCCTCGGTCGCCACCGCCGCGGTGGACCGCAACGGCTACCCCGTGGCATCCGTCGGTCTCACCTTCCGCGCGCGGGAGGAGGAGGGCCTCGTCGAGGCCCTCGGCGGCGCCGTCCGCCACGCCGCGGCGGCTCTGACGGCGCGCCTCGCCGGCCACTGAGCGGCGGAACGGTCGTCGCGGGGGTTTAGCGGCCCTTGATGTCGCCGAACAGACGCGCGATCGGAGCGAGGATGAGCGGGCGGGCGGCGACCCAGGCTGCCGCGGTGACGGCGATGGATGCCACGAAGATCCAGAACCCGGTCCAGTTCACCGCATCCTGCGCCGCATACATGTGGTTGAGGTTGCGCAGCGCCCCGGTCGCGAAAACGAGCGCGACGTGGGCGATGATGAACAGGACGAAGTAGATCATCACCGGGAAGTGGATGCGGCGGGCCCACTCGAGCGGATAGATCCGGTTCAGCGCGGTGGCGTTCGCGGGCCAGATGCCGCTCATCCGAACCCCGGTGATCACCGCGAGCGGGGCGGCGAGGAACACCGTCGCGAAGTACGCCAACTGCTGCAGCGAGTTGTAGTTGACCCATCCGTTCTCGGTGGGCCAGTTCAACGACACGTACTGCAGGCCCGCCGAGATCGCGTTGGGGACGACCTCCCACGAGGTCGGGACGATCCGCATCCACTGCCCTGTGACGAACAGCAGCACGACGAAGATCAGGCCATTGGCGAGCCACAGAATGTCGAGCGACTGGTGGAACCAGAGGGCAAGGCTGATCTTGCGCTTGGAGTTTCCGCGCGGTGACCAGAACACGCTCGGACGCTTGTCCCGACGCACCTCCAGGCCCGATCGGATGATGAGGACGATCAGGAACGCGTTGAAGAAATGCTGCCACCCCAGCCACGCGGGAAAGCCCACAGGGGCACCGGCGGGCAGGTGGTACTCGCCGGGGTAGGCCGCGAGGAACCCCGTTCCCCACTCGGTCGAAAGCAGCCACCGCACGAGCGCGACCGCCATCCCCGCGGCGACGAGCAACCCGCCGCCGGCGACCACCGCGGCCCCGGCCCACTGCACGCGGGTGAAGGGTCCGTACCGCTTCGGCTCCGGCCGCGGGATGCGCGGCCCGGATGCTGCCGGCCCGGGCCAGACGGTGGGCGGGAACGGCAACGGCGGCCGCGGACCCGCCGGCACCGCTGCGGATGCGGGGACGGCTGCGGCTGCGGCGACGGGGACGGCCTCGGCGGGCAGTGTCGTCGCGTCGCGCCCGCCGGCGGACTCGGGCGCGGACGCGGCCGGCGCCGCGGCAGCCACGACCACGGCGTCCACCGGGGGCCACGGCTCGCCGCCGGGCTCGCGCGGCATCCCCCGGCGGAGGCTCACCCCCGCTCGGGTGACGGCCACCTGCGGCGCAACGGACTCCGGTGTCGCCGTCGACGGCGTCACACGTCCGGGAGAGAGTGCGGCCGGCACCGCGGCCACCGCATCCGCACCGACGTCTGCCGTCCGCGGCGATTCGGATCGGCCCGCGTTCGCCGACGTGCCAGTACCGGGCGACGCGGTCGCCATCACTGCCGATGCAGGAGGCCACGGCTCCCCGCCTGGCACACGCGGCAGTCCGCGGCGCAGACCGCGCGGCCGCTCGGCCGCACTCTCCTGGGGCACCAGAGACGCGGCCTTGCGCGGCGCGGACGTGCCACCAGAGGCCGGCATCGTCGCTGCGCCCGGCGCGGCCGCGGCCGGGACATCCTTGCCCGGCGCTTCGGCCTTGCCCGCCGCAGCCTCCCCCGGCACTTCGGCACCCTCGGGTATCCCAGGCGGGCGTGCTCCCGCGGCCGTATCCGGCGTCGCCTCCGCCCCGACCGCGTCACCGCGCGCAGCGACCCCGGGCTCCCCTGCCACGTCGGCGAGCGCACCGGGAACCGGCACGCCGGCGGGAGGCCACGGCTCGCCGCCCGGAGTGCGCGGCAGGCCTCGGCGGAGGGTGCGGGTCGGACTCACGGGCGGCCTATCCCTTGCGCTGTTCGAGCGCCGCGATGAGTTGCGGCACCACCGTGAACACGTCGCCCACGACGCCGAAGTCGGCGATGGAGAAGATCGGAGCGTCGCCGTCCTTGTTGATCGCGACGATCGTCTTGGCCGTCTGCATGCCCGCGCGGTGCTGGATGGCCCCGGAAATCCCGAGGGCGACGTAGAGCTGCGGCGACACGGAAACTCCGGTCTGCCCGACCTGCGCCGAATACGGGATGTATCCGGCGTCGACGGCGGCGCGGGATGCGCCCACTGCGGCCCCGAGCGCATCGGCGAGCTGCTCGACCAGCACGAACTTGTCCACCGATCCCAACCCGCGGCCACCGGAGACGACCTTGACCGCACCACGCAACTCCGGTCGGGCCGATGTCGCCACGGCAGGGTCGTACCCATGAACGGATGCGGCGGGGGCACCGGATGCGTCCACCTCCAGCCGTTCGATCACCGGCTCGGCGACGGCCTCGGCGCGCGCGTCGATCGCGCCCTGTCGCACGGTGACCACGAGCGTGCCGAAGGTCGCCGCCGACTCGGTGCTGTACGCACCGCCGTAGACGGAGTGCTGCGCGAGGATGCCCTGGTCGTCTCGGGCCACCCCCACCGCGTCCGCCGCGATCGCCAGCCGCAACCTCGCCGCGAGACGGCCGGCGATATCACGGCCCTCGATCGAATTGGCCACGAGCACCGCATCGGGCCGCACCGTGGCGACCGCCACGGCGAGGGCGTCGACGACCGGCACGGTCAGGTGCGAGGAAGCCCTGTCCAGCTCGGCCACGAGCACCCGCCGGGCGCCGAGGGAGGCCGCCTCCTGCGCCGCCGCGTCGCCGGAACCCGCGCCTGTCACGACGACGCCGACGGGCTCCCCGACCGCCGCTGCCGCGCCCAGCAGGCCGGCGGCCGTGGAGACGACCGTGCCGTCGGGGGTGGTCTCGATCAGCACGAGGATCGGGTTGGAAGTCATCGCATTCCCCTCACGCCAGCCGGTTCGCGATGAGGAATTCGGCCAGCTTGGTGCCTGCATCCCCCTCATCGACGATCTTCATGCCGGCCGCCCGGGCAGGGCGCTCGGCGACCGTCACCAGGATCGACCGGGGCACCGAGAAGTCCTCCGGATCCACACCGAGATCAGCAACGGTCAGGGTCTCGTACGGCTTCTTCTTCGCGGCCATGATGCCCTTGAAGTTCGGGAACCGCGCATCCGGCAGCGCCTCCGTGATCGAGATCACCGCCGGATAAGGCGCCGAGACCGACACCGCTCCCGCATCCGAGGCCCGCGTCCCCGACACCGACCCTTCCGCGATCTCCACGCTCGATAGCGCCGTCAGCTGCGGCATCCCGAGGTGTTCGGCGAGCATCGCCGGGATCACCCCGCCGGTGCCGTCCGTCGATAGATTTCCCGTGATCACCAGATCCGGCTGCGCCCGGCGCACCGCTGCGGCGAGCGCCTCCGCCGTCAGGGACATGTCGGCACCCCGCAGACCGTCATCCACGACATGCACCGCCGACGTAGCTCCCATCGCCAGGCCCTTGCGAACCGTCGTCACCGCCGACGCCGGCGCCATGGTCACCAGGACCACCTCGGTACCGGCATGCGCATCGGCGTACGTCAACGCGACCTCGAGAGCACGTTCCCCGATCTCGTCCAGCACCGCGTCACTCGCGCCCCGATCGGCCAATCCCGTCTCCAGGTCGAGCTTGCGATCCCCGTACGTGTCGGGGACCTCCTTCACGAGAACCACGATCCTCATCGATTCCGCTCCTCACGTCGGATCGAGTCTAGGCGGCGCGCACTCTCGCCCTTCGGCCGTCCCGCCGCAGCCGCTCCGATGCGCCTCACCGGCCGATGAACTCCGGCGCGCGCTTCTCCCGGAAGGCCGACATGCCCTCCTTCTGGTCGTGCGTGGCGAACAGCGACGAGAAAGCGGCGCCCTCATAACGCAAGCCCTCACTGAGCGTCGTTTCCAGCGCCGCATCCAGCGCAGCCTTCGCGGCATACAGGGACGGCAGCGACTTCGCAGCGATGGTGCCGGCCACCTCCTCCGCAACCACCAGGAGTTCGGCGGCCGGGACGACGCGTGACACGAGGCCCGCGCGCTCGGCCTCTTCAGCGGGCATCCGGCGCCCGGTCAACACGAGGTCGGCCGCCTTGTAATAGCCGAGGGCGCGGACCAGCCGCTGCGTGCCACCCATGCCCGGGATCACCCCGAGGTTGATTTCGGGCTGGCCGAAGGCAGCTGTGTCGGCGGCGAGGATGACGTCGCACATGAGGGCGAGTTCGCAACCGCCGCCCAGCGCATAGCCGGAGACGGCAGCGATCACCGGTGTGCGCACGTCGGCGAAGCGGCGCCACGCGCCGAAGTGGTCGTCCAGCACCATGTCGACGGAGGTCTTCCCCTCCATCTCCTTGATGTCGGCACCTGCAGCGAACGCCCGCTCTGATCCGGTCACGACGATCGCGCCAACGCCGGGATCGTCGTCGAATGCCTCTGCGGCAGTCACCACCTCGTGCATCGCCCGGGTGTTGAGCGCGTTGAGCGCATCAGGACGGTTCAGGGTGATCCATCCGACCCGTCCGCGCTGTTCCACGAGGATGGTTTCGTAGCTTGTCACATCGGGCTCCTTACGTCGCACTGCCGGACCGGATCGGTGGTTCGATCCCGGACAAATCCTGCCCCGCCATCGGCCCGCGCGCGAACCGACCGGCTTTCCCCGTCCACTCCTGCCCCGCCTCCCCCGGGCCTGACTCAGGCCCGATCAGCAGTAACGCCTGCAGCCCTGCCGTAATCTCGGGCACCTCGCAATTCAGGCGGTGATTCAGCCTGAATACGGCGCGCGGGAGCCGCGAAGGTCAACCGTCCCAGCGGCGAAGCAGCGCTGCCAGCGCCTGGCCGCCGCCGATGCACATGGTCACGACGGCGTACTCGAGGTCACGACGGTGCAGGTCCATCGCCGCGCGGACGGTGAGAATTGCGCCGGTGGCGCCGACCGGATGCCCGAGGGCGATGGCTCCGCCATACGGGTTCGTCTTCGCCGGATCCAAGCCCGCATCGCGGATGACCGCAACCGCCTGCGACGCGAAGGCCTCGTTCAGCTCGACCGTGTCGACGTCGCTGGGCGACATCCCGGTCTGCTGCCAGAGCCGCTCCAGTGCGATGACCGGCGCGTAGCCCATGATCTCCGGCTCGATGCCCGCTGTCGCGACCGCCTCGATCGTGGCGAGGCCCGTCAGCCCGCGGTCACGCGCGTCCGACTCCCGCATGAGCACGGTTGCCGCGGCTCCGTCGTTGATGCCGGAGGAGTTACCGGCCGTGACACTGCCGCTCTCCTCGAACGCGGCGCGCAGACCCGCGAGCACCTCTACCGTCGTCCCGGGGCGGGGATGCTCATCGACCGAGACCTCGACCGGCTTCCGACCACCGGTCGTCACCGGCACGATTTCCTCCGCGAATGCCGCGCGCGCCGCATCTGTGGCCGCTCGCCGCTGGCTCTCGACGGCGAACTCGTCCTGCGCCTGCCGGCTCACGCCGTAGCGCGTCGCGACGGTCTCCGCTGTCGTCCCCATATGCCGGCCACTGAAGGGATCGGTGAGGATCGCGAGAGTCCCATCGAGGAGCTTCCGGTCGCCCAGACGCGCGTTGCCGCGCGCGCCGAAGTCGAGGAAGGGCGTCCGCGACATGCTCTCGTCGCCGCCAGCGACCACCACGTCCACGCCGCCCCACAGGAGTTCCTGGGCTCCCGACCAGATGGCCTGGAGACCCGATCCGCACAGGCGGTTCACTGTGAAGGCCGGGATGCGGGGATGCAGCCCGGCCGCGAGCGCCACCCGCCGCGCGTTGTACGCGTCGGGACCGTTCTGGGCGATGCATCCCATCACGACCTCGCCCACGTCGTCCCCGGAGACGCCGGCCCGCGCGAGTGCCGCGGTGACGGCGGTCGCGCCGAGCTCGTGCGCGGGGACGCTCGCGAGCGACCCGCCGAAGCTTCCCACCGGCGTGCGCGCGCCGGCAAGGATCACGACCTTCTCGTGCGCCGTGGAACCCATCAGTCCGCCGCCTCCTCCGCGCGTTCGGCGACTTCGATGACCGCGGTGTCGGGGACGTAGCCCGGGATGTGCCGCTCATCGGGACCGTTGTAGTGGGACAGCGGCCGGATGAGGGCGTTGGATGCCTGCTGCTCCATGATGTGGGCGGTCCAGCCGGTGATCCGCGCCGCCACGAACAGCGGCGTGAAGGTGAGGATGTCGAACCCCATCAGGTCGTACGCGGGACCGGACGGGTAGTCCAGGTTCGGGTAGATGCCCTTGCGCTCGACGAACTCGCGCTCGAGGGTGTTGTACAGGTCGGCGACGTCGGGCCGGTCGTAGTGGGCCACGAGCGTGTCGAGGGCCGCCTTCATCGTCGGGACCCGGGAATCGCCGCGCTTGTACACACGGTGACCGAAGCCCATGATCTTGCGCTTCTCGGCGAGCGCCGCATCCAGCCACGGCACGACGTTGTCAGCCGTGCCGATCTCCTCGAAGATGTGCAGCACCGCCTCGTTGGCCCCGCCGTGCAGCGGGCCCTTCAGCGCTCCGATGGCTCCGACGACCGCGGAGTACAGGTCGCTGAGGGTGGAGGTGATGACGCGGGCGGTGAACGTCGAGGCATTGAAGGAGTGCTCGGCGTAGAGGACCATCGACCGGTTGAACGCGTCGACGACCACCGGGTGCGCCTCCTCGCCGAACGTGAGCCAGAGGAAGTTCGCGGCGTAGTCCAGGTCGTCGCGCGGCTCGACAGGCTCCAGGCCCCGGCGGCGCCGCTGCCCGTACGCCACGATCGCCGGCAGCTGCGCGAACAGGCGGATGCTGCGTTCGAGGTTCTCATCGGGGGTTCCCACCGCATCCATGACGTTCGCGATACCGGCGGTGTCCTGCGCTCCGATGACGCTGACGGCGGTGCGCACCTCGTCCATCGGGTGGGCGCTGGTCGGCAGGATGTCGATCGCGGCCTTGACGTGAGGGTGCAGTGCCCGATGCCGCCGCTCGGTGGCGCGGAGTTCCGCGAGCTGCCCATCGGTGGGCAACTCGCCGTTCCACAGCAGGTACGCCACCGCTTCGAACGGCTGGGTCGCCGCCAGCTCGTGCACCGGGTAGCCGCGGTAGAGAAGGCTGTTGGTGTCCGGGTTGACCTTGCTGACCGCGGTGTAGTCCACCACGACGCCCGCGAGGCCCTTTTTGATGTCGGTGTCGGTCATTGCCGTGTCCTTCGAGGATGCCGCGTCAGCGGGCGACGGTGAAGTTGAAAACGCTCGTGTCGAAGTGGTTGTAGCCCTCGTAGTCCATCAGGTCGTAGAGGTCTGCGCGATGTTGCATCTCGTCGAGTTTGGAGGTGAGGTGCCCCTCCTCGACGAGCGTGTCCAGCGCGCGCTCCGCGGCGCCCATCGCCATCCGCAGCAAGGAGACGGGCCAGATGACGATGTTCACCCCGACGTTGCGGAGGGCATCGACGCTGAACAGCTCGCTCTTTCCGAACTCGGTCATGTTCGCGAGGATCGGCACGTCGACGGCGGCACGTACGGCGGCGAACTCCTCCAGGGAGCGCATCGCCTCGGGGAAGATCGCGTCCGCCCCGGCATCCACGAGAGCCTTGGCGCGGTCGATCGCCGCATCCATACCGTCGATGGCGCGGATGTCGGTGCGCGCCATGATCAGGAAGTTCGGGTCGCGGCGGGCGTCGACGGCGGCGCGGATCCGCTGGATGGCGGTGTCGGCATCCACGACCTGCTTCCCGTCCAGGTGCCCGCACCGTTTGGGGTTGACCTGGTCTTCGATGTGGGTGCCGGCGAGGCCCGCATCCTCGAGGGTCTGGATGGTGCGTGCGACGTTCATCGGCTCCCCGAAGCCGGTGTCGGCGTCGATGATCGCCGGCAGCTCCGTCATGCGCGCGATCTGCTGCCCACGGCCGGCGACCTCGGTGAGGGTCGTGAGGCCGATGTCGGGAAGACCGAGGTCGGCCGAGAGCACGGCACCGGAGATGTAGACACCCTCGAAGCCCTTGCGTTCGATGAGCCGTGCCGAGAGCGGATTGAAGGCCCCGGGAAAGCGGAGCACCTCGCCCGAGGCGAGCCGCTCCCGGAACAGGCGGCGCTTCTCGGCCGCGGGAGTCTTGGCGTACAGCATCAGAACAGGCCCTTCGGGGCGGGGGCCATCGCGAGCACGCCGGGTTTGGCCACGATGTTCAGCTGCTGCACTTCCGCAGCCGTCAGCTCGGGCAGCCGCTGGGCGAGGTCGAGGAACCGCTCGATCTCCTCGGGGAGCATCACCGGCTCGGCGAGGAGGCGGAACTTCCGGAGGTAGTCCTCGCGGGCGAACGGCCGTGCCCCGAGCGGATGGGCGTCGGCGACGGCGATCTCGTCCTCGATCGTCGAGCCGTCGGTGAGCGTGATGACGACCCGGCCACCGAAGGCCTTCTCGTTCGGGTCCTCCGAGTGGTAACGCCGCGTCCACTCCGCGTCCTCGGCCGTGGTGACCTTGCGCCACAGCTCGACCGTGTCGGGCCGGCCGGCACGCTCGGGCGTGTACGAGTCGACGTGGTGCCACGCGCCGTCCTGCAGCGCGACGGTGAAGATGTACGGAATCGAGTGGTCGAGAGTCTCGCGAGAGGCCGTCGGGTCGTACTTCTGCGGATCGCCCGCGCCCGACCCGATGACGTAGTGCGTGTGGTGGCTCGTGTGCAGCACGACGGAGGCGACGTTCTGCGGGTCGCGAAGGGCGGGATGCTGCGCGCCGAGCCGACGCGCGAGGTCGATCCACGCCTGCGCCTGGTACTCAGCGGAGTGCTCCTTCGTATAGGAGTCGAGGATGCCGCGCTTGGGCTCGCCCTCGCCCGGCAGCGGCACGTCGTACGCGGCAGCCTTGCCGTCGAGCAGCCACGCGATGACGCCGTCTTCGCCCTCGTAGATCGGGGACGGGCTGGTCTCGCCGCGCATCGCGCGGTCCACGGCCTCGACGGCCATCTTTCCAGCGAAGGCCGGGGCGTGCGCCTTCCACGTGGAGATCTCGCCCTTGCGCGACTGGCGGGTGGCGGTGGTGGTGTGCAGCGCCTGGCCGACGGCCTGGTAGATCGTCTCGGCGTCCAGGCCCAGCAGCGTACCGATACCGGCCGCGGCCGAGGGGCCGAGGTGGGCGACGTGGTCGATCTTGTGCTTGTGGAGGGAGATCGCGCGCACGAGGTCGATCTGGATCTCGTAGCCGGTGGCGAGGCCCCTCAGGAGCGCCGCGCCGTCGTGCCCGGTGTGCTGGGCGACAGCGAGGATCGGGGGGATGTTGTCGCCGGGGTGCGAGTACTCGGCGGCGAGGAACGTGTCGTGGTAATCCAGCTCGCGCACGGCCACGCCGTTGGCCCACGCCGCCCACTCCGGGCTGGATCGCCGGTCGAGCGCGCACCCGAAGACGGTCGCACCGACCCCGCCAATGGACACGGCGTGGTCGAGCGCCTGCTGACGAGCCGCGCTCACGGGGCGGCGGGTGAGGGATGCCGCGGCCACCGCCGCGTTGTCGATGATGCGGTTGATGATCATGTCGGTGACGTCGGCATCCACGGCGACCGGATCGGCGGCGACGCGCGCGATGGCCCAGGCCAGCTGACCCTCCCGGGGCAGGTTCTCGTCGCTGCGGTGCACCCGAACGTGGTGGGTGATGGTCATGGCTGTTCCTCCGGGAGGGAATCGAGGATGGTCGTGAGGGCGTTGTGCAGGTGCACGTGGGTGGCGTGTGCGGCGAGTTCGGCATTGCCGTCCGCAATCGCCCGGGCGATGAGTTCGTGCTCCCGCGCCGACTGCTGCAGCCGCGCGGGGTTGTCGCGTGCCATCCGGCGCACCCGCACCAGGTGCGTGCGCACCGTGCGCAGAGCGGACGTCAGGTAGTCGTTACCGAGAGCGGCATCGATCGCCGCGTCGAAGCGGGCGATGAGGGCGTAGTAGGCGTCGGAGTGGTCGGCCACGTCCGGGTCCGCTGCGGCGAACTCCTCGGCGAGCGCCGCGAAGGCGTCGGCGTCACCTCGAGCCGCGGCGATCCGGGATGCGGCCTCCTCCAGCGCCCGGCGGAGCTCGAAGAGCGCCCGGATGTCGTCGGCGTCGACGTCGCTGACCACGGTGACGCGCGGTGAGAGCTGGGAGACCAGTCCGTCGCCGGCGAGACGGCTCAGCGCTTCGCGGAGCGGTGTGCGGCTCACGCCGAGTCGCGTGGCCTGCTCGACCTCCCCGAGCACGGCGCCAGGGCGCAGCGATCCATCCTGGATTTCACCGAGGAGGGTCGCGTACGCGCGATCACTGGCTCGCATCCCGCACCTCCTCGTGGTTTCGTCTCATTGTATACATAGACGGCGCAAAGGCCGCACTTTTTCCGCCCTGTTGCACCTTCTGGTATACATCCCGCCCCTCAGCGGGAGGGATGCTGCGGCGGTACGTTCACCGGCGTAGCGTCCCGCCTATGGAAGCTGTCATCCGCACCCGCGGGCTGGGGAAGCTCTACGGCCGCGTCCGCGCGCTGGATGGGCTCGACCTCGACGTGTCGCCCGGCGAGATCCACGGGTTTCTCGGTCCGAACGGCTCCGGCAAGTCGACGACGGTCCGGATCCTCCTGGGCCTCGCGCGCGCCAGCAGCGGCGAAGCATCCGTCCTGGGTGGTCATCCGTGGCGCGATGCGGTGCAGCTTCATCGCCGCATCGCGTCCGTGCCCGGTGACGTGAACATCTGGCCGAACCTGTCCGGCGGCGAAGCGATCGACTTCCTCTGCCGCCTTCGCGGGAGCGGGCGCTCCGCCGCCTACCGCGACGAACGCGCCCGGCTCCAGGAGGCGTTCCAGTTCGATCCGCGCACGAAGGGCCGCGCCTACTCCAAGGGCAACCGGCAGAAGGTCGCGCTGATCGCCGCGTTCGCCGTCCCCGCCGACCTCTACATCCTCGACGAACCGACCAGCGGGCTCGACCCGCTGATGGAGGTCGTGTTCCAGCGCGAGTTGATGCGCGTGCGCCAGGCCGGAAGTTCTGTGCTGCTGTCCAGCCACATCCTCTCGGAGGTCGAGCAGCTGTGCGACCGGGTCAGCATCATCCGCGCCGGTCGCGTGGTCGAAAGCGGCAGTCTGGGCGACCTGCGGCACCTGACCCGCACCGAGGTCTCGTTCGCAGCCCTCGACGGGCGGGTGCTCCCGCCCCTCCCGGACGCTCACGACGTGGTCGTGAGCAACGGCCGGGTGCGATTCACCGTCGACAGCGACCGCGTGACGGCCGTGCTTCCCGCGCTCGTCGACGCCCACGTCGCGGGGCTGCGCATCGAGCCGCCTTCTCTCGAGGAGCTTTTCCTGCGTCACTACGGCGACGACGTGACAGCCTCCGAGGCACTGTCGTGACGCGATTCTTCCTGCTGCTGCGTCACCGCGCACGACGCGACGTCATTCAGCTGGCGCTGTGGATTCTCGGCACGGCAGCCCTTGCTGCCGCCGCCTACGCCGGCGTGCGGGAGACGCTCGGGACCGAGCAGGATCGCACCGCGTTGCTCGCGACCGCGATCGCCAATCCGGTCATCCTGCTCTTCCGGGGGCTGCCGTCGGGTTCCGCGGAGGGGTCGTTCATCGCCTTCGTGATCCTGCCGTTCCTCGCACTTCTGGCCGCGTTCATGAGCAGCTTCCTCGCGGTGCGCCACACGCGGGCAGATGAGGAGCTCGGCCGGGCGGAACTCGTCGCGGCCACGCCCGCAGGGCGCATGGTCCCGCTCCTCGCAACGATGGTGCACGGCGTCCTGGCCAATCTCGTCCTCGCAGCTGCGGTGTGGCTGGTGCTCCTCGCGCTGGGGCTCGGCGGAACGGGAAGCCTCCTCATCGGCGCGGCCAGCGGCGGCACCGGCATCGTCTTCCTGAGCGTCGCGCTGCTGGTGGCGCAACTGGTGCGCACCGCACGCGCGGCCAACGCGGCCGCGGTGTGGGCGATCCTCCTCACCTATCTGGTGTGCGGGGTCGGCAATGCCGTGGGAACACCCAGCGCCGACCTGCAGCGGATGACCAGTGCGCCGCTCGCGTGGTTCTCGCCGTTCGGCTGGGCGGAGAACACCCGCCCGTTCGACACCGACGACCCGCGCCCGCTCGTGCTGAGCGCGCTGCTGGCGACGGTGTGCGCCGCCGCGACCGTCGCGCTGCAGTCGAGGCGCGACCTCGGCGGCAGCCTGCTGCCCGAGCGTCTCGGCCGTTCCACCGCGACAGTCGCACTCTCAGGCCCGTGGGGATTGAGCTGGAGGTTGTCCCGGGGCGCCATCCTGGGATGGGCCGTCGGCGGGCTGGTCGTGGGGATGCTGTCGACGCGGCTCTCCGATGTCATCTCGCAGATCGGTGACAGCATCCCATCGGTGGATGCCCTCCTTGCCTCGCTCGGCGGCGACGGAACGCTCCCGCAGGGCACCGTGACGATCTTCTTCACGCTGGCCGGCGTCCTTGCCGCCTGCGCCGCCGTCCAGACCGTCGTCCGCGCGCGCCAGGAAGAAATCCGCGGCACGGCGGAACCGGTGCGTGCCGCCGCCGTCGGCCCGGTGCGGTGGCTGGCGGGCTACCTCGTCATCGCGGGAGTCGGCATCCTGGCCACTGTGGGCAGCGCGATCGTGGGAGCGATCGTGGGCCTGTCGTCGCTGTCCGATCCGGATTGGTCGCTGGTGGACGTGACCCTCGTCGCGGGTGTCGGTCAGGTGGCTGCGGCCGCGGTCTTCCTGATGGCGACCGCTGTGGTCTTCGTCGCCGCACCGCGCCTGACCATCGCCCTCGGATGGACGCTGATAGCGCTGGGAACGGTCGTCGGCCTGTTCGGGCCGCTCTTCGGTTTTCCCGACGCCGTCGTGAACCTCTCGCCGATCGCCGTGACACCGACCCTGTCGGGGAACGAC
Source organism: Microbacterium sp. Z12_35 (assembly GCF_058310475.1). Lineage (NCBI taxonomy): Bacteria > Bacillati > Actinomycetota > Actinomycetes > Micrococcales > Microbacteriaceae > Microbacterium > Microbacterium sp. Z12_35. The sequence continues at coordinate 63,196 of NZ_JBZEGJ010000002.1, read as the reverse complement.
GTCGACGTGCGCGGGCTCTGGTGGCTGGTTCTGATCGCCGTCCTCGGCATCGGCCTGACCCTGGCGCTCATGCGCCGGCGGGAGCTCGCCACCGCCGAATGACCCGCCCCGTCCCGCCCGGTCGACTCGCCACAATCCGTCGCGATATGCGCCGAAACATGACGGTTTGTGGCGAGTCGACGGGGGTTAGAGGTCGGAGAGGTGCGAGAGCAGGGCATCGAGGGCGGGGCGCTGGCCCTTCACGAGCCGCTCGCGTGCCTCATCGGGGCTGCACCACTCCGCCCGATCGACCTCGGGAAACCGCGCCGTCTTGCCCGATCGAGGGGGCCACTCCAGGTCGAACTCGCCGAAGACGAACGCGGTCGCCGTGAACGATGCCCCGTCGGCGACGAAGACGACGACCTTCTTCCCCGACGAATACGGGAAGGTCCCGAGTTCGGCGTAGTCGGCCTCGGGCGGCTCGACCCCCAGTTCCTCGCGGAACTCGCGGCGCGCCGCATCCAACGCCCCTTCGCTATCGGGGTCGTACTCGCCTTTGGGGATCGACCAGGCGCCGGCGTCTTTCGCCGCCCAGTACGGGCCGCCCATGTGGGCGAGGAGCACCTGCACATCGCCCTGCCCGTCGAGGCGGTACAGCAGGATGCCGGCGCTCCTCGCCGCCACCTCAGGCCGGTCGCTTCTTCGGCGACACCGTGTAGGTGTCCTCGGAGTCGCGGTTCACAATGCCACCGAGCGCACCGTCGATGGCGGTCAGGGTGTCGGCATCCAGCGTGACACCCGACGCCTTGACCGTGTCGGCCAGCTGCTCGGGTCGGGATGCTCCGACCAGCGCCGCGGCGACGTTGGGGTTCTGCAGGACCCACGCGATCGCCAACTGCGGCATCGTCAGGCCGGCCTGCTCGGCGATGGGCTTGAGCCGCTGGACCGCGGTGAGCACCTCATCGGTCATGAAGCGTTTGATGAACGCCGCGCCGCTCTTCTCGTCGGTCGCGCGGGAACCCTCCGGGAGCGGCTGCCCGGGCAGGTATTTGCCGCTGAGCACGCCCTGCGCCATCGGCGACCACACGATCTGCGAGATGCCGAGCTCTTCGCTGGCGGGGACGACCTTGCCCTCGATGACCCGCCACAGCATCGAGTACTGCGGCTGGTTCGAGATCAGCTGGATGCCCAGTTCCTTGGCGAGCGCGGAGCCTTCACGCAGCTGCTCCGCCGTCCACTCCGAGACGCCGATGTACAGCACCTTTCCCTGACGCACGAGGTCGGCGAACGCCTGGAACGTCTCCTCGAGCGGGGTCTCGTAGTCGAAACGGTGCGCCTGATACAGATCGACGTAGTCCGTGCCGAGCCGCTTCAGCGACCCGTGAATCGACTCGAAGATGTGCTTCCGGCTGAGGCCGGTGTCGTTCGGGCCCTTGGGTCCGGTCGGGAAGTAGACCTTCGTGAAGATCTCCAGCGACTCTCGGCGCTGACCCTCCAGCGCCTTGCCGAGGATGACCTCCGCGGCCGTGTTCGCGTACGTATCCGCGGTGTCGAACGTCGTGATCCCGGCATCCAGGGCCGCGTGCACCGTCTTGACTGCGGCGTCATCCTCGACCTGGGAGGCGTGCGTCACCCAGTTGCCGTACGTGATCTCCGAGATCTTGAGGCCGCTGTTGCCGAGGTATCGATAGTTCACCATTCCTCCACGCTAGCCGCCGTGCCCCGTCCGCGATGCGGGGTTGCGCGGGGGGACGCTGCGCGGGTGGGACGAAGGCTTTCGGGCGAGACGCGGGCTTTCCGGCCGCGATCGCCCGCGTCCGGGACGATTGCCCGCGGCCGGACGGCGGCGGGGTCACCGCGCCACGACGGCGGGGTCACCCGATGGCGGCGTCCTCGGCTGCCGGAACCGCGCCGCTCGCCGCCGCGAGCTCGTCGTCCGGGTCGGATGCGGCCTGCTGGAACTGGGCGTTGTAGAGCCGGTAGTACGCACCGCGGGCGGCGATCAGATGCTCGTGCGTTCCCTGCTCGACGATCGCACCGTTCTCCATGACGAGGATGAGATCGGCATCCCGGATGGTCGAGAGACGGTGGGCGATGACGAACGACGTGCGTCCCTCCCGTAGTGCGGCCATCGCGCTCTGCAGCAGAAGTTCGGTCCGCGTGTCGACGGAGCTCGTCGCCTCGTCCAGGATCAGCACGCTCGGCTGCGCAACGAACGCCCGCGCGATCGTGATGAGCTGCTTCTCCCCGGCCGAGATGTTCGAGGCATCCTCGTCCAGAAGCGTGTCGTACCCGTCGGGAAGGGAGTGCACGAAGCGGTCGACGTAGGTCGCACGGGCGGCGATGAGGATCTCGTCATCCGTCGCGTCGGCGCGACCGTAGCGGATGTTCTCGCGGATGGTCCCGGCGAACAGCCACGGGTCTTGCAGCACCATCCCGGTCTTGGCGCGGATGTCGTGGCGGGTGAGCTCCGCGATGCTCTGCCCGTTGAGGAGGATCCGGCCGCCGTCGAGCTCGTAGAACCGCATGATGAGGTTCACCAGCGTCGTCTTGCCGGCGCCTGTCGGCCCGACGATCGCGACGGTCTGCCCGGGTTCGACGCGGAAGGACAGGTCGGTGATGAGCGGTCGCTCGGGCGAGTAGGAGAACGACACCGAGTCGAACTCGATCGTTCCGTCCCCCTCCACCGGCGCCGGCGCATCCTCGGCGTCGGGCTCCTGCTCGGTTTCGTCGAGGAGCTGGAAGACCCGCTCGGCCGAGGCGGTTCCGGACTGGACGACCGCGGCCATGCCCCCGAGCTCCGACAACGGCTGCGTGAACTGCTGCGAGTACTGGATGAAGGCCTGCACGTCGCCGAGGCGCAGCTGACCGGCGGCGACCATCAGCGCACCGAACACGGCGATGCCCACGTAGGTGAGGTTCCCGATGAACATCATCGCCGGCATCATGATGTTCGAGAGGAACTGCGCCTTGAACGCGGCCTGGTAGAGCTCCTCGTTCTCCTCGCGGAACGCCTCGCGGGAACTCTGCTCCCGCCCGAAGACCTTCACCAGCGCGTGACCGGAGAACGACTCCTCCACGCGCGCGTTGAGGCGCCCGACCTTGCGCCACTGGATCCCGAAGGCCTTCTGCGAGCGCGGGCCGATGACGCCGAAGAGCACCGCCATGAGCGGGAAGCTCACCAGCACCACGAGCGTCAGCTGCCAGGAGATGGACAGCATCATGATCAGCACCCCGAGGATGGTGAGGATGCTGGTGAGCGCCTGCGACAGCGACTGCTGCATCATCTGCGTGATGTTGTCGATGTCGTTGGTCACCCGCGAGATCAGCTCACCGCGCTGGACGCGGTCGAAGTAGCTGAGCGGAAGGGCGTTGATCTTCTCCTCGACCCGCTCGCGGAGGCGCCACATCGTGCGCACCATGATCACGTTGATGACATAGCCCTGCAACCACGACAGCACGGAGGCGGCGATGTAGAGGGCCATGACGCCGGCGAGCACCTGGCCCAGGCGGGTGAAGTCCACCCCGACGCCGGGCTGGAAGTTCTGGAACGCCGACACGATGTTCGCCAGATCCTGCTCGCCGGATGCGACGAGCCCGTCGATCACCTGCTGCTTCGTCGCTCCGGCCGGGGCCATCTGCGACACGACGCCTTCGAAGAGGATGTTCGTCGCCTCGCCGAGGACCTTGGGTGCGAGCACGGCCAGCAGGACGCCGATCGCGCCCATCAGCGACACGAACACGAAGGCGACGGCGTTGGGGCGCAGCAGTCCGATCAGGCGCCGGAACGACGGACCGAACTGCGCGGGCTTTCCCGGCGCCACCGCTCCGCTCCAGTCATCGGCACCGATGCGAGCCTGCTCGGCCAGCTCCAGTTCGAGCTTCTCCTCGTCGGTGAGCTCTTTCTCGCGGCTCATCGGGTCACCTCCGCACCGAGCTGCGATTCGACGATCTCGCGATAGGTCTGGTTCGTCTCCAGGAGCTCCTCGTGTGTTCCGAGCCCCACCATCCCGCCGTCATCGAGCACGACGATGCGGTCGGCGTCGGTGATCGTCGACACGCGCTGGGCGACGACGATCTTGGTGACCTCGGGAAGTTCACGCCACAGCGCCTGCCGCAGGCGGGCGTCGGTGGACAGGTCGAGGGCCGAGAAGGAGTCATCGAACACCAGCACCTGGGGGCGATGGACGATCGCGCGGGCGATGGCGATCCGCTGGCGCTGGCCACCCGACACATTCGTGCCGCCCTGCGCGATCCGTGCATCCAGACCGCCTTCCATCTGGGCGACGAAGTCGCTGCCCTGCGCGATCTCGAGCGCGTGCCACAGCTCGGCATCGGTCGCCTCCTCGCGACCGAAACGGAGGTTGCTGGCGACGGTCCCCGTGAACAGGAACGGCCGCTGCGGCACGAGGCCGATCGTGCTCCACAGCGCCTCGAGGTCCGCCTCCCGCACATCCACACCGCCGACCCGGACCGCCCCGGCGGTGACGTCGAAGAGGCGTGGGATCAGGGAGACGAGCGTGGTCTTGCCGGCGCCGGTGGAGCCGACGATCGCGACGGTCTCACCGGGTTCGGCCGAGAAGGAGATGTCGGAGAGGATCGGGGCTTCCGCGCCGGGATAGACGAACGCCGCCTCGCGGAACTCCACCCTTCCCGGGGAGGGGAAGACGCGCACCGCGTCGGCGGATCGTTCCAGCGCTGCCGAGGTCTCGAGCACCTCGCTGATGCGCTCCGCCGACACCGCGGCGCGGGGAATCATCATCGTCATGAAGGTGGCCATCATGACGCCGCCGAGGATGATCATCACGTACTGCATGAACGCGAACAGCGTGCCGATCTGCACGTCGCCGCTGTCGACCTGCATACCGCCGAACCAGATCACGCCGACGACGGTGAGGTTGAGGATGAGCATCACCGCGGGGAACAGCACGACGAACAGCGATCCGACCTTGCGGCCGACGACCATGATCTCCGTGTTGGCGTCGCGGAAACGTGCCTCTTCGATCGGTTCGCGCACGAACGCGCGGATCACCCGGATGCCCGTGAGCTGCTCCCGCATGATCCGGTTGACCGCGTCCAACTTCGTCTGGAAGCTGCGGAACAACGGGACCATGCGGCTGATGACGAGCACGGCCACCAGGAGAAGCACCGGCACCGCGACCGCGATGATCCACGAAAGCCTGACGCTCTGGGAGAGGGCGAGCACGATGCCGCCGATCGCGAGCAGCGGCGCCGTCACCAGGAACGTCGCGGCCATCATCGCGAGCATCTGCACCTGCTGGACGTCGTTGGTGTTGCGGGTGATCAGCGATCCTGCGCCGAAGCCGGTGACCTCGCGCTCGGAGAAGGAGGAGACGCGATCGAAGATGTCGTCACGCAGGTCGCGACCCAGGCGCATCGCCGCGCGCGCAGCGAAGTACGTCGCGATGATGGACGCGATGATCTGGCCGAGCGACACGGCGAGCATGAACGTGCCCGTGCGCCAGATGAAGTCGGTGTCGCCGCGGGAGACGCCCTCGTCGATGATGTCGGCGTTGAGGCTGGGCAGGTACAGCGAGCCCAGCGCCGAGACGAACTGGAAGACCAGCACGCCGGCGAGAAGCCAGCGGTACGGCTTGAGATAGCGAATGAGGAGCCTGGCCAGCACGTTTCTCCCGGGAGGCGGCGGGGGCGCGATGCGGAGCGCCGAGGGTGACCAGCACAGCCTGCCACGGACGTGCGACATCCGCACCGGGGAACGGTGCGGAGGAGGACGTCAGGAGTCCTTGCGGATCCAGCGGAAGGTCAACCGCACCAGGATCAGGCCGCCCACGAGCCACAGGAGGCACACCAGGAGCGTGAGCGGATGCTCCCACGATCCGGACGGCTCCGCCGCGGCGAACGCTTCCGGGAGGAACACCGACCGCATCCCCTGGGCGAGCCACTTCAGCGGGAACACGCTCGCGAAGTTCTGCAGCCACTCGGGGAGGGCCGAGAAGGAGATGTACACCCCGGAGATGAACTGCAGGATCAGGACGATCGGGATGACGACGGCCGTGGCGCTGCGCCCGGTACGGGGCAGGGCGGCCAGCCCGATGCCGAGGATGGCGCAGGTCGTCACCCCGAGGAGGAAGACCCAGGTGAAGGTGAGCCAACGTTCCGCGTCGGTGGGAAGGGCGACCCCGAAGCCGACGGCCGCGACAGCGATGAGGAGGGCGGACTGCAGGAGCCCCGTGATCAGCACCTGCCCGAGCTTGCCGATGAAATACGACACGGGGCTCAAGGGGGTCCCGCCCAGTCGTTTGAGCGTGCCGTCGCCGCGCTCCATGGCGATGTCGATGGACATGTTCTGCAGCCCGGACAGCAGGAGACCGGCCGCGAGCAGACCAGGCAGGTAGAACTCCGCCGACGACACCTCTTCCCCGGGCGGCCCGAACGTCTGGGACGTGAAGGCGACCGAGAAGATGAGCAGCATCACGACGGGGAACAGGAACGTGAAGAAGAGCGTGTCACCCTGTCGGAAGTACGCGCGGACCTCGTACCGGATCCGCGATGCGCCGAGCCGCAGGGTCCGGGCGACGCCGAAGACCGCCGACGTCGCCGGGGTCTGGGACGGCACAGTGCTCTCGCTCATGCTCCCACCTCGGCGGACCTCTCCACCGCCGCGTCCCCGCCGAGGAAGGACAGGTAGATGTCCTCCAATCGGGGGCGCACCACTTCGAGCCGCGCGGGCTCCCCGCCGGCGGCCATGATCTCCGCCACCCGCGCGCCCGGGTGGACGGTGCGCTCCTCGTGCGTTCCGTCATCATCCGTCCAGCGCACGATGGGAACGCGCGCCTCGGCGCCCCCGAGCCGGTCGATCGGCCCGACCGAGGCGACCCGACCGTCGACGAGGATCGCCGCCCGCTCGGAGAGCTCGGCCGCCTCATCCAGGTAGTGGGTCGTCAGCAAGATGGTCGTACCGTCCTGCTGGAGCCCCCGGATGAGACTCCAGAATTGACGGCGCACCTCAGGATCGAAGCCCGTCGTGGGTTCGTCGAGGAAGAGCAGTTCCGGGCGGCCGATGATGCCGAGGGCGACGTCCACGCGCCGGCGTTGCCCGCCGGAGAGCTTGCGCACGCTCACGCGGGCCTTGCCGGTGAGGCCGACCGCGGCGATCACCTCGTCGACGTCGCGCGGACGTGGGTAGAAGCCGGCGAAGTGCGCCAGCATCTCGCGCACGGTGGCGGACGGGGCTTCGCCGGTGTTCTGCAGCACGATGCCGAGGCGCGCCTTCCACGGCAGGCCGCCTCGGTGCGGGTCGACGCCCAGGACGGACACCTCACCCGATGTCCGGTCGCGGTAGCCCTCGAGGATCTCGATGAGCGTGCTCTTGCCGGCACCGTTGGGGCCGAGGAGCGCGAAGCACTCCCCGCGCTGGATGTCCAGATCCACACCGCGGAGCGCCTCGAACCCGCCGCGATAGACCTTGCGCAGGCCGCGCACGCGAACGACGTCCTCTGTCACGCTTCCCAGTATGAGTCGCCGCCGCGGGTCGACGGCTCGTACGAGCTCAGACCGCGGGTGCGGCCGCGGCGGCGACCTCGTCCTCGGCGGTGGCGACCAGTTGGCCGCACGCGCCGTCGATCTCCTTGCCGCGGGTGTCACGCAGAGTGGTGGGGATGCCGGCGGCGTTCAGTCGACGGACGAACTCGTTCTGCACCGGCACCTCGGATGCGGTCCAGATCGAGCCGGGCGTCGGATTGAGCGGGATCGGGTTGACGTGCACCCACCCCCGGCCACGCGCGTTGAGCTTGTCGGCCAGAAGGTCGGCGCGCCACGCGTGGTCGTTCATGTCCTTGATGAGCGCGTACTCGATCGAGACGCGCCGCCCGGTCTTCTCGAAGTAATCGCGCGCGGCGTCGAGCGCCTCATCCACCTTCCACCGCGAGTTGACCGGGATCAGCTCGTCACGGAGGTGATCGTCGGGCGCGTGGAGGGACAGCGCGAAGGTGACGGGGATGTTCTCGTTCGCCAGCTTCGTGATGGCGGGCACGAGGCCGACGGTGGACACGGTGATTCCCCGGGCACTCATGCCCAGGCCGTGCTCCTTGTCGACCATGACCCGCACGGCCTGCATGACGCGGGCGTAGTTCGCGAGGGGTTCACCCATCCCCATGAACACGATGTTCGAGACCCGCTCGGGCGACTGACCCGGCCCGTCGGATCCGCGGAGGGTCTTGCCGCCCAGTCCGCCGTCGGCGATGAGCCGGTTGGCACGGACGATCTGCTCGATGATCTCGGCCGCCGACATGTTCCGGGTGAGGCCGGCCTGCCCGGTCGCGCAGAACGGGCAGTTCATGCCGCATCCCGCCTGGCTCGATACGCACAGGGTGATGCGGCCGGGGTAGCGCATCAGCACCGACTCCACCAGCGCGCCGTCATGCAGCTTCCACAGGAATTTGATCGTGTCGCCCTTGTCGGTCTCCAGTCGCCGCACCTCGGTGAGCAGGGGTGGCAGCATCCCCGCGACGAGTTCGTCGCGACCGGCGGCCGGGAGATCGGTCATGTCCGCCGGGTCGGACGTGTAGTGCGTGAAGTAGTGCTTCTCGAGCTGCTTCGCACGGAAGCCGGGGAGTCCCAGCTCCGTCACCTTGGCGACCCGCTCGGCGGCGGTGAGGTCGGCCAGGTGGACGGGCGGCTTACCGCGCTTCGGACTGGCGAACTGCAGCAGCGGCCGGCCCGCGTCATCCTTCTTCTGCGACCAGCCCTCTGTTCGGGGCCGCACCTGCGGCGCCGCGGGGCGCACCTGACGGGGCTTGGTGGTGCGCACGGGGGGCTGATCGGTCATGGATTCAGGGTACCGGGGCTCGCCTGCACAGGACCTGGTCGCCTCGAGCCCGCGCGGACGGGGGTGGGGCCCGCGCGGGAGCGGGAGCGGGCGGGAGCCCGCGAGACTGCACCGTGCCCACGAGACCGCGGCGGAAAGCCGCTCGCTCGTGGGCAGCGTGCAGTCTCGCGGTCCCCGGGGTCAGGCGGGCACGGGAGCGCCGAGGTAGAGGGGGTTGCCGTCAGGGTCGCGCACCTGCGCGACACGCTCACCCCATGGCATGTCGTCGGGCGGCTCCTCCGACCGACCACCGGCGTCCAGCACCGCACGGTAGGCATCGTCGACATCGTCGACGTAGAGCCAGATGGCCACGCGGCCGGATGCTGCGACATCGGGCTCGAGGCCGATGCCGATCGCCCCGGGGCCGATGTCCAGAGCCACGTACACGTCCTCGAACCGGTAGCGCTCGACCGCCCCGAACGCCCGCTCGTAGAAGTCCTGCAACCGCGGCAGGTCGGGTGTGCGCAGGATGGGGAACAGTGACCGCACCGTCATGCGCGCCACGGTACGCCGCCCTCACGCGCCCGTCACCCCTCCCCGCGGCCGGCCGGGCGGATGGGCGGCGCGCGGGCCTCAGTCGAGGAAGATGTCCGGGAACAACGCCGCGTCGGGGGTCCCGGGCACCGCGGCGTACCGGGAGAAGTCGGTGACGCCGGCCTCGGCGAGCACGTCCTCGACGATCAGCGTCTGCCCGGTCCGCTCCCCTGCAGGCGTCGTGAGCACCTCGTACGCGGCATCCGCATAGATCTCGGGTGTGCGGCTCGCGGCCATGATCCGGTCGCCGCCGAGGATGTTCTGCACCGCGGCGGTCGCGATGGTCGTGCGCGGCCACAGGGTGTTGGCGGCGATGCCGGCGCCGGCGAACTCCTCCCCCAGGCCGAGGGTGACCATGGTCATCCCGAACTTCGCCAGGCTGTACCCCGGATGCGCTCCCAGCCACCTCGGCGTGACGTTCAAGGGCGGCGACAGCGTCAGGATGTGCGGATTCTCGGCGTCCTTCAGAATCGGGATCGCCGCGCGCGAGAGCAGGAACGTGCCCCGCACATTGACGTCCTGCATGAGGTCGTACTTCTTCGTCGAGAGGTCGAGCGAGCCCGACAGGTCGATGACGCTGGCGTTGTTCACGACGATGTCGATGCCGCCGAACTCGCCCTGGGTGGTGAGCACCGCCTCGGTGATGTCGTCTTCGTTGCGCACGTCGCCTACGATCGGCAGAGCCTTGCCGCCCGCCTCGCGGATCGCGGCGGCCGCGGTGTGGACGGTGCCCTCCAGGCGTGGATGCGGGGTGTCGGTCTTCGCGAGGATCGCGACGTTCGCCCCATCCCGCGCCGCCCGCAGCGCGATCGCGAGGCCGATCCCGCGGCTGCCGCCCGACATCAGGATGGTCTTCCCGGCGAGGGTGTTCTCGGTCATGACGTTCCCTTTCCCCGTGATGTCTCACTCGTGCAGGTTTCCAGCGCACAAAACCTGCGTGTGCGGGACATCATGTGCGTTTCTTGGCGGATGCGGCGGCGAAGGCGCCCACGCGAGCCTTCGCGTCGGCCGTGTCGAAGGCGGCACCGATCGTGCGCGCCTCGTCGTCGAGATTCTCGGCGAAGGTGCGCTCGGCACCTGTGCGCACGAGCCGCGCCGCCTGGCCGAAGGCCGCCGTAGCGCCGGCGAGCCAGAAGCGCGCCACCTCTTCCGTGCGGGCGGCCACGCCCTCGGCCGGCACGACCTCGGCGACGAGCCCCCACTCGAGGGCTTCGGAGGCGGACAGCGAGCGGTCCTGGAGCAGCAACTGCAGCGCGCGGCGCTGCCCGATCGCCGCCGGCAGAAGCGTCGTCACCCCGAGATCGGGGGTGAGGCCAATGTTGGCGTACTTGCTGACGAACCGAGCCGCGTCCGAGGCGACCACGTAGTCCGCGGCGAGCATGAGCCCGAGGCCACCTCCGGCCACCGCCCCCTGGACAGCCGCGACCACGGGGACCGGGGCTTCCGCGAACGTGCGGATGCCCTCGTGGATGATGTGCGCGGTCGCCGTGAGATCCGCGCCGGACGCACCCGACGTGGCCATGGCCACGACGTCGCCGCCGGCGCAGAAGGCCGGCCCCGCCGCATCCAGGATCACGGCGCCGATGCCGGGAGCCGTCGCCGTGCGGGCCGCATCGCGCCACCGTTCAGCCATCTCGAAGTCCATGGCGTTCAGCGACGCCGGCCGGTTGAGGGTCACCCGCGCGAGGTTGCCCTCGACGGTCACCAGGATGCTGTCGCTCACGCTCGTCCTCCTCTTTCGGCCTCGCGAGGCGCGGTCATTTCGGGGCCATCCGGATCGCACCGTCGAGGCGGATCGTCTCACCGTTGAGATAGCCGTTGTCCACGATCGCCATCACGAGGCGGGCGTACTCGTCGGCGACGCCCAGGCGCGAGGGGTAGGGCACCTGCTGCCCCAGTGAATCCTGCGCGGCCTGCGGCAGGCCCCGGAGCATCGGCGTCTCCATGATCCCGGGCGCGATCGTCACGACGCGGATCGCGTGGCGGGCGAGCTCGCGGGCGATCGGCAGCGTCATCGCGTGGACCCCGCCCTTGCTCGCCGAATACGCCGGCTGTCCGATCTGACCGTCGAAGGCGGCAACGCTCGCGGTGTTGACGATGACTCCGCGGTCGCCGCTTTCCGTTTCCGGCTCGGTGCGGGCCATGACCGCTGATGCCTGGGCGATCACGTTGTAGGTGCCGACGAGGTTCACCCGCACGATCCGCTCGAACGCGTCGAGCGGAGTGGGGAGGCCCTCGCGGTCGAGGACCTTTCCGGGCGGCGCGATGCCGGCGCAGTTGACCACCACCCGCAGCGGACCGGCCTCGGCGGCGACCGCCACGGCGGCAGCGATCTGCTCGGGGTCGGTGACATCCGCCGCCACGAACCGGCCGTCGATCTCCGCCGCGGCTTCTTCGCCCGGCGAAGAGGGCAGGTCGACGATGGTGACGGTGGCCCCGGATGCGGCGAGCCGACGTGCGGTCGCCCGACCCAGGCCGCTCGCACCACCGGTGACCAAGGCAGTCGCGCCTGCGATGTCCATCCGCTCTCCGTTCGTCGTCGAAACCGGGACCGGGTTCCAGCCTAACCGGCACTCAGGTTCGCACCCCGCTCCGCCCCGTGTTCCCCCACCTTGCCCGGCCGGAGGCAGGATGGGAAGGTGACGGTACGCATCGAAGAGGTCGGCGTCGACGATCCGCGGGCGGTGACCCTGCGTGACCTCCTCGACGAGGAACTGAGCACCCGCTATGCCCACGTCGTGACCGGCGAACCGCCCGAACTCTCGGCAGCGCGCAACGCGGCCCTCCGCGTCCACCCCGAAGACGTCGTCACGACCTTCCTCGCGGTCGACGAGTCGGGCACGCCGCTCGGTCATGTGCTCCTGCGTCGCCTCGGCCAGGAGTGGGAGCTGAAGCGCCTCATCGTGCCCGCAGCCGCGCGCCGACGCGGGGTGGGCCAGGCCCTCACGGCGGCCGTGGTGGAGCGGGCCCGCGCCGGGGGCGCGCGGCGCGTGATCCTGCAGACCGGGGCACCGCAGCCCGAATCGATCGCACTGTACGCCGGAGCCGGCTTCACGCCCATTCCCGTCTACGAGCCGTACGTGGCGACGATGCCGGAGTCGCTCTGCTTCGAGCGCACGCTCTGACCTCGACCTCGACCTCGACGCGGACGTCGACCTCGACCTCGACCTCGACGTCGACGTGGACGTCCACGCCGACGCCGACGCCGCAGCATCCGAATCAGGAGATCTGACCGACACAGGCCGATCCGCCCGCAAACGTCCTGTCTGCGCCGCATCTCCTGATTCGGGCACCGGGCAATCGCCGGAAGCGGGCGCCGGGCGCAGCCCGAAGCCGGCGGAAGCGGGCGCCGGGCGCAGCCCGAAGCCGGCGGAAGCGGGTGACGCCGACACATCCGAATCAGGAGATCTGACCAACACAGGCCGATTGGCCCGCACGCGTCCTGTCTGCGCCACATCTCCTGATTCGGGCACCGGGCGCAGCCCGAAGCCGGCGGAAGCGGATGACGCCGCAGCATCCGAATCAGGAGATCTGACCGACACAGGCCAATTGGCCCGCAAACGTCCTGTCTGCGCCACATCTCCTGATCTGGGCGCCGCGCAGCGCCGGAAGCGGACGGGAGCGGATGATGGGGCCATGAGCGAGAGCGCACCGGCCACGTCGCAGCAGTCCTTCATCCCGCCTGCCGTTCCCGCCCCCGCTCGCGTGCGCGAGCTCGCGGGCGGCGCCTCCCTCGAACCCGTGTGGGAGAACGAGCTCGGCGGCGTGACCTTCCGCGCGAGCGGACGCGACGGCATCCGATACATCAAGTACGGTCCGCGTAACGCCGAGACGTCGATGGCGGCGGAGGCGGAGCGCATTCGATGGGCGGCGCCGTACACGCCGGTGCCGTCGGTGCTCACGGCCGGGGCGGACGAGACGTCCGAGTGGCTCGTCACCGTCGGGATCGACGGCGACAGCGCCGTCTCACCCCGCTGGCTTCCCGACCCCGCCACGGCCGTCCGGGCCATCGGGAAAGGCCTGCGCGCCCTGCACGGGGCCCTGCCGGTCGATGAGTGCCCCTTCGACTGGAGCATCCCGGCACGTGTGGCGAACGCCGAAGAGCGGGGCATCCACCTGCCGTCGGCCCTGCGCGACACGCCTCCGATCGACCGGCTCGTGGTCTGCCACGGCGACGCGTGCGCCCCCAACACGCTCCTCGGCGAGAACGGCCAATGGGTGGCGCACGTGGACCTCGGTGCCCTCGGTGTCGCCGACCGCTGGGCCGACATCGCCGTCGCCGCCATGAGCACCGAGTGGAATTACGGCCCCGGATGGCAGGACGCCCTGGTGGAGGCCTACGGCATCGCGGACGATCCGGTTCGGATGGCGTTCTACCGCGACCTGTGGAACGCGACCTGACCGCCGGAGTCAGAGACCGAAGATCGGGCGCCACGCGCCCACCATCACCGACACGACGACGGATGCTGCGGCGATGACCGCGGCCACCAGCACAAGCCCCGCGTCCCGGCCCCGGAAGCGCGACGGACGCGCCCACGTCCGCTTTCCCGGGGCGCCGAACCCGCGAGCCTCCATAGCCGTGGCGAGCTTGGAACCGCGCCGGATCGCGAGGACGAGGAGCGCGAACATCTGGCCGAGCAGCCTCCGGATCCGTCCGGTGTCGGCGACGCCGCGCGCACGGCGGGCGAGCGACAGCTCACGCCAGTCCTCCAGGAGGAGCCCGACGAGGCGCAGACCGGCGAGCGCCCCCAGCACGAAGCGCGCGGGCAGGCGGAGATTCTGCGCGAGCCCGTCCGCGAGGTCGGTGGGATCGGTCGTCGCGAACAGCACGACGCTCGGCACCGCGATGGCCAGCACCCGGAGGAAGATGGCGAGGGCCAGCGCGATCGATCCGTCGGTCACGCGCAGCACCCCCCACTCGACGTAGACGGCGCCGGAAGGCCGCCCGTAGAGCACCGTCGCGGAGGCCGCGATCACCGCCCCGACGACGATCGGCCACACCCGGAGCCACAGGTCGCGGACACGGATGCGGGTCAGCGGAAGGAGAAGGAGTGTCGCCCCCAGGGTGACCCCGGCCGACACCGGGTCGATCGACGCGAGCAGCGCCCCGGTGAGGACGAGCGTCGCCGCGAGCTTGGCGACCGGGTTCATCCGCGCCAGCAACCCGTCGCGCGGACCGAGCGAGATCAGACTCACGCCGCCCCCATCACGAGTTCGTCGTCGGCGAGCGCGTCCACCAGTGCACGATCATGGGTGACGAACGCCACGGCGGTGCCGCCGGCACGCAGAGCGTCGATGAGCGACGCGATCTCGCGCCAGGTCACCGCATCCTGACCGAAGGTCGGCTCGTCGAGCACGAGCACCCGCGGGGCCGTCGCGATCGCTGCCGCGACGGTCAGCCGCCGCTTCTCCCCGCCCGACAGCGTGAACGGGTTGACGTCGGCGAGCCGGGTCAACCGGAGCTTTTCGAGCAGGTCGTCCACGAGCGGCGCGATGTCGGCGGGATCGCGGTGAAGCGCGCGCGGCCCGACGGCGAGCTCGTCGCGCACCCGTGTGGTGAGGAGCTGATGCTCGGGCTCTTGGAACACCATCCCGATGCGAGTGAGCAAGTCGCGGGCGCGCCATCCCGTCGGAGCAGGCCCGAGCCGGCCGGCCAGCTCGGGTGTTGCCGCGAGCTCTCCGCCGGCGGGGCGCAGGAGGCCGGCCAAGGTCAGGGCGAGCGTCGACTTACCGGCACCATTCGGACCCGTCAGGGCGAGGGCGCGGCCCCCACGCAGCTGGGTCGAGATCCCGGATGCGGCCACCGCCGCCTCGCGCGCACCGAACCGCCGGCGCCCCACTGCCAGGTCTGCGGCACCGAGCAGAAGAGGCGCCGACGCGGCGCGGACGGTGCGCTCGATGCCGGGCGCCACACCGGGAACCCACACCCCGGCCGCGGTCAGAGCAGCCGCGTGGCCGCGGAAGACGGCATCCGGAGAACCGTCGGCGCGCACCCCACCGTCCCCGAGCACGACGACACGGTCGACGGCGTCCGCCCACAGCGACACGCGATGCTCCACGACCACCAGGGTCGCGCCGGTTGCTGCCGCAGCGGCCACGACCGCGTCGCGCACCTCGACCGCGCCCTGCGGGTCGATGTTCGCGGTGGGTTCGTCCAGGAGCAGCAGCCCGGGGCGCATGGCGAGGAGACCCGCCAGTGCGAGACGCTGCTTCTGCCCGCCCGACAGCTGTGCGGTCGGATGGTCGCGCGGCACCGGAAGCCCTACGGCCTCGAGCGCAGCATCCACCCGTCGCCAGATCTCCTCGCGCGGCACCCCGAGGTTCTCGCACGCGAACGCCACGTCATCCCCGACCCGGGCGAGGATGACCTGTGCGTCGGGGTCTTGCAGCACGAGCCCCGCACGACCGCGGGCGTCGCCGGCGGGCACGCCGTCGATGGTCAGCGAGCCCGCGCTCTCGCCGTCCTCGGCGTCGCCCACCACCCCGGCGAGCGCGCGGAGGAGCGTGCTCTTGCCCGATCCGCTGGCACCGAGCAGCAGCACCCGCTCCCCCGGCTGCACGTCGAGGTCGAGACCGGAGACCGCCCAGCGCCGCCGCCCGGCGTGACGCCACCCCCACCCGCGGGCGCGGACGCCGGCCGGAGCGACGTTCACGCGGGTTCGGCGGAGTCCGCCTCGCGGATGCGGTGCTCCCGGCCGGCCGCGAAACGGTCGAGCGCACCCGTCGCCGCGAGCGCCCGGGCGAGCACCCACGAGACGAGGCCGGCCAGCAGGAGCCCGGAGGCGACCGCCGCGACGAAGTAGACGACGCGGGCCTCGAACGCCAGGGCCGCCACGGAGGAGAAGGACGTGTCCAGCAGCCCGACGGCGAGCCCGGCGAGGGCACCCGAGACCAGCGCCGCGCCCAGGCGCCAGTTGGCGTAGGCGAACAGCGCGAACCCGAGCTCGGCTCCGAGGCCCTGCACCACGCCCCAGATGAGCGTCGTGAAACCCCACTGCGTGCCGATCGCCATCGACACGACGGCCGCGACCACCTCGGCGTACAACGCGGCGCCGGGCTTGCGGATGATGAGGCCGCCGAGCACGCCGGCGAACAGCCATCCACCGGCGAGAAGCCCCGACATGCCTGGCGTGAACGCCAGAAGTGTGTCCAGAGCGGGCCAGGCTTGACCCCACAACCAGAAGATGACGCCCGCTGCGACGCCGATGACGCTGGCGACGACGATGTCGACGACCCGCCACCGGAAGCGGCGGGTTCCGGTCCCGGTGCGGGCGGATGTGGACGTGGAAATGTTCATTTCGCTCCTCCCTGCGCTGGCATGACCCAGATCAGGTTCGACGGTCGAAGCGTGGATCGCTTCCTCTCAGCCCGGCTCACCGGACTCCCGTGGTTTGTCGCGCCTGAGTATACCGGCGCCGAACGGTACGTTAGGCGGGTGACTGCCGAAGCGCCTCCGCCCACCCGGCGGGCTCTGCGCACGGAGGGCCCCGCCGCGGAGGAAGACGCCTCATCGGGCGGCGCAGAGAGCCCCGGCACCCTGGTGATGCAGGAACCTGCCGACCCGCCGGTCGCCGCCAGACCTTCCGGACCGGTTGCCCTGGCGTGGGTGGATGAAACCCGGGTCACCATACCGGTGTCGACGACCGACGCCGCGTCTGCGACCGCGCCCGCTTCGGCGCCCGACCTCCTCCGCGGCGCCCGGCGACGCTCGCCGTGGCGCACGGGAGTCCTGGCACCGGGGGGTGTGCTCCTCCTGGTCGCCGCCGCCTACGCCGCGATCACGCTGCTGTGGCCGCTGCATGCCGTGGCGCCTCGCATCGAATCGGTGGCGGTGCAGACCATCGCCGCGCCGCCGGCCGCACCGGCCTGGCCCGCGGAGGGAAGTGCCGCCATCTCGGTGGCCGGCATCCCGGGGGCACTCGCCTCCACCGGCGACGCGTCCTCCATTGCGAGCATCACGAAGGTCGTCACGGCGCTGCTCGTCCTGGACCGCCTGCCGCTGGCCGTGGGCGAGAGCGGCCCGGAGTATCGCTTCGCCGCCGCCGACCGCACGCGGTACTGGCAGTACCGGGCCAACGGCGAATCTTCCCTGGACGTGCCCGTGGGCGGGGTCCTGACCGAGTACCAGCTGCTCGAGGGGATGCTGATCGGATCGGCCAACAACTACGCCGACCGGCTCGCCGACGACCTGTGGCCCTCCGACGAGGTGTACGCCGCCGCCGCAAGCGCGTGGCTGGCCGCCCAGGGCATCGACGGCATCACGATCGTCGACCCGTCCGGCATCAGCCCGGGCAACTCCGCCACGCCCGACGCGCTGCTCACCCTGGCCTCCCGCGCGATGGCGAATCCGGTCATCTCCGAGATCGTCCGCAAGGAGTCGACCGAGATTCCCGGTGCGGGAACGGTGCGCAACTCCAATCCGCTGTTGACGGATACCGGAATGGCCGGGATCAAGACCGGCACCCTCGACCGCTACAACCTCCTGACCGCGAAGGATGTCCCCCTCGGCGACACCACGGTGCGGCTCTACGCCGCCGTCCTCGGACAGCCCGATTCCGCCCGGCGCGACGAGGCCACCCGGGCCCTGTACGCGCAGGCGGAGTCAGAGCTGCAGCTGCGGCCGTCGGTGACGGAGGGGACGCTCGCGGGGCACGTCGTGACGCGGTGGGGGGAGAGAGTCGACGTCGTCACCGCCGAAGACGCCACGGTCGTGCTGTGGAACGGCGCCGCGGCGAGCGCCGCCTCCGATTTCGCGCTCGGAGACTCGGCGGCGGACGGCGACGTCGTCGGCACGCTCGCGGTGTCGGGGCCGGTGGACAGCACGAGCGTCGACCTGGAGCTGGCCGACGACGTCGAGGCCCCGAGCACGTGGTGGCGCCTCACCCACCCGCTCGACCTGCTGGGGCTCAACGACTGAAGCCGACGTCGCGTCAGACGTGGGCGACGCGCTGCTGCAGGCGGCTGCGGATATCGAAAAGCTCGGTCCCGCCGATCTCCCGGGCGCCCGCGACGCCCTGCCGCAGCAGCGTCGACAGGGCGCTGCGGGATGCCACCGCCACGGGTGTGCCGCGCACCTTCCCGAGCTGAGTGATCGCATCGAGCGTGTCGCCGTCGGGGAGGACCACGATCGCGCCACTGAAGCGCACACCCGCCGCGCGCCCGATCAGGCGCAGTCCGCCGACGAGCTGCGACACGGGAGACCCGACGACGTTCGGCCCCACGATCTCTCCCCGGCGGAAGCCGACGGGCCCGCCGAAGTCTTCCGAGAGCACGGCGTACAGTCCGCTGGGTCCGAGCACGACGTGGTCGATCTTCTCGTCGGGATTCCCCTCGCGGGATGCGGCGACATCGTGCCACACGGTGTACCCCATCCCGAGGTCGGCGACGATGCGGGCGGTGGCCTCCTCGGCGAGGGCGTCGGCGAGGAGGCGGCGCAGGTCGTGCGGTGCCGAGCGCACCAGCGACGGTTCGTACGGATCGGGGATCTCGACGCCGCGACCCACCCACTCGCGGATGAGCGTGAGGTAACGCTCTCGGCGCCATCCGCCCGGCTGACCGTAGGTGCGGGCGCGCGGCCGGGTGTCGGGGCGGGGTGCCGACGCCGAGGCGGGACCTGCCCACTCCGGGCTCGCGGAGCCCCGGCCGCGATCGTAGGCCGCCCGCGCTGCGGGGGTTCCGATCAGCTCCCACGCCCGCTGCACCTGGATGAACACGGCCGCGTCGCCGCCGGCGTCGGGGTGGCTCTGGCGCAGGCGCAGGCGGTACGCACGACGAAGCGTCTCGTCATCGGCGGCCGGCTCCACACCGAGCACCTCGTAGGCAGACGCCGACACCGGGCTGTCGAACACGAATCCTCCCCCGCGCGCTGTGCAGCGCAGCATCCATCAGGCTAACCGCCGCAGACTGGACGCGGGCTGTCGACGGCGCCGGTTCCGCTCAGGCCCGGAACTGCGGCGAACCCAGCACGCGTTCCACCGTGATCTCCAGCACCACGCGCTCCGGGTTGGGCGAGGGCTGCCGGTAGCGCCGTGCGTACAGCGCGACGGCGTGGGCCACCGCATCCGGGCTCTCATCGATGCGAGCAGGTCCCTCGAAGCTGATCCACCGACGGCCATCCACGGTGTTCACGCTCGCGCGTCCGGTCCGCTGGACGTTGAGGAACTTCTGCGAGCCGCGACTGCCGATCACCCGCACGGAGCCGTCCTCATAGGTGATGCCCACCGGGACGGAGTGGATGCGTCCGTCGCGGCCCAGGGTGGAGAGCGTAGCCAGGTGGTACTCGCTGAGGAAGGCCAGCGCTTCGTCGGTGATCACTCCCTCAGGGTGCCATGCCTCGCCCGGCGGACGTCACGCGCGAGGCGTGGCGGTCTCGCTCCGCCTGCGCCGACACGTCACGCGTCCCAGAGGGAAAGCGCGGGCGTATAGGCGAAGGCGTCGGCGATCAGCTGCTCCGGAGCATCCGGCTGCCAGCGGGGAGAGCGGTCTTTGTCGATCAGCTGCGCGCGGATCCCCTCGACGAGGTCGGGCTGTGACGTGACGAACCACATCACCAGCCCGTACTCCTGCGCGAGGGCCGATTTCAGGTCGGGCAGCGCCCGCGCCCGGCGCACCGCTTCCAGCGTCACGGCGAGCGACACCGGCGACAGTGCCGTGAGGATGTCGGCGGCTTCGGATGCCTCGGGTTCGGGCCGCGTCCGCAGACGGTCGACGATCTCGGCCACCGTTTCTCCGGCGAACGCCTCATCGATCCACGACCGTGCCGCAGCCAGCGCTGAGGGCGCCGGCGTGTCGTCGAGGAGGAGCACGAGTTCCGCCGGTCCGGTCGGATGCGCGCGCGTGGCCAGTGCGTCGCGGAGCGCTTCGATCCGGGCCGTCGGCACGAGATGGTCGGCGAAACCGGCATAGATGGCGTCCGATGCATCCATCGCCGCCCCCGTGAGCGCGAGGTATTCGCCCAGCCGGCCCGGCGCGTGGGCCAGCAACCACGACCCGCCCACGTCCGGGGTGAATCCGATCCGCGTCTCGGGCATCGCCAGGCGCGAGCGTTCGGTGACGACGCGGATGGCGGCGTGTCCGGCGAGTCCGATCCCGCCGCCCATGGTGATGCCGTCGGCCAGCGCCACGACCGGCACCGGCGACGATGCGATCGCGGCGTTCAGCCGGTACTCGTCGCGGAAGAAATGCGCCGTGTCTTCGATGCGGCCCCCGACGATCTGCTGGTACAGCTGACGGACGTCGCCGCCCGCGCAGAAGCCGCGGTCGCCCGCGCCGTCCAGCAGCACCACGTCGACGGCCGCGCTGGACTGCCATCCGGTGAGGGCTGCAGCGAGGTGCTGGATCATGCTGTGACTGAGTGCGTTGAGCGTCTTCGGCCGGTTGAGCGTGAGCCGTCCGAGGCTCCCCGCGACGCGCACGAGGACGTCAGCATCCTCCGCGTCCATCGTGTTCACCACGCCGCCACGTTACCGGCCGCCGCACCCGAGCCGGGCGAAGTCCCGCGCAATCCCGGGGAATCCGGGAAGATAGGGGCAATCGCACAACGACGAGAGGTTCGGCATGCCCGAAGGACAGGTGCTGGAATTCTCCGGCGTCACCAAACGCTTCGGCTCCGTCACCGCCGTTTCGGATCTGACCACGCGGGTCGAGCCCGGCCAGGTGACCGGGTTTCTCGGTCCGAACGGCGCCGGCAAGACCACGACCCTGAGCATCCTGTTGGGTCTCGTCCGCGCCACCGAAGGCTCGGCGACGATCGGCAGGGTCCCCTATGCACAGCTCCGCCGGCCCCTGCAGTCGGTGGGCGCGGTGCTGGAATCGTCGAGCTTCCACCCGGGCCGCACCGCCGCGAACCATCTCACCGTCTACGCACAGGCTGCCGGCATCCCCCGTGCGCGCGTCGACGAGGTGCTGGGCATCGTCGGGCTGGCGGATGCGGCGGGCCGCAAGGTCGGCGGATTCTCGCTCGGCATGCGCCAGCGACTCGGCCTCGCCTACGCGCTGCTCGGCGACCCCGGCGTGCTGGTGCTCGATGAACCGTCGAACGGCCTCGACCCCGAGGGCATCCGGTGGATGCGGGGGCTGCTGCGCAGCCTCGCGGCCGAGGGGCGCACCGTGCTCTTCTCGTCGCACCTGCTCGCCGAAGTGCAGCAGACGGTCGATTCGCTGCTGATCATCACGCAGGGAAGGCTCGTCTTCCAGGGCGGCATCGAAGACCTCGCCGACGCGTCCGACCACGCGACGGTCGTCGACGCGCCCGACCGCGACGCGCTGGAGGCGGCGCTGACGGCGGCCGGCCACTCGTTCGAGGTGCTGCGAAACGGACTGACCGTGCGGACGGCGGAGCCCGCGGAAGTCGGGGCTCTGGCCGCCGCCGCCGGGATCCCCCTCTCCGGCCTGCAGCGCCGTGGTGCGACGCTCGAGGACGTCTTCCTCGAGCTCGTCAGCGGCGCCCGCATCCACCCCAGCGCCGGTGGCGACCCCAGCGCCGGAGGCGACCCCGGCTCCGTCCTGCCCGCCGCCGTCCCGTCCGACGCCGCATCCACCCCCGCCGCCGTCGTGTCCGACGCCACATCCACACCCACCGGCCCCGCCGCATCCACCCCCGCGGCCGTCGCCGCATCAGGAGATGTCGCGGACACAGGACACATCGCCGAAGATCGGCCTGATCTCGCCGCATCTCCTGATCCGGATGCACCGGACGACGACCCCACCGGGATCGCCCCCGCCGCGGCCACTCCCGCCCCCTTCCCCGCCGCATCCACCCCCACCGGCGACGCCGCATCAGGAGATGTCGCGGACACAGGACACACCGCCGAAAATCGGCCTGATCTCGCCGCATCTCCTGATCCGGATGCACCGGACAACCCGGACGCCACGGACACCCCCGACACCCCGGACGGGGCGTCACCAGAGGTCGAGCCGGGCCGGGCGCGTCACGAGCCGCCCCTGGTCACCGCCTCCTTCGCTGTCGCCTCCACCGGCGTGATCGACATCGTCCCGCGAGAGGCGAACAGCCCCGATCCCGTGAACGCCCCGCACACCGAGGAGGGGGACCAGCGATGAGCCTCATCTCCGCGAGCCGTTCCGAGCTCACGAAGCAGTTCACCACCGCCATCTGGTGGATCCTCGGGCTCGTCATGGTGCTCTACATCGGACTCACCGCGGCCGGCTTCGGCTTCCTCCTCGCCTCGCTCGCGACGGGCGCCCTCGGCGGCGCCGCCGAGGGCCCGCAGGTGCCGGCCGACATGCTGCCACCCGTGATCTACAGCATCGCCACGTCGTTCGGCTACGTCTTCCCGCTCCTCGTCGGAACGCTCATGGTGACGACGGAGTTCCGCCACAAGACCCTCACCCCCACCTTCCTGGCCACCCCCCGCCGCGGCGTCGCGCTGGCCGGGAAAGTCGTCATCGGCGTGGTGATGGGTGTGCTCTTCGGCGTCCTGGGCCTGATCGCGACGGTCGTGCCGGGCGCGATCGTCCTCAGCGCATCGGGCCTGGAAACCGGCCTCGGCTCGTCGGACACCTGGGCGCTCGCAGGGCGGATGGTGCTCGCCTTCGTGCTGTGGACACTCGTCGGTATCGGGGTGGGGTCAGTCGTGCGCAACCAGGTGGTCGCGATCGTCGTCGTGCTCGCTTTCACGCAGTTCATCGAACCGATCGCGCGGCTCGCGGGCGGCTTCGTCGACGCCCTCGAGCCGGTCGTGCGGGTGCTCCCGGGCGCCGCCAGCGACGCGCTGGTGGGGGCGAGCGCCTTCTCGATCAGCATGCCCACGACCAGCGACCCGATCCCCTGGTGGGCCGGCGGCCTCGTGCTGCTCGCCTACGCGCTCGTGTTCCTCGTCGTCGGACAGTTCACGAGCTGGCGGCGCGACGTCAACTGACGCCGGGTACGACGACCGGACGCTTCGGCCGCGCCTTTCCGGCCTTCGCCGGGGTGGGGGCGGCGAGGATGGCGACGTCCTCCGGCTCGTCGGCGACATCCTTGAGCCGCAGCGCCTGTACGAGCGCCACCCCGTGACGGGTCGTGAGCACGAGCCGCTCGAACTCCTCGTGCTCGTGGAGGTCGATCACGACGCTCGGCCGGCGACGGCGGATGACCGCGAAGTCGGCGCCGGACGCCGACTTCCACGTGCCCATGGCGAGCGCTCCGGGCAGATAGGTCCCGGGGCTCGGCACGCCGCGCAGCCACGTCCACGCGTCATCCGTCAACTGCGCCCGGACGATCTGCTCGCGAGGCACAACGACCTTGCGGTGGCGGAAGGACACCGCCCTTTCGACGGTCGAGAGCACGACCTCCAGCTGCGACGAGTCGAGCAGCAGGGTCACCATGCGTCTAGTCTGCCAGCGCGCCCCGACCGCCACACGCGCGGATGCTCACAGGTCGGCAACGATCCGCCCCTCCCCGCCCCCGGGACCTCGCACTTTCCTGCCTGAGTCGACGCCGCCGCAGCGGAGCCGCCCCCTCCCCCAGCGGGATAGCCTGAAACCATGACCACCGGCAGCGCGGTGCCCCAGGCGAGACCGCAGTATTCGCCGGTTCGGGATGTTCGCGACGTGCTCGCGCGATCGGCGGCGGGTCACGCCCTGGACGCCGACGACGCTTCCGTGCTCCTGACCGCGAACGGCGACGATCTCGACGCCCTCCTGCACGCCGCGGGCGCCATGCGCGACGTCGGCCTCGCCGCGGCCGGGCGGCCCCGCGTGATCACCTACTCCCGCAAAGTGTTCGTGCCCCTGACGACGCTCTGCCGCGACCGGTGCCACTACTGCGTCTTCGTCGACACCCCCGGTCAGCTGTTCAAGAAGCGCAAGCCGGCGTACATGTCGCCCGAGCAGGTGCTCGCCGTGGTGCGCCAGGGGCAGGCTCTCGGCTGCAAGGAGGCCCTGCTCACGCTCGGCGACCGGCCGGAGGATCGCTGGCCGGAGGCGCAGGCGTGGCTCGACGAGCACGGTTACGCGTCGACCCTCGACTATGTCGGCGCGATCGCGCGGCTCATCACCGCCGAGACGGGGATGCTCGCGCATCTGAACCCCGGCGTCATGTCGCACGACGAGCTCGGGATGCTCCGCCCCACGGCCCCCTCGATGGGCATGATGCTGGAGACCACGTCCGAGCGGCTGTTCCGCGTGCCCGGCCAGGTACATTTCGGTTCCCCGGACAAGGACCCGGCACTGCGGCTCGCGGTGATCGAGGACGCCGGGCGCCAGCGCATCCCCTTCACCACCGGCATCCTCGTCGGCATCGGCGAGACGCTGCGCGACCGCGCCGAGTCGCTCCTCGCGATGCGCGACCTGCACGAGCGGTACGGGCACGTGCAGGAGATCATCGTGCAGAACTTCCGCGCGAAGCCGCACACCGCGATGCAGGGGGCGCCCGATGCCGACCTGCTCGAGTACGTCGCCGCCGTCGCCACCGCACGACTCGTCTTCGGACCCGGCATGCGCATCCAGGTGCCGCCAAACCTCTCCGACCCCACGGAGTTCGCGCTGCTGATGCGCGCCGGCATCGACGACTGGGGCGGGGTGTCGCCGCTGACGGCCGACCACGTCAACCCCGAGCGGCCCTGGCCGCACCTCGACGACCTCGCCCGCTTCACGGCCGATGCGGGGTTCGTCCTGCGCGAGAGGCTCACGGCGCATCCCGAGTTCGTCCGCGATGCCGTGGGATGGATCGACCCTGGGCTCCACGACGCCGTCGCGGCGCTGGCCGAGCCCGACGGGCTGGCGGCCGATGTACAGCCGGCCGCGCTTCCCCGTGTCCGTCATTCCGGAGACGCGCCGAGCCGACGGGCCGCCACGACCCCGGATGCTCCGGATCTCCTGAGTTCGGCGCGCTCGAGCACCGTGACCGCGCTCGCCGAGCGGGCCGCGAGCGACCCCCTCACCCTCGATGACGCGGAGTGGGAGACACTGCTCACCGCCACCGGCGCCGACCTCGACATCCTCGCCGCGACCGCCGACGACGTACGCCGGTACACCGTCGGCGAGACCGTCAGCCTCGTGGTCAACCGCAACCTCACGTCCGCCGGATTCCTTGCGGCCGGCCGCACGGCGGCGGGCACGTTCGGCCTCGCCGATGTCGCGGCCATCGCCGCGGATGCCGCGGACCTCGGCGCTACAGAGCTCTGCATCCAGGGCCGGCTTCCCGACACCGAGGATCCGGCCGCGTACCTCGACATGGTGCGCGCCGCGAAAGCCGCTGCGCCCGGGCTGCACCTGCACGCCTATCGACCGCAGGATGTGTGGGACCTTGCGGACCGCTCGGGCCTCGGCCTCGATGGCGCGCTAGCCGCGCTCCGCGACGCCGGTGTCGACACGGTTCCGGGCACGGGCGTGAAGATCCTGAGCGAACGCGTCCGCGCACTCGTGGCGCCCGGAGATCTGGACATCGACCGCTGGGTCGAGGGGATCACCGCGGCGCACCGCGCCGGGTTCTCCTCCACGTCGGTGCTCTTCTACGGGCACGTCGAGACCGCGGGCGAGCGCATCGCGCATCTGCGGGCGCTGCGCCGCATCCAGGACGCTTCGTCAAGCTCAGCGGCCGGGAGCGCACACTCGGCGGGCGGGAGCGCACACTCAGCGGGCGGGGGCGGCTTCACCGAGTTCGTCCCGATCCCGCTCCCCGGGCACGGCACCCCCCTCGTCCCGGGCCGGGCGCCCCTGGACGAACACCGGGCCATGGTCGCCGTGTCGCGGCTGATGCTCTCCGGCAGCATCCCGCACATCCAGATCGCGTGGACTCGCGTGGGTCGCGAGGCTGCCGCGACGCTCCTGGGCGCGGGGGGCGACGACCTCGGCGGGACGCTCCTCGACGGCCGCGTGCTGCCGGACACCGGCATCGAGCAGGGCCTCGAGCTCCCCCTCGCCGACGCGGAGCGAATCGCCGCACGCCTGTTCCGCCCGTTCCGCCAGCGCACGACCGACTATCGGACGCCCCATCAGGCGCACGGTCCGGACGCCGCGCAGGCGCACGGAACGGCTCAGGAACAGGCACCAGGCGCGTCCCCGGGGCACGTCCCCGCGTACCGATCGACGGCGGCCCCCCGGTGACCCGCACGCAGGTCGCGATCATCGGCGCGGGCTTCGCCGGAATCGGCATGGCGATGGCGCTTCGCCGAGCCGGCCGGGAGGACTTCGTCGTCCTCGAACGCGGAGCATCCGTCGGCGGCACGTGGCGCGATAACACCTACCCGGGTGTCGCCTGCGACGTTCCGTCCCACCTGTACGGGTTCGCCGCGCATCCGAATCCGCGGTGGTCGGCCAGCTTCGCCCCCGGCCCCGAGATCCACCGGTACCTCGCGGATGTCGCGGACGCGGAAGACCTCGGCGATCGCCTTCGCCTGCGCACCCCGATGCTCGGCGCGGAGTGGGATGCCGATTCCTCCGTGTGGCGGATCGACACCGGTGCCGAGCCCGTCGTCGCCGACGCCCTCGTCCTGGCGTGCGGGCGCCTGACCGAGCCCGAGGTTCCCGCCATCCCCGGCCTGGAAACCTTCCCCGGGCCGATCTTCCATTCCGCCCGCTGGGACCACGAGACACCCCTCGCCGGCGCGCGCGTCGCAGTGGTGGGCACCGGCGCCAGCGCCGTGCAGATGGTGCCCGAGCTTGCGCGCCTCGCCGCCCACGTCACCCTCTTCCAGCGCACTCCCGCGTGGATCGTGCCGCGGGGCGCGTCGGCGTACACCCCCGACGAGCAGCGCCGCTTCGCCGAGCACCCCGGCGAGCTCGCGCGCCTGCGCGCCGAGCTGTACGCGGACGGGGAGGCACGCTTCGCGTCCCGCTCGGGGGATGCTTCGGCCGCGGCCGAGGCCCGCGACGTCGCGCTTGCACACCTCGCGGCGCAGATCGCCGACCCCGCGCTCCGGGCCGCGCTGACCCCCGACTACGACTTCGGCTGTAAGCGAGTGCTCCTCTCCGATGAGTTCTACCCCGCCGTCGCATCCGACGCCGTCACCCTCGAGCCCTCCGCCCTCGCCGAAGTGGCAGGCTCAACCCTCGTCTCCGCCGCGGACGGGCGGTTCACGGCCGACGTGATCGTGCTCGCGACGGGGTTCGCGGCGTCACAGCAGCCGTACGCCGACGTCGTTCGGGGCGACGGTGCCACGACGCTTGCCGAACACTGGGCCGCCGGGATGACGTCGTTCGGGTCGACCGCCGTGTCGGGATTTCCCAACATGTTCGTGCTGAACGGACCCAACGCCAGCCTCGGACACAACTCCTCGGTGCTCATGATCGAAGAGCAGGCCGCGTACGTCGTCCGCGCCCTCGCGCTTCGCGACCGCCGGCCGGACAGCGTGCTGCGCGTGCGGCCGGAGGCGGAAGCGGCCTACACCTCCGAGATCGTCGCCGCCGCCGCATCTACGCCGTGGATGACCGGCGGATGCCGCAACTGGTACGTCGACGCACGGTCGGGGCGGCTCACCCTGCTCTGGCCGGGCACGGTGCAGGCGTTCCGCGAGCGCCTGGCGGGCGCCGACGGATCCGAGTTCGAAACCGATCACGCCTCCATCCGCGGGGCAGCAAGGGGAGACACATGAGCGTTCCGCTGAGGTTCGGGTACAAGGCCTCGAGCGAACAGTTCGGTCCGACCGAGCTGCTCGATTTCGCCGTCCTGGCCGAGGAGATGGGGTTCGACTCCGTTTTCCTCTCCGACCACTTCCAGCCCTGGATGCACGACGGCGGTCACGCCCCGGCGGCACTGCCGTGGATGGGTGCGCTCGGACAGCGCACGTCGCGGATCATCATGGGGACGTCGGTGCTGACGCCGACCTTCCGTTACCACCCGGGCGTGATCGCGCAGGCGTTCGCGACCCTCGGGGTGATGTACCCCGGCCGCGTCATCCTCGGCGTGGGCACGGGCGAAGCACTGAACGAAGTGACCCTGGGGCTGGAGTGGCCCGATCCGCCCGAGCGGTTCCAGAGGCTCAAGGAAGCGATCACGCTCATCGAGAAGCTCTGGGACGGTGAGCGGGTCACCTTCGACGGCACGTACTACTCGGTCAAGGACGCCACGGTCTACGATCGCCCGCCCGCCGACCAGAAGGTGCCGATCTACATCGGCGCGTCCGGGCCGGCCGCCACGCGCCTCGCCGGCCGCGTCGCCGACGGCTACATCACGACCAGCGGCAAGGCGCCCGAGCTGTACACCGACACGCTGCTGCCCGCGCTGAAGGACGGGCTGCAGAAGGCCGGTCGCCCCGAGGACGCGATCGACACGATGATCGAGGTCAAGGTTTCGTACCACCCCGACGCGGACATCGCGCTGGAGAAGACCCGGTTCTGGGCGCCCCTGGCCCTCTCGGCCGAGGAGAAGATGGGCGTGCACGATCCCATCGAGATGCAGCGCCTGGCCAAGGAGCTGCCGATCGAGCGCGCCGCATCCCGGTTCATCGTGTCGACAGACCCCGAAGAGCACGTGGAGAAGATCGCGCGATACGTTGAACTCGGCTTCCGCCATCTCGTGTTCCACGATCCGGGCGCGGATCAGCGCGAATTCTTACGCATGTACGGCGCGGAGATCCTCCCCCGCCTCCGCGCACGCTTCGCCTGACCCGCTCCCCGGCCGCCCGCACGCCCGGACCTCGCGCACCCCGCACCCGCTTTCCCGCACCCGCACCCCGCACACCCCGCCCCGCAGCCCGCTTTCCCGCACCCGCACCCCGCACACCCCGCCCCGCAGCCCGCTTTCCCGCACCCGCACCCCGCACTCCGGCCCCCGCAGCCGACTCCCGCGCCGAACTCAGGATGGACGTACCGAATGACCCCGAAACGACCCGTGGAACCGGTTGGCGACACGAACGAGCCTGAGTACGGGCAGCGGACGGACGGGTGGACCGTGATCGTCCCGGTCAAGGCGGCCGATACCGGCAAGTCGCGCCTCGCCGATGCCGGCGGCGACCGGATGGCCCTGGCCCGCGCCATCGCCCTGGACACGATCGCCGCCGTGGCCGAGGCGACGCAGGTCGCGCGCATCCTCGTGGTCACCGACGATCCCGAGGTCTCGGCCTCGGCCGCACGGTGGCGTGCGGTCGAGGTGGTGCGCGACGGGGATGCCGCGGGGCTGGACGCCGCCGTGGCCCTCGGTGCGCAGGCGGCGGGCACCGGGGTGCCGCGCGCCGCCCTGCTGGGCGATCTGCCTGCATTGCGGCCTGCCGATCTGGATGCCGCCCTCGAGGCGGCCGCATCACTCGAGCGGGGGCTGGTTCCCGACGCGGAAGGCACCGGGTCCACACTCGTCACCGCGCGAGCCGGCGCCGTGTGGACATCCGCGTTCGGCGAAGGGTCGGCCGAGCGGCACCGGCTCCTCGGCTGCACCGTGATCGATCTGCCGGAGGACTCGTCGCTGCGGCGCGACGTCGACACGCCGGCGCAGCTCTCCGAGGCCGCGGGCCTCGGCCTCGGCCCGCGGACATCCGCCCTCCTCGGCGCCGCCTACGCCCGCTGACCCGCCTCCGCCCTTCCCGTTCGCGCGAGCGCACGACCTCGTGTCGAATGTATGACGTTCCTCCGCGCACAGGCCGTGCGGTCGGCACGATGTCGTGCACTCGCGTGCAGCGCGGCGGGGTGGGGCGGGGCGCGGTCGGGTCAGGATGCGGCGGCGAGGGCCGCGTCAGCGATCGCGGATGACGCCGAGACGTCGGTCATCCACAGCGGCGCGACGATGCAGCGGATGCCGGATGCCTCCACCGCAGGCGAGGCGGAGGCATCCTCGTCCGCGATGAGCCACGCGTCGAGCACCCCGCCGGCCGAGCGCGCGCCGTAGTGGGCGGCGACGGCAGCGGCGGAGGTTTCCACTCCGATCGCGGTGAGGCACACGTCCGCCATGCCCCGCACCACCCGTCCGCCGATGATCGGAGAAACGCCCACGACGGCGGATGCCCCCGCCAGCGCCTCGCGGATGCCCGGCACAGCCAGGATGGGTCCGATCGACACGACCGGGTTCGACGGAGCGATCAGCACCACGTCCGCAGCCGCGATGGCCTCGACGACACCCGGGGCGGGCGTCGCCGCCGCGATACCCGGGTTGTCGAAGCGTACGGGGGTGAGCGCCGCGCGGTGGCGCGTCCACCACTCCTGGAAGTGCAGAGCCCGCTCGGCGGCGCCGTCGTCGTCGCGCACGGTGACGATCGTGTCGACTTCGTCGTCCGTCATCGGCAGGAGACGCGCTCCGAGATCCCAGCGCTGCGCCATCCGGGCCAGCACCTGGGTGGGCGTGAGGCCCTCGCGGAGCCATCCGGTGCGGGCGAGGTGCGTCCCCAGGTCGAGGTCGCCGAGCGTGAACCACGGCCAGCCCGCGCCCCACGCGGAGAGCTCCTCGTTGACCCGCTCGGTGTCGCCGGCCCGGCCCCAGCCGCGAGAGGTGTCGTTCACGCCGGCCAGCGCGTACGTGATCGAGTCGATGTCGGGCTGCAGCCGCACGCCCGAGAGCCACAGGTCATCGCCGGTGTTGACCACGACCGTGGCCTCGGGGGCCCCGCGCCGGGCCAGAGCGGCCCGAACCCCGAGCGTGAATTTCGCCCCGCCGACCCCGCCGGCCAGCACGACCACGCGCGGTCCGCTCACGCGGCACCGCCCGCCGGTGTTGCCGCGGGCGCCCCGGCGTCGATCACGCGGACATCGCCGGCCGAGGGGCGGATGCGGCCGCCCGCGCCGCGGCGGGAAGGGCCTCGACCACGCGCGCCACAGCGTCGTCATCGTGCGCGGCGGTGAGGAACCACGCCTCGTAGACGCTCGGCGGCAGGGAGACGCCCGCGTCGAGCATCGCGTGGAAGAACGGCGGGTAGCGCCACGCGTCCTGGGTGAGGGCCGTGGCGTAATCGCGCGGCACGTCGGGGAGGAACGCCACCCCGAACAGCGACCCGGCACGCGGCACGGCGTGGATCACGCCTTCGGCGGCGAGCGCGGCCGAGAGGGCGTCGGCGATCGTGGATGCCGCGGCATCCACCCGCGCGTACACCTCGGGGGTCGCGAGCCGCAGCGTGGCGAGCCCGGCGGCGACCGAGAGCGGATTCCCCGACAAGGTGCCGGCCTGGTACACCGGTCCGGTGGGGGCGAGGGCATCCATCACGTCGGCGCGTCCGCCGAGCGCCGCCAACGGCATCCCGCCACCGACGACCTTGCCGAAGGTGAACAGGTCGGGCGTGTAGTGCTCTCCGGCGGCGGCCTGCAGTCCCCAGAAACCGGCGGGATGCACGCGGAAGCCCGTGAGCACCTCATCGAGGATCAGGAGCGCCCCGTGCGCGTGGGCGATGTCGGCCAGCGCGGGGTTGTATCCGGGGAGCGGCGGGACGACCCCCATGTTCGCGGATGAGGCCTCCACGATGATCGCTGCGATCCGGTCGCCGTGCGCGGCGAAGGCCTCCCGCACGGCGTCGAGGTCGTTGTAGGGCAGCACGAGGGTCTGCGCCGCGATGGGAGCGGGGACGCCCGCCGACCCCGGCAGGGCGAGGGTGGCGACACCGGAGCCGGCGGCGGCCAGGAGCCCGTCGGAGTGCCCGTGGTAATGGCCG
The DNA here is from genome assembly GCF_058310475.1 of Microbacterium sp. Z12_35. Taxonomy (NCBI): domain Bacteria; kingdom Bacillati; phylum Actinomycetota; class Actinomycetes; order Micrococcales; family Microbacteriaceae; genus Microbacterium; species Microbacterium sp. Z12_35. The sequence goes on along the minus strand of NZ_JBZEGJ010000002.1, from coordinate 31,330 downwards.
GCGAACTTCACGAGGAGGTCGCGGCCGGTGACACCGCGGGCGAGGCGGATCGCGGTCATCGTCGCCTCGGTGCCCGTGGAGACCAGACGCACCTTCTCGACCGGGTGCCGCGTCTCGGTCGCTCCGCTCCCTGGATCAGCGACCGGCGCCGCGGTGACACGGGAGACGATGAGGTCGGCGAGCTCCACCTCCGCCGCGGTGGGTGCCCCGAACGACAGGCCGCGGGATGCCGCATCCTGGACCGCCGCGACCACCTCGGGATGGGCGTGCCCGAGAAGCGCGGGCCCCCACGAGGCGACGAGGTCGACGTAGGTGCGACCCGCCTCATCCGTCACCGTGGCGCCGGAGGCCGAGGCGAGGAACCGGGGCGTACCGCCCACGGATCCGTACGCCCGCACGGGCGAGTTGACCCCGCCCGGGATGACAGCCCGTGCCCTCTCGAACCAGTCGTCGTTGCGGTCGGTCATGTGCGGTTTTCCTTCCAGCCACGTCGGAGAATGTCGCGAAGGTCGGAGGATGCGAGGGAAATCGTCCGACGACGGCGCGATCCTCCGACGTTCACAGGTCGGCGCGGAGCCAGCGGGCGGCCTCGGCTGCCCAGTACGTCAGGATGGCGTCGGCACCGGCGCGGCGGATCGCCAGGAGGCTCTCCGAGATCGCACCACGGCGGTCGATCCAGCCGTTGGCGGCGGCGGCTTCGACCATGGCGTACTCGCCCGAGACCTGGTACGCCCACACGGGCACGTCCACGGCGCCGCGTACCTCGGCGAGCACGTCGAGGTACGGCAGGGCCGGCTTCACCATCACGACGTCGGCGCCCTCGTCGACATCGATCAGCGCCTCGCGCACACCTTCGCGGCCGTTGCCGGGGTCGAGCTGGTACGTGCGGCGGTCGCCGGTGAGCTGCGAGTCGACGGCCTCACGGAAGGGTCCGTAGAACGCTCCCGCGTACTTCGCCGAGTACGCCAGCAGCAGCGTGTCGGTGTACCCCTCGGCATCCAGTGCCGCGCGCACGTACGCCACCTGGCCGTCCATCATGCCGGAGAGCCCGAGCATCACCGAGCCGGCACGGGCCTGCGCGAGACCCATGGCGGCGTACCGCTCCAGCGTCGCGTCGTTGTCGACGCCTCCGCGGCCGTCGAGGACGCCGCAATGCCCGTGGTCGGTGAATTCGTCCAGGCACAGGTCGGTCTGCACCACGAGCGCGTCGCCCACCTCCGCCACGATCGCCTCGGTCGCGACGTTGAGGATGCCGCGGGGGTCGTCGGCTCCGGATCCGACGGCGTCGCGCACCGCCGGCACGCCGAACAGCATGACTCCGCCGACGCCGGCCTCAGCCGCATCCACGGCCGCCGCGCGAAGTGAGTCGAGCGTGTGCTGATGTACGCCGGGCATCGACGAGATCGGCGCGGGTTCCGCGATCCCCTCGCGGACGAACAGGGGCAGGACCAGCTGCGACGGAACGAGATGCGTCTCGCGGACCAGCCGCCGAACGGCGGGGGTCTGGCGGAGGCGGCGCGGCCGATGCGAGGGAAAGCTCACGGCTGCAGTTCGTCCGCGGCGTGCGGGAGGGAGAAGCGGGAGACCGCGTCGATCAGGGCATCCACGGTCTGCTGGTCGGCGATGACATCGACGCTCAGTCCGGAGCGACGTGCGTCCTTCGCGGTGCGCGGGCCGATCGCGGCGATGACGGTCGTCTCCGGAATCTCAGTGAATTGCTCGTGCACCTGCTCGGCGACGGATCCGCTCGTCACGAGGATCGCATTGATCCTGCCGGACGCGACGTCCTGCGCGATCCGCTCGGTGACGGGCACGCCCACCGTCCGGTACGCCACGACACTGCGCACCCGGTGACCGGCTTCGGCGAGGAGGCGGGTCAGCACGGGCTTCGCGATCTCACTCCGGAGCGTGAGCACGTCACGCGGCTCGCTCTCCCGTGCGATCATCTCCTCCGCCAGTCCCGCAGCGGAGTTGTCGCGCTCGGGGACGAGGTCGACGCGATATCCGACGGCCTGGAGCGCGGCGGACGTGGTCTCGCCCACCGCAGCGATCTTGGTGTTGCCGGGGATGAGCGCGCGGTACGCATACAACACGTCCACCGTCGTTGCGCTGGTCACGGTGAGCCAGTCGAACGCCCCGGCAGCGAGCTCGGCCAGCGCCTGCTCGAGCGAGGCTTGATCGTTCGTCGGGGCGAAGTTGATGAGCGGTGCGATCACCGGCACGGCCCCCTGCTGACGCAGGGTGGCGGCGACGCCGTCACCCCACGGCCCGCCACGCGGCACCAGCACCCGCCAGCCCGCGAGGGGCTTCTCGGATGTCGGCGTATGCCGGGAGCTGTGGTTCATGGGGTCGACTCTCGTGGTACCAGGTCGGCCGCCCCGCGTTCGAGCAGCCGACGTGCAATGTCGTACCCGGTGCGCGCTGCTCGCGCGATCGGGTCCGCGCCGTCGGCAGCAATCGCACCATCGCCGCTGCCTGACTTCCCACCATACCCCGGGTCGGCCGCGGGAAGGGGCTGCATCCGGACGGTGCGGTCAAGACCGATCCGATGAGCGCCGTCCAGCGCATAAACGATCGCGCGGACCCGCAGATCGCCGTCCCGCACTTCCGCGTGCGTCCCGACGGGAGCGGAGCATCCCGCGTCCAATCCGGAGAGCACGGTGCGCTCCGCCGTCACGGCGATCCGGGTGTCGAGGTGATCGAGGGTGGCCAGCGCGGAGAGCAGTTCGGCGTCCGCGTCGGCGCGGGTCTCGACCGCGAGGGCGCCCTGGCCCGGGGCTGTCGGCCAGTCGGCGAGGCCGAGCGACTCGGCGTGCAATCCGCCGAGGTCGCCGCCGAGTCGCGAGAGTCCGGCGGCGGCGAGGATGACCGCATCCAGCTCTCCGTCGCGCACGCGGCCCAGGCGCGAGTCCACGTTGCCGCGCAGATCCTGCACGCGGACACGGGGATTGCGACGCCGAACCTGAGCGACGCGGCGCGGGGATCCCGTGCCCACGACGGTGCCGGCCACGAAGTCCGCCAGCGGCGTCCCGTCGCGGGTGATGACGACGTCGCGAGCGTCTTCGCGGGCCGGGGTGGCGGCGAGGACGAACTCCTCGGGCTGGGTGGTGGGCAGATCTTTCAGCGAGTGCACCAGCAGATCGCACCGCCCGGCGAGAAGTGCCTCCCGGAGGTTCGTGGCGAACACGCCGCGCCCGCCGATTTCCGAGAGCGAGGCGCGCGACACGTCGCCTTCACTGACGATGGGGACGAGTTCGACCTGTTGCCCGGATGCGGCCGCCAGCGCGTCGGCAACCTGCTGCGACTGGGCGAGAGCGAGCGCGCTCCGGCGGGTGCCGATCCGGAGGCTCATCGCCAGCTCACTGCAGGACCTCGGGCACGTCCTCCGGCCCGATGAGGCGTCCCGTGAAGAACGGCACCTCCTCGCGCACGTGCCGGCGAGCCTCGGTGTAGCGCAGCTCCCGCATCATGTCGACGAGGTCGGTGAGCACATCGGCCTCCATGGGAAGGAGCCACTCGTAGTCGCCGAGGGCGAAGGAAGCCACGGTGTTGGCGGTCACGCCGGTGAAGGCCGCACCCTTGCGCCCGTGGTCGGCGAGCATCGCGCGGCGCTCCTCATCGGGGAGGAGATACCACTCGTAGCTGCGGACGAACGGGTAGACGGTCAGCCACTGCTTCGCGGGGATCCCGCGGAGGAACCCCGGCACGTGGGCGCGGTTGAACTCGGCGTCGCGGTGCACGCCCATCGCGTTCCACACCGGCAGGAGCGGACGGAGCAGTTCGGTACGGCGAAGACGGCGCAGGTCGCGCTGCAGGGCTTCGGCATCCGGCCCGTGCATCCAGATCATCAGGTCGGCGTCGGCGCGCAGTCCGCTGACGTCGTAGAAACCGCGGATGCTGACACCGCCGTCCTCGATCAGCGTGACGATGTCGGCCAGCTCGGTGGCGTCGGGCTCGGACACCGGATTCTCGGGGTCGCGCCGGAGAACGGCCCAGAGCGTGAAGACGGATGCAGGGGACTCCTCGGACATACCCCCAGTCTCCCCCGCAGGCCGCGCGCGGCCAAACGCGCTCAGCGCGTGTAGGCCCGGACGGCCAGCCAGACGAGGCCGCCGACCGTCGCGGCCACCCCGACGACCGCCGCAGCGGCTCCGGCAGGATTGGTGCGGCGGAAATCGCGCGCTCGGGCGACGGCGCGATCCACGCCGTGCCCGAGGCGACGCGGCACGTTCCCCTTGATCTCGATGGCGGCCAGCGTCGCCTTCAGTTCGGCGCGGGCCTTCTCCACGGGGTCGGAAATTCCCAGCGCCACGCCCGTGCGGGGGACGGGGATCGGACGATCAACGCTCATCGCCAGCCTCCTTCACGATCCGAATGTCCTGAGCCACCGCTGATCCGGGGTTGTCCCGCGAGCTCAGCTTGCGGAAGCGCATGATCCCGAGGATCGCGAGGATGGCCACGATCACCAGCATCACGCCGAAGACCACGAGCGCCGACAGCCACACGGGCCACCAGGACGACAGCCCCGCGATCACGAACGCGAAGAACACCGGCAGCGACCAGAACAGGACGAACAGCGCGCCCACGAACCAGCCTGCGCCGATTCCAGCGTCCTTCGCCGTCTTGGCCAGCCACTTCTTGGCGGCGTTGATCTCGGCGACGACGAGATTGCGCACCAGGTCGGGGACATCCCCGAGCAGAGTGAAAAGGCTCTCGTCGGCGCGATCGCGGAACCCGCGAGGCGTCGTCATATCAGTCAGCTCCCGGTGCTGGAGGCGCTCTGGTTGCCGTTCGAGCCGCCCTGCGAGCCGTTAGAGCCGCCCTGCGAGCCGTTCGAGCCGCCCTGCGAGCCGTTCGAGCCGCCCTGCGACCCGGTGGATGAGGTGCCCGAGGTGCCCGTGGACTCGTCGGCGGCGGCCTTCTCGGCCTCCTCCATCGACTCCTCGACGGCCTCGGCAACGTCACGCGCGGCAGACTTCGCGGTGGAGGCGGCGCGCTGGGCCTTCTCCTGGACGCTGCCCGAGCCGCTCGCGGCGCTGGTGACGCGCTTCGCGCCGTCCCACAGCGCGCCCGGGACCACCTTCGCGGCAGAGGCCCCGAAGGCCTTGGCCTTGTCGACCTTCTTCTGCACCGGGTCGGTGTTCCAGACGTTTGCCGCCTGTTCCTTGATCTGCTCGTAGCGTTCGCGGCCCGCGCGACTGCCGAGTACGTATCCGGCGGCGAGGCCGATGACGATTCCTACTTTGCCCTTCATGGGGCGCTCCTCACGATTGATGATGGGAGGTGACGTGGGATCCCACAGTAGCGCCGTATGCCGCCCGCGGCATTCGCCCTTGACATCGCCGGGCGACCGGGGCAGGGTCACGCGGGCGGCGCAGACCTCCCCCACAGCAGCGCCGAGCGGATGCGGTCGGCTTCGGTGCGCGCGTCGGGCACGACCTGCGCGAGTCCGGTGCCCGCGAGCCACGCGCCCACGGCTCCCAGCCCACCGACGGCGGAGATCGCCCCCCGCGCGGCGGAGGTTGCCGCAGCGCGGCCGATCGTGGCGGCCGGCTGCGCCTGCGGGTAACGCTCGCGACGGGCACCGCGCAGATCCGCGGGGGCCAGGCGAACGCCGAGCAGCGCGGACGCCTCGGCCAGCGCGAGTTGTGCCGCCGCATCCTCGTCCAGGGCGGCGGTGGCCGGCTCCTCCCCCTGCGCACCGAAGGACACGCGGATGACGTGCCGGCCCGGTCCGGCGGCCTCGGCCACCCAGCTCCACTTCGCCGTGGAGTGCGTCAGCGCCTTGGCCGCGCGCGCACCGGGCACGGTCAGCACCCCCGAGCCACGCGGGACGGCATCCAGGTCGGCGCTGTCCACGACCAGGGTGACGACTTCGACGACGGGTGAGAGGGAGGTCTCCGCATCCAGCGCGGGAACGACCGGCGCGAGCATCGCCCGTGCGGCGCGCTCGGGGACGGCGACGACCACCGCGTCCGCTTCGACGGCGTCGTCGTCCGGGTTCTCCAGGAGCACCCGCCACCCAGCATCCCGCGGCTGCACAGCCGCGACCCGTGCGCCGGTGCGCACCTCTCCGCCGAGGTCGCGCACGCGCGCCACGAGCGCATCGACAAGGGTCGCCATCCCGCCGACGAGCCCTTCCACGGCACCACCCGGCGCCGTGGTGCGGCTCCCGCGGAGGTCGGCGACCGCGCCGCCGAGCGATCCGGTACGGGTGAGCGCCGCGTTCAATCCCGGAGCCGCCAGGTCGACGTCGATGTCATCGGGCCGGGCCGAATACACCCCGCCCGTCACCGGTGCGACCAGACGCTCCAGCACGCGGGATCCCATGCGGGTGCGCACGAGCTCGCCGAGGCTGTGCCGATGCCCGATCGTCAGCGGCGGTCGCAGCCGGTCGAGATACGCGCGCCACGACCCGGCCCACCCGATGATGCGGCGCACCTCCGGCGCCCACGGGTTGTCGGGGATGCCGAGGATGCCGCCCCGCGGCAGCGGGGCCGCCGCTCCACCGGGAAGGCCGGCGACCCACGCGCCGCCGGGGTTGGGGGCGGTCACGGCATCGCCGAGTCCGAGTTCGTCGATCAGCGCGCGCACCGTGCCGCCGCGCGTGGCGTAGCTCTCCGCACCGACGTCGAGGGTGAGTCCGTCGACCTCAGCCGACCGCACGACGCCGCCGGGGCGGTCGTCCTGCTCCAGCACGGTGACCCGCACCCCCACCTTCGCGAACTCCCACGCCGCGACCAGACCGGCGATACCGCCACCCACGATGGCGACGTGCGCCTGGCTCGCCTGCGCAGCGAGTCGGTCGAGGTCGAGTCCGCTCACGCCGACTCCCCGTGCGCTGCGGCCACGATGCGGGTGAGGACACCGGGGTCGGTGTCGGGCGGGACCCCGTGGCCGAGGTTGAGGATGTGCGCGCGAGCGGCACGGCCCCGGGTGAGGACGTCGTCCACGTGCGCGAGGAGCACCTCCTCGGGTGCGGTCAGGAGCGCGGGGTCGATGTTGCCCTGCACCGTCGTTTCCGCGCCGAGCACGGCCGCCGCCTCATCCAAAGGCAGGCGCCAGTCGACACCCACGGCGTCGGCGATGCCGCCCAGGCGCATGTCGGCCAGGAACGGTCCGGTTCCGATGCCGAAGTGGATGCGGGGCACGTCGAGTCCCTCGAGGGCTTCCCGGGAGTGCGGCGCCGCGTAGGAGCGGTAATCGGCCGTGGACAGCGATCCGGCCCACGAGTCGAACAGCTGCACGGCGGCGGCTCCGGCATCCGTCTGCGCCCGTAGGAAGGCCGCCGACACTGCCGCCAGCCACCCGGCCAGCCGGTGCCAGGAAGCCGGGTCGGCATGCATCATGGCCCGCGCGCGCAGGTGCTCCTTGGATGGCCCGCCCTCCACGAGGTAGGCGGCGAGGGTGAAGGGAGCGCCGGCGAACCCGATGAGCGGGGTGTCGCCGAGCTCTGCGGTTACGATCCGCACGGCCTCCCGCACGGGTTCTGCCGCCTCGGCGACAGCGGACGGGTCGATCGCGGTGACGCGCGCGACATCGGATGCGGTGCGCACCGGGTCGGCGAACACCGGCCCCCGTCCGGGCTCGATCTCCACGTCGATGCCTGCCAGGCGGAGCGGAATGACGATGTCGCTGAAGAAGATTCCCGCGTCGACGCCGTGGCGGCGCACCGGCTGCAGGGTGATCTCGGCCGCGAGATCCGGCGTCAGGCAGGCGTCCAGCATCCGGGTGCCCACCCGCAGCTCGCGGTACTCCGGGAGCGAGCGCCCGGCCTGCCGCATGAACCACACCGGGGTACGTTCGGGGCGGTCGCCACGGAGGGCGCGGAGGAGGGGTGCGTCGGGGGCGGGCATGTCCTCCATCCTCGCACCCGGCATCCGCGCGTCCGCTGGGCGCCGGGCGCCTGCGGCCTTCCGGCGCCCTAGTAGAGCGTGTTCCCGCCCGAGACGTTGATGGTCGCGCCCGACACGAACGAGGCGCGGTCGGAGCACAGATACACGGTCGTATCCGCGATCTCTTCCGGGCGACCGAAGCGGCGCAACGGAGTCGCGGCCTCCATGGCCGCCCGCTCCTGCGACGACAGCCCCTGTCGCATCATCGCGGTATCGATCAATCCCGGCGCGATGCAGTTGACACAGATGCCCGCGGGCCCGTACTCCTTGGCGAGACTCCGGGCCATCGTGGTCACCGCGCCTTTGGATGTCGCGTAGGGCAGTCGGGTCGACATTCCGCCAGACAGCCACGACCCCGAGGACATGATGAGGATGCGCCCTGGGATACCTCGGGCCCTCATCGCCTCGGCGGCCGCCCGCGTGAGGAAGAAGGTGGCACGGACGTTGACGTTCATGTGCTGGTCCCACTGCTCCTCGCTCACCTCGGGAACCGGGATCGCCTCGAGCATCCCCGCCAGATGTGCGACCACGTCCACGCGACCGTGCTCTCGCAGAACCCGCTGGATGACCGCATCCGCCGTCGCCTGGCCCGTCAGCGTCGCGGCGATGTGGCTGTGCCCGGTGCCGGGGAGCTCCGGCACCAGCCGCTCCAGCACCGTCTCGTCGCGATCGACGGCCACCACCGTGGCACCCTCCTCCGCGAACCGGACCGCCGTGTGACGTCCGATCCCACCGGCGGCTCCCGTCAGTAGGACGACCTTCCCTGTCAGCCCGAGATCCATGAGCCGGCGACCTAGCCGACGGGCGGAGTGAAGCTCGGGGAGAAGGCCGTCGGCTTCAGAAGCCGGCTCTCCTGGCTGACCAGCAGAGGCAGGGACACGTCGAGATAGGCCTGCCAGCCCGGGTCGCGCGCAAGAGCCGCGCGACGGGTGTCGCGATCCGCGGCGTCGGCATACCCCCAGAGATGCACCACCTGATTGAGCGCGCCACTCTCGGACGTGAAGTAACCGATCAGCGTCCCGCAGTACCGCGTGTACAACGGCAGCCCCTGCGCCGCGAACGTGTCGACGAAGTCCTGCAGGCGCCCCGGTCGAGTGGTGTAGGTCCGTTGATCGACGATCATCTCGCTCCTCGGTGCGGGTGGGTGCTGACTACTCGGGACAGAGAAGAGCCGCGACGGCCGGCTCGATGCGGCGTCACAGCGTCAGCACCAGTTTGCCGACGTGGTCGGATCGCTCCATGACCTTGTGCGCCTCGGCCACGTCTTCCAGCTCGAACGTCTGGTGCACGACCGGTCGGATCACTTTGTCGGCCAGCAGCGGCCACACGTGCTCGACGGTTCTGCCGACGATCATGGCCTTCTCCTGTGGCGACCGGGCCCGTAGCGACGTAGCGGTGACCGAGCCGCGTCGTACGAGCAGCTGCCCCAGATCCAGTTCACCGGTCGCCCCACCCTGTAGGCCGATCACAACGAGCCTCCCGTCCGTGTTGAGCACCTCGACGTTTCGCCGCAGGTAGGACGCACCCACCATGTCGAGGATCACGTCAGCCTTCATGTCCCGAGAAACCATCTCTGCCACGAAATCGGCCGTGCGGTAGTTGAGTGCGAGGTCGGCTCCGAGATCACGGCAGATCTGGAGTTTCTCGTCCGAGCCGGCTGTCGTGACGACCCTCGCTCCCGCTGCGGCGGCGAGCTGGATCGCCATCGTGCCGATTCCGCTCGACCCCCCATGCACCAAGAATGTGTCGCCGCGGCCGAGCCCACCCACCCAGAACACGTTCGACCAGACGGTCGCGGCCGTCTCCATCACCGACGCGGCCTCGACCATCGTGAGGCCGGGGGGAATCGGTGCGACCTGCCCCGCCGGCACGGTCACGAATTCGGCGTATCCGCCGGCGGAGAGCAGGGCGCACACTTTCTCGCCGACGTGACGGTCGAGCACACCGTCCCCGAGCTCCACTATCTCTCCAGCGCACTCGAGACCGAGCACGTCGGACCCACCAGGTGGGGGCGGGTAATTGCCCGCCCGCTGCACGATATCCGCGCGGTTGACGCCGGCGGCCTCGACCCTCACCAGGATCTCGCCGTGTGAAGGAACGGGCCGGGGCCGATGCACCACGGCGAGCACATCGGGTCCGCCAGGACGCACCGCGACGACCGCGCGCATCGATCCACCGCCGTCAGGTACCGTCATGGGCGCCTCGACACCACCCGAGTTGTACGCGTCATGCAAGGGCTTCGTAGATGGCCGTGATGTAGGTGTCCGCAACGTCGGAGGAGATGATGGTGCCATCCGACATCTTGTTCATCATGTACGAGATCGTGAGACCACGGTCGGGGTGCATGATGATCATGGAGCCGCCCCAGCCGCCCCAGAAGCAGATCTTCTCGTCGGGGATCGCAGGCACAGTTTCCTGCTGCGGCAGGGCGTAGCCGATCCCCCATCGCAGGGGAACCCCGAGCACCAGGTCGACCCCGTTCGCCTGCTCCTGGAAGATCAGGTCGATGGTGTCCGGGCTGAGGAGCCGGACGCCGTTGACGGTCCCCCCGAGCGAGATGGCGGACAGGATTCGAGCCATCGACCGGGCGTTGCCGTGACCGTTCACCGCACCCATGTCGGCTCGTCGCCACTCCGGGGCGTTGGCTGAGTTGGGATCTCCCTTGGGGCCGAAGAAGGTCTTCTCCATGGGGCTTCCCGGTGGCAGCTGGCTGAGGTCGAAGGCACGGTTCTTGAACGGGATGATCTCCGCCACGCGGTGGTCGTCGTGGGGCAGCGCTCCGATCTGGAAGTCGGCTCCCAGCGGCTCGGAGATCTCCGTGCGAACGAACTCCTTCAGCGTCTTGCCGCTGACGCGTCGCACCACCTCGCCGATCAGATGTCCCATGTTCGAGGCGTGGTAGCCGGAGGCGGTGCCCGGCTCCCACCACGGAGCCTGCGCTGCCAGCTGACTGGTGGACTTCTCCCAGTCGAACATGTCCTCGATCGAGAATGGAGTGTCCCACCCGGAGACGCCGGACGTGTGCGACATGATGTGGCGCACCTGGACAGCTTCTTTGCCGTTCGCGGCGAACTCGGGCCAGTAGGTCGCGACCGGTTCGAAGACGTCGAGATCGCCGCGGTCCACGAGCATCAGCGCTGCGAGGGCCGTCACGGTCTTGGTGCTGGACCACATGTTGACGATCGTGTCGGCCGTCCATGGTTTGGTGCGGTCGGCGTCCGCATACCCGCCCCACAGGTCGGCGATCATCTCGCCGTGAAGGTCGACGGCGATCGACGCGCCGACCTCTACGCCGGATTCGATGTTCTCCGCGAGCAGCGAGCGGACCTTGTCGAAGCGGGCGTCCGCGGTCCCCTGAACGGTCGGGGTCCCCTGAATGGTGTCTGTCATGGCTGAGCGCTTTCGGATAGCGGTACGGGTGCCGACGACTGCATCGGCCACGTCCTGGATGGTGGTCACACTGAATTCCTGTTTCGTCATCATGCCGAGCGGTTCGCGCCACTCTCGAGGCGGCGGGCAAGCGCGGCGTCACGGGCGGACGAGAGCGCCGCGCCTTCGCCGTTCTCGTAGGAGAAGACGCCCTGACCACTCTTTACGCCCACGTCTCCCCGATCGGCAAGGTTTTGAAGCAGGGCGGGGACGGCGAAGCGTTCCCCGAGGGTTTGTGTCAGGTAGGTGAGGATCGACGCGTACGTGTCGAGACCACCCATGTCGGCCAGACGTATCGGGCCGAAGTCGCCCAGCCTGATGCCGAAGGTTGATCGGGCGATCTCATCGATACTCTCCGCAGTCGTGAGACCCTCTTCGAGGCACCGAAAGGCCTCGGCGATGAGCGCGAACTGCAGGCGATTGCCCACGAAACCGGGGCTGTTCTTCACCACGAACGGCTTCTTGCCCACGGCTGTCATGAGCGCAAGCGCCCGAGTGACGGTTTCGGGGGAAGTGACTTGGCCCGGGACGATCTCCACTCCCGGTATCAGCTGAGCGGGGTTGTACCAGTGGATGCCGAGGAACCGGCCGGGAGTGCCGACAGCCACGGCGATCGCGTCGATGTCGAGCGCTGACGTGTTGGTGGCCAGCATCGTGTGGTTGCTCGTGGCGGCGGAGATCTCGGCCCATACGGTGTGCTTGATGCGCAATGTCTCCGGGACGGCTTCGAAGATCACGTCTGCCGTGGAGCATGCTTCGCCCAGGTCGTCCGCGATGCGGATGCGCCTCAACGCGTCCTCGGCACGCGACGCCGGCAAGCGGTCGGCCCCGACAGCAGCCGACAGACTTCTCTCGACTTCGCTGAGCCCCTTCTCGGCGAGCTCAGGAAGTCGGTCGACGAGCACGGGCGACCATCCGCCCAGGGCGAACGATTGGGCGATGCCCTGCCCCATCAGTCCGGCGCCGACAATGCAGATCTGTTCTGTCCTCGCTGACATAGTGTCATCACCGTAACCGCGGCCCTGCGGGAAAGCTATGTCGACGAGCGCCATACTCAGCGGGAATGTGTATCTGAGTGACCTACCCCATCGCGAGGTCGCGGATGACGGTGTGGATCACCAGTGACAGTTGCACGTCCAGTGACGGAGTGCCATCGCGCCAGTTGGGGCCGAGCAGGTGGTCGATCCTCGCCAACCGTTGCGTCACCGTGTTCGGGTGAACGTGGAGTGCCTGCGCCGTCTCGTTCACGCTCCGATTGGTACGGAAGTAGGCGTCGAGGGTGGCGGTCAGGTCTGTCCCACGGCGCCGGTCGTACTCGAGAACGGGGCCGAGCTGATTGGTCACGAACGAGTTCAGGTCTCTGGAATCCGACAGCAGCAGGCCCGCCACTCCGAGGCGAGTGCGGTCCGCGCCTGTGCGTTGACGACCGAGAGCGTGCAACACCTTGAGACACATGCTCGCCTCTTCGTAGGCGTCGCGCAGGCCGACCAGACCCGCAGTGCTCGTCGCTTCGCCGATCGTCACATCGGCGTCGAGTTCTGCAGCCAGCCTCGGGGCCAGATCGGCAGCGCTCAACACCGGGTCAGGCGACCAGAACGCTACGACCAACTCGTCGGCGTATCGGACGTGCATCACGTGCTGCGAGCCGAGCCGCCGGCTGAGAACAGAAAGCACGCGGCGGTCAGGGACCTCGCTCCGAATCGCATACACATGCCAGTCCGCGCCGTCGGGCAGGCTGGAGCTCGCCGACGGCAGGTGCGCGGGCTTCACTCCGGCCGGCCGGGAGACGGCCTCGATCAGAAAGGCGCTGCGGTCTCGATCACTTGTCTCGGCCACGGATCGCCGCCAGAACAGCAGGAGGGCTGCGACCGTCGCGGCTCGCGCGGCGATCCGACCGTTGACGTCCGAGAGCGGTGTCGGATGGCTCAATGCCAGGGCCCCCAGCCGATCATGAACAGCATCGATGGGAATGACGAGCCACTCCCCCTCGCGATCGGTCTGCGGAGTCCCCGCTTCGGGATCGCGAGGAGGCACTCTCGGGAGGCTCTCCGGGCCCCGGGGAAACCCGACCGAAGCGAGAAGCTCGCCGTCGGCATCCAGGATCACCGCCGGAACGGCCAGCACGTCGTGCAAGGCCGCGGTCAACTCTTCCAAACCCCCGCCCCGGAAGATGATCGCCGTGAACAGCTCGTGCGCAGCAGCTCCGCGATCAATCGCCGCCTGGTGCTCAACTGTCGCCGCGTGAGCGCTCTCGATCTCCGCGAGAGCCTCACGAGACTGGTCGAGCAGCTGTGTCTTCTCGATGGCAAGCGCAGCGAGGGTCCCCAGCGAGGAGAGCATCTCCACCTCGTCCGCCGCGAAGGTGCGCCGCGATCGATCGGCCGCGAACAGGATGCCGATCAGATTGCCCGACACCTTCAGCGGGACGCCCAGAATGGCCTTGATTCCTTCAGCCGCCACGGCAGCATCGACGTCGGCGTTGTGGGAGATGCGTTCGTCGCGCAGGTAGTCAGAACTCTGATGGGACATACCGGTGAGGGCAACGGGGCCACCAACGCCGACGTCGATCGGCAGTCGGAGGTGTTGCAGGAGGGGAGACACGGTCCCGTCCGTGACACGAATACTGGTCTCTGTGCCGGACTCGTCGATGAGGCTGAGGTAGGCGAGATCGGTGCCCAGCAATTCCCTGCCTCGGGCCGCAATCGACGTGAGAATCGCTGTGAGGTCCTTCAACGACGCCAGGTCCTTCGCGGTGTCGAACAGCGCGGACAGGTCGCGGTCTCGACGGGCCCGACGATCAAGGAGATCTTTCACGCGCAGTGTCTGCTCTCGGAGGCTTGCCCCCGCCGCCTCGGAGGGCGCCCGTCTCGCGATGGATTCGGCCACGGCGAACACCTCTGAAGCGGGGGCTGACTCAGCCAAGAGAGTCATGAGCGCCACCTGCTCGGCGAGCATGTCGTCAAGCGCCTGCTGCGGCCCATCGTTATCGGTCACAGACACATTCTGCGGCAGTTGAGCCGCGGGTGTTCGAGTGCGGGGCGATGACATGCGACACAGGTGCAACGCTCGGGCCGAAGCGGCGTCATGCCACTCCCACACTCAGCCTCCACCTGTCGCGGGTGATTCCCGCCGCCCTCAGCGATCTTGGGATGGGGTAGCCCATCCGGCTACATACTGCGACCGAGTGTGGCGCTCATCGACATAGAACTTCCGAAGGGGCGCCACTACGGTGATCACACCCTGTCGACGAAGACAGACCCGTTGCATAGGCGCACAGGAGGAAAGAGTGACCCACAGCACATCGCGCATACGCGCCCTTGCCGTCATCGCGGGTGTCGGCGCAACAGCCGTCGTTCTTGCGGCTTGCACCACGACCCCCGAAGTGGGGCCGCCCGAAGAGGTCGTCGGCGCCCAGGTCGTGATCGCAGAAACCAACGAGTTCTTCAGCGCGAACGCCGAGAGCGCGACCGGTCTCAGCGAGATCAACCTCAAGCTCGCCTACCTGACCCGGCCTGGCTTCTACTACATCAGTGACGACTACGAGGTCGTCCCCAACGAGTCCTTCGGCTCGATGGAGATCGTCAACGAAGACCCGCTCCAGGTGAAGTACACGCTCAACGACGGTATGGCTTGGTCGGACGGCGCCCCCATCACCACCGACGACCTCGTCCTCGGCTGGGCGGCTGCGTCAGGCATCTTCGACGACGCGACCTTCGGCGCCGACGGCGCCGTGACCAGCGGCACGCAGTACTTCACGTTCGCGGGCAGCACCGAGGGCCTCAACCAGTCGACGATCACCGAGGTCGGCGACGACAAACTCTCGCTCACTCTCGAGTACGACAACCCGTTCGTGGACTGGAACCTCGCCGGCCTGATCGGCCAGCCCGCGCACGTTGTCGCAGAGAAGGCCGGTGTCGAGCTCGACGGCCTCGTCGACACCATCCTGACGTCGCCCCGCGGTGATGCTGCGAACCCGGCGCCGGTGAATGAGACGCTGAAGACCGCAGCGGACTTCTGGAACACAGGCTTCGACATGTCCTCGCTCCCGAGTGACCCGTCGTTGTATCTGTCGAGGGGGCCATGGGTCATCGACTCGTGGGAGCCGACGAGGTCGATGACGCTCAAGATCAACCCCGAGTACAAGGGTGCTCTCACCCCGCAGTTCGACACGCTGGTCATCCGCTTCATCGGTGACCCGAATGCACAGGTCACGGCGCTCCGCAACGGCGAGGTCGACCTCATCGTCCCGCAGGCCAGCGGCGACACGCTCGCAGCTCTCGATGCGATCTCGGACATCACGGTGCTGGAAGGCAGTCAGCTCACGTACGACCACCTCGACCTGACCTTCGCGGGTCCGTTCGCGGATCCGAACGTGCGCGAGGCTTTCCTCAAGACGATCCCGCGCCAGCAGATCGTCGACACGCTCATCAAGCCCGTCGTGGCCGACGCAGAAGTCCTCAACTCGCGGCTCTTCATCCCTGCGCAGGAGTCGTACACGGCTGCGGTGGAGGGCAACGGGTCGGACGCGTACTCGGAGGTCGACATCGAGGGTGCCACCAAGCTCCTCGCCGGTGCGACCCCGACGATCCGCCTGCTCTACAACATCAACAACCCGAACCGCGTGGCGGCGTTCGAGGCCATACAGGCGTCCGCTTCGCAAGCCGGATTCATCATCGAGGACGTCGGCCGTGAGGACTGGGGTTCGCATCTAGGAAGCGATATCTACGACGCGGCCATCTTCGCCTGGTTCGACACCGGCGTCGGCAACACCCGAATCCCACAGCTCTACGCCTCATCCGGCGGGTCGAACTTCAACAAGTACGCCAATGCCCGCGTCGATGAGATCGCCCGCGAGCTCTCGACGACGTTGGATGCCGACGCCATCGATGACCTCAACATCGAGGCGGACGCCGAGATGTTCGCCGACGCCTACGGTCTGCCGCTCTTCCAAGTCCCCGGCCTCACGGCCCACACCGATCGCCTCCAGGACGTGACGTTCATGGGAAACCTGACCGGCCCGCTGTGGAACTTCTGGGAGTGGACCGTCTCGGAGTGATCCGCTCCTGACCGAAACAGAGCCAGGGGCGACGAGCCCGTCGCCCCTGGCTGTCAACTCATGCTCGACCCTCTGAAGGGGGCGCACCTCCTTGCTCTCGTACGTTCTGCGACGCATCGGCGTGTCCGTGCTGATCCTGGTCGCCGCCTCCTTCGTCATGTACGCCATGGTGGCGTGGGCACGCGACCCGCTCTCAGACCTCTACGCGTCGAACAGCCCCAACCGCGACCAGCTGATTGCGCAGCGCATCGACTGGCTCGACCTCGACCAGCCCGTCATAGTCCGCTGGTTCAACTGGCTCATCGGCGCCGCTCAGTGCGTCGTCCCGTTCCGCGGCTGTGACCTCGGAGTCACGATTGAGAATCAGCCCGTCACGATCCTCCTGGGCCGAGCCGTGGGATCGACACTCCAGCTGGTGACGGCCTCCACGGTCTTCGCCATCGTGCTCGGCATCCTGGTGGGCATCGTTTCGGCTCTCCGCCAGTACAGCGCCGTCGACTACACCTTCACGTTCGCGAGCTTCTTCTTCTATTCGCTCCCGTCGTTCGTCATGGGCGTCTTGCTCAAAGTCTTCGTCGCCCTCGGCTTCAACGACTGGCTCCGAGCGCCCGTCTTCTCCTGGACATGGATCATCGGCCTGTCGCTGGTATCGGGCTTGTTCTGGCAGGCGATCATCGGCGGTCATCGCCTGCGGCGGCTCGCGGTGTTCGCCGCATCCGTCCTCACGAGCGCCATCATGCTCTACGCCATGTCGGTAACCGCGTGGTTCCTCGACCCATCGCTGGGCCCCGTTCTCGCACCGCTGTTCATCGCGGCCCTCGCCGCCGGTGCGGTGCTCATCATCGCGGGCCCCCATGCACGCTTCGCCTGGCGCACGGCCGGTGCCGTGACCCTTGTTCTCATCGCCGCGTACTTCGTCCTGCAGCCTGTGCTCAGGGGGTTCGGACCGTGGGGCGTTGCGCTGCTGTTCGTGCTCGCGACCGGCGTCGGCGTCCTCGCGGGATGGATCCTCGGCGAGTACGACAAGGGGCAGGCGATGCGCATCGGCGCGTTCTCGGGCCTCCTCGGCACGGGGGTCATCATCCTCGACCAGTACATGCAGCGATGGAACGACTACATGACCAACCCCGGGGTCCGTGGACGCCCCATCGCGACCGTCGGGTCGCAGACGCCGAACCTGCAGGGCGACTTCTGGATCCAGAGCATCGACTCGTTCACGCACCTCCTGCTGCCGATGATCAGCCTGATGCTCATCTCCTTCGCGGGATACACGCGCTACGCACGAGGCGGAATGCTCGAGACGCTGAACCAGGACTACATCCGGACAGCGCGGGCGAAGGGTCTCCCCGAGCGCACGGTGATCGGACGCCATGCCTTCCGCAACTCCCTCATCCCGATCACGACCATCGTCGCGGCGGACGTCGGCGGCCTCATCGGAGGCGCCATCATCACGGAGCGGATCTTCGCGTTCTCGGGAATGGGAGCGCTGTTCGCGCAAGGCCTGAACGCGGGCGACCCGAACCCGGTCATGGCGTATTTCGTCGTCGTGGCCATCTTCGCCATCACGTTCAACTTCCTCGCCGACCTCAGTTACTCGGCGCTCGACCCGAGAGTGAGGGCCAGGTGATGACAATTCCCCTCGATCCCGGAACCACGCCGGCGGGCACCACACCCGCCGGACGTTCCACCGTCCTGACCGAAGAGGAGAAGGGCCGGAGTCAGGGCAGCCTCATCCTCCGCCGGTTCCTCACCCACAAACCCGCGCTCGTGAGCCTGATCCTGTTCCTGCTCGTCATCGGGCTGGCTGTCTCGGCGAGCGGCGCTTTCGGGATTGCGGGCTGGTGGAAGCAGGATCACACGAGCCTTTATCCGATCCAGAACGGCGGAAAGCCCACCCTGACACTGTTCCCCTTCTCCTTGGGCGACCACCCGTTCGGGCAGAACACCGTCGGCAAGGACTACTTCGCGATGACGATGCGCGGCACGGCCAACTCGTCCTACGTCATGTTCATCATCGGGCTGACGGCTGCGTTCATCGGGGTGATCGTCGGCGCCATCGCGGGCTACTATCGCGGCTGGGTCGACTCCGCGCTCATGCGCCTCACCGACATCGTGATGGTGATCCCGGTGCTCGTCATCGGCGCCGTCGTCGGCACCGCGGTCGGCGGTCTCGGGCCCGTGCCGCTCGCGATCTTCCTCGGGTTCATCGCGTGGCCGGGCATCGCGCGACTCGTGCGCGCCGAATTCCTGAGCCTGCGCGAACGCGAGTTCGTCGAAGCGGCGCGCCTCGCCGGGGCTTCGGATCTCCGCATCATCTTCACGCACATCCTGCCGAACACGACGGGTGTCATCATCGTCTCCACGACGCTGCTCATCGCGGTGGCAATCCTCTACGAGACGGCGCTGTCTTTCCTCGGCTTCGGCGTCCGCTCGCCCGAGGTGTCGCTCGGTCTTCTCATCAGCGCCAACGAGTCGGCGTTCCAGACGCGACCATGGCTGTTCTGGTGGCCGGCGTTCTTCATCGTGCTGCTTTCGCTCCTGGTCAACTTCGTCGGCGACGGCCTGCGCGACGCGTTCGACCACCGGCATAAGCGCATCAATTTCCGTCGCGTGAAAGAGCTGCCGAAGGATGCCGCGATCATCAGCACCCAGGACGTGGTCTCGGACGTCCCGGTCGGTCCGATCACAACGAACACCGGTTCGACGACGGCCGTGGGACTGTCCCGCGATGAGCCGCACCCGTACGCGAGGCGCGAATCGTGACGCGTGACGAGCCGTCAGCCGGTTGCGGCGAGCGCCCCGACGCTCGCCACCGCCAAGGCGGCGAGTCCCGTGAGCACCGGCGTATCCCACTGGCGGCGAACGGGAACGTCGTCGGCGATCCCGGTCTGCACCTGCCCGCTGTCGAGGCGCCGGCGCCACTGCTCGCGCACGACCGTCGCGGGGCTGCCCGACTCCGTGCCGAGGAGGTCGCCTGCGCGCAGCGACGCGTCGGCCGCGCGGGTCTCGCGGTTCGTGGCATTGCGGCTGGCGCGCATCGACCCGATGAGGCCCGGTGCGGGCGCGGACCACGCGGCGAACTTGCCGGACGGCGTATGCAGCGTCAGGGCGTACCGCGTGTCGACATGGATGAGCGCGGTCCACGGGATGGTGACGCGATGGGTCACGTTCTGAATCACGACGCCCGCGTCGTCGACCCGTACACCTGGGCGCCACAGCCCGGCCCATCCGAACAGCGACAGCAGCGCCGCGGCCGGGGAGAGCGGCACGAGCCGCTCGTCGCCCAGCAGGGCGCCCACCGCAATGAGCCCGCACACCACCCAGACCACGACCGCCAGGGTGCGATTGAAGCGCGAGTGGAGCGTGACCGATTCGCCCATCTGATCATTCTGTCAAGCCAGGAAGTCAGGAACGACCGATGAACCAGCTCCGCGACCGTCACGGCGTCACAGGCCCGCTTCTCGAGGTGGACGGGCTGTCCGTGGACTTCGCCGTGGACAACTACTGGGTGCCCGCTGCCAAGAAGCTCCGCTACACGGTAGAAGCCGGCAAGGCGCTCGCGATCGTCGGCGAGTCGGGCTCTGGTAAGAGCGCGAGCTCGATGGCGATGCTGGGGCTCCTGCCGAAGAACGCACGCGTTCGCGGCAGCGTCAAGTTGGCCGGACGGGAAATCCTGGGGCTGCGCCCGAGCGAATTGCGGCGTGTGCGCGGGAGCGAGATCGCCGTCATCTTCCAGGAGCCCATGACGGCACTCAATCCCGTTCTCACGGTCGGCTTCCAAATCATCGAGACGGTGCGGACCCACTTCGGGGTGTCGCCGAGTCAGGCGAAGAAACGCACACTCGAGCTGCTCGATCTCGTCGAGCTGCCCGACCCGGTCAAAGCGTTCCACTCGTATCCCCACCAGCTCTCCGGCGGCCAGCGCCAGCGCGCCATGATCGCCCAGTCGATCTCGTGCGACCCCTGGCTGCTCATCGCCGACGAGCCGACGACGGCGCTCGACGTCACCGTGCAGGCCGAGATCCTCGACCTCATGCGCGACCTGCGCCACCGCCTGGACTCCGCGATCCTGCTCATCACCCACGACATGGGGGTCGTCGCCGACCTCGCCGACGACATGGTCGTCATGCGCGACGGCGAGATCGTGGAGCGCGGCAGGGTCGGAGAGGTTTTCACCCAGCCGCAGCATCCCTACACGAAGCAGCTGCTCGCGGCAGTCCCCCGCATCGGCGACACCCGCGGGGACGAGATCGACACGACCGCCGCACTCGCGGGAGACACGTCGGCGATCCGACTGGCCGAAGTCGCGGCGCGTCAGGACGTGGAGCGTCGCGCGGGCCTCGGCGACCCCGTGCTCGAGTTCACGAACGTCTCGATCGAATACCCCAAGCACGGGCCTGTGCCCGCCTTCCGCGCTGTCGACAACGCGACGTTCGCGATCTACCCCGGCGAGGTCACCGGGGTCGTCGGCGAGTCCGGCTCCGGCAAGACGACCGTCGGTCGCGCGGCGATCGGACTGGTCCCGATCGCGGAGGGGCGGGTGACCGTCGTGGGCACCGACATCTCGCAGGCGGACCGGCGGGTCCTCCGCACCGTGCACAAGGACGTCGGCATGGTTTTCCAGGATCCGTCGTCGTCGCTCAATCCCCGTCTTCCGATCTGGCAGTCGATCGGCGAGCCTCTTCTGCTGGCGGGAGCGGCCAAGGGGGCCGCGCTCGACAAGCGCGTGCAGCAGCTGCTGGACGCCGTCGAACTGCCCAGATCGTGCCGCTCCCGCTACCCGCACGAGCTCTCCGGCGGACAGAAGCAGCGCATCGGCATCGCGCGGGCGCTCGCGCTCGAGCCGAAGCTGCTCGTGGCCGACGAGCCGACGTCGGCGCTCGACGTCTCGGTGCAGGCGACTGTCCTCGAACTGCTCCGGCGGCTCCAGGCCGACCTGGGCTTCGCGTGTCTGTTCATCAGCCACGACCTCGCCGTCGTCGACACCCTCGCCGACCGGATCGTGGTGATGCGTCACGGCACCATCGTCGAGACGGGCGCGACGGGCCAGATCCTGCGAGCGCCGCAGGAGGCGTACACGCAGCGTCTCATCGCCGCGGTACCCGTGCCGGACCCCGCCGAGCAGCGACGACGCCGCGAGGCGCGCACCGCACTCCTGGAAGCCGAGCGCGACCCCTCCTGATCCGTGGACGGACACCACATCCCTGCACAAGAGAAGAGGAACATCGCATGACAGATCTATCCGCACTCGTCCTTCCGAAGGCGCTTCACTCACTGAAGGTCGTTCAGATCGGCCTGTTGGTTCCCGACCTGCAGGAGGCACTGGCCCAGTACAGCCTCCTCCTCGGCAGAGAGGACTGGTCGATCTTCACCTACGGGCCGGAGAACCTTGAGGGGCTCACCTACCGCGGCGAACCGAGCTCCTACAAGATGCGCCTGGCCTTCGTGGAACAAGGGCCGCAGATCGAGCTGGTCGAGAGCATCGACGGCCCGAACATCTACACCGAGTGGATCGCCCGCCATGGCTACGGTATGCACCACTTCGGGTTCTATGTCGACTCGATCGCCGAAGCGACCGCCGCGATGCAGGACGAGGGCTTTGAACCGATTCAGACGGGACGGGCGACCGGGCGTGACGGCGACGGCGGTTACGCCTACTTCGATACCGAGGACCTCCTCGGCGTCATCACCGAGCTCATCGAGATTCCTTCACGGCGCCGGGACAGCGAACTGATGTGACGGATCGATCGGTTCCCCGACGCCCGCGTCGCCAGAGCCGCTACGCCTCGCGCGGCGGCATCCCGAGCCCGTCGATCACCTCGGCATGCGGGAGCGCGGCGAGGACGGAGCCGGGGAGGAAGAGTTTGGCACCGCGGATGCCGGCGCCCACGACGACGTCGGGGGCGGCGGCGACGGCCGCATCCACCAGGATCGGCCAGTCCGACGGAAGCCCCAGTGGTGTGATGCCGCCGTACTCCATGCCGGTCAGCTCGACCGCTTCGGCCATCGGGGCGAAGGAGGCGCTGCGCACATCCAGCCGCCGGCGCACGGTGCCGTTGACGTCGGCGCGCGTGGTGGCGAGCACGAGGCATGCGGCGTACCGGATGTCGCTGCCGCGCTTGCCCTTCACGATGACGCAGTTGGCGCTCTGCTCGAGCGGTGACCCGTACCGCTGGACGAACGCTGCCGTATCGGCCAGGTCCGGGTCGATGTCGGCGACGCCGACGAGTGGCGCGAGATCGGGGTCGAGGGCGACGAGGGCCGCCGCGACCGTGGGCGGCAGCGAGGCGAGGCGATCCAGGGCGGGGACGGGCTCCAACGAGCCGGCGGAAGACCAGTGCACGTCACCAGTGTAGGAAGCCGCGCCGGGGGTATCGCTCGTCGTCGAGGCATAGCGCCAACGCCCAGCCGCCCGCGGGTAGAATCTTGTCTCGTGCTGCTGTGCGTCTCCGCGAGTCATAAGACCGCGCCCTTCGAGCTTCTCGAGCGCCTCAGCGTCTCCTCGGTCCCCATCGCACCGCTCATCTCCGCGCACTCCGAATTCGTGCAGGGTGCCGTCGTCGTCGCGACGTGCAACCGCTTCGAGGCGTATGTCGACCTGGACGAGCCCGTCACCGCATCCACGGCCCTCGGCGTCGAGGCCACTCTCGCCGCGATCGAAGCGGCCACCGGTGTGCCGGCGGGCGAACTCACCGGGTCGTACGAGGTGCTGGGCGGCGATGACGTGGCCGAGCACCTGTTCGCCGTCGCATCCGGTCTCGAGTCCGTCGTCATCGGCGAGGGTGAGATCGCCGGACAGGTGCGCCGCTCTCTCAAGGAGTCCCGGCGCCTCGGCACCACCTCGGGCGACCTGGAGCGGCTGTTCCAGCGCGCGTCGGAGGCTCAGCGCGGCGTGAAGAACGCCACGGCGCTCGGGCGCGCCGGTCGCTCGCTGGTGCGCCTCGCCCTCGAGCTCGCCGGAAGCCGGATCGCCGACTGGTCCGCTCTGCGCGTTCTGCTCGTGGGCACGGGGTCGTATGCCGCGGCCACACTGGCGGCGTTGCGCGACCAGGGCGCCGAAGACATCTCGGTCTACTCCCCGTCGGGCCGCGCCGCGAAGTTCGCGACCAAGCACGGGCTGCAGGCCATCGCGGCCGAGCGCTTCCCCTCCGTCGCCGCGCAGGCCGACCTCATCATCACGTGCACGACCGCTGAGCACACCGTTCTCAGCGCCGCGACGTTCGCCGCCGGCGCCCTGGAACCGTATCCCGCCGCAAAGCGGCGTCTCGTGATCGACCTGGGCCTCCCCCGCAACGTCGAGCCGGACGTGGCAACCGTCGCGGGTGTCGATCTCCTCGACCTCGAGACGATCCGCCTGCACGCGCCGCTGGAGGAGCTGCAGGCCACGGATGCGGCGCGCGAAGTCGTCCGCGACGCAGCCCGCCGCTTCGCCGTCCTCGGCGAGCGCCGCAACGTCACCCCCGGTGTGGTGGCCCTGCGCGCCCATGCGTTCGCCGCCCTCGAATCCGAGATCGCCCGCGCGAAGGCCCGCGGTGACGAGGACGGTCGCACGGAGCAGGCGCTCCGCCACCTCGTCGGCGTGCTGCTGCACACTCCCACGGCCCGCGCGCACGAGCTCGCGGAACTCGGGCGTGGCGAGGAGTACTTCGCCGCCCTCTCGACCCTCTTCGACATCGACGTCGACGTCGCGGACGAGGACGAGCGCGCCACCGACGCCGGCTCCGGCGTCGCCTGACCCCTGCAGGACCGCCGGCCCCCCAAGGTCGGCCGGGCGGAGACCACGGGGAATTCGCGAGTCACGAAGCCCTGTCGACTCCGCGGTTCGCTCAGTCCCGTCGACTCCGCGAGTCGCCCAGCCCCGTCGACTCGGCGGTCACGCGCCCGGCGCTGACGGAACAGCCCCGAGCGCGGATGCCTTCGGCGCTGCGGTGACCACGGGGCCGAGATAGAACCGCGCCCACGACACGAGACCGTCGTCATCGGTGCGCCAGATCACCGTGCCGGCCAGCGTGTCCGCCCCTCCGTCGCTCGCCGTGCCGGACATCGTCCACTCCGACCACACCTCGTCACCCTGCACCGCCCAGCGGAGCAGATCGGCTTTCAGATCCGGGAGTCTCCCGAGGATCGCCTGCCAGTTCCGTTCCACCTGTGCGCGACCGGTGAATGAGAGGTGGGGATCCCTAGGAGCCTCGACGGAGTAGTCCTCGGAGAAGTTCGCCGCGATCCGCGCAGCCTCGTGGGCGTTGACGGCATCGCGGAGGCGGTGGAGAGCAAGGAGGTGGTCCATTCCGCCCAGCCTATGTCGCGATCTCTCTCCCGAGGTCGCGCGCAAGGGCCGCGCAGCCCGACGCGGAGACGCCTCGACCCGGCAGCCGCATCGGTGGGTGGGCGCCCGGGGAGGTGGGTGGGAGGATGGCGGCATGACGTTGCGCATCACCGACGATCCCGCAGCCGACGCGCTGCTCAGCGACGACCCCCTGGCTTTGTTGATCGGGATGCTGCTGGATCAGCAGATCGCGATGGAGACGGCGTTCACCGGCCCGCTCAAGATCCGGGAGCGCGTCGGCTCGGTGGATGCCGCGACCCTCGCGCACTACGACGCGGAGGCGTTCGCGGAGGCTTTCAAGACGCCGCCGGCCGTGCACCGCTACCCCGGCTCGATGGCCGCTCGTGTCCAGGCACTGTGCGCGGCGATCGAGCAGGAGTGGGGCGGCGATGCCGCCGCTCTGTGGACACGGGGCACCCCGACCGGGCCGGAAGTGCTGAAACGCCTGAAGGCGCTGCCCGGCTTCGGCGAGCAGAAGGCGAAGATCTTCCTCGCACTCCTCGGCAAGCAGTGCGGCTTCACCGGGGAGGGGTGGCGCGAAGCATCCGCCCCCTACGGCGAGGACGGATCTTTCCGCTCCGTCGCCGACATCACCAGCCCCGAGTCGCTCATGAAGGTGCGCGAGTTCAAGCGGGCAACGAAGGCCGCCGCGAAGGAGAAGTGACATGGACGTTCCTGCCGATGTTCAGGCGCTGGTCGACCGAGTAGAACCGGCCAAGCGCCGGCGCGATGCGGAGACTCTCTTGGACGTGTTCGCTCGGGTGACCGGCGAGGAGCCCACCCTGTGGGGGTCGATCATCGGATTCGGGTCGCACCACTACAAATACGACAGCGGCCGCGAGGGTGACACCGCCGCGGTCGGCTTCGCTCCGCGCAAGACGGCCACGACGATCTATCTGGCCGACGGCGTCGATGCCCACGCCGCTGAACTCGAGCACCTCGGCCCGCACACGACCGGCATCGGGTGCCTCTACGTGAGGGATGCCTCCACCGTCGACCTCGACGTCTTGGCGGGGATCATCGGCGACTCCTACCGCGCGACGACCCGCTGACCGCCGCCCGCTGACCCGGGGGCGGGGCGCCGACCCGGGGGCGGGGCGCCGGCCGCCGGGCGCGGGATGCGGCGGGTCAGGCGCCGCGCAGGCGCTCGGCCAGGTACGTGTGCAGGTTCTCCAGCGGCACGCGTTCCTGCGCCATCGTGTCGCGGTCGCGGACGGTGACGGCGCGGTCGTCGAGCGAATCGAAGTCGACGGTCACGCAGAAGGGCGTGCCGATCTCGTCCTGGCGGCGGTAGCGACGGCCGATCGCACCGGCGTCGTCGAAGTCGACGTTCCACAGGCCGCGGAGGCCGTCGGCGACCTCGCGCGCCAGCGGCGAAAGCCTCTCGTTGCGCGAGAGCGGCAGCACGGCGACCTTGACCGGCGCCAGGCGCGGGTCAAGGCGCAGCACGGTGCGCTTGTCGGTGCCCCCCTTGGCGTTGGGCACCTCTTCCTCTTCGTAGGCGTCCACGAGGAACGCCATCATCGCGCGCGTCAAGCCGAACGAGGGTTCGATGACGAAGGGCGTGTACTTCTCGCCCGAGGCCTGGTCGAAGTAGGTGAGGCTCTGACCGGATGCCTCGGAGTGGTTCTTCAGGTCGAAGTCGGTGCGGTTGGCGATGCCCATGAGCTCGCCCCACTCCTTGCCGGGGAATCCGAAGCGGTACTCGACGTCGATCGTGCCGGCGGAGTAGTGCGCGCGGTCCTCGACGGGGACGTCGTAGCGGCGCATGTTCGCGGGGTCGACGCCGAGGTCGACGAACCAGTTCCAGCACGCCTCGACCCAGTGGTCGAACCATTCGTCCGCCTCTGCGGGCGGCGTGAAGAACTCGATCTCCATCTGCTCGAACTCACGCGTGCGGAAGATGAAGTTTCCGGGGGTGATCTCGTTGCGGAACGCCTTGCCGACCTGCCCGACGCCGAACGGCGGCTTGCGACGCGAGGCCGTGAGGACGTTGCTGAAGTTCACGAAGATGCCCTGCGCGGTCTCGGGCCGCAGGTAGTACAGGCCGCTCTCGTCGTCGACGACGCCGAGGTAGGTCTTCACGAGACCGGAGAACGCCTTCGGCTCGGTGTACTGGCCCTTCGTGCCGCAGTTGGGGC
Source organism: Microbacterium sp. Z12_35 (assembly GCF_058310475.1). NCBI lineage: Bacteria > Bacillati > Actinomycetota > Actinomycetes > Micrococcales > Microbacteriaceae > Microbacterium > Microbacterium sp. Z12_35. Next base: position 4,483 of record NZ_JBZEGJ010000002.1, on the reverse strand, counting down.
ACGGGATGTCAGCGAGCCCGTTCTCGGCCGGCCGGCCCTTGCGCGCCTCGAAGTCCTCGACCAGGGTGTCGGCGCGGAAGCGCTTGTGGCAGTGCAGACACTCCACGAGCGGATCGGTGAACGTCGCAACGTGACCGGATGCCTCCCACACGCGCTTGGGGAGGATGATCGACGAGTCCAGGCCGACCATGTCCCCGCGGCCGCGGACGAACGTCTGCCACCACTGGCGGCGGATGTTCTCCTTCAGCTCGGTGCCGAGGGGGCCGTAGTCCCACGCCGAGCGAGAGCCGCCGTAGATCTCGCCCGCCTGGAAGACGAACCCGCGGTGGCGGGCGAGGGCGATGACCTTGTCAAGGCGGGACTGTTCGGCCACGGTGGCTCCAATGGTCGCAAAGAGGGTGGGATGCCGCGGAAAGTCGCGGTACCTCGATTCTATCGAGCGGCGCCTGCGGCCCGGCTCACGCCCGTCGGCGGCAGCCGCGCGGAAAAGGCCTGGCTCACGCCCGCCGGCGGCCGCCGCGCCGAAAGCCGCGGGTCACGCCCTCGCGTCGCGCAGCGCAGCCGGGCCGACCTGGGCGACCGTCGTGAAACCAGCGAGCCCCAGGGTGATGTCGAGCTCGGCGAGGACGTTTCGGACCACCTCCCGCACGCCTGCCTGCCCCGCGACCGCCAGCCCGTACGCGTAAGGCCGTCCCACCGCGACCGCCGTCGCCCCGAGTGCGAGGGCGGTGAAGACGTCGGAACCCTGTCGCACACCCGAGTCGAAGATCACCGGAACCGCCCCGCCGACACGGTCGACGACGGCGGGAAGAGCGTCCAGCGTCGGCACCGACAGGTCGATCTGCCGGCCGCCGTGGTTCGACACCCACACCCCGTCTGCGCCGGCATCCATCGCGCGGGAGGCGTCGTCGGGATGGACGATGCCCTTCAGCACGATCGGCAGAGAGGTCCACTCGCGCGCCCGGGCGAGGTCATCCCAGGTGAGAGACGGGGTCGAGAAGACGTCGAGGAACGTCTCCACGGCCGCGCGGGGCAGGGGAGAGCGCAGACCCTCCCGGACCCCGCCTCCGGTCAGCGCCGAGCCTTTGCGGGCGATGGTGATCCCCGCGGCGATCGCCTTCGGGGTGATCCGCACGCCCGGGGCGCCGTCGGCATCCCTCGCCCCGGCCCGCTCGGCGACCATCCGCCGGAACACCGGATCCGAGGTGTACTGCGCGATGCCGAGTCCCCGCGTGAAGGGCAGGTAGGCGAGGTCGAGGTCGCGCGTGCGCCATCCCAGGAGGTGGGTGTCGAGCGTCACCACGATCGCGGAGCATCCCGACTCCTCGGCTCGGCGCAGCAGCGACGCATTCAGCTCGTCGGACGACGACCAGTACAGCTGGAACAGCCTCGAGGCTGCCGGCGTTGCCGCCGCGACCGCCTCCATCGCGACGGATGCCTGGTTGCTGAGCGTGTACGGCACGCCGAGCTCGGCCGCGGCGCGGGCCACCGCGAGGTCGGCGTCGCGATGTGCCATCTCCATCACCCCGAGGGGCGCGAGAAGCAGCGGCGTCGGCAGTCGCCGGCCGAACAGCTCGATCGACAGATCGCGCTCGGCGACATCGCGAAGGGGCCGCGGCCACACCTGCCACCGCTCGAACGCGGCGCGGTTCGCCGCGACGGTGCGCTCCGCTCCCGCGCCCCCGGCGAGATAGGCGAAGGCCGCGGCGCTCAGCCGGCGTCGCGCCGCTTCCTCCAGCGCCGTCGCGTCCACCGGCACCTGCGGCCGGGTTCCGCTGATCCCTGCGCGGTAGATGTCCGACTGCGTGAGCCGGGAGATCCCGCGCGCGGCGGCGGCCGGGTCGAGCGGAGCGATGTCGCCGTGGTCCATGGCGACAGCGTACGGATGCGTCCACGCCGCGTCATCCGGGCGTGCCGAACCCGCACCACTGGGCCACCCACGACAGCATCCGCGCTTTCATGGGCGGCGGCGCGGGCAGATCGACATCCCCGGTCACGCCGTCGACGGCGACATCGACCGTGAAGATCGTGCCGCGCTTGTCCTCCTGCACGACGTGCGGGTCGCAGCGCTGGGGCACGAGCGGGATGTCGAGGGTCGTCGCCGGCGAATCCGGCCTGATCTCGACGTCGAGGGGGTACGGGGCTGCGGGAGCGTCGGCCGCGAACATGAGCAGCGGCGTCGAGTCGACCGCGGACAGCCGGGCCGAACCGACCCCGGTCGGCGCGATGGACAGGGTGAGCGTTCCCGTGCCGCCCGGCGGGGCCGGGGTGAAGCCTTCGATCGTGACGGTGGCGACGGCGGCAAGCGCGGCGCCCAGGCACTCGCGCGCGTGCAACGCGGGAAGGAAGGCGAGCGGGTCGGGGATGTCGGCGACCACGGTGCGCAGGGCGCCGCCGATCTCGAGCTTCACCGTGACCGTCGGAGCACCCGCATCCGCTGTCGTGCAGTCCATGGCGGGGAGCTGCACGCGGACATCCACAGCGCGGCCCGGCGGAACGGTCGTCACCCGGTCCACCACGCGCTCGGCGGTGCCGGCGAACCCGGGGGATGCCACCTGCACCGCCCCGACCGCGAGAGCCGCATCGCCGTCGTTGCGGATCTGCACCTGCGCCTGCCGCGCGGCGACATCCGACCGCAGTTGCACGAGGCTCACGCTCACTCCGTCGGGAGGCGCCGTGGATGCCGCATCCCCCGGGGCCGCGCAGCCGGCCAGCACCATCGCGGCGAGCACGACGACGACCCCCGTGGGAGGCCGCCTCGCGCGCATGGCGTCAGGCTACTCGCGGTCTCCGTCATCCCGCGGTCGGAGCGTTCGAGGCGGAGGCCAGGGCAGTTCGAAACGCTCCACGGGAACGTCGATGGCCCCGAAGTCGTCGGTCTGCACGACGACGCGCTCAGGTGTGACCTCGACGAGCTTCACCCGGAGCGGTCGATCGGCCACGCCCTCCAGCATCCAGATGCCCGCCATCCACGCCAAGCCCGTTTGCTCGAGCACGGCCTCCGCGTCGAGCCACTCGACCGCCTCACTCACGTCGCGTCCGAGGAGAGACACGGCGACCCACGCGCCCCCCGCGGGGCGGATCCATCCCACGAGTTCTCGGTCGTCCGGCCGGCGGTGCGGGGTCCAGTCGGCGGGGATCACGGCCCCGCGCTAGTGCGAACCGGGAACGCTAACGCCGCGGTGAGCGGATGTAAAGGGCGTCTGCGCGGCGCCCGGATGCTCGTAGCGTCGAGCCATGCATACCGACGACTTCTCCCCCCGGCACGCGATCGTCACCGGTTCCGACTCCGGCATCGGCGCCGCGTGCGCCGTCGCGCTGGCCGAAGCGGGCATGGACGTGGGCATCACCTGGCACTCCGACGAGGAGGGCGCGCAGCGCACCGCCGAGGCCGTCCGCGCCCGCGGCGGCCGCGCGGTCGTGACCCAGTTCGACGCGACCGACCTGGAAACCGCCGGCCACGTCCTCGACGCCCTCGCCGATGAGCTCGGCGGGGTGGACGTGTTCGTCAACAACGCCGGCGGCGGCGTCGGCGGTCACGTGCTCGATCTCGACCTGTCCGGCTGGCGTCAGGACGTCGGTCTCAATCTCGATGCGGCTTTCGTGGGCATGCAGGCCGCTGCCCGCCGGATGGCAGCTGCCGACAGGGGCGGACGGATCATCGCGGTCTCGAGCGTGCACGAGCACCAGCCGCGCGTGGGGAGCGCCGCGTACGTCGCCGCCAAGCACGGCCTCGGCGGTCTCGTGAAGACCATGGCGCAGGAGCTCGGCGCGCAGGGCATCACCGTCAACGCCGTCGCCCCCGGCGAGATCGCCACACCGTTGAACGACATGGATGCCGAGGATGCCGAAAAGACGCATCGCCCGGGCATCCCCCTCGGCCGGCCTGGTCGCCCGGAAGAGATCGCGGCGGTCGTCGCATTCCTCGCCTCCCCGGCCGCGTCGTACGTCACGGGTGCGAGCTGGGTCGTGGACGGTGGGATGCTGCAGATGGGACCCCAGGCCGGATCGCACCTCACCAGCGACGAGTGGCGCACCGCCTAACCTGAACCCGACCCTTTGGAGATGCCATGAGCGACCCCCAGACCGACGACGAGAAGCGCACCGATCAGCTGACGACGGCGCCCGATGCCACCGAGGCCGACGCCGCGCCGCGGATCGACGTCACCCACCGGGAGGGCGTGACGCGCGTCGACATCCGCGACGATGCCGCCGTGCGTCCTGGCCCTGGCCAGGGCGACCCCGCCGCCGAACACGAGTAGCGCGCACCTAGCTCAGGAAGAACCCGCCCCGACACCGGTGTCTTCCCCCACCCAGGCGCACCTGGCCTGAGTTAGGCAGGCCCGGGCGGCCCCAAAACGGCGAACCAACGCGCCAGCTCGGCGTCCGCCCGCACGGCCGACATACCGCAGCCGGATCCCCGCCGCCGCGCGACCGCACCGCCGAACACGGTGCAGCGCGCCCAACTCAGGAAGAACCCGCC